>JAKSQO010000015.1 GCA_024404095.1 Clostridia bacterium | reverse complement strand
ATTTCTGAAATTTTTAATTATATGATTTTCAATATTCATATCAAACTATCTCGTAGATTTTATTTTCAAATTCAACCTTGTCACCTAAATGAAGTTTTTTTCCTCGTTGAGTACAAACCTCACCGTTAACTTTAATTTCGCCGTCCTGAATAACAATCTTTGCATGACCGCCTGACTGAACCGCATCACAAAGCTTTAAAAACGAATCAAGTCTGATAAATTCGGTCTGAATAGACTTTGTTATAACAGGTTTTTCTTTAACTTTTAATTTAATCTTTCTCTTATCAATCATTTTTCTTCAACCTCACAGGAAGAACAAGGAATATAAATTCTTCACCCTCAGTAGGAAGAATGAGAATAGGGGAGATAGAACCATTGAGCTGAATCTTAACTCTGTCTGTATTACAAGCCTTAAGAGCATCAAGAAGATACCTATTATTGAAACCAATTTCAACTCTGTTACCTTCAACATCAGCAGGCACTTTATCATTCGCAGTTCCTATTGAAGTGATGCTTGAAATTCTGATAAAATCAGTATCGAATACACAGTTGATAAGACTTTTTGTTCTGTCGGTAATGATAAGTGATGTTCTTTCAATACTGTCAATAATGCTCTTTGTATCAACCTCGACAGTAGTTGCGACTGAAACAGGGATAGTTGCCTTATAATTTAAAAACTCACCCTCAAGAAGACGGGAAATGACACTGTAGCCGTTTACTTCAAAAATTATATGACGTTTGCCGATTCCAATGTTTATAATGCTTTCATCTTCTTCATTTTCCTCAAGAGAAAGCTTCATAATCTCAGCCATTGTTTTTGCAGGTACAATAAAAGTTATTTCTTCTCCGTTATAATCAATTTTTTCAGTACGGATTGCCATTCTGAAACCGTCAACTGCAATAAGCTTTATTTCACCGTTACCGATTTCAAATTTAATTCCTGTATAAACAACCTTCTGATCTGTAACAGCAACTGCAAAAATTGTCTGTTTTACCATATCATTAAGAACTTTTCTGTCCATTTCAATGTTGAAACCGCCTTGAACAGAGGGAAGCTCGGGAAATTCGTCTGCTGAAATTCCCATAATCTCATATTTAATATCTCCGCTTCGGAGAACAGCAAAATTTCTTTCATCGCTTTCAATTGTTATTGTCTGATTAGGAATTCTTCTTAAAATTTCGCAGAGAACTTTTGCATTTAAAACAATAGAACCTGCTTCTTCAACTTTTGCATAAATTGTTGTATTGATTCCTATTTCAAGATCATATCCGGTAAGAGTAAGCTCGTTATTAACAGCCTTAATAAAAATACCTTCTGCACCGGGAATAGATGACTTTGCAGATACAGCTCGCTGAACATTCTGGCAGGCTGTGGAAAGTGATGAAGTTTCGCATATGAATTTCATTGAAATTCCTCCTCAAGCGGGTTTTATTAAATAAATGATATAATTATTATAGTATTATCAGTAGGGGGTGTTTAAAGTGTGGAAAACTCAGAAAGTCCTGATATATAAGAATTTCTGAGAAAAATCTTTCAATTTTGAAAAGTTTAAAATTTGTGGAAAAATTTGTTATAAAAAAGTCAAAGTTGAAAGTGTGGAAGTATGTGGAAAGAATGTTTAAAATACGGTTAAAAATTTTAAAGAATCTGACGGCCTTCAATAGCACGTGAAAGTGTTATTTCGTCGGCATATTCGAGGTCAGCACCGACGGGAACACCATATGCAAGACGTGAAACTTTAATACCCATAGGTTTTATAAGTCTTGAAATATACATAGCTGTGGCTTCACCCTCAACTGTCGGATTGGTTGCCATAATGATTTCTTCAATTTTATCGTCAGAAAGACGCGATAAAAGCTCTTTTACAGTTATTTCATCTGGTCCAATGCCGTTCATAGGTGAAATTGCGCCCTGAAGAACGTGATATAAGCCTGTATATTCGTGAGTACGCTCAATAGCGATAACATCCTTTGAATTCTCGACAACACATATAACAGAGCGGTCACGCTGACCGTCAAGGCAAATATTGCAATATTCTCCGTCTGTAAGGTCACAGCAGGTCTTACAACGGTGAATCTTTTCATGAGCCATCATTATTGTATCAGCAAATTTCTTTGCTTCTGTGTCTGTCATACTCAAAATATAAAATGCGAGCTTCTGAGCACTCTTGTGTCCGATTCCGGGCAGTCGCTCAAACTGTTCAATCAGATTGGCAAGAGGTACAACGCTGCGTGCCATTACAGAATTCCCGGAATTGAAAGACCGCCTTTAGCCTTTTCCATTCCTTTGTCCATTGCATCATTAGCCTTTTTAATGCTCTCATTAAGTGCAGAAATAATAAGATCCTCAAGCATTTCGATATCTTCGGGGTCTACAACATCAGGCTGCATTTTGATTGAAAGAACTTCGTGTGAGCCGTTTACTGTAACTTCAACAGCACCGCCGCCAACAGAAGAAGTAAATTCTGTTGCTTCTACTTCAGCCTGAATTCTTTCCATATCCTCCTGCATTTTCTGAATCTGTTTCATCATATTGCCCTGACTCTGAGCACCTGGTATTCTTGCTTTCATTTTACATTGTCCTTTCAAATTTATCTTATTGTTTTATCCAGCAATTTTCTGCGAACCTCGTAAAGAAGCGGAAAATGGTAGGAAATAAATACATAGATTTTGTTTGCAAGTGAAATATCACTGCAATTCTTATATTCTTTAAAATATTTTTTATATAATTTTCTTATTTCTTTTTTGTTGTTTTTATCTTTATTTTTCTTTGAAAAAAGTCTGTATGACAAAAGAAATTTTATGCCGTTTTCTAAAAACCAGACGGATGGATAATTTTCTTTATAGTCTGTAAAATTTTTAAAAGCGAGATAATGTGTTCTTATTTGATCAAGCCATTTTTCACTTGAAAGATTATTACTGAAAACACCGTTTGGATTTGTAAAATAATTATAGAGAGGTAAATCTACAAATAAAACTTTTGAAGAATTTATCCACAGATTTGAGCAGAAAAGTGAATCTTCACCTATTCTGAAATTCTCAAATCTGATTTTATTCTTTAATATTTCTTTTTTTATAAGTTTAGTCCATATACAGAGAAATGAATCAATTTTATATTCGTTTATCAATTCAGTTGCTGAATATTCTTTGTAATTATATTCAAAAAAAATATTATTCTGTACTCCTGTTCTTTTACATCCGCAGATTGCCATATCTCCATTATTTTCTGATAAAGCTTTATATAAAAATTCATACATCTGAGGTTGTATAAAATCATCAGAATCAACAAAACCGATATATTCGCCATGTGAATTTTCAATTCCGAAATTTCTTGCAGAAGAAACACCTTTACCCGAATTTTTCAAAGGAATAATACGCGAATCTTTTTCTGAATATTCAGTTAAAATCTTAAAAGTATTATCTGTACTTCCGTCATCAATACAAATAACTTCAAAATCAGAAAATGTCTGAGTTAAAATACTGTCAAGGCAGCGTGATATATATTTTTCTTCATTAAAAGCAGGAACAATTATGCTGATTTTCGGAGCCATAATATCACCTTAGTTATTGATTTTATTTATCAGTTCTGCAAGCGGATCAGAAGAAGATTTTTTACTATCATCTGATTTATAAATTCCAAGCCTGTATTTTTTACCTGTGACATCAAAAACAGCTTTCTTTATAGCAGATGCATGATTGTTTTGACGAATGAACTGTGAAAAAACAGGATTGTCGCACTTAATAAGAAGAAAATCACCGCGGATATATGCGGAAGATGTACCTAAAATTCCTATGAGCGGTTTATCTGTTACGTTAATATTTTCCATAACATCACCCCATTGAAGAAAAAGAACATCTTCGTCGGGATTGATATTTTGAGTTTCATTTTTTCTCTGATTGATTTTAGGCTTTTCAATTGCTTTTTCTTCAGATTTTTCTGTTTCTTTTTCAACGGGTTTTTCTTCACGCTTTACAACTGAAAATGTACCGCTTTTTATAACTTTTTCAAGAGCTTCTATTCTTGAAATTAAAGCGCTGTTGTCTGAAGAAATGTTTGGAACGGAAAGTTTTACAGCTCCCATTTCCATGTCAGTTCTTTTATTTTGAGAGTTTTTTATTATTGAAAGTGTGTTTTCAAGCTCAGAAATACAGTAAAGAATTTTATATAGAGTAGTTTTCTCTGCTTGCTTATTATAATTTTTAAAATCATTATCTGTACAGATAATAAGATTTTTCGGATTTTTTACAGTTTTAATTATCATAAGATTTCTGTAATGATTGATTAACTCTGAGCAGAGACGTTCCATATCACAGGAATCATTATGAAGCTTTCCGATAAGTGAAAGAACCTCTGAAGGATTATTTTCGTTAATATTATCAACAAGCTCAAAAAGATAACTCTTGCCTGCAAGTCCTGCGGCATTACTTACTGTTTCGGAAGTAATATGATTTTCAATACCGGAGCACCTGTCAAGAATTGAAAGAGCATCACGCATTGCACCGTCTGCAATTCTTGCAATAAGAAGAGCTGCATCGTCCTCAAGTACAATGCTTTCCTGTTCTGCAACGTATTTAAGTCTTTCTTTAATACTTTCGGGTGTGATTCTGTGAAAATCAAAGCGCTGACATCTTGAAAGAATTGTCGCAGGAAGCTTATGAATTTCTGTTGTGGCAAGAATAAATTTAACGTGCTCGGGAGGCTCTTCAAGTGTCTTTAAAAGTGCATTGAATGCACCGATGGAAAGCATATGAACTTCATCAATTATATATACTCTGTATTTTGTATGAACCGGAGTATAGTTTGCTTCCTCACGAAGATCACGGATATTATCAACACCGTTGTTACTTGCAGCGTCAATCTCAATTACATCAAGAATAGAACCGTCATCAATTCCGCGGCAGATTTCACATTCATTGCAAGGATTTCCGTTAACAGGATGAAGGCAGTTGACAGCTTTTGAAAGAATCTTTGCACAGGTAGTTTTTCCTGTACCTCTTGAGCCTGTGAAAAGATAAGCGTGTGAAACTTTACCTGTTTCAATTTCGTTTGAAAGAGTGGATGTGATATGTTCCTGTCCGACAACATCTGCAAAGGTCTGCGGACGCCATTTACGGTAAAGAACTCTGTACATAAAAACACTCCTCTCAAAGAAAAATAAAAAAAGCATTATCTCAGTCATATGGTGCGCAGGCCGTACTGTGTCGCACGGTGTTAACCTCTTAATGCTGCTCGGTTCCCCGCCTGACATGGTTCGTGGCACCCCGTCGCACAGGACCAACACACCACATGACTGAAATAATGCTTCGAATAATCGCCTGCAATATCTCTCATATTATAATATATTTTGCTTTATATATCAAGTGAATTTATAAAATTTTTGAAATTATTTCGCTGTTATATTTTTCGTCATCAACATCGCCGACGCCTTTTCCTTTTCCTGCCTCATAAACCATTTTGTTTTTAATAGGAATTTTTTCAGAAGCGTTCATTTTAAACCATTCATATTCAGTGTCAATATTACCGATATCAATAGCCTGATAGCCTAAATCGCAAAGATCAAAAGGAAGAATGGTTGCAGTAGGACCGAGAGCGAGAAGAATGAGTGAACTTTTATCCTGTTTCTTTATTTCTTCAAGTAATTCATTGTACTTTGAATATCCCTGATCTGATGGACCTAAAATTCTTTTAACGCTTTTTGCATTATCAAAAAGATCGTTACCCATTCCGAGTCTGCTTTTTTCACCTTCAACAACAATTATATTTTTTTTGTTCCATATTCTTTTGACAAGAGAAAAATAATTTGAAATATTTTCTCTGTCTTTATTTCTGACGTTTATATAACATCTTGAAATAAAAGCATTACCGTAGGTTTTATCTTTAATTAAATATTGATACCAATATTTTCTGCAATAAGAAAGGTGATGTTTCCAAAACTTTTTTGCTGAATCAATCTGATCAGATAACTGATTATCCGAAAAAACTGATGGAATACATACAAGGAGATTTTTCTTATCAGAACCAATTACTTGATTTAATCTGTCACGAATTTCCTGAGTTGAAACCTGATAGCAAACATTTCTTCCCGAAATCAGTTTAACTTCCGCATCACCAAAGCGTGAAACAGAACAACCGGTTCTGAGAATATATTTAACAGTTTCTTCACATGACATAATTTCTGGTGGATTGTGTCTTTTTTGATAAAAAAAATCTGTAATGCAGTGAAAATTATCATTAAGCTTATTCTTTGTGTAAATTAGTTGATTCCAGAAAAAAAGTAATATTTTTTTCAATAGAATAACCTTCTTTCTTGTTTTAATCAAATAATACTTACATCAACATCTTTAATTTCACTATTTCCCCAGACACGTGCCCATTGATGAGAGGTTCCGTCTTTATTGAGAATTTCAAAAACAAAAGCGGGATAAATATTATCCATATCATCCACACAGAATTTATTTGATGAGTTGCCACAAAGAGTAAGAATGACTCTATAAAGTCCCGGAGCAAGATTATGTTCTTTAATTTTAACCTTTACATTAAAATCTGTAATTGTATTTATATTTGTAAAGGGCTTTGAAAAAAATGATGATACCGGAGTTTCATCTTCTCTCCATATGGATATTCTTAAAGAAATATCACCTATATTTTCTTTTTTTGTCTTACAGTGAATATTAAACTCAATAGGATCATTTATACCGTATATACAATTATCGCTATTTAAAATATCAAGCGTTTTAATTTCTGAATGATTATTGATAAAAGTTTGAATACGCGGTGTATTACTGTAATCATAATGATTTTTCTTTTCAATATTTGAATCGTCATTATAAATTTTAATTCCTTCTTCAACATCACCGTCAAAAATTACTTTACCTTCTTTAAGAACAATAACTCTGTCACAGAGCTGGCGAATTGTATTCATCTGATGACTTACAAAAAGGATAGTTCTTCCGCTTGATGCTATTTCAAGCATTTTGTTGATACATTTTTTTTGGAATCTTGTATCACCGACAGCAAGAACTTCATCAACAAGTAGAATATCCGATTCAAGATTTGCAGCAACTGCAAATGCAAGACGGACAAACATACCGCTTGAATATCTTTTTACGGGAGTATCAATGAATTTTCCAACTTCGGAAAATTCAAGAATATCATCAAATTTTTTGTCAACCTCCGCTTTTGTCATTCCGAGAATTGCACCGTTAAGATAAACATTTTCACGTCCTGTAAGTTCACCGTTAAATCCGGTACCTACCTCAAGCATTGAAGATATTTTACCTAAAAACTCGATACGACCGTCTGTCGGTTCTGTGATTCTTGAAATATTTTTAAGAAGTGTAGATTTTCCTGCACCATTTTTTCCGATTATTCCGACTTTTTCTCCTTGTCTGACTTCAAATGAAACTCCGTTTAAAGCATAAAAGGGTTCTTTTGAAGATTTTGATGAAAAGAAATTTTTTAGTCCTTTTTTAAATTTTTCAGATTTATTTAAATTTTTATCCTCTATACGCTTAATCATATAGCGTTTTTTTACATTTTCAATTTTAAGTACAACAGGTTTTTCGTTCATTTTCAGTACCTCACACTATATCAACAAAAGTACGTTCTGTTTTTCTAAAAGATATTATTCCTAAAGGTATTAAAACTACAATCCATGCCAGCATAATAAAAAATGATGTAAAGTCAAAGGGTATTTCTTTTATTATGCACCATTTAAATGCGTGGACAGCACCTGTTGCGGGATTTAATGAATAGAGTAAACGATATTTATCAGGAATAGTTTCTATTGAATACATAACGGGAGTAAGATACTGTGCAATAGAAATGAGAAAAGGTATTGCTTGTTGAATATCTCTCCATTTAACATTAAAAGCAGATAAGAATAAGCCTGCGGACATTCCAAGAATAACGCTTAATAATATAAAAACAGGAAATAAAATAAACTTCCATGTCGGAAAATATCCTGCAAAAACCATAAGAACAAGAAGAATTGACATTGAAATAAGGCTGTCAAAAATTTTTGCGAACAAAGCTCCTACCGGTGCAAGAATTCTCGGAAAATATACTTTTTTCATTATTCCTGCATTACTGATAAATGTGCTTGATGTAGTTGTGACCGAGGATGAAAATAATCCCCATGGAATACTTCCGGCATAAACCATTATGAAATAAGGCGCATCACCGTCGGGTTTAAGTCCTGCAAGATTGCCGAAAATAAAGGTCATAATAACCATATTGACTATCGGTGAAATAATTGCCCAGCCGAGACCGATTTTTGTCTGCTTATATCTTACTGTGATATCTCTTTTTGCAAGGTTAAATGCAAGCTCACGATAATTCCAGATGTCTTTCCAATACTGAAAATTTTTACCGTTAGGTTCAATGACTGTCTTTCTCAATATTAGTCTCTCCTCTATATGATATAAGATAATCTATACATAAATATACTAATTTATAATATCATAATAGAGAAATATAGTCAACAAAAAAAACAGACGGATTTTTCCGCCTGCTTTAGTTTAATTTGCCATAAAAAATGATTTTGTTGCTTTGTTTGCCATATAAATATCAAGCTTTGAAATTACTTCATACGGTGCGTGCATTGAAAGTACAGGAACACCGACGTCAATAACATCAATATCCATATTTGCAACGTATTTTGCAACTGTTCCGCCACCGCCTGCGTCAACAGCTCCGAGCTCACCCATCTGCCAGCATACATCAGCGTTATTGAAAACTCGTGTGACATAGCCGACAAATTCTGCGCTTGCATCTGATGTTCCTCCCTTACCGCGTGCGCCTGTATACTTTGTTACAACAATTCCTTTGTTGAGGAAAGAAGCGTTTCTTGCTTCAAAAGGAGAGGAGAATGTGGGATCAAAAGCAGCGTTAACGTCAGCTGAAATACACTTTGACTTTGAAAGTACATCTCTGCCCATAAGACCTTCCATGCGTGCAAGATCAGCAATAAAATAGCGAAGATATGAAGAATTAAGTCCTGTATTACCGTCTGAACCTGTTTCTTCTTTGTCTGCAAGAACAGCGATGGCTGTATGCTCGGGAATTTCATCAAGGTCAAAAATTGCCATAACTTCGGGATAAGCGCAAACTCGGTCATCATGGCCGTATCCGCCTACAAGGCTTCTGTCAAATCCGATGTCGTTTACCTTTGCTGCAGGAACAGCTTCAAGCTCAGCTGTAAGGAAATCCTCCTCTGTGATACCGTACTTTTCATTGAGGAGTTTGAGAATGTTAAGCTTCACAAGCTCACTGCCCTTGTCTGATTTGAACGGACGGGAACCGACAATAATATTAAGCTCTTCACCGAGAATACCGCCGTCAAGCGTTCTCTTGTCCTGCTCTTTTGAAAGGTGGGGGAGAATATCTGAAATGATGAACTGAGGCTCGCCCTCTTTTTCACCGATGCTTACCTCAATCTCAGTACCGTCCTTGCGAACGATTATGCCGTGAAGTGAAAGAGGAATTGTTGTCCACTGATATTTTTTGATTCCGCCGTAATAGTGTGTTTTGAAAAGAGCAATTTCATTTGATTCATAGAGCGGATTCGGTTTGAGGTCAAGTCTGGGTGAGTCGATATGAGCGGCAGCAATATGTGCGCCCTCACTGATACTATTCTTACCAATAACCGCAAGAATTACAGCCTTTTTACGGTTGAGATAGTAAACCTTATCACCTTCTTTATAGCTTCCGAATTTGTCAAAGGGAACAAAGCCTCTTTTTTCAGCCTCGGCAACAACAAACTTTGCAACCTCGCGTTCTGTCTTGCAGTCATTGAGAAATTTTTTATATCCCTCTGCAAAATCCATTGCTTTCTGATATTCAGCATCGTCAATTACCTGTGCAACGTGCTTTTTTTCCATAAGAAGTTTTTCCTGAAGAAGTTCAACTTCTGTTTTTGTTTCACTCATAGTTAGTCCTCCTGTATAAAAAATAAAAAATTACCATTTTATACCATAAATGCGACAATTTCCGCATTTAGTTTGTCTTATAATTCACTCAGCTCATCGGAAATAGTATATGGTTTGTAATTGCGGATAAGAATATCCGCCCTTTCCTTATAGTATTTCTCATCGGGCTGGGCTTTTATTCTCAGCATTGCCGCCTGAACATCAATTCCGTCACGCTTAATAATACGGTCAAGACGTTCAGCTTCGGGAGCGACAACAACAATCATTCTTGAACAGTAACGAATAAGCTCACTGTCGAAGATTGCCGCCGCGTCAATAATAACGCCCTTGTACTTTTGTGAAAAGCTGTTTCTAATCTGGTTTATAACAGCCTTTGTTATCGCAGGATGAGTTATTGAATTAAGCTTTTGCCGGTTTTCTTCATTTGCGAATGCTTTTTCAGCAAGTGTCGAACGGATAAGCTCGCCTTTTTCATTGAGTATATTTTCTCCGAATACTGTTTTCAGCTCATCAAGAACGGGAGAGCCTTTTTCAACAACTTTTCTTGCTGTAAGATCACAGTCAATTACAAAATATCCTTTTTCTTTAAGCTCTTCGGAAACTGTGGTTTTTCCTGCACCTGTCTGACCTGTCAGACCGTAAATCACTGGCGGATTGATAACCTTAAATGCCGCGGCTCTGAGAAGTCTGTTATATACTCCAAGACCTACTCCGTCCTGGGACGGTGAACGAACAAAAACTCTTTTTGCTCCGAGTTCATCAAACTTTCTCAATTCTGCGAAAAGCAGATGTGCCTGTTCAAGTGAGTTTTCTTCATTTCCGAACGGAAGGCAGGGGATGGAAATATCTGTTTCCTCGCCGTCAAAGCAAAGTGCCATGTCTCCGTCCTGTTTAACGGAATCAATATAGAACTTAAAGCTCGGCAATGTGCCTTTAACGATAAATACCTCCGCTTTCGGAGAATAGTGCTTGTATTTCATACCCGGAGAAGCGGGTTTGACACCCTCTTCAAGCTGAGCAAGCACAGCAGGGTCAATCTCGACGTGACCGAGAACCGCTTCAAGCTGTTCATGAGTAATTCCGCCGGGTCTGAGAAGTCGGGGAACATCGGTTGCAAGTGTAACAACAGTCGATTCAATTCCTACCGCACTTTCACCGCCGTCAACAATAGCGTCAATCTTTCCGTCCATATCGTCAAGAACGTGCTTTGCTGTTGTCGGGCTCGGAAGTCCCGATGAATTGGCTGACGGTGCGGCAAGCGGACATTCCGAAAGCTCAATAATCTTATGTGCAGTCGGGTGTGACGGCATACGGATTGCAACCGTATCAAGTCCTGCACTCACCTCATCGGGAATTATATCCGATTTCGGAAGAATAATAGTCAGCGGTCCGGGCCAGTAAGCTTCGGCAAGAGCCTTTGCTTTTTCGGGAACGGAACTGACAAGCGGATATATTTCATCAAATTCCGCAATATGGACAATCAGCGGATTATCCATCGGTCTGCCTTTAGCTTTGAATATTTCAGCGACAGCCTTGCCGTCAAGAGCGTTTGCCGCAAGTCCGTAAACCGTTTCGGTCGGTATTGCAACAAGTCCGCCGTTTTTCAGTATTTCAGCCGCAGAACGAAGTCCGTCGGCATCGTCATTTCTGAACAGTTGAGTTTTCAAATCTGTCATCCCTTAAGTTTTTCGGCGGTATCCGCAGTAATAAGTGCGTCAATTATTTCATCAAGATCGCCGTTCATTATAGATTCTATTTTATATAAAGTAAGTCCTATTCTGTGGTCGCTGACGCGTCCCTGAGGAAAATTATAGGTGCGTATGCGCTCGCTTCGGTCACCTGTGCCGACCTGAGCTTTGCGTTCACCTGCAATTGCCTCGTTTTGTTTTGCACGTTCTGCATCAAGGATTCTTGAGCGAAGAATTTTCATCGCCTTGTCCTTGTTTTTATACTGACTGCGCTCATCCTGACATTCAACAACAGTACCTGTGGGAATGTGCGTAATTCTGATTGCAGATTCGGTTTTGTTGATATGCTGACCGCCTGCACCGCTTGAACGGAAGGTGTCAATCTGCAGGTCAGCGGGATTTATCTGAACCTCGACATCGTCAACCTCAGGCAGAACCGCAACGGTTGCGGTTGAGGTCTGGATACGTCCCTGCGATTCGGTTTCGGGAACACGCTGAACACGGTGAACACCGCTTTCAAATTTAAATCTTGAATATGCGCCGTCGCCGTTAATCATAAAGCTGATTTCCTTGAAGCCGCCAAGCTCAGTCGGATTGGAGCTGAGAACCTCGGGCTTCCAGCCTTTTGTTTCTGCATACATTGAGTACATACGGAAAAGAGAGTTTGCAAACAATGCCGATTCCTCTCCGCCTGCACCGCCTCGGATTTCAATAATAACATTTTTATCATCATTGGGATCACGCGGAAGAAGCAGAATTTTAAGCTCCTCGTTAAGCTTTTCTGTCAGCTCTCGCGATTCCTCAAGCTGTTCCTGAACCATCTCTCGAAAATCCTTATCAAGTCCGCCGCCGTCAAGAAGCTCTTTTGCCTCTTCAAAGTCGGCAGCCGCTTTCTTGTATTCACGGAACTTTTCCACAATTGGTGTGAGATGCTTTACATCCTGCATCAGCTTGCGATATTTTTCCATATCCGATACAACGTCGGGATCGCAGAGCTGAGCATTTATATTTTCAAAATTTTCTTCAACTGATTTTAATTTATCAAGCATGGTATAACCTCCGTAAGTAGTATGAGAAACGAAAAAACGCTACTCTTCCTCACGAATGATTTTTCTGATATTTTTCTCGGCTTTTACACGGGGAACCATAACCTCGTGACCGCATTTTTCACAGCGGATACGGAAATCCATGCCTGAGCGCAGAACCTCAAAGGTGTTGCAGCCGCAGGGATGATTTTTCTTCATAACAAGCCTGTCACCGACACGAACATCCATTTTAATACCTCCGAATATATAATAATCTATTATATCACATTTTATTTTTATTGTATACCTGATTTTGTCATTATTAACGTGAACTTTCCATATTTATTAGTAAAAAAATACTTTATGGCGCATTGCAACTGTTTTCAGCTGCTCTGTACCGAAAACAAAGGTGGTAAAATATATGCAAATTTATTATCCCGAGGGTCAGATGATTTCCACACCCTCAAATCAGTCAATTCTGTCCAATCCTGCCGCTCTGCACGAGGCGTGTATAACCGATGAAACTGTGGAGGCGCGTGCACTTATCTGTGACAAAAATCACGACCTGCGGATTGACCTCGGCTGTATGTACGGAATTATTCCGCATTGTGAGGGAGCTGTCGGAATCAGCGACGGCTCAGTGCGTGACATTGCTCTGATTTCACGGGTTAACAAGCCTGTGATGTTCAAAATTCTCGGATTTCGCAAGGATGATAACGACAGAGAATATGCAATTCTCAGTCGACGTGCGGTTCAGCAGGAATGTATGGATAATTATATTTCAAAGCTGAAGCCCGGTGATATTATTGATGCAAGAGTTACGCACATGGAAAGCTTCGGTGTATTTCTTGATATCGGCGCGGGCATAAACGGTTTGCTCCCGATTGACAGTATTTCCGTTTCACGTATTCCGCATCCGTCTGTTCGTTTTCATATCGGACAGATGATAAAAGTTATTGTTAAAACGATTGATGACATGGGAAGAATTACATTTTCACATAAGGAGCTTCTCGGTACGTGGGAGGAAAATGCAGGCGAATTTACTCCGGGTGAAACAGTTCCGGGTATAGTCCGTTCAATCGAAAGCTACGGAATTTTTATTGAGCTTACGCCGAATCTTGCCGGACTTGCCGAGTATTCACCCGGAATTACAGCAGGCTGTCACGCAGGTGTTTATATAAAGAGTATGCTTCCCGAAAGAATGAAAATTAAACTGATTATTGTTGATGCATTTGAGGCGGAATATCCGACTCCACCGATTAAATATTATACAGATGTAAACCACATTGACCGCTGGATTTATTCACCGTCAGAGTGTTCAAAGGTGATTGAAAGTTCATTCTGCTGACAGAAAAACGGCACCTCCGAAAATTCGGAAGTGCCTGTTTTTTTATCTTCTTTTTGAAAGCTCTTTTTTTGCCGACTTTGCAAGTTCAGCTTCAATCATCGCGTTAACATCGTTCTTGCCCTTGTGATGATAGGGGAAGAATTTAAGAACAACCCATGCGATTAAAGCGCCGATTGAATTAAGTACAATGTCACCCATTGTATCCATCAACGGCCAGCGTTCTGTAAACTTGGGGTCAAAGAGTGTTGCTGCTTTGGGTGTTCCCTCAGCAAGTGTCCAGCACCAATGCTGAGCGTCACCGATTGCACCTGTTGCTGCGTTGCACATAACCTGGTCTGCTGTGAACTCGAAAAGCTCCCAGAGAGTTGAAACAAAGAATGAGAAACCAAGAGCACAGAGAAGAGCAATAGGTACTGAAATAGTTTTCTTATCACGCTTCTGCATTGCAATAACAACCTCGTAACCTGCAAGAACGCAGAGGCCGCCGCTTAGGAAGTGCATTCCCGAATCCCACCAGCGAACATCGTAGTAGAAGTTGAGAAATTTTCCGCAGAATGAAGCGGCAAAAACCATCAGAATCAGACCGTCCTGAACGAGTGAGGGTACATGTCTTGCCCATGTCTTTTCAGGCATAAACATGAAAACTTCCCATGCAAACATTGCCAAAAGATTACCGAAAACCTGAAGAGGATCGGAAATATCGTTTTCGCCATTTATAAGTCCGACAATACCCTTTATCATTGCAAATATCATTAAGGCTCTTAAAATCCACCAATAGATTATTTCGCCTGTTTTAGCATTACTCTTGATTCTGTTTAGGTATTCTTTCATTGAACCACTGTCCTTTTTAATTATATTTGCCTGACGGCATGTTAAAAGACTATATCAAAAAAGCTGATTTGTCAATATGTAAATGAAAAATGGATAAAAAATAACACCTCCGAAGAGGTGTTATAAAAAAGTGTTTAGCCTTTGATTGCGTTAACTATTACCTGAGGAAGAAGAACGAAAAGATATTTTGCAAGCATATCAACAAGAGCATAAACAAGATTAAAAATGTAGTTACCTATGTTTGATGCGTTATCTGTTGAAAGATCGCTCTCAACTGCCTTATTCTGACCTACATCCTTTTTGATAGCGTACTGATCGATAAGTGTGATTTTCTGTGTCTCGTCGTCAACGAGGTATGACTTTATGATAAGCTTACCGCCGTCAATCTCAGTTGTTGTGAAGCAGCCGCCCATATCTCTTGTTGAAAGACGGAAAGCGCAAGTTTCGGGAATAGGATTGATAGCATCGTGAACTGTGTATCTCTTTGTACCTGCTGTTGCGGGAAGAATATGAACTGCTCCATCGGGATTGTAAGCGAATGTAACTTCTTCGCCGTTGTAGTTCTCTGTAACGTATGTTACGTTTTCAACAGCAGCATCGCCCTTAACCTGCATTGAACGGTAGTATGTATGGTCGTGACCTGCAAATACAACGTCAATGTCAAGCTCATCAAAGAGAGGAAGAAGAACGTCACGCATGATAATTGTATCGGGCTTGTTGATGTTCTTACCTTCAGCGTATGCAGCTCTGTGCATCATAACAAATTTCCAGTCAGCATCGCTTGACTTCATATCGTTGATGAGCCAGTTTCTCTGTGACTGAGTCATGGGGTACATATCGTTTGTGTTAAGAACAGCAAAGTGAGCGTTGCCGTAATCGTATGAATAATATACACCGTTAACCCAGTTTGTGTTTGAATCTGTGTTGGGATTTGAAAGGTTGAATGTTGAGTTGAATACGTTAATGTTGAGTTTATTTGTGATGTTTCCGTCATGGTTACCTGCAACAGGAGCAAGTGTTGTGCTCATATTTGAGCAAGCAAAGTTGCTGAAGTACCAGTCCCACTCGTCATTGGTGTCATCGTTTACGAAGTCACCGAGATTAGCTGTGAATTCTGAATCGGGAAGTGTAGCCATAGCACCCTTGATTGTTTCAGCTGCATGTGCGAAGTTTTCATCGCTGCTTGCCTGAACGTCAGCAATTGTGATGAAAGAGAATTTGCTGTCGCCGTCATCAGTTACAAATGTACCGATATCGCTCCAGAGATTTTTTGAAGCATCGCCTACACGGTATGTATATTCTGTGCCTGCCTCAAGACCGTCAGCAACTACCTTATGGCAGAACTGCTTGCGGAACTTATATGATGTGTCAGATGAGAATGTCATTGCGTTAGCAAATGAACCGTTAAAAGCCGATGTCTTTACAATCTGAACATCGCTGTCACCGTTTTCAAGTGTGTACCAGCAGAAACCTCTTGATGTTTTGGAATCGCCGTTGAAAGTACAGCTTACACGCTTAACGGTATCACTGCCGTCAGCGGCACTTGTTGCCATTGCGGAACAGCCGAAAACAAGGCTGATGCAAAGAACAACAGCAAGAACTTTCTTTGAAATCTTTTTCATTACTATTTTCCTCCTTAGATGGTTAGATAAATACATTATACAACAGTCAAAAAATTTTTTCAACACAAAAAGGACATTACTTTTTTGTGCAATAATTACAAACAGTTAGAATTCAGATAATTCATAGCAGCCCGGATTTCTTCGGGCTCAGAAAAGTTGTGTCTGTAAAGCTCAATAAGTGCTGTCTTATCATAGCCGGCGTTTTTCAGCTCGGAAAAGAGCTTTCTGAAATCATATTTCCCGACACCGGGTGCGAGACAGTCCTTGCCTGTATCATAATCACTGATATGTACCTGAATTATTTTGCTGCCGAGAAGCTTTATAAACTTGTATTCGTCCTCACCGCTCCGGCGGCATTGCTTGATATCAAGCACCATGCGAAAATCGTCACCGATATAATCAGCAAGCTTTTTCATATATTCGGGAGAGGAACACATATGGTCAACAACATTTTCATGTGCAATGAAAATGCCCTGCTCGCGTGCCGCATTGTGAAGAAGAGAGTAGCATTGAGCATAGAATTCAATATCAGTATCCGACTTGCTCAGACCGCCGTGAAATACAACGGCATCCGCACCGAAGCGATTAGCTGCTTCAAAATATCTCTTATAGAACTCAATTCCGTCATATCTTCTTCTGTCATATGCGCTGAAGAAAAAGAATGTTTCAAATGCGGAAGTGAACGGATGAATTGTGCGGACATTTATACAGTAATGCTTTTGAATTGCAAGCAGTTCGTTAATAATCGGCGACTGCATCTCACACGGAGAATTTACAAAAAGCTCGGCTGTTTTTGTGCCAAGCTCTCCGACTTTTTTAAAGCCGTCCTCAATATTTTCGGGATAGAAGCAGGAGGATGACATTCCGATTTTCATGAATTTCCCTCCGTCTTATTTCCGACTTTCTTTTTTATTACCATTGCAATCAGAGCGACAGGAACAGCGATAATTGCAATCAGCATAAGATATTTTGTCGGAATAAATTTGTAAATTGCTTCGCCGATAATTGTAAAGCCAATAATTCTCGGCGCAAGACCGAGCAGAGAAAAGAGAAAATAAGTGATGAATTTAAAATCAAATGCGCCCATAAAAAGAGAAGAAAAATCAATCGGAAACGCTGGCACAAAACGAATTGTAAATATTGCAAGATTTTTATTTTTATCCTTCATTCCAAGAAGCTTATCGCCCATTTTTGTGCCCTGTATTTTTTTCTCGACAGCACTTTTTCCGAGAAACTTTCCGAGCAGAAATGTTATTGAAATTTCAACGGCAATACCTGCCATGTTTACAAGTACAGCACGCCACGGTTCCATAGCAAGTCCGACAGAAAGATAAATGATTGAAGCGGGGATAACAAAGAGAACTGATTTGAGAGCATAAACTCCTATAATAATCAGCTCCGCAACAAGAATACTTGAAGCACCGTCAATAAGCGCACGGACATCAAGATTTGAAAGGCGGTTGTAGTTAAGAATTGCCGTCAGCACAATTGCGACAGCAATAACAATTTTAAGCACGTTAAGTATGGTATCTTTTTTCATTTCAAACTCCGTAATTTTTGATAAAAAAACTATAACATATTTTTTCAAAAAAGTACAGAAAAATACCGCAGAAAAACTGCGGTATAAATTGAAATTTATTTTGTCAGATCATCGTCCATAACTGCGTGAGCACAACGGATTCCGTCAACTGCCGCAGATACAATTCCGCCTGCATAGCCTGCACCCTCACCGCAGGGATAAAGTCCTCTGACCTTGAGAGCCTGATAATATTCGTCACGCAGAATTCTGACAGGGGATGATGAACGTGTTTCGGGAGCTGTCAGCACAGCATCGGGCATATCAAAGCCTTTGAGCTGTTTGCCCATTTTTACAATTGCGTCAGCCATTGTGTCGGTAACCTTTTTCGGAAGGACTTCACGTATATCGCCCATTTTAACACCTGTCGGGCAGGAGGGGTTAACGCTTCCGAGCTGAGTTGATTTTACATTCTGTAAGAAATCGCCGACAAGCTGCGCAGGTGCGGTAAAATCTCCACCGCCGCAACGGAAAGCCTTTTCTTCAATCTCACGCTGAAGCTTGAAGCCCGCAAGAGGATGATCGCTTCCGAAATCCTCGGGTTCAACTCCGACAAGAAGTGCGGAGTTTGAATTTTCAGCGTTACGTGCGTAGTTGCTCATACCGTTCACAACAACGCCGCCTTCCTCACTTGCCGCAGCAACAACCGTGCCGCCGGGACACATACAGAAGGTATATGCACCTCTTCCGCGCGGAGGATGACAGGAAAGCTTGTAGTCTGCCGCACCGAGGGCGGGATGACCCGCGAAATCTCCGTACTGAGCTTTATCTATCATAACACGCGGATGCTCAATTCTTGCACCGACCGAAAACGGCTTCTGCATAAGGTCAAGACCCTTGCGGTAGAGCATTTCAACGGTGTCCTTTGCCGAATGACCGATAGCAAGAATAACGCTGTCTGTTTCCATATCAACTTTTTCACCGTTTTCATTTATATAGCTTATGCCGTGAACAACTCCGTTGGCAATTATAATATCAGTAAGACAGCAGGAAAAAAGTACATCGCCGCCAAGACGCTTAATCTCCTCGCGCATATTTTTGACAACCTGACCGAGCTTGTCCGTGCCTATGTGCGGTCTCCACGAGTAAAGAATTTCTTCGGGCGCACCGAACTCAACAAAATCAAGAAAGACCTTTCGGCAGAGCGGGTCTTTAATGCCCGTTGTCAGCTTACCGTCAGAGAAAGTACCTGCTCCGCCCTCGCCGAACTGAACATTAGATGTTTCGTCAATCTTTTTTGTTTGCCAGAATTTATTTACATCAGCTGTTCTGGTATCAACATCACGTCCGCGCTCGAGAACAATCGGACGAAGTCCCGCACGAGCAAGTGTGAGTGCTGCCCAGATTCCTCCGGGTCCGAAGCCTGCAACAACAGGGCGAAACTCGCTGTGCCGTTTGTTTTCAGGCATAATGTATGTAAACGGCTCAACGATAATTGCCTTTTTGCAACCGCTTCGCCTGAGCATCTCCTCCTCGTCACCGTCAACGGTTATGTCAACGCTGTAAACAAAGAAAAGATTTTCTTTCTTTCTCGAGTCAAGAGATTTTTTGACAATATTCAATTCGGTAATTTTTCTTTTCGGACAGCGCATTGCCTTTGCCGCCGCCGAAAAAATTTCTTCGCTTCCTGCTTCAAGAGGAAGCTTGATTTCGTTTATTCTAATCATATCTATCTTCCTGTTTCTAAAAATCAACAGCCATATTTTATCAAAAACAAGGCCATTAGTCAACGGAAAATCTGACTGTAATTTCTCCGCCTGTCAGCGTTATTTTTTTATCATCATTTATCACAATAAGTCCGCCGTTTTCGTCAATGTCGACAGCTTTTCCGTTGTATGCGATACCGTCAATGAAGTAGGTTATTTCTTTTCCGATAACGCAGGATTTTTTGCGGTATTCATCCATATAATCATTTTCGGAAAGCTTCATAATCTGATTTACTATTTCTGCTGTCAGTTGATTTCTGTCAATCTGAACATTAAGCGAGCCTGCGGTATTTTTTATTTCGTCAGGAAAATCTTTTGTGTAAATATTGATTCCTATTCCGGTAATCAGATGTTCAATTTTTCCGTTTCCGCCGAGCGCACGGCAAAGAATTCCGCTGACTTTTTTGTTGTCAATATAGATATCGTTTACCCATTTTATCTGAGGCTTTAGGTCAGTAAGTTTTTCAATTGCACGGCATACAGCAACCGCTGTTCCGCAGGTTATTGTTGTAAGTGAAAAGAAATCTGATTTCGGATGAGTTACAAGTGAAAGATAAAGTCCCGTGTCAGGAGAGAAAAATGTTTTCCCGTTTCTGCCTCTGCCGTCAGTCTGACTTTCGGAAACAATGATAATCGGTTTGTCAGTTTGAGCAGCAATTTCCTCTGCATACACATTCGTTGAGCCTATTAACTCAAAAACTAAAACATCTGCGTTTAAGTTTAATAAATGTTTAAGTTTTTCTGAACTTAAATCCATATGTTTCACCTCTGAAAAATATTAACACAAATGTTTAAACATTACAAGCACATAAACTTATTTGCTGAATAAAATGAGGATAATCACTATTGAAGCGGAGATGATTTTTTGAAAAACAGCTGCTTTTACTATGGCGTTTTTTCTCCTGACGGATATACTTCTCTTATGTCGGACTCAGAAAACCCAAGCATTAAAAAATACATTGTCAATGGATATTCGCCTGCCGTAAAGCAGGAGCTTTTTGATTTCATAAAATCGGAGCTCGAAAAGAATAAGTATGATTATACTGATTTGTGTATTGCTGACGGAAGCGGGGGAGTACGATGCGATTCTTTTCAGATATGTGATTCATTTTTCTGTCCGGACGGAGAAGAAACCTTATTAAAAAGTTTTCAGAAAACTGATGAAAAATCTCAGAAAAACGCAGAAAAAGTTTTAATGCAAAGAGAAAAAAATCTGCTTCGCTGTCAGCGTTTTCTTTCTGCCTGTAATTCAATACAAAACGATATTTTCCGACTTGAAAAACCGTATGTTGATGATAAAAAAATCAATCGGTTTACGACACGTCTGTGGAACAGAATTTCAAACGGATTAAAAGGTCATGTCGGAGTGGAAACAGTTCGCTATGTTACCTGCCCGACAGCAGACGGCATTGAACTGAATATGGAGGCCTTTGATAATTACTGTGAAAAGATGCTTGTTATCAAAGACCGCACAGGTACTTGCGCTTGGGAAATTATCGAACGGATTCGCCGTTATGCTCTCGGCTCGGGATATGATGTTATCCGATGTCCCTGCACAACAAATTCTGAGATTACCGAGCACATAATAATTCCCGAGCTTAGCTTCGGCATTTTTACTTCAAAATATTATCATCGCGACGATTTTGAAAACAGCAGAAAAATTTATTCAAAGCGTTTTCTTTTCCACAGCGTTGAGAGCATAAAACTGCGAACTGATTTTTGCCTTAGGGCTTATCGTTCACTTATGAATGAGGTGTTTTCTTCACTTGAGGAAATCGAAAGCTGTGACAGAAAACTTGACGAAATTTTTTACAATGCAACTGATATGAACGCTCTGAAAAATTATGTGAATTTGCTTTTATTCTGAAACTATTGCTATTTCCTTTCTTTGTGATATAATAGCGGAAAAGGAGGAATAACTGTGAAAAAATTTATTTCTGTTTTAATTGTTTTTGTATTGGCTTTATCACTTATGCCGACATCTTTTGCTGCTTCAAAGGGTGATGTAAACGGTGACGGCAATGTTTCATCAAATGATGCTCTTATGGTTCTTCAGTATTCTGTCGGTCAGCTTAAAAATATTGACAAAACCAAGGCTGACGTTAACAGAGACGGTGCGGTAAATTCGGCGGATGCACTCACAATTCTTCAGATTTGTGTCGGCTTAATAAGCAGCTTTGATATGCCGAAAAATGTGCAGGAAATTGTTGCACTTTATAACAGCGCAGTTAAATCAACCTACGGCAAGGAAAAAATGACGCTTAAATATACAAACAAGGATTCGGGAACAACAACTGATATTACCGTTAATAAGTCAACTCCGTATAACGATTCAACATCAAAAACTGTTGAATGTCAGAACGGAAAGTACAAGGCAAACAGTGCAAAGATTGAATCGCTCAATCCCGGATTTACTCTTGATTATAAGGGTGTCAGTACAGCGGCAATCAAGGACGCAGGCAACGGAAAATATATAATTAAAATTACTCTTAAGGAAGAAAAGACGGACATTTTCAAAATGCCTGTTTATAATAAGCAGGCGGCTCTCCCGTTCGTATATACTGATGAAGCAACAAGCGGAACGTCAACCTATACAGGCACAACACTTGAGCTTACAATTGACGGAAATGCGGACGCGCTTGCACTTAATCTTAAGATGCCTTACAACTGTGAATATAAATCAAATGTAAACGGCAAATCACATTCAATGAAGGATATCGGAAGCGTTGATTACACAGCCGTTTATACGTTTTGAAAAACAATATTTAAAAATTATCCGCCGAAGAGGAACAAATCCTTTTCGGCGGTTTTGCTTTAGCAGTATCCGATTTTAACCGCAATCCATATCAGTGCGGCGGAAGCGGCGAAAATTGCCGCAAAGAGCTTCCATGACCACTTTAGAAATTTGCCGTAGGTTACGTTAATCATACCGATGCAGATAATCATAATTCCGCTTGTCGGATAGAGCACATTACAGAAGCCGTCACCCAGACAGAAGGCAAGAACGATTGACTGGTCGGTAATGTGAAGCATTTTTGCAAGAGGAAGAATAAGAGGCATAAGAAGAAATGCCTTTGCTGTTCCGCTTCCGATAAAGAATTCGATAATGATAACAACAAACATTATCATCAGCAGAGCCTGAACGGGGGTGAAGCTCTGAATGAGATTATAAATGTTGTAAAGAATTGTATCGATAATCATACCCTTTTTGAGGACGTATGTGATACCGAGAACAAAAACGATAAGAGGAATAGCAGGAGCGATTGTCTTGACACCTCTGCCAAAGCCGCTGAGAAGATTTTTACCTCTGATGCCTGTGATATAACCTGCCCTCAGACCGCCGAATGTGAAGAGGATTGCCATTGCAACAAGCGGAGTGTAGCCGATAACCGATGATATTGATTCGTTTGTAATGAACTGCTGTGCGATAAAGCTTATTGCCGTGAAAATGAAAACGCAAAGAATGCTTGTTACAAAAACCTTTGTTGCCTTGCCGAGATTCGGATTCTTAAGCACTTCGTTCTTTTCCTCGGAAAGAAACTTTTTCCTCAGCTCAATGTCAGATTCATATGACACGGATTTCTGCGGATTTTTCTCAATCTTTTTTGCGTATAAAAACAGGAAAAGAAAAAGAATAAGATATGTAACTGCGAATACGATAACTCGGTAACCGAGACCTGAGAACATCGGAAGTCCCGCCATAGTCTGAACAATACCTATATTAAACGGATTGAATGTTGCGGCGGCATAACCGAACGCAATTGACATCAGACTAAATCCGAGTCCGACCATTGAGTCCCACCCGAGCGCAAGCGATATTGCACACGCAAGCGGAACGAGGGTGACGCTTTCCTCAAGAATACCGACAACAGAGCTCAGAGCCATGCAGACAAAAACCATGATGGCAAGCAGCTTGTATTTTTTATTCCCGAATTTGTTTACGGTCGTCTGCATTATGTATTGCAGAACTCCGCTCTCTTCCATAACAAGGAATGTGCCGCCGATAAGAACTATAAATAGAATTATTCCAAGTCCGATTACGGAGTCGGATGTTGTGAATACTTCAAGAGGAGCGATTAACACACGCCAGAACGGATAGTTTACTTCATCGTCAGAGATTTCATGATATGTTCCGGGAATTATTGCGCCTTCCGCATCAACATCGTATCTGCCTGTGGGAACAACCTTTGTCAGAACACCGGCTAAAAGCATAATGCCAAGCAGGAGTGCCGTTATAGCAATCATAGTTTTTTTGTTCAGCTGAATACCTGAACTGTTCTTTTCTTTTTCTTCCATAATACACCTCAATTTTAAAAGATGTATAATTATACAATAAAATGTATTTTAATGCAATATAAAAAAGCTGAATCTTACGATTCAGCTGAATTTTTTTCAAAAATTGTGAAGTTTGGTGTTACTCTGCATTTTGCAACGCCGAGGATATATCTTTCATCAACGCATCCGATAGCTTCGGAACGACTGTCGGTAGAATCATTTCTGTTATCGCCCATAAGGAACAGCTTGCCCTCGGGAACGACAATCGGGAAGTTGACTCCTTCGGGGGTAAGTGTTTTTGCGGCAATGTACGGCTCGTCGAGAATTTCGCCGTCAACGGAAACTGTACCTGTGTGGAAATCAATATCCACCGTCTGACCGCCCTTTGCGATAACCCGCTTTACAATCGGCTCATTGAATGCATTGGGCTGAGTGCTGATAACGATATCACCGCGGTTTATTTCAGTATTTACAGCTGAAACAAGAAGCCAGTCTCCGTGCTGAAGTGTGTTATTCATTGAATTACCGTCAACACCGACGATGCGGACAAAAAATGTAAATATGATTGCAATAATAATAAGTGCAGTTCCGAAAATCGAAACGGTATCATACAGCAGACTTACAAAACTGTTTTCTTTTTTTGTTTCTTCTTTTACTTCCGGTTCAATCGGAAGCTTTTCTTCGTTTTCCATTATTTATCACCCTCAGTGAGATTACTGTAAATATCGGGCTTACCAAACGGGAGAATTCTTAATTGTGCTTTTCCGAGAATGTAGCGCGTATCAATCTGACCTACACCGGGATCGCGGCTGTCGGACGAGTGGTTGCGGTTGTCGCCCATAACGAAAACCTTGCCCTTCTCAACTGTCCACGATTTTACGCCGACATTATTTGAATGGATAAGCTCACGGATGTACGGCTCGCTGATTTCCTCACCGTCAATAAAAACCTGACCCGAAGTGAAGTTGATCTCAATTGTCTGACCCTCAGTTGCGATAACACGCTTTATCAGCGGTTCGTTATGAATGTTAGGCTGAGTGATAATAACAATATCGCCGTACTTGTATTCCGACTGTCTCGTTGCAAGAAGCCAGTCACCGTTTTGAAGCGTATTTGTCATTGACTCGCCGACAACACTTGTGGGACGGCAGACAAAAGTAAAAATGATAAAGATTATAACCATAGCCGCAACAACGGAGCTGCAAAGGTCAAAAATCTTAATCCATTTTGATCTGTTTTTCTTAGCCTGTTCGGGTGTCAGTCCGTTTGCAAGGTATTCGGTACGTTCAATTTTAATCTGACGTTTGCTTAACAGCATTGCGATACCTCCGAAATATATAGAAAAAGAATAATTTAAAAATTAAAGGGCATGGTGAAGCCAAAGCCTCCCATACCCTCAATGGTACGGCTCTGCGTACCTTCAGCTCAATCTGATTAGCCGATGCTCTGCTTAACCTTAGCAGCCTTGCCGACTCTGTCACGCAGATAGTAGAGCTTGCTTCTGCGTACCTTACCTGTTCTGATAAGCTCAATCTTATCAACGTTAGGTGAATGAACAGGGAAAACTCTCTCAACACCAACGCCGTAAGAAACACGACGAACAGTAAAGGTTTCGGAAACACCACTGCCCTTGCGAGCGATTACAGTACCTTCAAAAGCCTGAAGACGTTCTCTTTCGCCTTCACGGATTTTAACCCAGATTTTGATGGTGTTACCTACTTTGATTGCTTCGGAAACCTCAGGCTTGAGGCTGTCCTGTGCGATTAACTTAAGTGCGTCCATTACAGACACCTCCCATAGAATTTCAGGCGTTCTTAACAGATAACTGACAGAGGACCGTCCGCTTTAATGTTGGGCATTAAACCCCGCCGCAGAGCATACTTGCCCCTTGGTGGTCACAAATGCTCTAATAGCTTATCATAATTACACAATTATTGCAAGGCTTTTTTGTAAAATTTCGCAAAAATTTTTGTGCTGAAAAAGCATATACAATATATTGATGTATTTTTATTTCTTACCACAACACACTAAACAAATATGTATAAAAAAGAAAGTCCCGAATTTTCAGATTCAGGACTTTCTGCGGTTTCGCTTATATGTTTAAGATACAAAATTAAACGTAAATGTTTAATTAACTTATATCTTCATTGCAACGTCATATGCGCGCCAGATAACTGAACGGAGGTTACCGATTGCAAGGCAGTCACCAACAAGGAATACGTTCTTGCCGGGTTCCTTAACAAGCGGGTTCGGTCTGTAACCCATACAGCTGATAACTGAGTCGCAGGGAATCTCGAATGACTTACCGTTCTTGTCAGCACATACGATTGCGCCATCCTTAACCTCTGTAAGCTTTGTCTCAAGGTATACGGGAACCTTGTTAAGCTCGAACCACTCTCTGAGGTATGAGGAGTTTGCAAGGCAGACACCCTTCTGGCTTACGATGTCATCCTTCATCTCAACGATAAGAGGCTTCTTACCCTGAAGTGCGATTTCATAAGCAATTTCGCAGCCTGTAAGACCGCCGCCGATGATAGCAACTGTTTCGCCGACCTGCTTTGTTCCGTTGAGGAATTCACAGCCTTCAACTGTCTTCTCAAAACCGGGAAGCTTGCCTGTAAGGTTGATGGGGTTTGAACCTGTTGCGATGATAACGGGGCTGTCGCCGAAAGCGGTGATGTCCTTAACCTCATCGTTAAGACGAACTTCAATGTTCATCTTCTTCATCTGAAGTCTGTACCACTCAAGAAGCTCACGAAGCTTGCCCTTGTAGCTCTCTGCACTTGCGGGGATGAATGTACCGCCGAGGATATCGCTCTTCTCGTGGATAACGGGCTTGTGTCCGCGCTCCTTAAGAACTCTTGCAGCTTCCATACCGCCGATACCGCCGCCGATGATGTGAACTGTCTTGGGAGAGGTTGTTTTCTTGATATAATGCTTGTTCCACTGCATTGTTTCAGCATTTACTGCGCAGCGTGCGAGGTGGAGACTGTCAGAAAGCTCCTGATCGTTGGGAACACCCTTATAGTGACACATATTGAAGCAGCCGTTGTGGCAGAGGATACAGGGACGGATATCGTCTTCCTTATCGTTCATGAGCTTGGTAATCCACTCCTGGTCTGCAAGGAACGGACGTGCGAAGCCTGCACCGTCGAGCTTGCCTGCTGCAATTGAGTCAGCTGCAACTCTGGGGTCAAGACGACCTGCGCAAACAACGGGTTTATCTGTGAAGTTCTTAATATGCTCTACATCTGCAAGGTTGCAGTTCTCAGGCATATATACAGGAGGATGAGCCCAGTACCATGCGTCGTATGTACCGTTGTCGCAGTTAAACATATCGTAGCCTGCGTCTGAAAGGTACTTGATAGCCTTCTCTGACTCTTCCATGTCACGTCCTGCCTCAACATAGTCCTCACCGGGAACTGCACCCTGACGGAAGCCCTTTGTCTTTGAAAGAACTGAGTAACGGAGAGATACGGGGAAGTCCTTGCCGCATTCATTTTTGATTGCCTGAACTATTTCAACAGCGAAACGGTAACGGTTTTCAAATGAACCGCCGTATTCGTCTGTACGCTTATTGACATACTTGAGTGTGAACTGGTCAAGAAGGTAACCCTCGTGAACAGCGTGAACCTCAACACCGTCAACGCCTGCATCCTTAAGCATTTTTGCGCTCTTTGCGAATGCGTCTACAAATTCCTTGATTTCAGCTTTTGTCAGCTCTCTTGAAGGAATCTTGTCTGACCAGCGGTTAGGTGAGGGTGAAGCAGAAGCAGTAATTTTGTCAAGATCCATAAAAGGCTTGCTGACAACACGGAGTGCTTTGTTTGTATAAAGCATTTCCATCATCTGGCTTACTGTGAATGAACGGCCGAAACCTGCTGTAAGCTGTACGAAGAGCTTAGCGCCTGTCTTATGGAATTCGGGCATCCATTTCTTGAGGTCAGCATACATCTTCTTGTTCTTGTGAAGCCACTGACCGAACATGGGGTTGTAAACGGGCTGACATCCGGGAAGAACAAGACCGCAGTTGTTCTTTGCAACTTCAAGGATGAACTTTGCGCCGGCTTTGTCAAAGTGATTCTTTTCCATCCAACCGAAAAGGTCGGTACCGCCCATACTTGTAAGTACAAAACGGTTTTTGATTTCGCAGTTACCTATTTTCCACGGAGTGAATAAGGGTTCTAATTTTTTATCCATATTTATCCTCCAAACTCAATTTGCGGCTAAATGTCCGCAGTATTGTTAACATTCTAACACAGAAATACAAAAAATAAAAGATATTTTTAAAAATAATGTAATTCTAAGGTGAATATCAGCAAAAAATTTGAAAAAAACTCGTGTTTTGAATATTTTCTCTTGAAATGAATATACGTTTCATTATATAATATAAAAGTACATTGATATTTATTTATCATTCGGTGCGTAAATTTACGGACGGCGGAAGTACGCCGGCTGATTATAAAAGGAGGAAACCCCCATGAATGAAAACTTCAATTATAAAATGAAGCTTACAGACGAGCAGGCCGCTATTCTTCACGGTGCAAAGGGCGAGACCATGGCAAAGGTTATGAAAACCCTTGTTCTTTACGGTGACGCTTTTGATGCGGAGAAGATGGTTCCCGTTACAAGCGAGAAAGGTCATCTTGTTACAAGCTTCGGTCTTAAGGTTATGAAACCTGTTCACGACCTTATGGATACCCTTATCGAGGGCGGCGCAATTTCCGCTCAGAAATTCTCTGTTGACCCCAAGCCTCTTGATCCCAAAGTTCCCTCAGATTTTCTCAAGAACTTTGTATTCAATAAGTTCATGTATTCCGTACAGGATAAGTATGACGCTCAGCTCGAGAAGCTCGGTCTTATTGACAAGAACTCATACACCTGCACATGCTATATGGACGAGGTAGGCAACAAGCCCAACAAGGGTGATGTACTTTCATGGGCTGAGTCTTCTGCTGTTGTTTATGCAAACTCAGTTCTCGGTGCAAAGTGCAACCGTAACTCAGGTATTATTGAGCTCTTCGGTTCAATCGTAGGCTGTGTTCCGTATTTCGGACTTCTTACCGACGAGGGCAGAAAGGCAACATGGATTGTTGAGGTTAAGACAACAAAGAAGCCCGAGGCTCAGATTCTCGGTTCTGCAATCGGCATGAAGGTTATGGAAGATGTTCCTTATGTAAAGGGTCTTGACAAGTGGCTCGGCACAGAGCTTGACGGCGATACCTGCGCATATCTTAAGGACTTCGGCGCAGCTACTGCTTCAAACGGTGCTGTCGGTCTTTATCACATTGAGAATCTCACTCCCGAAGCTGTTGAGCAGGGCGAAGGCATTGTTGCTGAGGGCGCAAAGGTTTATGTTATTGACGACGCTGAGCTTGCAAGAGTAAAGAACAACTATCCTGTTATGTGGAAGGATAAGAACGCTAAGCCGAAGCTTTGCTTCGTTGGTTGTCCTCACCTTTCATACAACCAGCTTATCGAGTGGACAGATAAGGTTGCTGACGGCCTTAAGAAGAACGGTCTCAGCAAGGTTTCTGTTGACACAGTATTCACAGCTGCTCCCGGAGTTATTGAGAAGTTTGAAAAGACTCCTTACGCTGCAAAGCTTAAGGCAACAGGTGTTGTTCTCAGTTACATCTGCCCGCTTATGTATATGAACAATCCGCTTGCAAAGTCAATGCCCGTTATCACAAACTCCAACAAGCTCAGAACATATACAACTTCACGTTACTATACAAGTGATGAAATTCTTTCAATTATCACAAAGGAGGTAAAGTAAGATGAAACAGTTTAAAGGCCGTCCGGTAGTAGCCGGCAAATGCACAGCTCCCGCACTTGTTTCTCACGGTGGATTCAACACACTTGCCTCTTTCCAGGGTGCTCTTCAGTTTGGTGATCTTCCGATTATCGGTAAGAAATATCAGCATACTGAGTGTGATGACCAGAACAACAAGGATCTTTATCAGAAGCCGATGCAGGATAAGGCTCTTTGCCTTCCTCAGACAATCGGTTCTACAACAGGCGGTATGATTCTTTACTGCGCAAAGGCTTTGGGCAAATGTCCCTCCTGCCTTCTCTTCTCAGAGCATATTGACTCACTTGCAGCCGCAGGTGCAGTTCTCGGTGCAGTATGGGCTGACAGCCCCATGCCTGTTGTTGACTGTCTCGGTCAGGAGTTCCTTGACTACGTTAAGGACGGAATGAAGATTACAATCGACGAAGACGGTACTGTTACAGTAGAATAATTTCTGCGCAGAAAGGGGAGTGCATCTGCATTCCCCTTTTTATTTGATTGCAGAAAAGAATTTGTGTAATGAAATAAAAATCCGAAGTGAGAGGGATTTCTGTGAAAAAAGAAGTTGAAGTAATAGACTGGTTTAAATTTGAAAACGAGGCAAAGGCAAACGGCTACAACATTGTCTGCGGTATTGACGAAGCAGGCAGAGGTCCGCTTGCAGGGCCTGTATGCGCCGCAGCGGTAATTCTGCCCGAGGGCTGCGAGATTGAAGGCATCAACGATTCAAAAAAGCTGACTGAGAAAAAGCGCGAGGCTCTTTATGATGTAATTATTGAAAAGGCACTTGCCTACGGCATTGCGACGGCGGATGAAAAGGAAATTGACGAAATAAATATTCTGCAGGCAACATATCTTGCAATGAACCGTGCTTTTCAGAAGCTCGGAGTAAAGCCTGATATGGCACTTGTTGACGGTAACCGTGACCCTGAGCTCGGTATACCGACACAGACTATTGTCAAGGGTGATGCACGTTCAATGTCAATTGCCGCCGCATCAATTCTTGCTAAAGTTACGAGGGACAGATTTATGCTTGAAATGGATAAAAAATATCCTGAGTATCAGTTCGCAAAGCATAAAGGATACGGAACAAAGCTGCATTATGAAATGCTGACAGAATACGGTCCGTCCGAAATCCACCGAATGACATTTTTGAAGAGTTTTTATGGAAATAAATAAAACAGGTATATGGGGCGAGGTCTATGCCGCAAGATATCTCAGAGACAACGGATACAGGATTATCACATCAAACTATCGTTCACGTCTCGGCGAGATTGATATAATCGCTCAGAAAGATAAAAATATCTGCTTTGTCGAGGTCAAAACAAGAGGCGAAAAGACAATCGCCGAGCCTATGGAGGCTGTCGACAGCGCGAAGCAGAGCAGAATAATCGCAACTGCCGGGCTTTTTATAAAGGCTTATGAGTATAAGCTTCAGCCGAGATTCGATGTCTGCGAGGTTCGACTTGATAACAAATATGAGGTTACTTCACTAAACTACATTGAAAATGCTTATGAAGGCTGAAAATTTTCAAGATTTATTGAAAATAAAAAATATTTATGATATTATCTACTTTATGAATGGTATTTTATCAGATTCGCAGGTTTTCTGCGTAAACTATATAAGGAGAATGTAAAATGTTTTACACAAGCACACGTGACAGAAGCATCAAGGTAAGCTCTTCACAGGCTATTGCTCACGGTATTTCAGCCGAGGGCGGATTGTTCGTTCCTGAGGAAATTCCTCAGATTTCACTTGATGATATCAAGCGCATTGCAGGTCTTGATTATATCGGCAGAGCAAAGGAGATTCTTTCCCTTTATCTCACCGACTTTACAGCAGATGAAATTGACACCTGCGTAAAGGGTGCATACGGTGAGGGCAAGTTCTCAAGCGAAAAGATTGCTCCGCTTCATAAACTTGAAAAGGGTACGGATATTCTCGAGCTGTGGAAAGGTCCGACATGTGCATTCAAGGATATGGCTCTCCAGCTTCTTCCGCACCTTCTTACGGTTGCTTCCTCAAAGTCAGCTCCCGACAAGCAGATTGTTATTCTTGTTGCAACCTCGGGTGACACAGGCAAGGCTGCACTTGAAGGCTTCAAGGATGTTAAGAATACAAAGATTCTTGTTTTCTATCCCAATGACGGCGTAAGCCCGATGCAGAAGCTTCAGATGACAACTCAGGAGGGCAATAATGTCGGCGTATGCGCAATTGAGGGTAACTTCGACGATGCACAGAGCGGCGTTAAGGCAATCTTCACAGATAAGGAAGTTGCAAAGAAGCTTGACGAAAACGGAATGATGTTCTCATCTGCAAACTCAATCAACTGGGGTCGTCTTGTACCGCAGGTTGTTTACTATGTTTCAGCTTATTGCGATATGGTAAACAGCGGTGAAATCGAGCTTGGTGAAAAGATGAATGTTGTTGTTCCGACAGGTAATTTCGGTAATATTCTCGCTGCTTACTATGCAAAGGAAATGGGTGTTCCCGTAAACAAGCTTATCTGCGCTTCAAACGCAAACAATGTTCTTACTGATTTCCTCAAGACAGGAACATATAACCGCAAGCGTGATTTCTATACAACAATTTCTCCGTCTATGGATATTCTTATTTCATCAAACCTTGAAAGACTTCTTTTCCTGCTTTCAGGTATGGATGACGGACTTACGGCTGACTGGATGGCTCAGCTTTCAAAGAATGGCTGTTACAAGGTGAATGACGAAGTTTTTGCTAAACTCAACTCAATGTTTGAGGCAGGTTGCTGTGACGATGACGGAACAAAGGCTTGTATTGCAAAGACATTCGGCGATTACAAATATCTCTGCGATACTCATACAGCTGTTGCTGTTGATGTTTATAATAAGTATAAAGCTGAAACAGGCGACGCAACTCCCACGGTTATCGCTTCAACAGCTAATCCGTTCAAGTTCAGCAAGGCTGTTCTTGACGCAGTCCGCCCGGGAATAAGTGAGGGTATGGACGAATTCGATATGGTTCTCGGTCTTCATGTTGAAACAGGCGAGGATTGTCCTCCTCAGCTTGCAAACCTCAAGGGCAAGACCCCGAGATTCACAGGCTGCTGTAAAAAAGAGGATATGGAACAGGTCGTTTTCGATATGCTTAAATAAAAAAGTCGGGCGTACGATTTGTACGCCCTTACTTTTTCGCTTTTTTATTTGCTTTCTGTTGTGCTAGGCTCAAATGTTGCGCAGATTGTTTCGGCACAGGTGCATGCGCTTGAAGGACCAACCTCGATATGACCTGCAACGCACTTGCGGCCGTCTTCGTTATAAACGCAGTTTACTGCGTTGCACTTGATTTCTTTAATTTCGTGTTTCATTTCAGTTACCTCTCTGATTATATTTGTGACGAAATCACAGGATTATTTTCTGCGATTATTTAGAATATATTCGTTTGATTCGGAGACAAAAATTTCTTTAACGGATGTGATTTTTTGGCGAATATCAGATTTGAAAATTTTACAGGCGATACCGTTATCGTCTGCTTTAAAAATAATAAATTTACACTTCGGGATGAAGAACGTGTTACTGTTGAAGCTGTTGAAAAAGGTCAGCACAAAATCAGAGTTCACCGTGCAAGAATTCCGATGGAAACCGAAGATTTTCACGAGATTGACGCTACGGATTTCAAAGCAAAAACTGAGCGTTCTGAGCAAAGTCAGCACGTTCAGCTTGACGGAGAATTTATTGTGAATGTTAATGCGGCAAAAGCAGTTATTTCAATTAAAACAAAAGTCAAGGCAAAGGAAAAATTCGGAATTGATGCAATTTTTTCAGGATATTCAGCCGAGGTAAGCGGTTCAAAGCTTGAGGGTGAACGGCAGATTTTTCCAAATAAAAGGATGAGAAAAAAATTCATCACTCATCAGCTTAAGGAAGCGTTTCTTCCTGTCGGCGGCGGAGGAATTTTTCTTCTGATTCTCGGCATTATCGCTCTGCGTGCAAACATTCTCGGCAAGGCGGTAAACATCGGCGGACAGGAATTTTCGTATCCGTGGACAATCGGATTGCTTGCAGTTGCACTTGGTTTTATCGGATACACAGTTTTTATAATTGTCAATATTATTAAAAATGCAAATGCATTTAAAGAATAGTAAAAAGCGGTGTCGAAAACGGCACCGCTTAATTATTTAATTATACAAGACCGAAGAACTCAATCCCGAAAAGCTGCATTGCAAGCTTAAGAAGCTTAAGGAACACAGGCTTGAGGAATTCAATCAGATTGCTGAAGAATTCAGCGAACTTTGACGGTTCGGGAACTCCTGTTCCTTTCTGTACCGAAAGGTCTTTTGAAATTGCGAACGAGTCTATTCTGTCGGTGTTGCCTGTTTCGGTATCGAATGTGTAAGCGTCAAAATAAAGTGTATCGCCCACAATGTGAACGCCTGAGAACACTGAGTACGAAACGTCCTCGATAACCTCTGCTCTCGGGAAATACTTATCGGTAAGGCTTGCGTCCTTCTGTTTGTAAACCTTAACGCCCGAGCATCCGCTGATAACATAAACTGTTCCGACAGGGTTCTCCTTTACGGTGTAGTCCATGCCGTTGAAGGTTGCGGTTGAGGTTGTAACTGACTCAACTTCATTGTCAATCATTGAATCGGTTCTGAGGTAAACATGGTCGTGTCCCTGGAAAACCATATCAATACCGAGCTGTGGCATAAGCTCACAAAGCTCATCTCTGATTTCGCAAACATCATCATCCTTGTAGTGTGAGCCGTTTGAATACATTGCCTTATGGAATGCAACGAATTTCCAGTCGGCATTGCTTGACTGCATATCATCCTTAAGCCATTCAATCTGCTCATCATTAAGGCTGTCATCCTTGTCAAGGTTGTTTGTGTTAAGTATTGCAACGTGAACATTGTTGTAATCGAATGAGAAGTAAATTCCTTCCTCAACGTCCTGCTCGGGTACGTTTGAGTAAACAAAGTTCTTGTCGATTGCGAATGAACCCTTTTCCTCATGGTTGCCTGCGGCTGACATAAGAGCTGTGTTCATAAGTGTGTCTGATGCTTCGTCAAGGAACCATTGCCACTGTCTGAAGTTATCGCCGTGGTCGACGTTGTCACCTGTGTCAATGATGAAATCCGAGTCATACATCTCATATGCTTTTGCAATAAGAGCGGCAAAGGTGTCATACTGCTTAGCGGACTGTGACTGCGGGTCGCCGATGTGGATGAACGATGTCTCATCGCCGCCGTTTTCGGTTTTGAATGAACCTGTCTGACTCCACCAGTTCCTTGAAGCGTCACCGATGCGGTAGAAATATGTTTTGCCTGCCTCAAGTCCCGAAACCTTAACGATGTGGCGGTTCATCGGGAATTCATAATTCATAATTCCGATAACACCGAGGTCAACGCCGGGGTACATTCTTGTTGTTTCCGTTGTTTCAGCTGTGACTGTGATACCGTCGGGAGCAGAGTCTTTGCCTGTGAAGCTGTCGCCTTTTTCAACGATTTCAATGTCGCTGCCCTGAACGCTGTACTTTGTGTACCAGCTGAGATTTCTTGCTGTTGAATCCTCACCAAGAGTTACTGTAACCGCAGTGGGAAGTCTGTAATTCTCTCTTGTTGCCTCAACCGCAACAGGACCGTTATAAACAATTGTTGCATTGCTGTCGAGCTTGAAGCTGTCATCCTCGGCAAAGTCACGTACAATGCCTGCGAGTGTCTGACCAATGCCCTCAAGCTGAGTATCAGTGAGATACTCGTCCATATAATGCTCAACAATTCCCCAAAGTGAGTTGTATTCGATAATTCCGAGACCGTTTACAAGTCCGAGGATTTTATTTGAGATATTAAGATAGCTGATGTCACCGTGGAGAAGCAGAGTAACGACCGAACCGATTGTTCCGACAACGAGGTTTGCGAGTGAACCCTCGGGGAACAGAGCTTTGGGGTGGAACTCAAGGTCATTAAGAATGTGTCCCTGAAGAATATCGTCAGCGACAATTTCAAGAAGAGCATCAAATAATTTGAATACTGTGTCTCCGTTTTCGAGCTTGTCAAGAGCGTCCATTACAAACGGATCATCTTCATAGTAATAGTCGCCCTGATAGAGATAAACATAGATGCAGCAAAGCAAATCCTCAAAATCGCCGGGCTTTTCTGCATCGCCGAAGCCGTATTCATCAAGGAAACGTGTGCTCGGAAGGTCGGAAACCTGAACGCTCAGAAGCTTCTCAATTTCTGTTTCAAGAAAATCTGCCGTTGCTTCGGGATCTTCAAGATAGTTTGCGTAAATCTGATCGCTGAGGTCATTGACAAAAAGAAGAATGTTGTCAACTGTGAAAATATCTCTTCCCTGTACTCTGAATCCGTTGCCGAGGAAGCCTTTAAGGATTTCCTCAAGGTCAACGCCCATTGTTTTAAGGAAAGGTACAAGTCCGCCCTCATCCTTAATTTCGGCGCTGTACTTCTTAAGAAGCTGAAGAATAAAGTCACTTGCCTTTGCGGCAAATCCCTCGTCACCGAGGAAGGTAACCTTGGTTGACTCTTTTCTGAACGGAACATCATATGTGTAACCGTTGACCTCAACAGGCTTTACGCAGTCAACGTCAAAACTCTTTGTGTCCATTGTGATAACGCCGTTTCTGTCAGTTGAAAGTGACATTTCACGGAAATAGTTCGGGAAGGATGAGAGTGACGGGCAGCAGATTTCTGTAAGCGTTTCACCGTTATCTGTTACAAGCTGCGCAATATCGCTCTGATGAATGTGACCCGAGAGGTTATAGTGCATACCTGCATCGGCAAGAGTTTCGCCCAGCTTTTCAAAATTATCAATAACAAAACCGCGGAGAATTCTGTATTCGGCACGTGAATGATATGCAAAGTTGTGATGGCTTACACCGATAACTGTTTCGCCGCAGGCCTTTGCCTCTTCAATCTGATTGAGAACCCATTCAAGGCAGTCATCTGTAAGACAGCCGCGTGTTTCACCGCCGAATTCCCCGTTCTTGGTAACATCGGGGCTGTAAACACCTGTGTCCATAACGATAAATCTGTTGCCGTCAATACGAACGGAATATGAAAGCATATTTGCATAATGACCCTCTTTGGGAACAAATCTGCTGTATGCAAGGTCGTAGCCGAGATTTTTGTAAAGCTCAAGGAATTCCTCGGGAGTGAGTTTTTTTGACTCCTCGGAAACACCGTTTTCAAATGTTTCCGCCTCAGGCTTAACAATATCGTGATTACCGTTTACAATGATAACCTGAATGCCTGTTTCCTTTTCAAATCTTTCAAGACGCTTTGCAAGCTCGACATGCGCGAGATATTCTCCGTTTGCCGTAAGGTCGCCCGAGACAACAAGATACTTCATACCGTTTTCTTTAGCGTGCTCAGCATATGCGGCAAGAGCAGATTCAAGCTGAGCTTCAGCCTGATAGATGTTTCTGCCGATTGACGCTTCCGCATCAGTCATAAACTCGTCACAGTAGTCGCCTGTAAGTACCTTAGGATAATAATGAAGGTCGGAGACAAAACCGAAATTGAGTGTATCAGCAGGTGAAACCGCATCAAGCACAGCGTCAGCTGCCGCCGCATTCATCGGTATGACGGAGATAAGCATAATAATTGTGATTATTACAGAAATAATTTTTTTACCTGTATTTTTCATTTTACCCTCCGGATAATTTATATTGATTTCAAAAGCGTTTTCAGGTTTACAAGAGCATTAGGCACACCCTTGGCAATTTTTCCGAGACCCTTGCCGACATCCTTGCCCTCAAATACCTTGAGAAGTCCGTCTGCCATATCCTCGGTGAAAAGTCCGCCGCTCATGCAGATGAAGTTTCTGACGGGAGTTTCCATAATTGTGTTTGCAATCATTGAGGAACCGACACCGCCTGCGGGCTTCATAACAAAGTCAACTGTGTTATAGATAGCCTTTGCAAGTCCCTTGTCCTTGCTTGATTCGATAGTAACGTTGTAGCTATCGGGAGTAACAACGGGCTTGAACGGAAGCTCGCCGTCAAAAAGAACCTTGAACTCGTCCTCAGTTGCTTTTGCAGGGTCACCGTCAAAGTAAATTTTTGCACTCTCGCTGAAATCCGGAATAAGAGCATCGTCATCAGATGTAACCTTAACTGTGCTTTCAAGTCTGATGTCACGTGAGGATGCGCCGACAAGAATTTTATATTCGCCGCTCTCCGTGCACCAGTCAGATGTGCTGATGTTCCAGAATTTGAACGCTCTGTCGGAAAGCTCGATTGTAACTTCCTTTTCCTCGCCTGCTTCAAGCCATACCTTTTTGAAGCCCTTGAGCTCCTTGGGAGCACGGAAGATTTTGCTTTCTGTTTTGCCTACATAAACCTGAACAATTTCCGCACCCGCAACGCTGCCTGTATTTTTAACCTTAAGAGTTACTGTGCAGCCCTCATTCTTGTTGAGTGCGTTTTTATCAAGCTTAATATCACTGTATTCAAACGTTGTATATGAAAGACCGAAGCCGAACGGGAAAAGCACGTTCTTATTCACCTTATCATAGTATCTGTAACCGATGAAAATACTCTCGCGATACTGGCTGTTTACATCGGGCTGAGGATAACGTACTGCTGTCGGAGTATCAGCAAGGCAGAGGGGATATGTTTCTGCGAGCTTGCCGCAGGGATTGCATTTGCCTGTGATAACGTCAACAATTGCTGAGTTGACAGCCTGTCCGCCGAGGTAAGCGTTAAGAACCGCCTTTACGTCGTTAATCCACGGCATTTCGACGGGAGAACCGCCCTGAAGAACAACAACAATGTTCTTGTTAACATTGCGAAGAGCCTTTATGAGCTTGTTGTGTGCGTCGGGAAGCTCCATATTGCGTCTGTCAAAGCCCTCGGATTCGTAAGCGTCGGTAAGTCCGATAAGAACCACAACATTGTCTGCATCCTTTGCAAGGTCGCAGGCCTCGGCAATAAGCAATGCCGCATCCTTGTCATTCTTTCTGTTCGGGTTGTAGCCCTTTGCAAATTTTACATCAAGCGGAGAATTTTTGAATTCCTGAATGCCGTCAGCGAGCATTGTCGGATTGATTCTCGAACTGCCTGAGCCCTGATAACGGGGCTCCTCAACAAATCCGCCGATGATTGCCGTATACTTGCCGGGTGTTCTGCTAAGAGGAAGAATGTTATCCTCATTTTTAAGAAGAACCATTGACTGTGCGGAGATTTTTTTGGCAATCTCGTTGTGAGCCTTTATATCATATGTATATTTTTGCTTTTTGATTTCCTTAGCTTTAAGGATGATGTCAAGAAGATTATCAACTGTCTGATCGAGGATAGCCTCGTCAAGCTCACCGTTTTTAACAGCCTCAACAATTTTCTTATCGTTTACTCCGCCTGATGAAGGCATTTCAAGGTCATTGCCGTTTCTGAGTCCGTCCACACGCACGTTGACTGCGCCCCAGTCGCTGACAACTGCACCCTCAAAGCCCCAGTCCTCACGCAGAACCTTGCGCTGAAGATAATAGTTCTCGGAGCAGTAGTGACCGTTGACAAGATTGTAAGCGTTCATAACCGTTGCAGGCTGTGCCTTTGTTACAGCAAGCTCGAAAGCACGGAGATAAACCTCTCTGAGTGCTCGCTCGTCAATGATGCTGTTTGAGGTCATACGCTTCATTTCCTGGCTGTTTCCTGCAAAATGCTTAAGTGATGTGCCGATGCCCTTTGACTTAACACCGTTGATGAACGAAGCCGCCATGTTTCCTGCAAGCTCGGGATCCTCTGAAAAATATTCAAAGTTTCTGCCGCAGAGCGGGGAACGCTTCATATTAACACCGGGGCCGAGAACAACGGAAACCTCTTCCTTAAGGCACTCTTCGCCTAATGCCTGTCCCATTTCATAAAGAAGCTCGGGATCCCACGAGCAGGCTGTTGTTGCCGCTGTCGGGAAGCAGGTTGCGGGATAGCTGTTTGTCAGTCCGACCTCCTTGTTTTCGGCATTCTGCTTACGCAGACCGTGAGGTCCGTCACATACCATTATTTCAGGTATACCGAGACGTTCGATGCTTTTCAGATGCCAGAAGTCCTTACCCGAGCAAAGACTTGCCTTTTCGTTAAGCGTCATCTGAGAGATTATGTCCAGATACTTGAGCATGATTATCACCCTTTTTTATAATATTTCGTTTGTTTCCGCTATTCCGAGAAATTCGTCGGCCGATGCGGAATCAATTTCTTCAACATTTTTAAGCTTTTTCTGAATAATTCTGTTTCTGTCCTGAGCCTCGGAGAGTGTTTTGCCTGCTTCGTCAATCTTTTTCTTTGCCTTGTCAAGCACAACACCGAATTTTTCATATTGTACCTTTGTTACAGCAAGAAGCTGACGTACCTCGTTTGCTTTTTCGTTTATGGCAACGGCCTTGAAGCCCATGGAAAGCGAGTTAAGAAGCGCAATGATTGTTGTCGGTCCTGCAATCATTATGTTTTCACGCTGAATTTTATCAATAATGCCCGAATTTGAAGATGTGATTTCAGCATAAAGCCCCTCGGTTGCAAGATACATAATTGCAAACGGTGTGGTATCGGGAACATTGATGTATTTTTTGATAAGCTTTGCTTCGGAAAGAACTCTGTCCTCGAGAGCTTTTCTTGCGGCGGCAAGAGCAACGGCATCTGCGCTGTCGGCGGCTTCGCAAACACGCTTATAGTCCTCCATCGGGAACTTTGAGTCAATCGGAAGATATGTAACTTTTGACTTGTCATCACTTGACGGAATCTTAACCGCAAACTCGACAACATCTCTTGAAGAGGGAACAGCGGAATAGTTTCTGACATACATATTAGGGATGGTTTGGTCAAGTATGCCTTCGAGCTGAATCTCCGCCCATGTGCCTCGAGCCTTGACATTGGTAAGAACTCTGTTGAGCGCGGTCACGTTGGTTGTAACTCCGCTTGAAAGCTCCTTCATCTCGCCGAGAGATTTATAAACATTTTCAAGCTGCTCGGATACGGTTTTGAACGAAGCGTCAAGACGTGTTGCAAGTGTGGCTGTCAGCTTTTCATCAACAGTTTCACGCATCTGGTCAAGCTTCTTTTCGTTGCTTTCCTGCATTTTGCCGATTGCATCACCGAGTACCCGTGTCTGTTTTTCATACTGCTGAGAGCTGTTTTCTCTGATAAGGTTTAGCGAGTCGGTCATATTTTTATTCAGCTTCATCAGCGTTTCATAGTTGAGCTTTGTCATATCCTCGAGCTTGTCGCTCATTACACGCAGGTTTTCAGCTGTTTCGCGACGGTTTCGCTCGAACTCGTCTGCGTTACTGCCTGAGGTTTGCTGTAAAAACATTGTCAGTGCGGATATTTTCTTTTCAAGCTCGTTGTTGCTTTTATCCGCTTTAAGAGCTTTGACGGCTGACAGCAGATAAAAGGTCAGAAGCAGAAGAATGACTGAAATAACAAGTAATATGTAAATAACCGTATTGGGCAAAAAACCATCTCCAGACAAACAATAATCCATAATAAAAATATTTAATATATTATATCAAAATAATATTTATCATACAAGATTATTTCTTTTCAAAAATTGCTGGCTTTTTTTGTTGGTATTTGCTATAATAAACTGATTAAATGTTTTTATTGAAATTCATCTTCTGATACAAAAGAGGTAAAAATATGTTTAAAAAGATTATTTCAGCTTTACTGATTATTGCCGCTGTAATGCTCAGCCTTTCAGCCTGCGGCAAAAAAGACCCTGTTACAATGGTTATGTCATTCGGCAAGGATCCTCTTTGCCTTGATCCTCAGATTGTTGAAACCGACGAGGGCAAGCTTATTGTTTCAAACTGCTTTGAGGGACTTGTGTGCTTTGACAGCGAAAAAAAGATTGTGCCCGGCGTTGCCGAAAGCTGGGAGATTTCATCCGACGGATTTACATACACATTCCATCTCCGCAAGGATGCAAAATGGCAGGTTCTTAAATCGTATAAAAAGCTTTTCGGAACAGAGGATTTTGAGAAAACCTTTGACAACAGGGTTACAGCATATGATTTTGAATTCGGTTTAAAACGTGCGCTGAATCCCGTAACACAATGTAACGAGGCGGAAAAGTATTTCTGCATTGAGAATGCGATGAAGGTCAACAGCGGTGAAATGCCTGTCTCATCTCTCGGTGTAAAGGCGGTTGATGATACAACTCTTGTTATCACTCTTGAAAGAAAAAATCCCGATTTTCTCCGCCTTCTTACTCTTGCTCCCGCAATGCCGTGCAAGGAAACCTTCTTTAACGAAACACATGCCAAATACGGCCTTGGTGTTGAGTATACATTGTGCAACGGTCCGTACTATCTTTCAAGATGGGTTGAGGACAATACGCTTGTAATGCGTAAGAGCGATAATTATAAGCGTGACAACAAGGTAACAGTTGATGCGGTTTATTTTAACATCAATAAGGATGAAAGCTCTGTGCTTACCAAGCTGAAACAGCAGTCGTATGCCTGTGCCTTTGTTTCTGATTCCGCACGTGCCGAGCTTGCCGACACCAAGGGCATAAATTATCTCAGATGTGAAAATACGGTTTCGGGACTTTGCTTCAACTGCAATGATACGGTACTTCAGAATGCAGACCTTCGCCGTGCGCTTGTTGCTGTTACAAAGCTTGATAAAATAGAAAAGCCTGAAGAAGCGGTATCACCTGCTAACGGAATTGTTCCCGAATCCTGTCTTTTCGGTGAGGAGACTTACAGAGCCGCCGCAGGAAAAATTCCGGGCATTGCATACAACGAGGCTGCCGCACAGGCACTTTGGCTCAAGGGTCTTACCGAGCTTGAAGAGACATCAGTTGAAATCAAAATTATCTGTACCTCCGATTACACAGCGCAGATGCAGAATGCAATTCAGAACTGGCAGAAGGTTTTCAGCACCTCAATTGTTGCAAAGGTTGAGACGCTTTCTGATGAAAAATTCAGCAGCGCAGTAAAGAACGGAAATTATATGATTGCTGTCGGCTCAATTTCAGATTCAACCGCTTCGGCAATTGATACGCTCAAAGGATTTACAACCGAAAGCAGAGCCAATATTTTCGGCTATACTTCAGAGGCATACGATAAGCTCATAGAGCAAATTATTAACGAGGATGCGGGCGATAAAATACTTGCCGACTGTAAGGCGGCTGAGCAGATGCTGATAAATGACGCTGTGTTCTGCCCTCTGCACACTTACTCTGAATATCTTGCAACAGCTGAGGATGTGACAGGTTTGTTCATGACTCCCGACTTCAAGGGAATCGTCTTTATGAACGGAGGCATGAAATAATTGAAGACTATCGGAAAAAATAAACCGTTTGCGGTTGTTTCGTGGGCTTTTGCCGTTGCTGTTGCGATTATAATTTTTAAATTTTCGTGCGATACGGGCGAAGAATCCGCCGAGGTCAGCGCAGGTCTGCTTTCGCTGATTATTGATTTTATCGGCAATTTTATTTCGCATAATCTTCTTCGGAAAATTGCTCATTTCTGCGAGTTTGCGGCGCTCGGTTTTTTTACGGCGGGCGGAATCAGATTTACATTTGACAAGGGCAGAATTTATGCACCGCTGATTATTAGTGTGCTTTATGCTGTCAGCGATGAAATTCATCAGTATTTTGTACCCGAAAGAGCGTGCAGGATATTTGATGTTTTTGTCGACAGCAGCGGCGCTTTGACAGGCATACTTGTTTTCACTCTGCTTATATTTATAATTGAAAAGATAATCAACAAGAAAAATTTACACTGACTTTACAATTTATACATTAAGGTTTACTAACATAATTCCGATAAAAGGAGGAGAGAAGGCTTGGCACAGGATAATCTGAACAAAAAATTCAACTGGGGTCTGATGATGATTTTTGTCACAGCCTTTCAGCTTCTGACATCAACCGCGGCGATACTTAAAAACGGCGAGAGCGTCAATATGAATCTTGTTATCATTTTTGTCGCTTATATCGGTCTTGAATGGATTTACTTCACTTTTTCTTCAAATATTTTCGGGCAGAACAATTTCGAGCTTGAAATTATAGCCTTTCTGTTTTCGGGTATAAGTCTGACAATTGTGGCAAGTGTTTATCCCGGAGAGTCTATGACGTTTAAACAGCTGCTTTCAATCGTGCTCGGATTAGCGGTGTTTATAGTTATGCTGTGCGTGCTCAGACGTACGGATATTGTAATGAAGCTGCGTATGCCTGTTGCGGCGGCTGCGCTGGGACTTCTTGCGCTTAACCTGCTTCTTGCCAAGGTGAATAACGGCGCACTTAACTGGATAACAATTGCCGATGTCGTTTCGATTCAGCCGTCAGAGATTGTCAAGCTTGCATTTATTTTTGTCGGTGCGGCTTCGCTTGACAAGCTTCAGAGCTCAAAGAGCCTTACAAAATATCTTATATTTTCCTTTACCTGCGTTGGTTCGCTTTTCCTTATGCGCGACTTCGGTACGGCGCTTATTTTCTTCTTTACATTTATAATAATTGCTTTCATGCGTTCTGGTGACGTGCGTACAATCGCGCTTGTCTGTGTTGCGGCGGCACTCGGCGCGATAATGATTATTTATTTCCGCCCGACGGTTGCGTCACGTTTTTCAACCTACCGTCATGTATGGGAGCACATAAACGAATCCGGTATGCAGCAGTCCCGTGTGCTTATATATTCTGTAAGCGGCGGTCTGTTCGGACTGGGAATCGGTGAGGGTAAGCTCAAGGCGGTATTCGCTTCCACAACCGACCTTGTTTTCGGTATGCTCTGTGAGGAATGGGGCATAATTGTTGCAATCCTTGTTGTACTTTGCTATGCCTTTATTCTTTTCTATGCCATAAGGGTTGCACGTACAACACGTTCTGCGTTTTATGCGATTGCGGCTTGTGCGGCGGCGGGACTAATTCTTTTCCAGACAGGACTTAACATCTTCGGTGTTACGGATATTCTTCCGCTTACAGGTGTAACCCTGCCGTTTATAAGCCGAGGCGGTTCAAGTATGATTTGTTCATGGGGTCTTATTGCCTTTATCAAGTCTGCTGATATCAGAACTTATCCGAAGCTGTCACAGACAATCCTGCCCGACCATCCGCTTTATCCGCCCGATATCCGTATCGGCAGACGAAACGTAAACGGTCAGCAGAACGGCAGACCGCAGACACGCAGAAGCAGCAATCCGATGATGCCGATACCGCCGGAAATGAAGACGGAAGCTTCACCGAAGCGACCTGCAAAACAGGCGGAAAATGTACCTGCCGATATTCCGATAAGCAGACCGAAACGGGCAGCGGGAACGGCTCAGAACACTTCCGCAGCAGGAACACAGCGAAAAGCTCCTGTGCAGAGCAAACCGACACAGCGAAAAACCACAGCGGCAACCGCTCAGCGTAAAACAACATCGGCAAGAAGCACACAGCCGACTACGGCAAGACGCTCTCAGGCGCAGAGCAGGACAACCTCTTCAGACAGGAGAACACCGCGATGAATAATACAACAAAACGTGCATATGTTCTTTATGTTTTTATTGTTGCTTTTCTTGTCGGTCTCGGGTTTATGCTTGCTTCATTTTATATGCACGGAAACGAGTGGACAGCCAAAAAGGTAAACCGTCATATTTATACAAACGGTCAACTTACCAACGCAGGCGCGATTTATGACAGAAACGGAACTGCACTTGTATACAGTAAGGACGGAAAACGTATATATAATGAAAGCTCGGCAATCAGAAAAGCCACGCTTCACGCTGTCGGTGATAAATCTTCATTTATTTCAACAGGTGTGCAGTATGTCTACAGTTCTCAGCTTTCGGGATATGATTTTGTCAACGGAGTTTACAATCTTAAAAAGTATAACAAAGGCAACGACATCAATCTGACACTTGATGCGGAAATCTGCAAGACTGCATATAATGCAATGAACGGCAGAAAGGGAACAATCGGAGTATACAATTATAAAACAGGCGAAATTGTCTGCATGGTTTCAACCCCGACATATGACCCCGAGAATAAGCCGGCAAAGATGGATTCGGACAGCAAATATGAGGGTGTTTATATGAACCGATTCCTTTCGGGTCAGTACACACCGGGTTCAACATTTAAAATTATTACAGCAATCTCGGCACTTGAAAACATTCCCGATATACAGTCAAGAACCTTTAACTGCACAGGCAAATATCACGCGGCTGACGGTGACGTTATCTGCAATGGCGTTCACGGCAAGGTGAATTTTGAGGAGGCACTCAACAATTCCTGCAACAGCGCATTTGCCGAAATTGCAATCGAACTTGGTAAAGATAAGCTGACAAAAACTGCCGAGGAGCTTGGCTTCAACGTCAAGGGAAAAATCGGACAGATAAATCTTACAAAGAGCACATTTGATGTTTCAAAGGCGGCTGAGGTTGACCTCGGCTGGGCAGGCATCGGACAGTATACAACGCTTGTCAATCCCTGTCGGATGCTCACTCTTATGGGCGCTATTGCAAACGGAGGTACAGCGATTAAGCCGTATTTTATACGCAGTATTGTTTCACCGACAGGTGTTGAAACCGCAATCGGCACAGCTGAACAGAGTGATGACGTCAGAATTGAAGCTTCAATTGCCAATAAGGTTAATAAGATGATGCGCTCAAATGTTGTTAACCATTACGGTGAATCAACTTTTCCGAATCTTAAAATGTGCGGCAAAACAGGTACGGCTCAGATTGATAACGGTGAGTCACATTCGTGGTTTGTAGGCTTCTCTCAGAACCCTGAAACACCATATGCTGTGGTTTGCGTAGTTGAAAATTCGGGTTCGGGACTTTCAGCCGCGGGACCTGTTGTAAATAAGGTTATGCAAAAAGTCTGTAAATAAAAAAAGATTTTGCGATATTTCTAAAATAGAACTATAATACAAAATTACTGTGCTATTATATAGAAAATACGGCAAATATCCTTACAAAAAGGTTATTTTGCTGTAAAAATCAGCACGAAAGTGCAAAAATTCGTAAGGAGAAATTGATATGAAAAAGTTTTTAGCAATCATCCTGTCAATCATGATGGTTCTCGGAGCTTGCAGCGTTGCTTCTTTCGCTTTCTATGAGGAAGATCTTCCTGTTATCCCCGAGCAGAAGGAAGGCTGCATCTATTTTGCAGCAGGTAATGTTTACGTTGAAGCAGGCAAGACATATGACGTTCCTGTTTATATGATCTCTGACGTAAAAACAGACATCACAGAAGGCTTTGTAGAGCTTGGTTTTTCTTTCTATCTTATGGGCTTTGACGGCGCAAAGGTAAACAGCGTTACATTTGCTGACGGAATCAAGGCATTCAAGAACTTCTATCCCATCGAGTCTCACTTCGGTTGGACATCTGATGATTACGATGCAGGCGAAACATTCCACGATCCCGATCCTTCAATCGGTTATGTTGCATTTGCAGCAGATGTAACTGCTCTTAATCAGTCAAAGATTCAGGTTGCTACAATCAATGTAACAATTCCTGAGAACTTCGAGGGCGAAGATTCTTATGTATCTGTTAACTTCACAAGCTATGACTTCACACTTAACAGTGTTGGTTATTGGTTCGAAGGTAACGGCGGTATCTTCGAAGGCGCATTCACAGCTGACGATATGGATGCAAATGAAGGTGTAGATCCTACTGTAGTTCTTGAAGAGGGTACAATTGACGGCGGTGACATCTTCTATTCATTCGGTTACATGGTAGAGTATCACGAGCCTCCGATGCCTTCATGGAAGCAGAAGCTTGTTGACTGGTTCCAGGATACAGTTGACGGTATCCTCACAGTATTTGAGACTATTCACGAGTACATCCGTACAGTTGTTGCTCTTCTTGATCAGCTCGTTTAATTTTTAAACTGAATTTAAGCACTGCCTTCGGGCAGTGCTTTTTTTATCGAAATTTCTGACATATTTTTTCGTGTTGCCACTACCAAAAAAGAACAGAGTATGTTATAGTATTCTCAGAAATATTTCGGAGGTATTAAAATGATTTTTGCCAACCATGCTCATGTTTTTCCCGAGGAGTTAAAACCAGAGGGCTCAGTTGATAATCTTAAGCGTTTGCTTGATGACTGCGGAATTGATAAATGCGTTTGTTTTGCACCGTTCCACGACAGATTTGTGGAAAATGACAGAACCGACACACCGAATGAGTGGCTTTATAAGGCTATTAAGGATGATCCCGATCTTTACGGCTTCGGTGTAATCGACTTTGAAGCGGATAACATTCGTGACGAGGTTGACAGAATCGCAGATTACGGATTTAAGGGAATAAAGATGCATCCGGCTTATCAGGAGTTTGATATTGACGGTGAGGATGCGTTCAAGGTTTATGAGCGCGCAGAGGAGCTTGGACTTTTCATTTCTTTCCATTGCGGTATGCACTGGCACCGACTTAAGGGTGTGCGCCCGATTCTTTATGATGAGGTTGCATGGAATTTCAAAAATCTCCGTTTCAGCCTGGAACATCTCGGCGGATTCCATTTTTATAACGAATCTCTTGCCGTTATGTGCAACAACTCACGTGGCGGTATTCAGCCCCGTGTTTTTGCGGGCTGGACTTCAATCAGCGACCGTGACGGTCTCGGCGAGTGGACGCTGACAAATGAACAGCTTGAAACAATCATCTTTCAGACCAACGAGAAGAGCAGTATCTTCGGACTTGATTTCCCGTATAAAAATGCGGACTATATCAAGTATGAAATGGAACGCTATAAGGGCCTGAATATTTCTGACGAAGCAAAGGAGAACCTTTTCGGAAAAACACTTTCAGAGGTTTTGAAGCTTAATCTTTATTGATAAAACGAGGAATACAATCTTTTTTGATTGTATTCCTTTTTTTTTTATTGTATAATATCCGCATTACCGAAAGGTCGTGATAAAATGTTAGAGAAGCTTTTATCGGCACTTCCCGAAAAATATGACGGTGTGCTGATTCTCTCCGAAGTGAACCGAAGATATTTTACAGGTTTTCCGTCAAGTGACGGAATTCTTCTTGTTACACGCAAAGGTTCGGTTTTCCTTACGGACAGCCGCTATATTGAGGAAGCGAAAAATAAGGTTTCCTGCTGCGACGTTGAGGAGCTGAGAAACACAAAGGTTCAGCTTCCGGAATACTGCAAAAAGTTCGGATGTAGGGTTCTCGGAATCGAGGGCGACCGAATGTCCGTCAATGAGCTGAAAGCTTATCGACGTATGCTGAAACCCATAACGCTGACATCGGCAAAAACCGATGAAGTAATAAATGAGCTGCGCGCGGTTAAAACTGAGGAAGAGGTTGAAAAAATCAAAAAAGCTCAGTTAATCGCTGAGGAAGCATTCAGACACATTCTCGGGTTTATAAAAGAGGGCGTAACAGAAAAAGAAGTTGCGCTTGAGCTTGATTATTATATGCTTCAAAACGGAGCAGAGGCTCTTTCTTTTGAAACAATTGCTGTAAGCGGAGCAAATTCATCAAAGCCTCACGGTGTGCCGACAGATAAAAAAATAGTTCGCGGTGACTTTGTTACACTCGACTACGGTGCAGTTTTTGACGGATACCACTCGGATATGACAAGAACTGTTGCTGTCGGTGAGGTCGGAACTAAACAGGCTGAGGTTTATTATACCGTTCTTGAGGCTCAAAGCCGTACACTTGAAATGCTGAAAGCGGGTGTAAAATGTTCGGATGCAGATAAGGCGGCAAGAGATGTGATAACCGAAATGGGTTACGGCGAATACTTCCGCCATTCCACAGGACACAGCGTCGGAATCGAAATCCACGAAAGCCCGTCACTCAGCCCGAAATCCAAGGCTGTGCTAAAAGAGGGAAATATTGTGACGGTTGAACCCGGAATATATATTCCCGGTGAGTTTGGCGTCAGAATTGAAGATATGTCTAAGATTAGAAAAAACGATTGTGAAAATTTAACAAAAATCACGAAGGAGCTTATTATATTATAGTTTTCGGTGCATATTGACCAAAAGGTTACAATATGTTACAATTTGTAACATAGTTTGTAAACGAGAGGTATTATTATATGCTGAAATCCATATCCTCAAAAAGAATATTGGAACTTGCTCTTTCTGTAGCAGCAGCGATTGTTGTATTTTTTGCACTTGGTGTAAGCGCAAGTGCTGAAACATATAAGGCAATTCAGATTGATGTTCCGCGTATCAGCCAGCGACCGGGCACGGGTGACTGTGCAATTGCTTCAATGGCTACTATTGAAGCTTACTGCCACGGTCTTCCGTCGGGTGACTACAACTCAACGGCTTATCAGGCTGTTTACTCGGCTAACGGATATTCAATAAGCGCTAACTGGTCAAGGCTTGGTTATAATCCGATTGACAGCTTCAGCATGCAGATGCTTTATGACCAGCTTAAGACAGGCTATCCTGTAATTGTTCACAGAACATCTCAGCATTACTCTGTTGTCTATGGTTATGACGGAAGCACATCTGCACTTGAGATGTCAGGCTTCAAGGTTGTTGACGTTGACGATTCCTATAACAGCACAACAGCCTACAAGCGTCTTGATAAGTGGAAGGGCGGCAACAGCATTGACAGAGTTGTTGTTCGTCTTAACGGACTTGCGATTTCCACAGGCAAGCTTAAGATTAACGGCAATCATCCTGCCGAAAGCACAGCAGCAGGTTCAAAGTTCACTCCCTACGGAATGGTAACTTCGGGCAGCGCAATCACAAATGTTACTGTTGCTGTGAGCACATCTGCGGGTAAGGCGGTTCAGACCTTTACAGCTTCGCCTAATTCAACAAGCTATTCGCTTTCTCAGGCAGGAAGTAAGATAAACATCTCTGCTCTTCAGACAGGAAGCTATATTTACAGCGTATATGCCAAGAATTCCGCAGGTGAGACAAAGACTGTGAAGTACGGTTTTGGCGTCGGCTCTGCCTCCGCACCGGATGTCGGCAAAAACACGGATGCTCCGAAGTCTCCTGTTATTACAAAGGTTTCATATAAGGTGGTTATCAACGCTGACCCCTCACTCAATCTCAGAAAGAGTGCTGATATAAACTCAGAAAAGATTACAACTATTCCCAATGGCGAAATTGTTGAAATCAGCGCAGAGTGTGACGGCTGGGGCATGGCAAATTATAAGGGCTATGCAGGCTGGATTTGTCTGAGCTATACTGAAAAGTATTTTGAAGCAAACACAAAGCCTATAGAAGAACCCGTTGTTGACCCTGTAATTCCTGTTCCCGAAAACATAAGATACGCAAGATCAACAACGGCAACAAGTCTTAAAACAACGAAGTTTATCTTTGCGTCAAATGTCATTTCTGTTCCGAAAAATGCTATCCTTAAGGTTGTTTCCTCCGATGGCAGCTGGCTTAAGGTTATCTATAACGGAAAAGAGGGCTATATCACATCCTCTCTCTGTGTAACAGGTGTTTTCGATATTGATTTTAACGGAACTGTTAATTCTTCAGATGCTCTTCTTGTTCTTGAAGCAGCAATCGGCAAGAGAAAGTTCTCGGCAAGTGAGATTGAAGTTGCAGATTCAAACGGTGACGGTATTGTAAATTCATCAGATGCGCTTACAATTCTCGGCGTTGCAACAGGCGAAAAGAAATTTTAACAGATAAAATATGAAGAAAAGTCCGTATTTTTACGGGCTTTTTCGGTTTTTATGAGAAAAGACTTGAAATACTAAAAAAAATAGTATAAAATAAGGGAGTAAAAATGTGTCATTGTGCCGACTGGCTATATGATGCTAAACGAAATATAAATCGGAGGAATTTATTTTATGGTTTCAGCAGGTGATTTCAGAAACGGTGTAACATTCGAAGAGGACGGCAACGTTCTTCAGGTTGTAGAATTCCAGCATGTTAAGCCGGGTAAGGGCGCAGCTTTCGTAAGAACAAAGACAAAGAATGTTCTTACAGGTTCAGTAGTTGAAAAGAGCTACAACCCCACAGCTAAGTTCCCAACAGCAGTTATCGAGAGAAAGGATATGGAATATTCATATAACGATGGCGATCTCTACTATTTCATGGACGGCGAGACATATGAGCTTGTTCCCATCAATAGTTCAGACCTTTCAGATAACTTCAAGTTCGTAAAGGACGGCATGGTTTGTAAGGTTCTTTCATACAAGGGCAAGGTATTCGGTGTTGAACCCCCGACATTCGTTGACCTTGAGGTTACAAAGACAGATCCCGGTTTTGCAGGCAACACAGCTACAAACGCAACAAAGCCCGCAACAGTTGAGACTGGTGCAGAGGTTAAGGTTCCTCTCTTCATCAATGAAGGCGAGAAGATCCAGATTGACACCAGAACAGGCGAATATCTCGGCAGAGCATAATTTCTGCTACGAAAGGATGATTTTTAATGATGACAGTTACAGAAAAGGCTGCATATCTTAAGGGTCTTGCTGAAATGGCTCACTTCGACAAGGAAACTGACGAAGGCAAGCTTATCACAGCTATGATCGATGTTATCGACGAAATGGCACTTTCAATTGCTGACCTTGAGGACGAAATCGCAATTCTTGAGGAAGAAATCGACGAAATCGACGAGGATCTCGGCGATGTAGAAGAATTCCTTTATGATGATGACTGCGATTGTGATTGCTGCGACGACGATTGCGACTGCGATTGCTGCTGCGGTGATGACGATTATGTTGAGGTTGAGTGCCCCGCTTGCGGTGAGGTTATCTGCCTTGATGAAAGCGTTCTTGATGAGGAGACAATTCAGTGTCCTGCTTGCGGCGAAACACTTGAATTCGAGTTTGACGACGAGTGCTGCTGCGACGATTGCGAAGACTGATTAAAAAAAGAAAGGGGTAACCGAACGGTTGCCCTTTTACTTTATCCGGAGTAATATTATGAATCTTGAAGAAAAAACAATAAAGAAAAACTATCTTTACAACGGCAGAATAATCAATGTCCGCCGTGATGACGCGGAGCTTCCCAACGGAAAGCCCTGTATACGTGAAGTTGTGGAGCATCCGGGCGGAGTATGTGTTGCCGCCCTTACAGATGATAACGAACTGATTTTTGTCCGTCAGTTCCGCTATCCTTATATGGAGGTTATCCTTGAACTGCCTGCCGGCAAGCTTGAAAAGGGCGAAGATCCGTTTGAAAGCGGTAAGCGTGAGCTTGAGGAAGAAGGCGGATGCGTAGCGGATGAATACAGAGATATGGGTAAGTTTTATCCTACACCGGGTTACTGTGGTGAAATTATTCATCTCTATGCGGCTAAGAACCTGCATTTTACAAATCAGAATCTTGACGAGGATGAATTCCTCAATGTTGAGAAAATTCCGCTCGAAAAAGCGGTTGATATGGTTCTGAATAACGAAATCCGAGACGGAAAGACACAGGCTCTTGTGCTTAAGGTGAAGGCTCTGAGAGATAAGGGGCTGTGGTAATGAGAAAAATAATTCTTGCATCGGGTTCACCTCGTCGAAAAGAGCTTCTTGCAACGGCAGGACTTGAATTTGAAGTTATTGTAGCGGATGTTGATGAGATTATTCCCCAAAATGCTCAGCCACAGGATGTGGTGAAGTCGCTTGCATTGCAGAAAGCTTCTGCTGTCGCGGAGAAATATCCCGATTGTGTTGTTATCGGGGCGGATACTGTTGTTGTAAACAATAACGTTATCCTCGGTAAGCCGAAATCAGAGGCTGATGCGATTAAGATGCTTACTGCTCTTTCGGGACGTACACACTCCGTCTGCACAGGTGTTGCGATTATATGCGGTGAGAAAATAAAAAGCTTCTGTGAAACAACAGAGGTTGAATTTTACAGCCTTAGAGAAGATGAGATAATCAGTTATGTCAGAACAGGTGAGCCGATGGATAAGGCTGGCGCATACGGAATACAGGGCAAAGGCTGTGTGCTTGTGAAGAGTATTGCAGGAGACTATTTTAATGTTGTCGGACTTCCTGTTTCAAAAGTTTTCAGAGAGTTAGGTGATTATGATGTGTGAAAATCTGAATTTACTGTCGCTTACGGTTTCGAGTATATACAATGACACTATTGCACAGCCTGTTGACGAAACCCCTAAAAAAGTTTTTTGGATAATATTTTTGATTTTTGTTATTCTGATTTGCACTTTGGCCGCGAAGTATATGCCTGAAATCTCGAATTCGATAAGAATTAAGAAAAAAGAGAATGAACAGAAAAAATATGAGAAATCACGTCAGGAAGAGCTTGAACGTCTTCATGAAATTAAGCGGAAGAACAAAAGAAAATAATAGATTGCGGAGCGAAAGCTCCGTTTTTTCTGTTTATATTGAAATTTAATATTTTTTATTATATAATTTGTTCAGGTGGTTAATATGGAAGAAAACAAAAAAGGAATGCAGTCGCTTCGACAGCTTTACAGAATCGGCAGAGGTCCCTCAAGCTCACATACAATGGGTCCCGAGTATTCGTGCAAGGAATTTATGAAAATGAATCCCGAGGCGGACAGCTTTAGGGCTGTTCTGTTCGGCTCTTTGTCTCGAACAGGCGTCGGGCATGGAACTGATAAAGTGATTAAAGAAACTTTTTCTCCGAAAAACTGTGAAATTGAATTTGATTATTCAGAAGAGGAGCTTCCTCACCCGAACACGATTGATTTATATGCATATAAAGACGGTATACAGACAGATAAAAAGAGATTTCTCAGCGTTGGCGGCGGAGAAATCCGATGCGAAACGGTAAAATTTGAAGATGCACCGACAATCTATCCGATAGCCTCCTTTGAAGAGATATCTGATTATTGCTATGATGAGGATATTCATCTGTGGCAGTATGTTGAGCAGATTGAGGGTGAGGAAATCTGGGAATATCTTGCTGAAGTGTGGGCACAGATGAAGCAAAGTATCAAAATCGGTCTTAAAGCTGAGGGTGTTCTTCCCGGTGGACTTCATGTGCAGAAAAAAGCACGACAGCTGTATAGACAGCAGCACGTTGATGAAAGCTCAGAAACAAGAGAGAATCGCACAGTCTGCGCATATGCTTTTGCTGTTAGTGAACAGAATGCTGACGGTCAGACGATTGTAACCGCTCCGACCTGCGGTTCGGCAGGTGTAATGCCGTCTGTGCTGTATTATCAGCAGAAAAAACGAGGATTCAGCGATACAGAAATACTTCACGCTCTGGCGGTAGGCGGACTTGTCGGAAATCTGATAAAAACAAATGCGTCAATATCGGGAAGTGAATGCGGATGTCAGGCGGAGATTGGCTCGGCGTGTGCGATGGCAGCGGCGGCTCTCGGAGAGCTTTTTAAGCTTGATAAAAGTAAAATAGAGTATGCGGCAGAGATTGCCATTGAACACCATTTAGGGCTAACCTGTGACCCGATATGCGGCCTTGTTCAGATTCCTTGTATTGAAAGAAATGCCGTTGCGGCGATGAGAGCGATAAATTCGGTTAACCTTGCAAGCTTTCTCAGTGAATCAAGAAAAATTTCCCTTGATAATGTTATTGAGGTTATGCGAAAAACAGGACTTGATATCTCAAATAGATACAAAGAAACCTCAGAAGCGGGACTTGCAATGTTGACTGTAAAATAAAAATTTTAAAAAATTTTTTCAATTATTTTCTATAAAATCTTAAATAAATTTTAAAAAATCCCAAACAACAACATATAGTTCAAAAGAGAAAAAAGGGGCAACGGATACAAGATATAGTGTATACAAAAGTTAAAATATGCCAAATGTACACAGGAACGCACGGAAGGGTTGAGGAATAGGAAAAAAGAAGAAAAAAGTTTTAA
>JAKSQO010000014.1 GCA_024404095.1 Clostridia bacterium | reverse complement strand
TTGCTTGAATGGGTGTGCTTTGAAAAAATTGCTGTTATTCAGTAGGCATTATTTATACACATTCCTTGAAAACCCAAACATACCGATAGACAACAATCTTGCAGAAAGAACGGTAAAACCGTTTGTAATCGGCAGGAAGAACTGGTTGTTTTCAACATCGACAAAGGGAGCTGAAGCAAGTGCGATGATTTATTCGATAATCAACACGGCCGAAGCGAACGGTCTGAATCCAAGAGATTATCTGACTGAAGTGTTCACCCATCCCGGCAGATTAATCCTGCCGCTGAAATCCGAATAATTCCATGCAAAGCAATGCCCGGCAACGATTTAGTCGCTGCCGGGTTTAATCTTGTCTTACGAGGGATTATTTTGGGGTTACGCTAAAGGCTTCGGAGCAGAACCCCGAAGCCTTTTATCTCTTATAAACTTACTTTTACCAGCTTACGCTGACCGTTTTTCCGTCAACAATGCACGATGTATCGTGCTTGTAATGGTTATTTACAGATTCGGCAAAGCATTCTGCCATTTCCTCATCGAGAAGTTCAACCGTGAAATCCAATTCCATTGCCGATGGTTTGTAAAGAGTAGTGCTGAGTTTAAAGCCGTTAAGCCACCAATGCTCACCCTCGGCTTCGAGAACTGTTTCATCTCCGTATTTCAGGTTAAACGACATATTCATCAAGCCGTCATAACAGTTGTAATATGTTCCGAAGCTGCCTTTCTCACGGTTATATATACCAATTTCACAGCCGTTGGCGGCAACGTAATTGCCCTTCCATGCCTGAATCATCCACTCTTTGCCGTCATATTCAAACTTGAATCGGCGTGTCACATAATCAAAAAACGGTGTTGTGTAACAAAACCAGTCATAGAAGAAGCAGAAGCCGAAGTTTCTCATCCAGCAGTTGACGGTGGCATATATCACAAGATCGTAAACCGAACATTCAAATCCGAGACCGAGTATACCGTTACCGTCCTTTCCGTATGCCCTGCCCTCGGGGCTGAAATAGATATCCACAGGGATATTCTCGGTTGTTCCGTCCATACGTGTGATAAGAATTCCAACCCGTGTTGTACCGTCATCTCCGAAAGGAACAGTATAGATATCAATCTTCTTTATAACCGTAAGATAATTTTCAAGGAAGTAAATAATTACGCTCATGGCGCTGTTACCGTCCTCATCGCACTTGCGCCTGAGATTGTGAAGAGAATTTCTGATTGCGGTTGTATCTGTCGATGTCAGAGTATAAGTCTTTTCAAGCAGAGTTGTATCAAGTGAAAAGCTTTCGCAGAGAGCCTCAATGTCAAGTCCCGAATTGTCTCTTATGTATGTGCATAATTCAAGAGCCTTGCCCTCGTTCAGTTCGACCGCCATATTACTCTCATAGCCCGGACCTTTTCCGGCAAGCACATTGAGCGTTTTTTTAATAACACTCACCACTTTCAGAACCTGTGCGGTAGTAACCGTTTTGATCTCGTCAGTCATAAGGTACTGTATGCTGTTAACCGTGTAGGCGTTAACAGAAACGGTAGCTGAAAATACAATAATTAGTGACAGCAATAATGCTGTGATTCTCTTTATCATTAGTTTTCTCCCCTTTAATACTTGCTGAACAGATTAAACTTTTGAAGTATTTTAGCAAAATCTTTTTTTCTTGTCAATAAAGCCGTTAATATCTGTTACTCTCATACTCATCCGACTGTTTTTCTGCATATCTTCTTGTGTTTGTGTATTTAAATATGATATAATATTTTTATCAATGTATAAAGCGGTGAGCCGGAATGGGAAAAATAAATAAACAAAATAAAATATCTCTCTTCTTTGAAAATCTCAGCAGAAAAGGCTTTACATTTTCTGCTGTTCTTTCCGCCTTTATCAGCGGATATATTATTGCTTCATTTTACGAGGTCTTTAAATCTGAAAATATAATCAAAAAAAGCAACAACGCCACCCTGCGATTCACCAACATAGACTTTGTAAATAACGTCAACGCCGCACGAATGATTATCATAACCGTACTTATCGGATTGGTTCTTATCGCCGCATCGGTTTTCATTTCAAAAATTTTCAATTCAGATGCAGATTTATCACGTGTAGGTTCTTCTGAAAAAAGACGCTTTTCTGTTTTGCCGATTCATTTATCCCTTTTCGTCTCAAGCTTTGCTTTGGCATATGAGCTTGTCGTTGCGGCTTCGGTACAGATGTTTGGCTCAACTTTTTCCGAAGCAAGCACCCGCCCGCACGCCGATCTTGTGTTTGTCATCGGCATTGCAATTGTTATGATTATCATAATAAAATATCTCTCCGATGACGACAAGCTGATGTTCGGCGAGCTTTCCTCAACACGCGTGTTCTCGTCATGGAAAATTGCCTATGCTGTTGTTGCCGTGTGTTCAATTGCCGTATGCGCTGTTTTTACAATCTATACATATTACAGATATCTTTCATTCTCAAGTGCTACATTTGACCTTGGAATTTTCACTCAGATGTTTGAAAAAATGGCCTCAACAGGCTTGCCGTTTACAACAGTTGAAAGAGCAGATGAATTGAGCCATTTTGCCGTTCACTTCTCCCCGTCATGGTATCTGCTTTTACCCCTCTATATGCTGTTCCGCTCCCCGTTTTATTTCTATCTTATCAATGCAGTTCTGATTACGCTCGGAGCGTTTCCGATATTCCGCATTGCTAAAAAATCAGGAGCATCTCCGCTTGAATCGGTTGCATTTTCTCTGATTTATCTTTTCTTCCCGTCAATGAGCGGAGGACTGTTTTTTGACATCCATGAAAACAGCCTGTTGCCTGTTCTGATACTGTATATGGTTTATTTTTATATTGATAAGAAAACCGTTCCGATGCTGATTTTCGCCTTTCTCACTCTTGGAGTAAAGGAAGATTCGATTATTTATACCGCAACATTAGCCTTGTATATAGTTTTCAACGATAAACGCAAACTAAAGGGCTTTATTCTGTTAGCTGTTTCTATTGCTTATTTCTTCTTCGCATCAAAAATGATAACCGTGTTCGGCGGAACCGTAATGTCCCTGCGCCTTGAAGCATATTATCCCTCAGGTGCCGAGCAGAGCGGATTCCTTACCCCGATAAAAACTGTACTGTTTGACATCGGATATTTCATTAAAAAAATTTTTGATACAAGCATATCCATTCCCGAAAGATCAATGTCGGAAGCTAAGCTTCTCGGTGACGGAAAACTGCAATTCATCATCTGGATGCTGTTCCCTACACTTTTTGCACCTTTTCTTTCAAAAAAGAACAGTCTGCTGTTCCTGCTGATTCCACTCGTTATGGAAAACCTTATGCTGACATGGCCGTATCAGTATGATATATATTATCAATATGCCTACGGTCCTGCGGCGCTGATTGTTGCGGCATCGGTGCTTGCGATATCGTCAATGAACAAGGACACCAGAAGAACATTTCTGTTCAGCTCAGTTGCACTTTGTATAATAATGTCAGGTGCGCTGTTCTGGCCGAAAGCATTAAGATATGAAGCTTCATATAAAGATAACAAGGAACAGTTTGACTTAAGGCAGGCCACAATTGAGCAATTCATTGACGATTACTATACAAAAGGAGATTCAGTTGCAACCACCGATATGGAGGTTTCACATATCTCATCCGCCACAGACATCCGCTTGATAAATTCTCCCTATCAACGTGATATCAAGGCTGATTGGGTTTTAATCTCTGTTGAAAACTCAGAGTTAGAGGAGCATTCATTCCTTAAAACAGATTATAAGTGTATGAATCCGAATGACCCGAGCGATTTCAGAATATTTAAAAAGACCGTAAAATGATAAAACGAAGCGGAGCTGCGCTAAATGCGTCAGCTCCGTTGCTTTATTTATCCTCTTTTATATCATCCATTACCTTATCGCCGAGATAGTTCGCAAGAGTTGTTCCTTTGACGTCTGAGGTGTCAGCAATCGACGTCTGTGGCTTTCCATTTTCGTCTGTGGTAAACACAACTGTCTTGCCTACACCCGACATTTTAAGTATAACAATCAGCAGGATGATAAAGCAAAGAATTGAAGTTCCGATTATGGATGCCGCAAGGGATTTGCCCTTTTTCTCGCTTTCCTGCGCTTTATAGTATTTTTCTATTCTCTTCTGAATATCCTCAGGACTTGTTCTTGGGCTTTCTGCTGTTTTCTTTGCCATTTTCCTCAACTCCGTAACGCTATATTGCGATTATATAACATTATTTTTCATTTGTCAATTACGGTTGCACAGTAATTGGTTTATCTTCGCTCTCATGCTCGAAGGAAATGAAATTATTTCTCTTTGCATATGCCCAGCGCATATCAAAAAGCTCACAGGCATCGGCAGGCATATACAGCTGGTCACGGTGCAGACGTATAATCTTAGCAGACAGCTTTTTATCACCGTCAGATGTCTGAGCAATGTCGCTGTTTTCAAAGAATGTTACCTTTTTATTGTAAACCTCAAGGGTGATTTTCCCCTCTTCCTTTGTAACATTGCCGCCGATATAACCGACAAGTATACCCAGAGGTGCATACCAGACATCGTCAATCTTTTCGCACGGATTGCCATACTGACAGAGCCCGAGCTGTGCACCCTTAAACATCATTCTTGTCTGATTGTAAATCGGTGCTGCGGCATAAGGCAGAATTTCATCCTTTTCCTTATCAATCACGCACTTATCAATAATTCTTCCGTCCTCAACAATATAGGTTGTAAGCGTGATTTTTCCGCCGTCAACCTCGACCACAGCAACCGCTGACACATCCTCCTCCTGCGGAAAATATGCCGCGTGCCATACCTTGGAGATTGAGCGTGTGCCCGGAGGATTCTGATTTGAATTGCCGAGCATATAGTGAACGGTGCCCTTTGACGGCTGTTCAAAAAGCTCCTCGTTTCTGAGCGGGAAGCTGCGTGCAAAATTATGCTCGTGACCTGAGAAACAGATATCAAGCATCTCAAAGCCCTCACGCATAACAGGATAAGCGTCATGGTTCTGGCAGTCGGGGCCCGAATAGCAAATCGGGAAATGATATGTACCGATTTTCCATTGTTTGTCGCAATTTTTCAGATCGTTAACCATCCACTCATTAACATCCTCGGGACCATTGATGCCAATCATCATAAAGTGAACATTGCCATAATCAAACGTGTAGTTTTCGGTCTTCCAGTTTTCAGGGCCGTTATATGCGTATGAGCCTTTGAACTGCTTGTCAAAGAACTCGGCAGGCTCGGCATAGTATCTGCCGATACTGTTTTTGTAATCCTTAAAGCCGCGGTTATCGTGATTGCCGACAGCTATCATCATCGGAATATGCTCAATAATATCAGTCATACCGCTGAATGTTCCGTTCCACTGAACCTCATGCTGTCCGCAGTCGGTTGTGTCGCCTGCGCCCAGGATAAAACGTGTATCGGGGTGATCCTTAAGCACGGATTCAAGCACCCACTTAAAGTGAGAATAATCGGGCTTTTCGCATCCACCCTTCTGCTGGTCAGATACACAGATAAACTTAAATTTTGTGAGATTTTCGGGAGCCGTTGTGAAATAAAACTCCTTGCTTCTGTTTTCATCGTCGCCGCAGGTATAGAAATATTTTGTATCGGGCTTAAGATTTTTAAGTGCCGCCCAGTACATATTGCTGATATCTATATCACTCTTAAATACTTCAGTTTCTGCGTCACAGCGCATAACCTCATCCGAACCGTCCTCACGGTAAAGAACGTAACCGCACTCAGTTTCCGTGCTTGTTCTCCACGAAACATTCATTGTTGTTTCGGGATTGTCGGCAATACTGACAAAAATATGGTCGGGATTTTTTGTTGACCCTCTGAATGGTTTTTCACTCATTTCTTTTTACCCTCCTCAATCGGTTGAAGCTCTGCTGATGACATTATAACTGACGCAGATTTTCTGTCCTCAGACTTGCAAAGTGTTTTTAATGTTCCTATCATTTCCGCCGCTTCGACGTGATTTATATCACTCTGAGAGTTGATTTTTGAAAGCACCTTTTCAAAAATTGTGAGTCCCTTTTCGGTGTTCTCTGTATTGATAAAACCGTCAAGCATTGCGCAAATAAGCTTGCCCTGAATTTTCAGACCGCTTGCGCCGAGATTCTTCGCATATCTGAAATACTTGATAAGGTCGTCACCCTTAATTGTCTGCTCTCCCTTTGTGAGAATCAGAGTGAAATCGCCCTTACCCTTGTAGTCAATGCGCTCTGTTACATTGTATTCAAGACCGCCCATATAATTGATTGCAAGCGCAAAGGTTTCGGCATTCGATGCGGCGTATTTGTCAATTTTTATTCCGAGTTTCTTTTCAACCGCTGAAACAAGGCCGCGGAAGCCGTTGGTATTAAGCTCTGTCAGATAAGACGCATCACCTGTGCTTACAGGCAGAACACGGAAGGTTTTGTTATCCATATCTGCCGCAACAACTGAGATAAAATAAATCTCGGTTTGTGCGCTGTCAGTACAGTAAAAAAGATAATTTCTGCATCCGCTGATCTCTTCAGGCACGTCAATTATATTATCTTCACCCGTCTGCGATTCTTTCTCAGCATCCTTCGGATTAAGCATATCCTTAATCGAGAGATTATTGTTTTTCATCATTACATATATTGAAACTGAACCGAATACAAGCAAAAATGCAAGAAAGGCACAGATAAATCTGACTGTATTTCCTGTTTTGCTCTGTTTTTCAGTTTTGAATTTGTGTTCGGAATTAAACATTTTATCACATTCTTTTCAAAATTACTGTTGATTTTGCGCCCACGTCAACAAGTGTTCCGCGGACAAAGCTGTTACCGAGTAAATCCTCGGCGTTGTTCCACTCATCGCTGACATAATACGTTATCGGATGAGCATTACTGTTTGCAATTATCAGAATTGCATTCTGTTCGGTTTTTCGGGAATAAGCCACACAGCCTGCCGCCGCAGAAAGAATATCTATCTTTCCGTCGACAAACACATTGTTCTGCGTTCTGACTTTTCCGAGCTTTCTGTACCATTCGGTCAGCTCTTTATTTTCATTTCCCCACGGGAAACAGCGGCGGTTAAACGGGTCTTTATAGCCCTGCATACCTGCCTCGTCGCCGTAGTATATACTCGGTACACCCGGCAGAGTAAACTGAATAGCCGACGCCATTTTCAAAAGCCTTATACCGTTCTGATATTCTTCATCTGACAGACTGTGTTCAGACTGCCAGTATCTGTCACGGTAGGCACAGCTCTCACCTGCAAGCGCAGTTATTGCACGCATAGTATCATGCGTTGCGATATGATTCATCAGTACATCGAGAACCTTTTTAGGATAGTTTTCAACTATCGTCATAATCCGGGAGCTGAACAGCTCCGCACCTGACGAACGCACAAAGTCAATTATTGCATCTGCAAACGGATAATTCATTACACTGTCGAGCTGTCTGCCCTGAAGATACCGTCTGCGACTGCCGTAGCTTGCCTTGTTTGAAGCGTCCTCCCAAACCTCGCCGAGAACGACTGAGTCTTTTTTCTCCGCTTTAACAGCGCATCTGAACGCATCAAGAAATTCATCGGGAAGCTCGTCAGCAACGTCAAGTCTCCAACCCGAAGCACCTGCACGAAGCCACTTGCGAGCTACTCCGTTTTTGCCTGTGATATATTCAACAAAATCGGGATTTTCCTCGATAACCTCAGGCAGGATTTTTATTCCCCACCATGACGTATAATCGTCCGGCCACTCATTGAATTTATACCAGTTGAAATATTTGGAATTCTTCGATTGATACGCACCGACCGTATCATAACGTCCGTACTGATTAAAGTATTTGCTGTCATTGCCCGTATGGCTGAAAACACCGTCAAGAATTATTTTTATGCCCTGCTTGCCTGCTTCGGCGCAAAGCCTTCTGAAGTCCTCCTCTGTTCCGAGAAGAGAGTCAATTTTTGTGTAGTCCGCCGTATCATAGCGGTGGTTACTCTGCGCTTCAAAAATCGGATTGAGATAGATACAGGTAACACCGAGAGATTTAAGATAAGGCAGTTTTTGCTCAATACCCTTTAAATCTCCGCCGAAATAATCGTTATTCCAAACCCTGCCGTTTTTATCGGGCTTCCAGTACGGATCACCGTCACGGTCAGTCCGCATAACCCTGTCCGCAGGTACATTCTGTTTTTCCTCACCCGAGGAGTTAAATCTGTCGGGAAAAATCTGATAGATTATTCCGCCCTTGAGCCATTGCGGTGTCTCAAAAGCCTCGTCATATACCGTCATCTGCCACTCGTCACCGCTGTCGGAAATTGCACCTGCTCCGTCACCTGCGTGAAAGATTCGGCTTGTTCCCCACGGAGTATCGTACTCAAAATGATACTCATACAGTCCGCTGAACTTAGGCAGAAAATCAATCCTCCACCATTCTTCGCCGTCACCCTGCATACAGTCCCACAGCATATCAATCTGCCACGGCTCCTCCCAGCTTTCCTCTTTGATTACAAGGCGGGCCGCTGTGCAGCAAAAATCACGGGGCAGAATGATTCTGAAAACAAGGCTCTGCCCTTCTTCCACTGCCCCGAATATGCTTTTATGATATTCATAACGTGAATTATACGGTATATACATCTGAGGTTATTCTCTCACATCGCTGTTATTTCCGTCTTCGTCGACTTCGTCGGCAGGTACGGTAACCTGATTTTCAAAATATTTTTCGTCTATGTCCGCCTTTTGGGTAGTCTGTGTAGTAAATTCCGCAGGATTGTACGGCTCCTCTGAAATAGTGAGAAGCGCATCGGTAACAAGAAATCCTGCAACAGCGATTCCCGCAAAAATAATAACGGCAAGGATTATCTTCAGTATAAGCTGTTTTCTTGCAGCTCTGTCTGTACTGTCAAAGATTTTTCTGTTGTCGCTGTACGAACTGCGGAACTCTGTGATGCTTCGCGGACGTTTATTATATTTTCGGTTGTCTTCCATAGTATAACCTTCCATTATTTGATGGTTGAATAACCGAATATTCAATCATATAATTTATTATATCATTTATTTTCAGGAGCGTGAACCGGGTGGATATTCAGCACATCGGAAACAATAAATTTCTTGTCGGTCTGACAAAGAACGATATGGAACAGCTTGACATTACATATGATTCAATGGACTATTCCAACATTGAAACACGCCGTGTTATATGGACAATTCTTGACCGTGTACGTCAGCGCACAGGCAAGGATGTTGATCCGTCGGGCAACCTCGTTATTGAAGCCGCACCCGACAGCACAGGCGGTTGTTTTCTGATGTTCACAGTACCATCTTCAAGGAGAATAGTCGGCACGGTGATTTCAAAAAGCAATTTAACTCATATTTTCGAGTTTGAAAATGCCGACAGCTTTCTTGATATGCTTTCGGTTTCTGAGCTTGACCAAAAAGAAAGCCGTTACTTCACCAACGGAGAAAAATACAGGCTTGAACTTCCGACTGAAAAAGCGGTTTATTATCGCAGAATCATCGAGGAATACGGAAAATTCATCGGCAAAGATTCGCTTACATCCGCTGTCACTCACGAGCATTGGAAAGAGCTAAAGCACTCACCCTCTGAGAGCTGAAATCATACCTGCGGTATCCTCTGCACCGAAAACGGCACTGCCTGCAACAAGGACATCTGCACCTGCTTTGATTGCAACAGGAGCTGTTTCGAGTCCGATACCGCCGTCAACCTGAATTTCAAGGTCAAGACCCATTTCGTCAGCCTTGGCTCTGAGCTTTGAAACCTTTTCCATCATGTCAGCCATGAACTTCTGGCCGCCGAAGCCGGGTTCAACTGTCATAACAAGCACCATTGAAAGCTTGTCGAGGTAAGGATAAACCTCCTCAATCGGTGTTTTCGGCTTAACGGTAAGTCCTGCCTTGCATCCGAGTGAAAGAATTTTATCAATCGTTTCCTGCACAGGAGAATCACTCTCAACGTGGAAATTGATAATATCCGCTCCCGCCTTGGCAAAATCCTCGGCATATTTAAGAGGGTCGCTTATCATAAGATGGCAGTCGAACACCTTATCCGTACATTTTCTGAAACACTTGACAACAGGTGCGCCAAAGGTGATGTTCGGCACAAAGTGACCGTCCATAACATCAATATGAATATAGTCTGCCCCACACTTGTCTATTCGCTCAACTTCCTCGCCGATTTTTGAAAAATCACAGGAAAGAATTGACGGTGCAATTTTTATCATAAGTATCAGTTCCTTATAAACATATTTATAATATAATAACAATAATTATCCCGCAGGTCAAGACAAAACTGCGGGAACGGTTTTATGTTCTGAAAATTTATTATACATTCTGTTTTTAATTGACTTTTCTAACTTATTTTTATATAATAATAAGTTAGAAAACATAGTCTTAGCGGAGGCGTTTACATATGAATCTTAAAGATAAAAAAGTGCTTGTTATCGGACTTGCAAGAAGCGGCATGGCTGCAATCAAGGTGCTTAAAAAGCTCGGTGCTCAGATAACACTTTCCGAGAGTAAGAAAAAGGAAGACATCAAAGAAATTGAATTCCTTAATGAGAATGGCGTTGAGATAGTTGACCAGAGCATGGAAGTCTTTGAAAGAGACTTCGACCTTGTCATCAAGAACCCCGGTGTTCCTTTCAGAACCCCTATGATCGAAAGACTTAACGAGAGAAACATTCCTGTTATTACTGAAATCGAGCTTGCTTATCAGGTAGCAAAGCCTCAGCATTATATTGCAATCACAGGTACAAACGGCAAGACTACCACAACCACACTTACATATGATATTATCTCACGCGCATTCCCCGAAAAAACTCATCTTTGCGGAAATATCGGTACACCGCTGTGTGAAATTGTAATGGAAAACAACCTTATGGAAAATGAGGGGCATTACATCGCACTCGAAATCTCCAATTTCCAGCTTGTAAATATTGACAAGTTCCGTCCCGACGTTGCAACAATCATCAACCTCACACCTGACCACATTGACTTTATGGGTGGACTTGATGCTTACTATAAATCAAAGACAGAGGTTTACCGCAACATGACAGACAACGATGTTTTCCTTCTCAACGCGGACGACAGCGTTGTTGCCGAATATACAGAGCGTTATCCCGTCAAGTGCAAGACTCTCAGCTTCAGCGTTGACAGCGAGTCTGCCGACTGCATCATCAAGGACGGGTATATGTGCATAAAGGGGGAAAAGGTTCTGCCCGTTGACGCAATTAAAATTGTCGGCAAGCACAATCTACAGAACGTAATTATTGCTGTTGCGGCGGCAAAGGCTATCGGAATCAGCAATGAAATTATCATTGACGCTGTTTCAGCGTTCAGAGGTGTTGAACACAGAATTGAATTTGTCCGTGAAATTAACGGAATCAAATACTACAATGACTCAAAGGGCACAAACACAGATGCTACAATCACCGCACTCAAAGCATTCCCGAAGGGCGTTATTCTTCTTGTCGGCGGTTTTGAAAAGGGTCTGTCCATGGATGAAATGAAGCTCCACCTCGGCTGTGTCAAAAAGGTTATCGGTTTCGGTGCCTGCGGTAAGAGACTTGTCAATGACCTTGTCGGTGATGACGGAATAGTTGTTACAACTCTTGATGAGGCAGTAGCTGAGGCAAATAAGATTGCCGAAAGCGGCGATACTGTACTTCTCTCCCCCACAACAAGCTCGTTCGATCAGTACAGCTGTTTTGAGGAACGAGGAGAGCACTTTAAGAAAATTGTAAACTCACTCTGAGGGGAAAGCTATGAACAATAAATATATCGGAGTGTTTGACTCAGGTATGGGCGGTCTGACAGTTGTTAAAAGCATTGTCGAGACTATGCCTGACGAAAACATAATATACTTCGGCGATACTGCGCACGTACCCTATGGCACACGTTCAAAGGAGCAGATTACCGAATACGTACTTAACGATGTTAAGTTTCTGAACACATTCGACATCAAAGCAATCGTAATCGCCTGCAACACGGCTGACTCAATCGCACGAGAAAAGGTTGAGGCGCTTTACGACCTGCCTGTTTTCGGGGTTGTCGGGCCAGCTTCCAAAAAAGCGGCAGAAACTACAAGGAACAATAAAATCGGCATCATCGCAACAAACGCAACCGTGAACAGCGGTGCATATGAAAAAAATATAAACAGGTTCAACCCCGAAGCCGAGGTTATCAGCGTAGCTTGTCCCCTGCTTGTTCCGCTCGTTGAAGAAGGCAGATTCAAGAAAGGCGACAAGGTTATCGAGAAGGTTCTGACCGAATATCTTACACCGCTTAAAGAACAGGGAATTGACACCCTCGTTCTCGGGTGTACCCACTATCCCCTGCTTTACGATATAATTGCTGACATAATGCCCGAGGTAAATATAATCAGTTCCTCGGTTGCGGCGGCAGAGGTTCTGAAAAAAGAGCTTTGTGACAGCAATATGCTCAGCAACAATTCAGGAAGCAGTCGAAAATATTTTGTAAGTGATAATGCCGAATACTTTGAGGGGCTCGCCAAAATATTTATGGGGGATCTCGGCGGTACGGTTGAGCACGTTGAAATATAAAATTCATATCCCGTTGAAAAAAATTTAACATTGTGATACTATAATTTTGTTATAAAAATGACTGGAGGTCTTTTTATGAATAAAAACAAAAAACAGATAATCATTATTGCTGTTGCAGCTTGCGTTGTTATTGCAGGCATCATCTTCGGAGTTATTTTTGCTAACCGCAACACAAAGGTTCCGGGCAAAAAGAATGAAAGCGACATTGCAAAATCTCCCGAAGCGATTGAAATAATTGACGAAAAAGATAAGACAACCGTTGCTGACGTTACCGCAATTACAGCAGGTGTTGACGGCAAGGGCAATGTTGTTGATTCAAAGGGAATTGTTGACGTAAGCGGTCATAAAATCTATGCCACGGGCGAAAAAAACAATTCGGGCGAAACTATCTATACAACAGGTAAAAAAGCATCCAACGGTCTTGTTCTTTACACTCTGAACAAGAAAGACAGCCTCGGACAGCAGATTTATTACACAGGTATCTACAAGGACGGCAAGCTTCAGCTTACAAACACAGCAGAAAAGCCCGACTACACAACAAACGATACACCGAAAAAGCATAACAATACACCTGCCACAACAAGTACAACCGTGGGCTATAAGGGCACATCAAAGCTTGAAATCACAGGTGCAAAGTATGAATACTTCAAATATTTCGGCGGCTCAGGCGTTGATACCTTCCGTTCGGTAAACGAATGCAAGGACGGCGGTTATGTTGCTGTATGTCTTTCTCAGTCATATAACGGCGACTTCGACGGTACAAGCAAGGACTGGGGCGTACATTCAGCAGTTGTCAAGTATGACGCAGCAGGCAAACAGAGCTGGAAATACATAACAGGCGGCGACGGAATGATTGCACTTGAGGAGGCCGTTGAGCTTAAGGACGGTTCTGTTGTTGCAGTAGGTTCAACATCTGCAACCGACACTCAGGCTCCGCTCAATTCAAAGCTTACATCCAGCATTATCATTCGTCTTGACAAGAACGGTAAGCTTATATGGATGTATTCCTTCCCCGGCGACAAAGAGCAGGAAGGCGACTTTGCAAGCAGTGTAGCAGCTGCACCGGACGGTGGTTTCGTTGTCGGCGGTAAGGCTGTCACAACAGGCGGTTTCTTTGCAGGCGAAAACAAGAACAAGGCTTACCTCTTCAAATTTGATAAAAACTGCAATCTTAAATGGAGACGCACACTCACAGGCTCAATGTCAAACACATTTGAAGCTGTTTCAGTTGCCGATAACGGTGACATCTACGCAACCTGCGTTACCACTTCATCTGACGGTGATTTCTCAGCTCTTGTAAAGGGCAAATCACCGACATCGAAGAATACTGTACTTGTTAAGCTTGACAAGGGTGGCGACCTCAAGTGGTCAAAGAACCTTGACGGCTCCGGCAACAGCGACTTCAAGGCTGTGTGTGCTACCTCAGACGGCGGCTGTGTTGTTGCAGGCTCATACACTCTTGCAGGACGTGCTGACGGCATTTACAACATTTCATACGGCAAGTCAGACGGTTTCGTTATCCGTTATGACTCCAAGGGTAATGTTTGCTGGGCAAGAAACTTCGGTGGTTCACAGAACGACTATATTTTCGACATCACAGAGGTTAACGGAGGCTTTGCCCTCACAGGAAACACACAGTCTGTCGATTACAACTTCCAGGGCTGCGGCAACAGCGGTGAGCAGGACGCATTTGTAATATATATCAATGAATCCGGCGAATTCAGCTGTGCTGAAATGCTTGACGGCAAGGGCGCAGACGAGGGTCTCGGAATCTGCACACTTACAGACGGCAATGTTGTTATCGCAGGAACAAGCAAGTCTGCTGACGGAGCTTTCACAGGCTCGGGCGCAGGCGGTCAGTTCAAGGCATTCGTTGCGAAGTACAAGGCAACAACAAAGGACGCATCGAAAAAATAAAAAATAATATACAGATATACCTACACAAGGGAGCTGTCAGCAAAGACAGCCCCCTTTTCTTTTACCTTTTTGTAAAAAGCGGTTGAATTTTTCAGATGTTTATTCTATAATGTATTCTGTAATTTTGTGTAAAGGAAGTATATAGATGAAATTAGGTATAGTCGGTCTGCCGAATGTAGGTAAGAGCACACTTTTCAATGCAATTACAAACGCAGGTGCTCAGTCGGCAAACTATCCGTTCTGCACAATCGAGCCGAATGTCGGTGTTGTTGCTGTTCCTGACAGCAGAATTGATGCACTTGCAGAAATGTATAACCCTGCAAAAATAACCCCCGCGGTTATTGAATTTGTTGACATTGCAGGTCTTGTTAAAGGCGCATCCAAGGGCGAGGGTCTCGGTAACAAGTTCCTCTCTCACATCCGAGAGGTTGACGCTATTGTTCACGTTGTCCGCTGCTTTGAGAATGACGATATTATTCATGTTGACGGAAGCGTTGACCCTGCAAGAGATATTGAAACAATCAACCTTGAGCTTATCTTCTCAGACATTGAGATGGTTGAGCGCCGTCTTGACAGAAGTACAAAGGCTATGAAGGGCGACAAGAGCCTTGCAAAGGAAGTTGAATTTCTTAAGGCGCTTAAGGCTCATCTTGAAGAGGGCAAGTCGGCACGCAGTATTGAGTGTGACGATGACGAGAGAGCGGTTCTTAACGATATCGCTCTGCTTACATCAAAGCCCGTTATCTATGCCTGCAACATGAGTGAGGATGACTTTGCAAATAACATCAATGACAACGAGAGATTCAAAGCCGTATGTGAAATCGCAAAAGAGGACGGCTCTCAGGTTCTTCCGATCTGTGCTGAAATGGAAGCAGAAATCGCAGGTCTCGACAAGGAAGAAAAAGAGATGTTCCTTGCTGACCTCGGAATTGAGTGCGGCGGTCTTGACCTTCTTATTCAGAGAAGCTACGATCTGCTCGGACTTATTTCCTACCTTACAGCAGGCACTCCCGAGGTTCGCGCATGGACTATCAAGAAGGGTACAAAAGCTCCTCAGGCGGCAGGTAAAATTCACTCCGACTTTGAAAAAGGCTTTATCCGTGCCGAGGTTATCAGCTTTGAGAACCTTATGAATTGCGGTTCACTTGCAAACGCACGTGAAAAGGGTCTTATCCGTTCAGAGGGTAAGGAATATGTTATGAAGGACGGAGACATTGTTCACTTTCTTTTCAATGTTTAATGCTAAATAGCATAGCAAAAGCGCAGTCGATTTGACTGCGCTTTTTTGTTATGAATTAGCTGCCACCTGAGCCTCTGTCGCAAGACAGGCATCAATGATTATCACAAGTGAAACAGCTATAACAGGGTCAACTATATCGAACGTATCAATAACATAGGTATCGCCCCATGTCATCCACTTTTTGCTGACAGTTGTTACTGTGTTCTCGCCGCCGTCCTTGACCTCATACTCATGAGCAAGGAAGTCACCGTCAATCGTGTATCCGAGTCCATCGACAACATATCTCTGATTAAGAAGCGATATCTTTTTCACGACTTCAGCAACCTGTATATCGTTCTGAAAAATTGTGTATCTCGGAAGAAAAGTCAGAACTTTTTGTTTGATAAAAGCAAGCTCGTTTTCGTTCATATCGTATATGTGAAGCTTTTTGCCTATGCTGAAAACCTCACCCTGAACACAGAAAACGTCCTCATTATACTGATTCTTTACGTAGAACTTATCACCCCACGAAAAAACCTTCTGCTTGATAAACAACTGCATAAAATCACCTCATTCAACACCACGGTACATCAGTCCTCGTGTGAATTCACCATGCGGTTTGCCCGACTTCAGATATGCATTGATTATTTCCGAGCATTTCTCGCTGTTTTCATCTGTAAAGTACAGAAGCATAAAATCCATTCCGCGGATTTCCGTCAGTCTGTCCGCCATAAATACAGGAACGGAATTCAGAATTTCGCTTGCACCCGAATGGCAATCAATCGGAAACTCCACTCCCCTGCGGTCTGTCAGCTTACCTGTTCGGTGACATTCGGCGCAGGTTTTTCCGTTTTTCTGCGGACAGTTGCGGCACAGCATAAGCGGAAGCCTGCCGTATGCGAACACACCTCTCGGGGCATCGCATCCGATTGACTGAGCCTGTGAAAGCGTCAGCTCTGCCGAAAGCAGAATTTTATTTATGCCGAGACTTTCAAGCACGGCAACCGAGTGAGAGTTAAACACATTCGAGCCGAAGAACGCATTTGCCTTAAGTCCTGCACGCTGAATGAGTGCGATTCCGTCAAGCGTTCCCGCCCACGCTTCTTTTATGCCAAACTCCTTAGCGGACACAAGCTGTCTGAAAATCTTTTCGTCTGAACCGAAAATACCTCTCGGAACCTCAACACTTACACGTGCCGAGCGTTTAACCTTCTGCTCCGTGCCGAGCGGAACAATAACCTGCTCTATATAATCCCAGTTTTCGGGAATTGTTTCAACATCAGCAAAGCGGCAGATAAGTCTTTTTCGGCCGCCGCTATGCGGCTTGTGATAAATATATTCGTTGTGGTAGTCCTTAACCGAAGATATTGTCGAGCTTTCAAGCTGCTCAAGCACCTCACGTCTGAGCTTGTTAAGCTCTGACACAGGTATGAACACCCCGTCATCAAGCTCAATATCAATCTCACCTGCGTAGAATCTTGTTCCTCCGCACTTTTCAATCTGAGCTTTTACTCCGTCAGCCGTTGTTGCTTTGTTAAGCGCAGGCTGCGGCTGAATCTCACTTTCAACATAAACATTCTTTCCGCCTGCCCGTGCGGCAAGAGAAATCGGCTCACCCATAACACCCGTAAAAGCAAAATCAACCTTACAGTCAGCCGTTTCCTTTTCGTATAGCTTGCTTAGCTTTTTCAGAACCGAAGCGGCGGCAGTAACATCATCCTTTTGCCTTGTTCCGAACATATCAAGGCCAAGCTTGCCCTTATAATATCCGTCGGTAAAGCCTGAACGTGAGAAAACGCTTCTCAAATCAGCCTTAAGCTGTGAATCCTCAATTCCGTCAACGCTGTTGCGGCACGCCTTAACTGCCGCAGCTACATACTCGGGTCGCTTCATTCTGCCCTCAATCTTAAACGAGCAGACACCCATAGCCGACATTTCCTTAATATAATCAACAAGTGATAAATCCTTAAGGCTCAGGTCGTGACCCGTACCGAACTGCGCTCCGAACGGAAGTCGGCACGGCTGTGCACAGGCTCCGCGGTTACCGCTTCTTGAACCGAGAACCGCGCTGAAATAGCATTGTCCCGACACGCACATACAAAGCGCACCGTGAACAAAGCACTCAAGCTCAATCGGTGAGTTTTCGCAAAGATATTTTATCTCATCCTTTGACATTTCACGCGGCAGAACAGCACGTGTAAAACCGAGCTTTTTCAAGAGCTTTAAGCCGTCAAGCGTCTGCACCGACATCTGAGTAGATGCATGCATAGGCATATCGGGTGCTGTGCGGTGAATGATATCAGCAAGACCTATATCCTGCACAATTATTGCGTCAACACCTGCTTCACAAGCAAGACGGACGGCGTCCTGCGCTTCTTCAAGCTCGCCGTCCGACACAAGCGTATTAAGCGTAAGATGAAGCTTTACACCGTGCTTATGGCAGTATTCAACCGCATTTTTAAGCCCGTCTGAATCGAAATTATCGGCGCTTCGGCGGGCATTAAATGACTGTATTCCAAGATAAACCGCATCTGCGCCGCTTCTGACCGCGGCAACAAGTGACTCCTGTGAGCCTGCGGGTGCAAGAATTTCAATACTCATTTTTTATCGTTTTCCTCAAGACTTCTTCTGATACTTCTCAAATCTCTTGTCATGCGTTCAACCTCACGGCGTGACATTTCAGCTTCAGTCTTTGCACGTGCAGCATCCTCCATATAGACCTGAATCTGACTTTTAAGATAGTCGGCATTTCTCTCCGCTTTGCGGTATTTATCCGCATAATCAAGTGCACAAAGAACAGCCGCCTGAACCTGAGAAAGACGTGAATGGTCACGCACCATATCTCTGATGTTTTCGTCAAGCTCCTCGCCGAGATTCTTCATATAGGCGATATCCTCATCCGTTGAAAGATAGTAGTCAAGTCCGCCGATTGTAAGTCTAATCTTATTCTTTTCCATTGTTTTTCCTCCGCATAATGTCAAATTAAAGCAGATATAACGCAAATTTATTTTATTATACTATATATTTCAGATTTGTAAAAGTATTTTTTGATATTTGTTCATTTTATCGCATAAAAAAAGACACCTCCGAGGAAGTGTCCTTGTCTCTTGTCAAATCAGAACCAGGCAACAATATTCTTGAAAGAAATTACAAAGAAGTTTGCAAGGTCGTTCAAAAGAGAAACTATTTTCTGCACAAGACTGAAATCAACCTTTACGGGAATTACTTCGGGTTCTCCCATATAGGAAATCGTGATATATGCTGTACCTTTGTGGTTGAGAACTGTTGTATCACACTCAATACCGCTGTTAACAATTTCGCTTGTGCCGTCAGTGTAAGCAACCCCGATTTCAAGTCCTGTCAGATCAACACTTTCACCGACATAATATTCCGTTTTATCAGGCATTTTTGTTACCCATATGTCCGATACCGCTTTATCCTCCGCACCGACAGGGATTATAGCAAAGCTTATTACCGCAATCAACGTGAGCAGAACAGCAAGAATTTTTTTCATGAAAGACGCTCCTTTATATATTGATAAGCTCCGCCGAAGCGGAGCTTTGTGCTATTTATATCAGTAAATAATTGCGCCGAAAATGTTAGCTACCTTCTTGAAAGGAGTAAGAAGAATCTTAACAAAAATGCTGAGGAAGCGTGAAAATGCGTAATCAGCCTTTGAACGCTCAAGTCCGGGAAGCTGTGAACCGTCCTCAAGTGCAAGGACGTTTGAATAAATAAGCTCTGAATCATACTTATCAAGATTGCTCTCGTCAAGTGTGATAAGGAGAGCGCCCTGATGAATGTAGCTTGAATATGAATTGAATGTGCAGCCGGGAACGTTAACAGCGTCAATGCCCTTTACGTTTGCCTTGTAGGAGTTAACATGGTCATGACCGAAGAACATACCCTTAACGTCACCACGTGCAACCATCGCATCCCACTGACCCTCATTCTCAGTTGACGGGCAGGGAGCCTCTTCAACAAGACCTGAGTTAAAACCGAAGATGTTGGGAAGATATGTGATTGCTGTACCGTCTTCCATATCATACTTACCAAGCTTTCCGAGGTGGAAAGGAACTGTAACCATTACCTGCTGTGCAACGTCAGCGGGAACGATGTGCTGGAATGCAAGCGAGGGAACAACGTGTCCTTCCTTTGCCTCAAGTGCCTTACTTGTTGTTTCGTACCACTCAATCTGATCCTTGCGAACGCAGTCATAATGTCTGCTTCCGTCAGCTGCAAAAGCATAGTCTCCGCTGTCAAACATCCAAAGGTTGTATGCTGTATGCTTGCCGTCAGATGAGAGAATTTCAAGGTTATGTGTACCTATGCCGTGCATATCGGGGTCTGCATCATAAGCGAGACACTCCTTGTAGCTGAGGTACTTCTCAAACTTTTCCTGCTTCGGGATGTTGCCCATTGCCTCGTCATCGTGATTACCGAAAACAAATGTAAACGGTACACCGTTTTCGATACAGGGTGAAAGCATCTGATCGTAACCGAGCCAATAATCTTCAACTGTTTCCGCACCCATAACATTGTCACCAAGGAAGATAACAAGGTCGGGGTTGGTCTTTTTGATTGACTCTTTCATGAATGCGATAACATCCTCATAGAGCGGATAACCGTCCTGAACATCAGCAAAACAGAGAATTTTAAATTTTCCGTCTTTAAACTGAAGCTGTGTGTTTGTGTCGGCTGCAAATGAAACTATGCCGCAGGTTGTGAGCATAACAACAGCCATAACGATTGCTAAAAGCTTTTTCATTATTTATTACCTCCGTAAATTTCTCGGATGTATATTTTAACAAAAAAAACTTCAAAAGTCAATCAAAACCATACTATTTATACGATAAAAACCCTCTTTGAAGCGAATAATTCACTTTTGAATGTAATAAAATATTATGAATTTGTTAAATTTTAGAAAAAGGGTTGATTTTTTCAAAAAAAGTGGCTAAAATAGATTTAGCACTCAACAAGAGAGAGTGCCAAAAACATTATCAATACTTATTTTTTTCATAGGAGGCATTTTTATGAATATTAAACCACTTGCAGACCGCGTTGTAGTTAAGCTTACTGAGCTTGAGGAAACAACTCAGAGCGGAATCATACTTGCAGCTGCTGCAAAAGAGAAGCCGCAGGTTGCTGAGGTTCTTGCAGTAGGCCCCGGCGGAATGGTTGACGGCAAAGAGGTTGAAATGTACGTCAAGGTTGGCGACAAGGTAATCACAAGCAAATACTCAGGCACAGAAGTTAAGCTCAACAAGGAAGAATACATCATTGTTAAGCAGAGCGACATTCTTGCTATTGTTGAATAAGGGAGGAAATCACTATGGCTAAACAGATTATTTACGGCGAGGAAGCTCGCAAGGCATTACAGAATGGTATCGACAAGCTCGCTGATACAGTTAAAATCACACTCGGACCCAAGGGCAGAAACGTTGTTCTTGATAAGAAATACGGTTCACCTCTCATCACAAATGACGGCGTTACAATCGCAAAGGACATTGAGCTTGAGGACGCTTTTGAGAACATGGGCGCACAACTCGTTAAGGAAGTTGCAACAAAGACAAACGACGTTGCAGGTGACGGCACAACAACAGCTACACTTCTTGCACAGGCACTTGTTCGCGAGGGCATGAAGAATGTTGCTGCAGGCGCAAATCCGATGGTTGTCAAGAAGGGCATCAAGGATGCGGTTGACGCAGCAGTTGCAGCTGTTAAGAATAACTCAAAGCCTGTTACATCTTCAAACGATATCGCACGTGTTGCAGCTATCTCAGCAGCTGACGAGGATATCGGTAAGATTATCGCAGAGGCTATGGAGAAGGTAAGCACAGACGGCGTTATCACAGTTGAGGAATCAAAGACAGCTGTTACAGATTCTGACATTGTTGAGGGTATGCAGTTTGACCGCGGTTACATCTCACCCTACATGGTTACAGATACAGACAAGATGGAAGCTGTTATTGATGACGCTTACATCCTTATCACAGATAAGAAGATTTCAAACATTCAGGAAATTCTTCCCCTTCTTGAGCAGATTCTCAAGGGCGGCAAGAAGCTTGTTATCATCGCTGAGGACGTTGAGGGCGAAGCACTTTCAACTCTCCTTGTTAATAAGCTCCGCGGCACATTCACCTGCGTTGCTGTTAAGGCTCCCGGCTTTGGCGACAGACGTAAGGAAATGCTTCGTGATATCGCTATTCTTACAGGCGGTGAGGTAATCACAGCTGACCTCGGTCTTGAGCTTGGCGAAACAACAATCGACCAGCTCGGTCAGGCACGTCAGGTTAAGATTTCTAAGGAGAACACTATCATTGTTGACGGTGCAGGCGACAAGGACGAAATCAAGTCAAGAGTTGCTCAGATTAAGGCACAGCTTGAGGTTTCAACATCCGAGTTCGATAAAGAGAAGCTTCAGGAAAGACTTGCTAAGCTTGCAGGCGGTGTTGCTGTCATCCGTGTTGGTGCTGCAACAGAGACAGAGATGAAGGAAAAGAAGCTCCGCATTGAGGACGCTCTCGCAGCTACAAAGGCAGCTGTTGAAGAGGGTACAGTTGCAGGCGGCGGCGTTGCACTTCTTAACGCAGTTCCCGCAGTTAAGGCTCTTCTTGAAAAGACAGAGGATGCTGACGAAAAGACAGGTATCAAAATTGTGCTTAAGGCTCTTGAAGCTCCCGCACGTCAGATTGCCGCAAACGCAGGTCTTGAGGGTTCAGTAATTGTTAACACAATTATGACATGCGACAAGACAGGTTACGGCTACAACTTCGCAACTGGCGACTTTGTAGATATGTTTGAGGCAGGTATCCTCGACCCGACAAAGGTTACACGTTCAGCACTTCAGAACGCATCAAGCGTAGCAGCTATGGTTCTTACAACAGAATCACTTGTTGCTGATAAGCCCGACCCGGCAGCAGATGCCGCTGCAGCCGCTGCAATGGCAAGCCAGGCAGGCGGAATGTACTAATAAGACCATATAAATCCTATAAAAACCAATCGCCCCGTGAGTTTTGATAACTCACGGGGCTTTGCTTACCTTTGAACGATTTTACTTTGCTGTGTTTGATGACGGTGTGAAGTTTATCATTGAACCGCCGTTACCTGTAACCTGTGGAAGAACACCGTTCCACTTTTCCACCTTGTTGTACTCTATGATGTCGGCTGTGAGCGAATCGTCAAGCTTCTTGTTTGCGTCAGCCTCGGCTTCAGCCTTAATCCTGATAGTTTCTGCGTTTGCTTCCGCATTTTTAATTGCTGTCTGCTTTTCTGTTTCAGCCTTAAGAAGCTTCTGCTGTGCGACCTGCTTCTCTTCAATAGCTGTGATAAATGCCTCGGAGAAGTCAAAGTTAATAATGTTCACGTCTGTTACATATAAACCGATTCCGTTCAGCTTTTCATTAAGTCCTTCAATAAGTCCGTCTGAAATCAGCGCACGGTTTGTAACGCTTTCCTCTGCTGTGTATCTTGCAGTAATGGCCTTGAGAACCTCATTGACCGCAGGAACAACAAGCACATTTTCGTAGTCCGCACCGATGTTCTTATAGATGCTGTAAGACTTTTTGGTATCAACACGGTAGTTAATCGCAAGTGTTGTCTGAACTGTCTGGAGATCCTTTGAGAACGCTTCGGTCTCAACCTCGAGCTTTACAATTCTGTTGTCAATCTTTACAACCTGCTGAATAAACGGAGCTTTAACGTGGATACCCTCCTGAAGCACACCCTCCTTAACCTTACCGAGGGTTACAATTACGCCCGTGTGTCCTGCTTCAACAATTGATATACTGTTTGCAAGAATCAATAAAACAAGAACAATGGGAATTATTATTGCTGAAATTTTCTTAACATTTACATTCATATTGATTATCCTTTCTTTATAAGCTTTCTTTCATTTTGCTGAAATACAGGTCAGCCTCCTGCTTTAATCTGCCCGAGACGTATGCACAGACCATAACCATAAGTGCTGTTTTAAGCCTTTCCTTTGCTTCGCTGTCAGGTCCGACATACTCCGCAATTACATTTTCAACTGTCTTTTTTGTTTCCTCCTTATTAAAGCCCGTATCATCCATGTGCCCGATTATTTCACACAGATAGTCATAAAGCTGTTCCTCGGAGATTATATCGTCGCTTTCGTCATCAGGATCGCCGTTTACCATTTTCATCATCTCGCCTATTCGGTCAATCTGCATACAGTCCCTCAGAGATGAAATCAGAAGTATTCGTGCAAGCTGGCGCGAAAAGTACTTTTTCTGTATCGGGTGCGCAACAAAACCGCGTTTGACCCAATTCTGCACAGTTGAGACCTCAAGTCCCGTTATAGCACATACCTGACTCAGAGTAAGACCGTTTGCGACCTCTATCATAGGTCGGAACATTGAAAACATTCCGTCGTTTCCTGTGTACGGAAGAACCGTCCCCGGCACAAGCTTACGCTGCATCATCATCGCTCCCTTTCTTAAGTTTCTTTGATTATATCACAGGTTCATATGACTGTCAATAGATTTTTTTAAATTTTTTGACATAAAACCTGCAACACGAATCAATCAGGTTTTAAAGAAGTATTTATTCAATAATAAAACCCTCTGAAAAGGAATTTTCCTCTTCGGAGGGTTGATTTTGTTCGACAAGCCGGGATTTGCAGAGTGCCTCCGCTCCCAATCCGTGTTAACCGATATCTGACTTTTTACTACTGTACCCGAGCAGGTAACGTAGAGCTAAACCGAGATTTATGTATATGTCTTACCCTTGAAGTGATTCCCATGTCAGGGGAAATGTCGGTGAAACCGGCAAAAGGGTCAAGGTGGCGGCATAGCCGTCAGATGAGGTGGAAACCTTAATAGTAACGTCACATTTGCAACTACTCCTCATCAGTCACTCCGTGACAGCTTCTCCTCAAGGAGAATACCGGGAAATACAATTTCTACTTATTAAACTAATCACTATATCTTTTGCGCTCAAAGGATAAATATCTCGTTCCCTGAAAAGTCAGCTTTCCCTCATCGCCTTCCACAAAAAATCCGTATTCTGACGAAGGTACATGAAGTTCCGTTCTGTCACCACTTTCAAACTGAAACGTTACATAATATGTTGTACTGCTTGTTGTGTAATAACCATGAGCCCCTGTTATATCTCCTGCGTTGTGATGGTGACTGTGCGCGGTATTCTGCCTTTTAGCAACAATTTTTGCAGGCACAGTTAGTTTCGGCGAATTATTATTTTTATTCCATATCGTTATTCCTTTTACTATTGCAAAGATAATCACCGTAGATGCAAGAATAAACACGATTACAAATAAAACATTCATAAATCCAAACATCATTATCTGTCACCTCATCATTGAAGTCATAAGATTACACTTCATATTCTGTTATCTGACAATTCTTCAGTATTCCGACATTCAGCATATTGCCGTCCTCGGGAATCTCGTTGAAATAGGAATAAATCGCTCTCGCTACACCGTTATGGGTAACAATAAGCACGTTTTTATCGGCATATTTCTCTTTTATATCGTCAATCACAGGATGCACTCTTTCAAACAGCTCCTTTACGTGTTCAACATCATATTCGGTTGAATAATAGTTCCAGTAAACATCACGGAACTCACCCGAAATATGTCTGCCTGTCAGCTCACCTGTATCACGCTCGATAAGACGCTCATCATAAACAATCGGCAGATTTTTTGTGTTCACCACGTCCGCCGTGTGACGTGTTCGTTTCATCGGCGAGCAGACAATCAAATCTATATCAAGCTTTTCGTACACTTCTCTCGCTGCTGTCGCCTGTGCAATACCCGTTTCGTTTATATCCTCGTCATTTCTGCCGTTGAGAATCTGTTTGTCGTTATCATTAGTTCTGCCATGACGCATAACGTATATTTTCATTTCAATCACGTCCTTTGCTTTATTTTAGCACAGTTGGTAAAATAAAGCAACCAAGCCATATTTTCTTTGACTTTTTGCGAAACGAATCGTTTAATCCGTTTATAAATGTCAATAATAACTCAGAAAAGCATATTCAGTTTTTCTTTTTATTACAACTATTTTTAATGCGGTTTTTGTATAAAATTACAGTTTATTTTTCTGATTTTTCAATATATTATCGAGTTTTCGTCATATTATATAAATATAAGCCTTATTTTTCTTCTAACAAGTGTCCTTTAACTGTTGTATTTTTTTAAATTTTGGTATAGAATTAAATCAGTATAAAAGTCAAACCTGTTTACGGAGGCATAAATATGAACTACAAACTTACAAAGAAAGAGGCAAAGGAGCTTATTACAAATAAGCTTTCCCACTTCTTCGGTGTTACACCCGATGAGGCAACCTATGAGCATTATTACAAAGCTATCGCTCTCATTCTTCGTGAAATGATGATGCAGGGCAGAAAGGAATTCCACGAGCAGTCAAAGAAAGCTGACTCCAAGAAGGTTTACTACCTCTGCATGGAATTTCTTATGGGTCGTTCACTCAAGAACAACCTTTACAACCTCAATCTGACAAAGACAATGGAATCCGCTCTTAAGGATTTTGGCATCAAGCTCGAGAGTCTTTATGACTGCGAACCCGACGCAGGTCTCGGAAACGGCGGCCTCGGACGACTTGCCGCCTGCTATCTTGACGGTCTTGCAACGCAGGGTTATTTTGCAAAGGGTTACTCAATTCTTTACGAGTACGGTATTTTCAAGCAGAAGATTGTTGACGGATGGCAGACAGAAATGCCCGACTTCTGGCTTCCCGGCGGTGACGTATGGCTTGTTCCCCGTGAGCAGGAGTCAGTTGACATCCACTTTGAAGGCTGGGTTGAAGAGGCATGGTATGAGCAGTATCACCACGTTGAGCACCGTGACTACAAGACAGTAAAGGCTATCCCCTATGATATGTATGTTGCCGGTAAGGACGGCAAGGGAATCAGCGTACTCCGTCTTTGGAGTGCAAAGGCTCCCGGTCTTGATATGGATATGTTCAATCAGGGTGACTATATGCGAGCTATGGAGCAGAACGCTATGGCTGAGGTTATCAGCAAGGTTCTTTATCCCTCTGACAACCACCCCGAGGGAAAGAGCCTTCGTTTAAGACAACAGTATTTCCTTGTTTCCGCTTCAATTCAGGATATCGTCAACAACCATCTTCATCTTTACGGCAGAATTGACAATCTCGCAGAAAAAATTGCAATTCACATCAACGATACTCATCCCACACTTGCTATCCCCGAGCTTATGCGTATTCTTCTTGACGAGTGCGGCTACGGCTGGGACGAGGCATGGAAGATTGTTACAGATACAGTTGCATACACAAACCACACAGTTATGGCTGAGGCTCTTGAGTGCTGGCCCGAGGATTTGTTCAAGCGACTTCTTCCCCGAATTTATGAAATAACAAAGGAAATTGACAACCGTTTCCGCAGCTTTGTATGGTCATCAACAGGTGACGCAGGCAAGGTTGAGCGTATGGCAATCGTTTCAAACGGTGTTGTCCGCATGGCAAATATGTCCGTTGCAGGCTCACACAGCATCAACGGTGTTTCCGCTCTTCACTCAGAAATACTCAAGGAAAGCGTTTTCAAGGATTTCTACACGGTAACGCCTGACAAATTCAAGAACGTTACAAACGGTATTGCTCACCGCCGCTGGCTCTGTCAGTCCAACCCCGAGCTTACAAAGCTTCTTACTGATCTTATCGGTGACGGATTTATCTATAACGGAGCTGAGCTTGAAAAATTCAAGGCTTACGCAACTGATTCACAGGTGCTTAAGGAAATGGAGAAAATCAAGCTCCACAACAAGCAGAAAATTGCCGACATTGTTAAAAAGACAAACGGCGTAGAACTTGATCCGACTTCAATTTTTGACGTTCAGGTTAAGCGTCTGCACGAATACAAGCGTCAGCACCTTAACGCATTCCAGATTCTTTCAAAGTATCTCGCAATCAAGGAAAATCCCAACGGAGATTTCACTCCTCACACATATATCTTTGCCGCAAAAGCTGCTCCCGGCTACTTTATGGCAAAGAAAATCATCAGTTTTATCTGCGCACTCGGCGACCTTATCAACAATGACCCCGACGTGAGAGGCAGACTTAAGGTTGTTTATCTTGAGGATTACAACGTAACAATGGCTGAAAACCTTATGCCTGCGGCCGACATCAGCGAACAGATCTCCCTCTCGGGTACCGAAGCAAGCGGCACAGGTAACATGAAGCTTATGATTAACGGCGCTGTTACCCTCGGCACAATGGACGGTGCTAACGTCGAGATTCACGAGGCTGTCGGCGATGATAACATCATCATCTTCGGCATGAGCACTCCCGAGGTCAACACCCTCAAGCAGAACGGCTACACACCGATGAATTACTATCAGAACAACGCCGATATCAGAAAGGTTGTTGACTTTATCAACAACGGCATCTGCGGCAAAGCATTTCCCGAAATCGGCAGCACAATCGTTCATCACGACCCATACATGGTTCTTGCTGACTTTGCAGATTACAAGAACGCTCAGCTTAAGGCTGAACAGCTCTTTGCGGACAGAGAGACATGGAACAGAATGTCACTTATGAATGTTGCCGGAGCAGGACGTTTTGCCTGTGACCGCGCAATTAACGAATATGCGCGTGACATTTGGCATACCAATCCGCTTAACACAAAATAATTCAACAAAAAATCAACGCTGTCCAAAAGGACAGCGTTTTGCTTTTTATTCATAGTTCTTAATCCACTTTGCAACAGCATCCGAATTACCTTCAAATGATTGAATAGCACCTGCAAGCTTCTTTGACGGAATCACGAACAGCTTCTGTCCTCTCATTCCACCCTTGGAATACACCTTTCTGTCCTTATCCCAGTTAAGTGAATATTCATTTTCCGTTGCAAGCTTGACCCACTCTTCCGAAATCAAACGTTCACCGTTATAAGTTCCGCCGTTGAGATAAACCGCGCCGAGTTTTACCATATCCGCTGAATGGATATAAAGACCTGTCGCCCCCATAACATGACCCATCGGGCAATGACTCCATGCCATTTCCTGAAAGCCGAGCTTATAAAGCATCTCTTTCCAAAGGAAATTATCGGTATCCATGCCTGTCTTTTTCTCAACAATGCGTGAGAGCAGATAATACGCTCCGTCAGAGTATTTTTTATCAGTGTTTGGTGTGTATTCAAGCGGATACGTGAACATATAGTTCAGATAATCCTCGCCGAACATAGCTGAAGGATTACAGTCAATATCAAGGAATCCTCCCGGCAGACCGAGACGGTGCTTAAGTGCCATTTCAACCGTGCAGTCATACCATCTCAGATCCATTCCGTTTTCGGGAAGTTCTTCCGAAAAAATATCGCAAATCTTTTCGTCAAGCCTTATCATCCCCTTGTCATAAAGCAGACCGATTGCTGTCATTGTAAACGCCTTTGCAACCGAATAGCAGTTTTGACAAGGATTGGCAGGCACACATTCTGCGGTTTCAATCATTCCGTCTTTGTATACCGAAACTCTTGTTATATCAAGTGACTGAGCCGCGATAAATTCTGCACAGTCATCAATAAATTTACTCATATTCAGCCTCCGAAAACATCAGACTCAATGTAGTCCACACCAAGTGAACGGATATACTCAAGTCTGTCAGCCTCATTGACCGTCCATACACCGATTTCAAGATTTCTCTCGTGGAATTCCGCTATCATTTTTTCCGTAACAACATACTGGTCAACATCTATTGAAAAACCGTAGTCAAAGCAACGCTCATAATTTCTCTCGGATTTTCCGTATGTATACATTACAGGCAGGTCAGGAATCTGCTTGTGAATCTTAACAAGATTATCAAAATCAAAGGATTGAAGAATACACTTTGAAAGGTCATAGACCTCTCCTACGAGGTTAAACACATCGGCAATCTGTCCGTCTGTAAATTCGCCCTTAAGCTCAACGAAGCAGATCATATTGTTATCTCTCATTATTTCAAGATAACGTCGAAGCGGGCAGATATAAACATCATCATCTGTCTTGTTATTCATAAGCGGCTGAGCTGTAAGCTCGGCAAATGTATGGCTTGCAATTTCAAGCTCGCTGCCGTCTTTGAAAACAGCTGTTTCGTTATGGTTGCATACAAGCACCCCGTCCTTTGTCATACGGATATCGGTTTCCGCGCCGCCTGATTTATTATCGACAGCCTTAAGAAATGCCTGCTCGGTGTTTCCGAGATATTTTCCGCTGTAGCCTCTATGAGCAATCATACAAATATTTTTCATAAGCTTTCCCTTATACAACAGCCGTTTTTACATTTTCAAGGACCTTGATGCAGATATCTGCAATCATCTTTGTGATATATACAGCTATATCATATGCCTTATCCGAATCAGTCTTATCGTTAATTGTTTCATCGACAGGTGTAAGTGCATTTGTGCCGTAATCGAACTGCATAAACTGCGGATACTTCTCATTATCGAATACGGTTACATAATCCTCACTCTCAGCAAGCCAGAGAATAAAGTCTGTGCTTTCGCCGTACGGATAATCAACGTGACCCATATCACGAATCAGCCATGTGTGCTCGGGAAGCATACAGGTTGAAGCGTCAATCTGACCGTCAAAAGAAATATGGTTATGACCGTCTTTCACCTGCTGAGTGTAATTCTCTCCAAGTGTTGTGTCAAGGTCAGCGCATACAGCGCCGCCGCTTGCGAATGTTGCCTCAATAAGATAGTCATTGTTGCTTGTTGCCGCAATCTCAGAAATCGGGAGTCCCTGCATATTGTACTGAGCTGTTATGTAAAAATTAGTATCCTCCTGCGCAGAAGCAATTATCTGTGCAGCTTTCTGCTGAACATTGTAGTGGTACTCATCAATTTCCTTGATAAACTCTGCGTTGACATTCTTGTCAAGCATCCAGTCCTTTGCCTTTTCATATTCCGAATCGTTTACAAGCGCCCACAGACCCTGCATATGGCCGAAAATCGGAATAAGCAGCTCGTCATATATACGGTCTTTTGTGTTATCTGTAATACCGTTGACAAATTTTTCAAGAGCCGCATTCACAAATGTAGCTTCAAGAAGATTGCCGAAATAAAGCACAAGATTTTCAGTTGCATTCTTGCGTGTCAGCTGTGCAAGGCGGCGCATAAGCGCATACATATTGATATCCATATCGCCTGTGAAAAGACTTCCGACACAAGTTGTGCCCTGAAATGCCGTTGAGCAAAGTGTAACGCTGTCAACGTCAGCACTGCCATACTTATAGAGATAAGACATTGTAACCGTACCGCCCATGCTGAAAGCCGCAAGAGCTACGCGGTCACAGCCTGTTTCTTCCTTTGCAAGCTTAATCAGCTTGTTGAGCTCGTCAGCATGGTCAAGCGGACTGATTCGCCAGTCATAGTTGAAAAAGTATGTATTTTCCGCGCCGAACCTTTCAATACCTGCACGAACAACGCCGTGCTCGTCAGAGGTTTCGTCCATAAAATAATCCTCATAGCCAGCAAGGTTTCCGCTATTAAACGTCTGAGTGCTGACATTATAAATCGAATCGCCATTGTCATCGCAGGCAAGCTTGCCGAACGCATCATAGAGAGCAGGAATCACTCCGTCTGACATCTTATCGTAATTGCCGTTTAAAAGGAACATTGTAGCAGGAACAATGAGCTTCAATACCATTTTGGCAATCACATCACCCGGCATAGGAAAAACCTTTTCCGTTTCATTCTCTGAAAGAGGAAATGTGTTCATTCCGCTGACAACAATAAATGCTGTCTTTTTCGGTGCCGCAAATGATGGCATTGCAAATCCTGCAACAATTGCAAGACAAAGCATTAAACTGATTATTTTTCTGATTGACTTTTTCATAAAATCATCTCCCAAAAGGATTTTACCATAAAACTTTAATTTTGCCAATAGAAAATACCATACATTTTCCTTTGACACAAATCTGCACTTTACTTGACAGAAACTCAAAAAAATAGTAGAATTAGATAATTACTTTGCGAGGTGTTTTTTATGAAAATAACAGAGTTTTCTCCACAGGAGTTTGAAAAGCTTGAATCAGCATGGAAAACCTTGGAAAAAGGTCTTGAAATGACGTGTTTTCAAACTTTTGACTGGTATAAAATTATAAATCGCCATTTTATGGCAGAGAAGAAAAAAGCTCCGTTCCGTTCGGGTACTTATGTTCTTCTCACAGATGATAATGACGCTCCTCTTATGATTGCTCCTATTCAAATCGTAAAAAAGGGTTTTTATTTTAAAGGTATCGGAATGATGAAGGGATTTTACTTCATCGGCAGACAGGGATTTTCCGATTATCTTAATTTCATTTATGATGATTTCAAGGATGAATACCTGAGAGAAATCCTCAAGTTTGTTTCAAAAAAATACGGTATGACTTACTGCCGATTTGAAAATGTTTCAGAAAAAACATCAAGCTACAAAAGTCTGAATAACAATTATGGTGCCGACCGAATTGATTCGTTGTGTATGACATTAGACCTTTTGGATAGTTTTGATGATTACAAGAAAAAATGGTCAAAAAATATGCGTGGTGGTATGAATCAGGCAAAAAATCGTGCTGTCAAAGATGGATTATCATTTGATTACATTATTCTTGATAAAATTGATAAAGCTATGGCCCAAAAGTTGGAAAGAATTCGTCAGCAACGACTTGTCAAAAAACAGGCTGAGGTAAATAATTCACTTTCTTTTCAGGCAAAGATTTACTCAAAATGTCGTGAAATGTTAGTAAACACAACATCTGTCCCAATAAATGTTATGGAAGAAATCAAAAACTGCTGGTGTCTGATTTCAAAATGCGGAGATGAAATTGCGGCATTTTTCTATTGCGTTTATAAACCGGAAAATAAAACCATCTATTTTCTGTTAGCAGGTGTTGATCTGAAATATGAAAGATATAAGCCTGGTTTAACTCAATTAGTCCATTTCTTTGAAACTGAAATTGGAAACGGAAAACCACAAGTTGAATTTTTTGATTTGACCCGAGGCAACGAAAGATATAAGTATGACCTTAAAGCTGATGAACATATTACTTCTCAGTTTGTCTTCTATATGTAATCAATCCTTTAATAAACGAGGTGTGAGGATGAGCTCAAAGAAAAAGGTTTTATTCTTTATTGAATCTCTTGACGGAGGTGGTGCAGAAGGCGCACTTGAAAATATTGTCGCTAATCTCGATAAATCAAAATTTGATATTACTGTTGTTTCAGAAACAGATAAAGAAAGTCGAACTGAACGAATTGCGGCGATGAGCCATTATCACTGTTTTGGTCATAAAAACATTAACAACTCTGTTTTCAGAGAGATTATCAATCGTATTATTTTCAAATTTTCATGGTCAGCGCCTCCCTCACTCGTGCGCAAAGTGCTTGTTCGTGGCAAATATGACATTGAAGTTGCAGGCTGCGAGGGATATGCGGCAAAGTTGATAGGAAGTTCAACCGACAAAAAAAGCAAAAAGATTGCATGGATTCATACTGATTTTATTAACCATCCATGGAGCAAAGAGGTTCACGGAGGATCGGATTCCGAAAAAAATTGTTATGAAAAATTTGATGCAATAATCTGCGTTTCACAGACAATTAAAGATGCATTCATTCAGACATACGGATTTGAAGATAAAGTAAAAATTATTCACAACATAGTTGATAACCATAAGATTATAAAAATGGGACAGGAAACGTTAGAATTTGAGCACAAAGGTCCTCTGTTTATAATGGCCGGAAGTTTTCTGCCAGTCAAAGGCTATGAACGTGCAACTCGAATATTCGGAAAACTTCGTGATGACGGATTTGATTTTCATGTTATCATTATGGGAATCGGATATGAACGTGATAAGGTGGAAAAAATAATTGATGAATTGAAACTTCATGACCAAATGACTCTTATGGACTATCAGCCTAACCCTTATAAATATATGGCTAATGCAGATGCCTATGTATGTGCTTCATATGCAGAAGGATACAGTACAACCGTAAGCGAAGCGGTTATTCTCGGTAAACCTGTCATAACAACAGAATGCTCCGGGATGAAAGAAATTTTTGGTGACAGAGAGTGCGGAATAATATGCGAAAACAGCGATAACGGTTTGTACGAAGCATTAAAATCAGTTCTCACTAAGCCCAAACTTCTTGAAAAATTTCAAAAAGAATCTCAGCAGCGTTCTTTAGCATTCAGCAAAGAATTACTTGTAGCAAATATCGAAAATTTGTTTGAGACAATATAAAGTAACAACCCGATTTCAAATCAGAAATCGGGTTGTTACTTTATATAAGATAATTTATCAGATAGTGTTCAGTTCCGCCAAGTTCATATTTATGTCTTTCTGTACCTCTTGACATATCTGTAATCATACTTGTTCCTTTTCCGTCAGCATAGAGAATATCTCTGAAATAGCGGAAATATGCTGTTCGTCCCGGGGTATAGTAGCTATACTCCTCATCAAAACAAACGATAATATTTCTCCATATGTCAGCACCTTCCATTATGCCGTATATGAAACCGATTTTTTTCTCACCGTTGTAGATACCAATCATATAGCTTTCAGGATTATTCACCATATTGTAGATTATATAATTGAACTTTTCCAGCCCTGCTTTAAGGTTATCATTATATTTTTTATTATAATATCTGAGTATTGTTTCTTTAATGCCGTCTTTTTTCAGATTGATAACATTTTTATTAGAGGAACGACCGAGATAAATTAAGAAAAATTCTTTTGCATCCTCTTCCGAAACCGTCCTGTGCTCCTGAATATGGATTTCCATATTTGTTTTGTTCTCTCTGTTAAATGCTTTTCTGATATTCTGTCGTGAATACTTAGTCATTGTCTTATGGAATTCTTCAAAACTGTCATGAGGAAGCGTCTGAACACATATAGTTTTTCCTATATTTTTATCAGCATATCTCTCTTCAAGAAAATGCTGGAAAGCGTTTCCCTCTCTAACAAACATAAAATGAAAATGAAGTCTGGGATAATTCTTTTTGATTTCGTCCATAATTGCCTCGGCGCATTCTGCGTCAAAATCATTATAAATAAAATTAAGATAATCCGTAAATCCCCATTGTCCGATAACATAAATACCTGCCGCTGTACCTATGCCCTTATATTCAAAGCCATGCTTTCTGATATGTATCGGAGCAATCATAGCCGCTTTCCCGTCTTTATATGCAACATAATATCTTGCTAATTCTCCGTGTTTAAAACAGCCCTTGAGATACTGCTCATTGAGTCCATAATACCATATGTACTGCTGAAAAACGGTCATATCTGAACCGTTTTGCAAATTTTTCCAGTCGTTCTCCAACTCACAGAACTGTTCACAATTGTAAGTTTTTATCGTAATCATTTGTTTGGCTCCTTATCCGAGTTTCTTTTTTGCAATCCATATAAGTCTCTGTACATTACTTCTTTTTAATTTCACATCAACAATCTCAATTTTTGACGAGCGTGCATATGTATGAATACCTGTCGGTACAGCGTTTATCGGTATCTCGATATTGTCAGGAATAATTTCTGCAAAAGCTTCTTCGGCGTACCCTTCGGCATCACACTTTGTTATTTTATTTAATATAACCTTGCCTCCATAAATACCGTCAAGACACCCTTGCGAAGGTCTGCATCTGAATCCTTTGTGGTCAAAACAAATACCTGCTCCCCTTTTTTCAAGACTTTTTTTATAAACAGGACTGTACGGCAATTCCTTGCCATCCTCATCAAACACAGCAAGGTCAATACTCATATCTTTTTCGGGGCAGATAACCGAGGCAATGAACATTCCGTTTTCAATTACCGTATCAACTGCATCAATATTCTGTACTTCTATCTCTGCCTTTTTCCAGCTTTTCGGGAAATCAACTGCCTCGTAAAGCTGAATACAGTTATCCTCGTGAGTTTCGGGCATCATATAAATCTTTCCGTCTTTTTCAAAAACATATGGATAGGAAAGATGGAATTTTTCTTTCAGAACAATTTCCGGCTCTGTGAAACCGCCGTCAATATATTCAGAATATGCTATAACGCCAACCTCAGTCATATTATCAAAAGCTTCAACAAACAAATATGTTTTTCCGTCCTTCTCAAACAGGAACGGATCAGCATACCAGTATCTTTTATTGGGCTTCATCAATTTGAATTCAGTTTTGCCCTTAGGTGAGTTTACAATTGAGTTTTCTTCTGTATATTCACGAAAGGCAATATTCCAGTATTCCTCAACAAGCAAATCTTTGACAGGACGCATCAAAATTCCTCCACATTAAACCTTGTGTATCTCTTCAAGCGGAAGAAGATACTTTATTCTGTACTGTTCAAAATAATCTCTGAATGTTTCTGTTGTGACAACGCTCTCGGCAAACTCGTGGCCCTCGGCATTGACGTTATCCGAATGGAGAACGCAGAATGCAATATTTGAGCAATGGTCTGCAACTCGCTCCATATTGACAAGCAGGTCGTTGAAAACAAAGCCCATTTCTATTGTGCAGTTGCCCTTCTGGACACGTTCAATATGGAAGGTGCGCATACGCTTGCACATCTCGTCAATAACCTCTTCAATTGCCTCAATTCTTTTTGCGTTTTCTATATTCTGCTCTTTGAAGGTTTGCATTGAAAGGTCAAGAATTTCCGTAGTTGCGTTAAGAAGCAAGTCCATTTCGTCCTTTGCGCTGTCAGAAAAATAAATATTCTTCTCATGCTTTTCCTGAGCTGCCTCAGAGATATTAACAGCATGGTCACTCAGACGTTCAAAGTCACCTACAGAGCTCAGAAGCTCGGAAACCTTAGCCTGCTCATTTAATTTAAGAGAATGCTTACCGATTTTAACAACGAAGTTGCCGATTTTATCCTCATACTTATCCGCAAGAGCTTCTTTTTCCTGAACCTTATTGAACTTATCACCGTTATATTCCCAGATAATGCTCATCGCACGCTTAACATTTTTAGAAGCAATTTCAGCCATTTTCTGCGCTGCAATTGAAGCCTTTTCAAGTGCTATCGGTGTGTAATCAAGAAGACTTTCGCTAAGAGAATTTATTTCGTCAATATCCTCATTTTCATCAGGAGTAACCTTAACAAACCAATATGCCATCTTTACAAGAAGCTTATACAACGGAAGCTGAACAACTGTAATGACAATTTTCAGAACAGTATTCATAACTGCGATTGAGAACTTCGTTGAAGCAACGTTTAGAAGCTCATTTCCGACGATCATTGTAAACGGAACATAAAGAACGTAAACAATAACAAGTCCGAGTACATTGGAAATCAGATATGTCAATGCGGCGCGCTTACCGTTTTTGGAGCTTCCCATCATAGAAAACAGAACAGGAACAGACGCACCGATATTGATACCGAGAATAAGAGGCAAACATACATTCAGCGGCAACGCACCCGTAACGCAAAGTGCCTGAAGAATGCCGACACCCGCAGATGAGCTTTGAACAACAGCAGCAACAAATGCGCCTGCAAGAATACCGAGCACGGGATTTGAGAAAAGCAGGAGAATATTTCTGAAGCTTTCGCTTTCCTTAAGCGGTTCGACAGAATCACTGATAAGAGTCATTGAAAGCAAAAGAACCGAAAGGCCAAGAAGAATCATTCCGAAATTCTTAACGGTATTTTTCTTCATAAACAGATTCATTATTATTCCGGCAAGAGCAAAAACTGCAATAAGTGTTGCCGTTGAAAAAATCTGTGCGAAGCCACCATTTCCGCCCGAATCCGAAAGGGTAAGAATCCAGCCCGTCATTGTTGTGCCGACATTCGAACCGAGAATAATACATACAGCCTGTCCAAGCTGCATCATCCCCGCATTGACAAAGCTGACGACCATAACTGACGTAGCTGACGAGGACTGTATAACAGCGGCAACAAGTGTGCCGAGCAAAAAGCCCTTAAGCGGTGTAGACGATAACTTCCACAGATATGATTCCATTTTAGGACCTGCGACCTTTTTAAGTCCTGTTCCCATCGCCGACATACCGTAAAGGAACAGAGCAACGCCGCCGAGAAGCGACAAAATGTGAGTAAAATCCATAAAGTAACCCCGCTGTTTTTATATTATTGTTTCACCGTCAAACATAAATAATCCGAATGCGTGACCTGTTTTCTTCCCTGCGCAGAGCCATTCGGCATATGCTTTTTTCAATGATGTATCCCTTGGAAGCTTTTCGTACGGAAGCTTTGCGTCCTTGCCGAAAATTCTCCAGCAATCGTGAAAATCCTTGCTCTCATCGCTGTGAACTATCTCAAAGTCATCCATAAACTTTAAGATATTGAGATGCTTCGGCAGGAACTCGCGATGACGCGGGAACAAAAGCCATGAACTGCATCCGAATATCACTTTGCCGTCAGGGAACAAACCCTTAACGTGTTCATAAGCCTCTTTGTATGAAGCATAACGCACCTCATCAGTAAGCGGTATTCCGTTTGACGGAATGTGGAAATTGATAAATATATCACCTTTTTTCACAACGTGTCCGTTCTTCATTGTGAACGGCTTTTCGTCGTTATAGGTACAAACCTCATACTGAAATCTTCCGTACGCAACACGGTCAAGATGGAAGAATCCATCAAACCACGGAGCAACAAATGTACCCGGAACGCCTCGGCATTCCATACACTCAAGCAGCTTACATTTGAGGTCATTCATTGTTTCGTAATATGTTTTCTCGGGAAGTCCGAAAAGCATATACTGTTTTTTCAAATCCTCAGTAAGGCTGAGAAGAAAAACAAAGTACAATGTATAATACTTGTATCCCATCATAAAAGAAAGAACACAAAGTCGGCTCAGAATTTTCGGTTCAATTCTCGACTGATGATAATTGAACTTATCAAGTAGTCCGTCATAAATTTTTCCGAAAGCTTTCACATTATCGAGCTTGTCGAGCACCTCTGTGAAGAGCTGTTTTGCCTCCTCCGGGTACTCATAATATGACATAAAGTCCTGAATAAAATCTGTATTATGTTTCATTTTATACTCCGCAGCAATCAAACTTCAAGCTCTGCCGAAACAGGTCGGTGATCAGAAAGAACAATGTCCTCCGCCACAAATGATTTCACCTTAATATCCTCACTGACAAAAATGTAATCAATCTTGCGGTTCGGCTTGTCCGACGGGAAAGTAAACGGAACCATATTGTCCTCACCCGCTGTGTCCTTAAGGACGGCTCTGATTGGGTCAAGCATCCTGTCATCGGGCTTTACATTGAGGTCACCCATAAAGACACATCTCTTTTCGGGAATATTCTCAAGAATAACCTTAACCGCATTTTCCTGCTCATCGGGATTAAGCCCGAAGTGAGTGATAAGGAATGTGATTTCAGGTTCGGTTGCCGTTACCATTTTCAAAAGACAGCGTGTTTCATAATATCCGTCATAGCCCTTCGGCTCAGGATCGGGAATCGGAATTGTAACACATTCTTTGACGGGAAGGCGTGAAAGCATTGCATTACCGAACGGGTTTGTTCCGTCAAGCTCAGTTGCCTTTGCAAAGTAGTAATTTACTCCGAGCTTTTTGCCGAGAATCTCAGCCTGCTCGTCATAGCCCTCTACATTGCCCTTGTCATGAACCTCATTAAGACCGATTACGTCAGGATTCATCTCACCGATTACCTTTGCGAATGCATCGTAATCAATCTTTTCTTTAAGAAAATCCTCACAATGAAGAATATTATATGATGAAACTTTTATTTCCATGATTCTGCCACCTTTTTTTGCATATTACACTAATTTATATAATAAAACAAATTTATGATTTTTTCAACACTTTAACAATATTATTTAAAACAAAACCGCAAAAAGCAATACACTTTCTGCGGCATAAAATTATTCATATTTATCTGCATAATCGGCAAGTGAATCCACAACAATATCCGCACAGGTATTTGCTTCATCAATACTGTGTCCGCTTCGCACAAGCACTTTAGTTCCGATGCCTGCATTTATTCCCGTTTTAATATCATTCTCCGTATCGCCGACAATAATGGATTCCGACAAATCAATTTCAATTCCTTTTAAGGCAAAATCGTTGACAGCCGCTTCAATCATTCCTGTGTCAGGCTTTCTCATCGGCGATTTCATTCTGTATTCAGTCACACTTCCCTCGGGATGATACGGGCAATAATAAATCGCGTCAATGAATGTTCTGTCTTTCAGAAGCTCTTTCATATAGCCGTGCAGTTTTTCAACATCACTTTCGGTATAAAGACCTTTTGCAACACCTGCCTGATTGGTAATAACAACAATCAGATAGCCCTTTTCTCTCAGCGTTTCAATTGCTTCGGGAGTCCCGTCCACAAATTCAAAATCCTCACACCGATAAAGATGATGCTTTTCCCTGCAAATAACACCATCTCTGTCAAGAAAAGCAGCCTTGAATCTGCGCTTACCGAAAAGCATCGGTATCTCTGTCTGAGCACGGAAGTAATCCTGCGGCACACCGATATCAATAAAATATCTGTCAAACGGAACGCACACAGTTTTCTTTTTCAGCGTCTGCAAAATATCTGTTTCAAACGAAAACTTTTCAGGATAAATTTCATTAAAAACCAATTTGTTTATCAGGTAAATTCCACCGTTAATATATCCGCGTTCCGCAAAGCTTTTCTCCGCAAACTCGGTAACAATTCCGTCTGAATCAAACACAACTGTTCCGTGCCTTTTAAAATTCGGTTTTTCCTTGCCTGCAAGCGTTATTTCCGCCGACTGTTCAATATGCTTTTCTCTTATCAAATCATAATCGACATCAAAATATGTGTCGCCGTTCACAGCAAAAAATCGGTCACCCTCGCAGAGCTTTGACGCTTTTAACAGCGCACCGCCTGTACCGAGCGGCACATCCTCGACTGAATATTTCAGCTCCATTTCACCAAATCGGTCGCCGTAAAACTCACGCACCTGGTCGGCAAGATAAGAAACGGCTATTACCGCACGGCTGAAGCCTTTGTTTGACAGGTCAGTCAGAATATAGTCAAGAAACGGTCTGCCTGATACAAGCGCCATTGCCTTTTGCCTGTTTGATAAAATGTGTTTAAGTCTTACGCCGAGACCCCCGGCAAGAATTACAATATCTTCCATATCAATCTGCAATTATATCCTTTGTTCCGTCCGCCTGTTCAACCTTTGACGTGTAGAGAACAACAAGATATGTATCCTCAAGATAATTCATATTATGTCTGACAAATTCATCTATCATAAAGAAGTCGCCCGTGTGAAAAGTCGCAATTTCGGTTTCGCTGTCAAGTGAAGCTGTAACCTCAATTGCACCCGAAATAATATAAAAAGCCTCTTTAGTTGTTCGATGATAATGAAAGCCTCCGCGGATAGCATCCTTTTTCGTAAAAACTGCATTAACCTGCTTGTATTCGCCGTTGTTTACAAGCTCTGTCAGCGTTCCTCTGCCATCTTCAAAATTAAAATTCGGTTCAAGCTTTTTAATAAGCTTCATTTTTCATCACACATTTCCGTAAAATGAATTTTTAATTATCGAGTACGCTTTTATAAGCTCCTCAATGCCGTCATCAAGCGAGAACTTCGTTTTGTAACCCATGCTCTCTATTCTTTCATTTGACACAATGTAGTTGCGCTTGTCGGGGTCTGTTCCTGTTGCGGCTTCAACATAAACAAAAGACGGAATATGCTCCCTGATTTTTTCGCAAAGCTGAATCTTTGACATATTAGCTTCGCTGAGTCCGCAGTTATACTGTCTGCCCTTCATTTTTTCAAAGTTTTCCATAGCAAAAATAAATGCTCCCGCGGCATCACGAACATGAAGGAAATTGCGCATAAAATGGCCTTCAAAAATTATAAGAGAGCGGTCAAAAACAGCACGGTAAACAAAGTCATTTACAAGCAGATCCGTACGCATTCTCGGTGAAGCACCGAAAAGAGTTGCAAAGCGGAACGTCATTGAATTTCCCGAATCAAGCACAGCCTTCTCCGCTGCCATTTTTGTTTTTCCGTAAAGCGAAACAGGTTCAATCGGAGAATCCTCCGTGCAGAATTCCTGTCCCTGACCCAAGCCGTATCCGCTGTTTGTGCAGGGGAAAATAATTTTCTGTTCCTTGCTGCGAAGCCGAACAATACTTTCAACCGCATTCTGATTTGTAGTCACCGCGGCAACCTTATCCTTATCACAAAGAGGGAAGCCGACAAGAGCAGCAAGAGGAAAAATAAACTCCTTGCCGTCAAGTGCTCTTTTCAGCGTTTGCTCGTCTCGGGCGTCACCGTTAATCATATGAAAATTTTTATATTTACAGCAGTCGAGAAGTGAGTTCTGTTTATACATAAGTGAGTCAAGAACAGTTACATCGTGACCCATTGAGAGAAGCTCGGGAACAAGCACCGAACCGATATATCCCGCACCGCCTGTAATTAAAATTTCTGCCATTTTCATCACCTGATTTATAAAGTGTTAAAATTTATTTTTTCCGTTATGCCGAGCGTTTCTTTCATTAAGCTGTTTGAAAGAATTATATCTGAAGCACGTCTTTCATTAAAAATCCCAAGCTCCTGCATAGTTGATTTTTTTACAAGATTTTTATCAGCATTTGCATATTCTGCCGCATACAATCCAAGCTGATATTTTGTCGACGGTTCATCGGCGCAGATATTAAAAATTCTTTCATCCGAATCCGACTTAACGAGCCTGTAAAGGCAGTTTGCCGCCGTCTTATATGTAAGACTTGAACGTGCATAATCAGTAAACATTTTTATTTCTTTTCCGTTTTTCAAATCCGTTGTAAGCTTATCAAAAAAATGCGGTTTATATGTCAGCGACGGAGCAAACATATAAGCAAAACGCGCAACACTAAATCCCCTGTCAAGAGTTATCGCCTCTGCCATTGCTTTCTGAACACCGTATATATTTATCGGATTAGCAGGTGATTTTTCCGTAAAAACTTCTCCGTCAATGCTCTCGCCGTAAACCGTATCGCTTGAAGCAAAAAACAGCTTGTTTATATCACACATTGAAATTGCATCAAGAAAATTGCCGTAACATTCGCAGTTGATGCGCTCCGCCTCTTTCGGAAATTTTCTGACAAAATCGGGATTGTGCGAAGCGATAAGATAAATAATATTTATATCTTTTTCCTTGCGCAAAACTGTTTCGGCTCTGTGCAAATCATTTTTATCCGAGACCTCAAACGGGAGATTTATTATATTTTCATTGTCTGAAAAAACTGCTTTGCTGTGATTGAGCGCAAGAATTTTTTCTCCGCTGTCAAGCAGTTCCTTCTGAATATATGCGCCGAAAAAGCTGTCGGCTCCTGCAATACAAAACATACTTTTTACCTCTGAAAAAATCACCAGATTGCTCTGAAAAATACTAACAGACACATCGGAATTGCGGCGGCAATCGGGCTTAATTTAATACAGCTTTCAAGCTCCTCAAGTCGCTGTCTTACTCCTTTTTCTTTTGCCGCAAAGAATACAAGAAGTATAAACTGAGTTATCGCAAAATATGAAATGTATTTCATCTGCTCGGAAAAAACCTGAAACGGAATTGATGCCACAGGTGCAATCGCACACAACAAATAGATGAATTTCATATTTTTTTCTTTCTCATTTTTTCTGACTTTAATCCAAACCAAAAGGGCAGACCCGAACATAACAAGTGCACTCGGCAGACATTGAAGTCTGACAAGATTTGAAGCAATGATTGTTGAAGCAATGTCCCAGCTTCCGTCAACAAAAAATGTTCCTGCTCCCTTGAAATAATAAAGCTGTTCAATCATCCAGCTGATCTCAGCATCAGAGTGCTTTGACAGCACGGCAGTCATTTCTTCAGGGGTTTCGCATAAAACCATATTGAGCATATCCTGTCTGAAAAATGCGTAAAAATAAAGGAAGGAAACGATAACCGCAAAACAGCTGAGTGCAAAAACGGCAATACAGCTTTTGCTCTTCTCTTTAAAGCAATAGTAAAGAAGAACAATTCCCACAAGCGGCATATAAGCGAACACATATCCCTCATAATCCATCATGCAGAGCGTACACAGAACGGGCACAAGCCAGCGCATTTTTTTGTTACCTGCAAACGCAACCGCAAGAATTGTCATAATGATAAAATAAACATCAATAGAACCAAAATGGTCAGTATCGAAAAAATAAAATAAATCATCAGCCATCAGCAGAAAAATACAGCTGAAAAAGAACAAGGCTAATCGACCCTGCGGCAGGTTAAGCATTATTTTATTGAACAGAAATGCCGCAAGAATTATCATCAGAATTTCCGCAACGAGTGAAATAATGTAAATCGTTTTCCATGAAATATAATCAGTAAAAACTCCGCAAACTGTACCGAGAAGAGCACGCGGAACAAAGCCGATTGTACTGTACTCGGTGATATAAAAAAGATATCCCCACGGGTCAGTCATATCGGTGCAAGTAAACGGCATATTCAAAAGCATTTTTACCGCAAGAGCAATGCCGAAAAACAAACCGTAGCCGCACTTATTTAATTTTGAAATTCCATTGGATTTCATCAGCGTGTCTCCGAATCAGATTTTTTTCTCAATGAATGCACATATAATAAACTCAAAAGCTAACATTAAAGCTAAGAAATTTGTTCCCCTTTTTTTCGCAAATAAGGTATTAAGATTTTTCACAGTTCTCAGCACAATCGGCTCACCTTTTGAAACAAGAGAAAGAATAAGAATACTCTGAGAAAAAACATTAAACAGAAGAATCATTCCGAAGCTCTCAAAAAATATCAGGGACGGAATAATCAATAAATTAAGTGAAAGTGCCAGAATATATGTCACAATTTTTTTCTCATTTATCTTCGCTTGTTTGATTGCACTAAACCAGAAAACAAAATAAAATATCGTCTGCGGAAGACAGATAAGAATTAGCGGTAAAGCATCTGTAAGCATATACGGAAGCTCACCGTCGTAAGACGAAGCACCGTACAAGGCAATATCAACAATCTGCGTAAGGTCAACTGCGCCGTAAAAATCACCGTTAATGCTCAGCGCAAAAAATACAGTCACAGCGAAAACCGCAACAGAAATTATTGAAGAAGCAGTCAGCGTTTTTTTCTGAGAAAGCATTGATTTTTCGTTCGCTCTCTCTCCGCAAAGACTCAGCGCAACAGTGGGAAAGCAGACCAAAATAAAACCGACATTCATAAAAATTCCGAGCGCACAGGCAAAAGGAACAAGCCATAAAAATTTTTCATTTTCCGTCAGCATTACCGCGAGAATTTCAACAACCATTATGGCAACAAATTCAACGCTGTGTCTTACAAAAAACAAACCGTAAAGAAAAGCAGGACAGGCAATGAAAATAACTGCAAAATAATTACTTACTTTTTCTTCGCTTTTTTTTAGCTTATCTTTCAAAAAAACGAACAGTAAAACCGTAAAAATCAGAACGATAAATACCGAAATAATTTTAAACATCGGACTTTCTGAAACTGCCTGCTCCGCGCTTAATCTCGGTGTGTATTCAACAGACTCGCCAAGAGAAGAATTATTCTGTCTGAATGAATTGACAATAAACGCAACAGCATTCAAAAAAAGAATCACCGAAAAGCACAAAAGACCCTGCCCGTTTTCGGACAAGGCTTTGTATTTTTTCAGGATGTTATTCAATGCTTTCACCTCTGAATCAGTTCAGCTTTTTCTCGACCTCCGAGGAAATCATTCTGTCGTTTCTTCTTCCGAACCACACTATCTCTTTGGCGTAGGTCTTCAAATCCTTATAACCGTCAACAGGCTTCGAATACTCGCAATCAACTTTCTTCAAGGGCTTACTGTTACCTACATAAAAGCTCTCAAAATAATCGTAAAAATCATACTTAAAGCTATGAGCATCTCTGTTGTCGTTTGGCTTTTTTATAATAAATTCCTGATATTTTATCAGCTCGTCTGCAACATCCGAATCAATATATTTTTCGATACACGGTCTGATGCAGTCATACAGACTGTTTGTATTTGTCACAAGCTCGAGGAATGTTCCCTCTTCAATCGGCCAGGAAATTTTTCCGAATCTGTCATCAAAAAATGACCAGCTTCTCTCGCCGTGTGAGTACTCTCTGATTTTTTCAATTGTGCTTCTGTAAATCCCGCCGCACACACCGCTGTCGTTCTGAAGAACACCAAAAATTTCACGGTAAAAATCAATATAGCGTATACCTTTTTCGTTATAGAGATAAATCGCAATACATTGCAGAAGTCCGAGACAATGTAGTGACTGCAAAAGTACGGATGTTGAGGCAGTTTTTATCCAGCTTTCACGGTTCATTGTCGAAGTTGAAACAATAATGTGCGAATACTCCTGAACACCGCTCGTCATCGGTTCAAAGTGATCCTGATTGAACGGAATCTCCGCTGTTTCAATTTTATATTTTTCTCTGAACGCTTCATCACCGATTTTTGAATTGACAAGAAGCTCACAGTTATAGACAAATAATGATGAATGCTGACCCGCTTCAAACAGTTCTTCAACACCGTTACAGAAGCTGTCATAGGTTTCGCCGGGCAGACCGAGAATCAACTCTGAGTAAGCTGAAAGTCCCATTTTTTCATAGCGCATAAGAAGCTCACGAAAACGGCTCATTGAAATATTTTTTCTGCCGATAATCTCAAGCGTCTCCGGGCACATACTCTGGAAAGAAAGCGTTACGCCCTTGCTCATTCCGTTTTCATAAAGCTTTCGGTTAATTTCAAAAACTTTATCATCACTGTTCTTCAGATAATTTACTCTGAACTTCTGCGGATATCCGTTCTTTTTATATGTGTCGATAACATAGTCAACAATATCCATATCACGGTCAAAAATTCCGAAATTTGAATCCGCACAGTAGCAATACTCAACCTTGTGGTCAGCCATCCATTTAATATCATTGAAAACACGCTGAATCGGGAACTGACGTATTTTTGACTTAAGCATACCCCAATCGCAGAACGCACAGCTGTAAGGACATCCGCGGTTTGTTTCAAGAATTGCAGAAAGCGCAAACGGTGCTGTCTCGGCAATCGAATCAAAAACGCCCATTTCATAGGGTGACGGATAGTCGATATCGGTATAAACCTTTACGGGCGTGCATACGCCCTTGCCGTCAGCAGTTCTGTATGCAATATTCGGAACAAATGAAAGTTCCGAACCCTCATTAAGCGCATGAAGTAAATCGCAGAAGGGCTCTTCACCCTCGCCGAACATCAGCACATCAACATACGGAAGTTCATCAAGACATTTCACGCCCTTTGGTATGTTGTGACCGCCGAAAACAATACAACATTCGGGATATTTTTCTTTAACTCTCTGTGCAAGAGTTTTGTTATACTCGTAATTCCAGATATAGTTTGAAAACGCCATAACAAACGGGTTGTCAATGTACTCCATAGCCTCATCTATATCACGGCGCAAATAGATTATTTCATTAAAGTTGTAGCTCTTCTTAAGCTTTTCATCCTTAAGAGCACACGCAACAAGAGTGCCTGCCGCATAAGGCAGATAAACGGAACCCTCAAATGAAGCGTTGACCTGAACCATATATAAATTTTTCTTCATCTGCGTTTTCACTCCTTTGCATTATTTTTTATTAAGTATTCGGGTATTTGACACCCGTCGAGAAGTATGTCCGATTTTTTCATAAATCTGACGTGGAGAGCCGTCTTAAGATACGGAAGAAAATACAGTCCGTTTCTGTTCGGTTTGCCGTCAGTTCTTTTTTTCCATTGTGTCGGTATTTCTCTGCTTTTCATTCCGAGACGAATCGGTTTTATCATAACCTCAATAAAAAGCGGATGCATTTTTTCTTCCCAGCGAATGTTTCGGAACATCTCTATCGGACAAATCTGAAACGGCTGTGTGAACTCGGTGCGGTCAGTATTATATAAAACTGAAAGAAAAATTCTTGCCGCAAAATTCAACACTTTTTTGAACGGGTCATAATCCTTGAAGCCGTCCTTATCAAGCCATCTTGAACCCACAATAATATAATCGGGGCTTTTCTTTGCATATTCAATAAAGCTGTGAACCTGAGAAGGATCAAGGTTTCCGTCGCCCGAAATGCACATAACGTGAGAACCGGTCGGCAGCATAAAAAACTTATTAAGGTCAGCGCCTATACCCGGGTACGACTGTCTGAAAACCTTTACAGGCACATCGGCTGCTGATTTTTTTATATCCTCAATCGCTGCAAGGCAGCTGTCGGTTGCACGGCTTCCCACAAGAAGATACAGCTCGGCTATATCTTCGTGATTGCAGGTTTCAAGAAGTGTGCTGACTGTTTCTCTGAGGGAGGCATCTTCGTTAACCGTCGATATCACAATCGAAACCGACTTAAACTTGTTCAATACTCTCCCACCTTTGTTACATAATTAAAATAATTATATCACTATATCTTTATAATGTCTACTTTTTACAGCAAAAAACTCCGCTTTGAGCGGAGCTTATTTCTTGTTTTTATGCATAGCAGGATAAGTGCCGTGATTTTTAAACTCATAATAGCTGTTTACAAGGCTTAGATATCCAAGACGTTTCATATCCTCATATCTGAAATTGAACTGAGCTTTTGTGCGTTTTTCAGTCGCGATATATCTGATACATTCCTGCATATACGCATCTATCATATGCAAGCTTTCCGCTGTGTCAATAACAGGAAAGAACCATCTGCACCATGTAATTTCATTATTCATCGGATTATCAAAAAACTTTTTATTAAAATGCCTGATGAATGCTCTGACGGCACGTTCAGGTTCAGCATTTTTTCTGTGCTTCCAACGGATAAGTGCATTCATTTTTCTGCGCATTTTTGCCTTGATTTTCCTGACGGCAATATCGGAAATATCCACCTTTCCGTTGCTGAATTTAAAGCCTAAAAAAGTCCACTCTTCGTTAGGCTCGGAGGTGAAAACTTTTTTCTCGTTTATACCGAGTCCGAGTTTACTGACAAAGCCGAGAATCTTTTCTTTGTATTCATTCAATTTCTCCACAGTTTCGGCAAAAACAATTATGTCATCTGAATAGCGAGCGTAAAGTATGTTATTACTGCTGAAATACCAATCCATTTCGCTGAGATACAGATTGGCAAAAAACGCTGAAAGCGGAACACCTGCCATTATCCCCTTTTTTATCTCAACCTTTTTCCAGTCTTTTATCGCGTACGGATTTGTCAGCATCTCCTCAAAACAACTGATTACTGCACACTCCTGAGGAATTGCAGTCTTAATCATAGGGATAAGCTTATCGGCATTGACCGAATTGAAGTAATCGGAAACATCAATTTTAAACGAATACATCGAACTGATATTTTTAACGCTTTTCAGTTTGGCAACGGCTTTTTTTACACCCATATTTCTTCTGAATGAATACAGGTTGTCTGCGAAAAGAATTTCATAATCAAGCAGCAAAAAAGCAATCATTTTCTGAACATAGTTTTCCTCCTCGGGGAAAGTAAAAACCGTTCGCTTTTTTTCCGAGAAACCTTTATTCACAAATGAAACAGTCGGCAAGGAAAACGAACCACCGTCAGCAAGTCTTTGCACAACGGCAGTATATCTCTCGTTTTCGATAAATTCTGCCAGAGCGGATTCTTCCTTTGAGGTCATATGCCCTCCTGCAATTTTATATTGCAAAAAATCATTCCAGCAGTTCTTTTCAAAAAGTCTGTCAATAATCATAACACAAAAAAACAAAGCAGAGAAGAGGGAAAATTTAAAATTGCATTTATGCAATACAGGACTGCACGAACACCAACCGCCTGCAAGGTTTCAGAACGGTATTCGCTTTGCCCCACACAGGCGCACAGCATCCTCATCTCTGCTTTTTAACAAGAATTATTTAAAGCAAAACTTTAACATCTCAATGATACACAAAATTTAAAGATTTGTCAACTATATTTTATTTAGCAAATATGTTTAACTTTTACGCAATATCAATTTCCCACGCAGAATATCCTTCAATGTTCTTCCAACACTTAAACTTTTTTGTTTTAGTGTCTATATATGCAAAATAGAAGCAGTTCTGCTCGTCATATCTGAAGCTCTGGAAAAGGAACTCAGTTATTCCGTTGCTTGTTTCGTATCCCTCTGTGTGATGGTGTCCATGAAGAGTCATAAGGAAATCACTCTGACAGTTTGTGAAATCATAGTTATGCTTTTTACCGTTGGAGTCAATAAACACACCTGCGGTCTTATTCTTTCTTGCAAGAAGCATATCAAGAAATGACTGCTTGACATTGCCTCCTTTTCGGCTATCAGAAATGAATGTTTCCGAGCCTGTAAAGGTTGTACCGTCACGCTTGATTATTTCATCCTTAAAAAGATACGGATGCGCAAGAAGAACTATGTTTTCCGAGTCAGTTTTTTCGAGCTGCTCAATAATAAAATCCGCCTGCTCTGTATTTATTCTGCCTGAGGTATACGTCCATGGGTAACCCATAGGGTCAACAGAAAGATAACGCACATTGAACTGTTCATCCTCTACAACAAACGCATCGTTCTTCTTGGAATACTCGGCTGATGAAGTGACAAAATACTTTGACATATCACGGCGAATAACAGAAATGTGCCCATCGTGATTGCCGAACAATTCAAGTCGCTTTTCAACAGGTACATACTGCATGGCTTTGCTGTAAGACTTTAACTGAGCTTTATTGTATGTCACCTCAACCGTATCGCCGAGATTTATCACCTTTGAAATTTTATCCCAATCAACAAGATCATTTACAAATTTGAAAACCTCACAGCCGGCGGTCAGAGTACCGTGCTGGTCAGTTGAAACAATCATCGGAATCCTGTCGCTGTTTCCGTTAACCTCAGCAATAAATTCCTCATAATTATCCGCAACCGTGCTCATCCATTTCGGGTCAAGCGATGAATAGGAATTGTAATCAATATCCATTCTGACACCATCAGGTCTGAGGTCAATACTGATTGCGAGAATAATTAAAGCATCGGCGGAGTTTATTATGCCGTTACCGTCCAAATCCGCCATCAATTTTTGTGTTTCATCAAGCTCTGACGCACCAATAGAATACTGTAAAACAGCAAGTGCATCTGAAGTGCTGACTATTCCGTCACTATTGATATCTCCACGCAACGCCTTAACGGCATTAGCCGCGGTAACCATAACCGATGACAGAAGCATTACAACAACAAGTAAAACCGAAAGAATTCTTTTCATACTCACACTCCCTCTTTAGAATATTATATTCTTTTTCCAAAAATTTTCAATCAGCAATATTGCTGAAAATCTGATATAAAAAATCGGCACCCACCTCTCGGTAAGTGCCGCTGAATATTAACTTATTTTGCTTCCTTTACAAGTTCTGCATATCCGTCCATAAGAGTTGATGCTGCGTGCTCTCCGATTGAAACAACCATAAGCCATGTCTGCATACTGATTTCACGTGAATCCGAGTTCGGATTGTGACGGCAGTCAAGAATTGAGTAGTTCTCATCCGGGCAGACATAACCTGCTGCGTCATTCATAAGGTCAAAGAGAATTACATTCTCGCCGAACTGCTCACGAAGTGACTTAATTGAAGAATTCTCGAGGCCGTAACCGCCAACATAAAGTTCACTGAAAAGCTCACCCGGTGAGAAGAATACCTTTACAGCATCGCCAAGCTCCATATAACCGATTTCAGTTACCGTATAATACTTACCGTTTTCCTTGTTATAAGCAATATCGTTACTTGCAAGACCGAGCTTAAGGAGAATCTTTGAAACGCTGTTGTCCATTTCAAGCTTAACCTGCTTGTGAGCGATGTTGAGAACTGCCTCAACAGTTTCCTCCTTGTATGTCGGAAGACCTTCATACCATACAGTATAACCGTCCTGACCTGCATACTTTTCAACACCGAGCTTATCGCCGAGCTTTTTATTAAGAGCGGCTCTTTCAGCAGTTGTCATTGTCGCGCCAAGGCAGATGTAACCCATTTCGTAGCCGAAACGCATTGCCGACTCGTGGTTATCTGCAAGCTCAAGACCGTCGTTTGACTTACTTCTGCCACAGGAGTTTGTACCAACATTGCCCTGAATGAACATAAAGTTCTTGCCTGCATTGTTTACAAGCTTTTCCATATAGTAAACAAAGTCAGATGAAAGTCTTGTATCGAACTCTGCACCGTAGCTTGTAACCTCGGGATGTGCGCCGAAGGATGCGATTACTGTGTCTTTGCTTCCGTCAGCAGGATCAAACATAATGCGGTGCATATCTGAATCGCATTCCTTTGAAACTGTTCTTGTGCCAAAGTATCCGTCAAGATCAATATTTGTATATGTAAGCTTACCGGGCTTCATATCGGCATATGCTTCCTCAACGGAAATCTTTGTTCTTTCGATGATTGTGTTAAGATAATCCTCATTTATACCGAACTTTGTCTCGGTAACACCAAAGATTGAAAGTAAGTTATTTGCAACTGTTGTAAGGGGAGCATTCCATACACCCTGTGAATCAATGGCCATATGAGAATGGATAGCGGAAACATTGAGAGATACAATATTCTTTTCCGCTACAAAATCTGCGATTGCGGCTCTGATTTTTCTTACATCAGCATTTGAAATGCCGATGCAATCGACTGAGCAAAGAACTGTAAGACCTCTGCCTGTGTTATCGTCAAGGATAACTGTTCTTACCTTCATATCCTCTTTATTACCGTCATCATCGGTATAGAGGTCCTTTGAATAGCCCCAGGGAGCATAGCTTCCGCGGGCATATTTTAATATTGTGCCGAAATCAGCAGGAAGAATTGATTCCTGACCGTAGCCGACATCCCAAGTGAACTTGCCTGTTCCCGTTGAGATGAAGGTGTTGCCCTCAAAGAAATTGTCAAGGCTGTCAGCCCGTGTATCATCTCTGACAAATGAAAGGTTGGGGATGAAATCACTTACAACCCTAAGAATTACATCATTGACAAGGATATTGAGGAACTTACTGAGGAATACGCCTCTCTTGAGGAGATATTCCTGAGAATTAAAATACTCGGAAATGCTTGATTCAGCTTTTTCTTCCTTTGCGCTTATTGCAGGACAAGCGAAAGAGAAAACAATACAGAAAGCAAGCAGAACTGCCAGTAACTTTTTGCACTTTTTCATTGTTTACAACTCCTAATGATATTTCGACATTGCGTCTTTTGCCATTATATAAAAAATAATATGAAATGTCAACGCATAAAAACATTTTAATGTAAGAAAAACAACCTCCGCACGGGAGGTTGAATCAGACTTATACTATTGTACCGCCGCCGACAACGATATCGCCGTCATAAAAAACAACTGCCTGTCCTGGAGCAATCGCTCTTTGCGGTGTTTCAAACTTAACGCTGACATCGCCGTTTTCAAGTGGAGTGATTACGGCATCGGTCTCTTTCTGCTTATATCGAACCTTTGCCTTTACGTGCATCGGCTCGGTTAAATTTTCTATTGAAATAAAATTGACATCCGTCGCAATAAGGCTGTCAGAGAATAAGTCCTCATTTGCGCCGAGAACAACTTCGTTTGTTCCGAGATTTTTGCTGACAACATAGTACGGTGCTTTTGCCGCAATACCAAGACCCTTGCGCTGACCGATAGTATAATTGATAATACCCTTATGCTGTGCAATTATGTTTCCGCTAAGGTCAACAAAATTTCCGTTTTCAAATTTGAAGCCGCACCATTCCTCGATAAACCTTGCATAATTTCCGTCGGGAACGAAGCATATATCCTGACTGTCGTGCTTCTGTGCGTTCACAAAGCCCTGTTCCTCGGCAATCACTCTTGCCTCAGCCTTTGTCATTGACCCGAGTGGAAACAGAATGTGCTTAAGCTGTTCCTGAGTAAGAGAATAAAGAACATAGCTCTGATCCTTAGTCTCATCAACAGCCTTTTTCAAAAGATATCTTCCGCTCTTTTCGTCATATTCGGTAATTGCGTAATGTCCCGTTACAACGTAATCAAACTGAAGCTCCTTAGCTCTCTGCATAAGCTGGTCAAATTTGATATATCGGTTACAGTCAATGCACGGATTCGGTGTGCGGCCGTTTCGATATGCCTCGACAAAACGGGTTATAACCTGTAATTTAAAGTTATCGGTATAGTTAAAAACATAGTACGGTATTCCGAGTCGGTGAGCAACACTGCGTGCATCATTGACATCGTCAAGCGAACAGCAGGTTTTTTCACTTTTTACACCGATATCTTCATTATGGAACAGCTTCATCGTCACGCCTATGGCATCATAACCCTGTTTTGTTATTAAATAAGCGGCGACGGAGCTGTCAACTCCGCCGCTCATGGCGATCATAGCCTTTTTCATTGTTTAGCCCTCGCAGCCGTCACAGCCGCCGTCACAGCTGTGGCAATGACCGCAGTCCTCGCTGCCGAAGATAGCAGGGTCAAGCTCCATACCGTTCTTTGTGTAATAATCCTTAAGAGCTGCCTTAACAGCCTGTTCGGCAAGAACAGAGCAGTGAATCTTTGCCGGCGGAAGTCCGTCAAGAGCCTCAACAACAGCCTTGTTGCTGAGTTCAAGAGCCTTCTCAATAGGCTGACCCTTGATAAGCTCAGTTGCCATTGAGCTTGTAGCAATAGCTGAAGCACAGCCGAATGTGTTAAACTTAACGTCAACAATTATGCCGTCCTCAATCTTAAGATAAATTTTCATTATATCGCCGCACTTTGCGTTGCCTACTTCGCCAACGCCGTCAGCATCATCCATTTTACCGAGATTTCTCGGGTTGGAAAAATGGTCCATAACCTTTTCACTGTAAAGCATTTCAGTTATCTCCTTTCATAATCTTTTCCCATACGGGAGACATATCACGGAGCATTGAAACAATTTTCGGAAGCTCCTCTATGATATAATCAATTTCCTCTTCTGTGTTGTATTCGCACAGCGACAGTCTGAGTGAGCCGTGTGCAATCTCGTGAGGAAGACCCAGAGCAAGAAGAACGTGGCTGGGGTCAAGTGAGCCTGATGTGCAGGCTGAACCGGATGAGCCGCAGATTCCCTTAAGGTCAAGGTGGAGAAGAAGTGATTCACCCTCGATACCCTCGAAGCAGAAGCTTACATTACCGGGAAGTCGGGGTGAACGTCCGCCGTTAAGACGTGTGCGCGGAACTGTTGCAAGAATTGTATCAATAAGCTTGTCCCTGAGACCGCTTACATACTTAATGTTTTCTTCCATCTTGTCACAGCACTGCTTAAGTGCAACAGCGGTTGCAACGATTGCGGGAGTATTGGTTGTACCCGGACGCTTATTGCGCTCCTGTGCACCGCCCTGCATAAAGCCCATAAGAGGAATACCCTTGCGGCAGTAAAGCACGCCGATACCCTTGGGGCCGTGGAATTTATGTGCTGAGAATGAAAGCATATCAATGTTCTGCTCGGCAACATTTATCGGAAGATGTCCGACAGCCTGAACAGCATCAGTATGGAAATATACGCCCTTTTCCTTACAGAATGCACCGATTTCCTCAATCGGCTGTACAGTGCCGATTTCATTGTTTGCATACATGATTGTTACAAGGCAGGTATCCTCACGGACAGCCTTTTTAAACTCATCAAGGCGGATATATCCGTCCTCATGAACATCAAGATATGTTACTTCAAAGCCCTCTTTTTCAAGCTTCATAAGAGTGTGAAGAACGGCGTGATGTTCAAATGTTGTGGAAATAATGTGTTTTTTGCCCTTTTTCTCGCCGAGACGGGCAGCGTTTGTGATTGCCCAGTTATCCGCTTCAGTACCGCCCGATGTGAAGTAAATCTCGTTCACACCTGCGCCGAGTGCCTTGGCAATAGTCTCTCTTGCTTCGAGAACAACGGCAGCAGCCTCCTGACCCGCATGATGCAGACTGGATGCATTGCCGTAATTATTCTTAAGGCAGTCAACCATTGCGTCAAGTGCTTCGGGACTGAGAGCTGTTGTTGCAGCGTTATCTGCATAAACAGTTTTCATAAAATCGCCTGACTTTCTTTCTTTATTTGGATTTAAACAAAGTTGAAAGCAATGACTAAATCCTACTTATGGTATTATAACCATTTCGAGTTATTATACTATATAATGCCCTTTTTTTCAAGCCATTAAAGTTAGAATAAACTAACCTATACACATAAAAATCTGTTCACTTTTACTTATTTGTTTTTAGAATATTAAAAAATCACCGCTCCGAGTTGAACGGTGATTTTATCGCTATTATGCTGCCTTGCTTTTTAGTGAATTGGAAATCAATGTATTAAGTGCTTTGACAAACACCTTAAATGCTTCCCGGAATGTATGTTGATATCTTCCGTAGGTGTTCTGATTTTCACCTGTCATCGGAGTAATATTGCCGTCATTATGTACCATAAACTGCGGAAATCTCTCATCTGTGTTGATATCAAAGCCATCCGTATTAACCATCAGGTCAAACAATGTGTTAACGCTTTTCGGGAAATTCTTATGGTCAAGATTCTTGATAAACCATGTTCTCTCGGGGAAAAGGCACGTTGAAGCATCAACCTGACGGTCAGGTGCAATATATTTGATTGTACCGTTCTGCTCTGCGTTCTGAATATAGCTGTCATCAAACGAAGTGAAAAGTGAAGTTACTGTTGCTCCGATTGAAGCCTCTGCAAGAGCACAGGTGGAATCTGAAATCAAATCTCCCGGAGCATTGACGGGAATTGCCTGGTAGCCATACTTGCTTACGTTATAAATATCAATTCCGTTCTCGGCATATCTGAGGAAATCCTCTTCAACCTTTGTCTGAACATTGTAGTGATAATTGTCAATTATATCAATGAAGCTCGCCCACTTATCCTTATCGGCATTGTGGAAAATCGTGTCCTTTGCACGCTGATAATCCTCATCGTTAATCATACTCCAGAAGCCCGGCCACGTGCCGAAGGTATCAAGGAGCATATCGGGAAGAATATCAAGATAGATATTATCCCAAACATTATTGACAGACCAGCAGGCTATATCCAGACCGTATGTCTTATTGAACAGGGTGACAAAAGATGTAATCAAATCATTCGTTACCTGCTCTGCTGAAAGCTGATAGTCATAAACAAGACGTTCAATCGCATCAGCATCAAGATAATAGTCACCCGAAAGAAGCTTACTGCACACAGTTGCGCCCTTAACCGCAGTACAGTATTGAATCATATCTGAAACATATTCTCCGTCATATTTTTTCATATATGCCGCAACTACACATCCGCCGAGACATCTGCCCAGAAGAGCAACGTGGTCGGCACCTGTTGCAGTCATTACCTTTTCAATATAGCCATGAAGATCATCCGCAAGCTTATACGGGTCAAGACGGAAATCATAAGAAAACGTATAACGCTCGGTCGGATATTTTCCGTTTACGGGATTGGGGTCAACCCATTGCGAATGCCACTCGCCATAGCAGAAACTGCCGTCTTTAGGCTCACCGTTTTCGTCGAGTGCAAGCGGTCCGTAAAGCTCATCCATAATTCCTCTTAAAGCCTGACCGAACTCCTCCCATTTCTGAGTGATAACGGCCTTTGCAAATATACCGATATTTTCCTTTACTGCGGATTCAATAAAACCGTTGGGAATTTCTATGGGGTATATAGTCTGCTTTACTCCGTTTTCATCATATTTATAGAGCATCGAGCCCTGACCGCATACATATATAAGAGGAATGTCTGTACCCTCCGGCTCATTCCCTGCCGAAACTGGAACACAGATTATAGCTGATATCGCAATTATCAGCGATAAAAATACCGATAAAACCTTAATAGTAATTTTTTTCATTACCCTGCCCCTTTCTTTATTAAATAAAAACTATATTATATTACCATATAGAATTATGATATGCAATAATATTTTACAAATTGTTACATATGTATAAAACAAAAATCTCCGCCGAAGCGGAGATTTAATGTTATATTATGCTGCTGATCCGGTAATTTTGTTTTTGAGAATTGTGAATATCGCGCTGAACAGCTTTCTGAGCGCACCGAAGAACGTGTTCTCATATTTCTGTGTTGTGTTCATATTCTCATCAGACATGGGGCTTATATTTTCACCGTCATAAACCATATACTGCGGGAAATCCTCGCTTGAGTCAACAGTAAACTGCTCGTTGTTAACCATTGCATCAACAAGTCTGTTTGCATTCTCGGGGAAAGTCTTATGCGGAAGATTCTTAATAAACCATGTTGTATCGGGGAAAAGGCATGTTGACGCATCAATCTGACGGTCAGGTGAAATGTATTTCATTGTGCCCTCTTCCTCAGCCTGAGCAAGATAGTTATTATCAAAAACAGTCTTGATTGTTGCGGTTGTTGCACCAAATGAACCTGCTGAAACATAAACATATGAATCGGAAATTACATCCGAAGGCTCAGAAAGAGGCAATGTCTGATAACCGTACTTTGTGATGTTGTAAACATCAATACCACGCTCGGCAAAATCCTTCAGAAGCTCATAGTCCTTAACCTGAACATTATAGTGATAATTATCAATTATATCGATAAAGCCTGCCCATTTGTCCATGTCCGCATTGTGGAAAACATTTTCCTTTGCACGGATATAGTCCTCATCGCTGACCATGCTCCAGAAGCCCGGCCATGTGCCAAAGGTTTCGATAAGAATCTGCGGCATAATGTCAAGATAAATATCATCCCAGACATTATTGACCGCCCAGCAGGCAAGGTCAAGACCGTAAGTTCTGTTGAATACGGTTACAAACGACTCAATAAGCTGATTCATTGTATCATCAGCTGAAATCTTGAGGTCATAGACAAAACGCTCAACCGCATCTGCATCGAGATCAATATCACCCGCAAAGCATTTACTGAGAACTGTCGCACCGTTGATTGCAGTTGCATACTGAATAAAATCAGAGACATACTCGCAGTCATACTTTTCCATATATGCCGCTGTTACACAGGCGCCCTCACATCTGCCCGAAAGAGCAACATGGTCATAGCCTGTAACGGACATAACGTCCTCTATGTACTTATGAAGAAGCTCTGCATTCTTATACGGGTCAAGTCTCCAGTCATAATTGAACGTGAACGAGGTTGTGGGATATCTGCCGTTAACCTTTTTCTTGTTCTTGAGCTTTGAAATTGAATAGCTCCAGTTGGTTGTTACACCATACTGAGGTTCACCGTTTTCATCAAGAGCAAGCTCGGAGAACATCGGGCTGAGAACATCACGCACAAGATTGCCGAACTCTGTCCACTTCTGAGTAACAACAGCTTTTGCAAAGACATCAATGTTATCCTTTGCAATCTGCATTATTTCATCTGTATCGTATTTAACGGGATAAACCTCAACCTTTTTTCCGTCAACATACTTTACAAGCGGTGAGCCCTGACCGACAACATAAATAAGCGGGAAATCTGTTCCTGCAACTTCATCAGATGCAGATGTCGGAATATACATTATAACTGCCGACAGAACGAGAACTATGCTGAGAATAACTGAAAGTGATTTACTGAAAATCTTTTTCATAATAAATTATTCACCCTTATTTTCTTTTTTCCACTCCTCGACAGTGGATGAGCCCTCTGTGATAACGTGTGAAAGGAAGTAATTCTTTCTTTCTTCATTATTGATAACCGTAACAGGCTTAATCTGATTGAGAACAATACCCTTGCTTGCAAGCATCTCATTGTATCCTACATAGGTCTTTTCCGCAAGGAAGAGAACCTCGGGTCGGTTAAGCATACCCCAACGGCGATACTTGTAATACTTCTCGTTTATTTCATCAAACTGATGGTCAATTGTTTCAATAAACTTCTGTCTGCCCTCTTCGTCAAGCGGTCCGTTGTCAAGCTCGATAAGAAGAGTGTAGCGCGGCGGCTTTGTTGAGAAATCGGGATAGAAGCTGAAACCCTTATAGGTTACGCCCATCTCCTCGGTTGCGTTCTTTACAGCCGCATTTATCATATCAGTTGTTGTCTTTTCGTTGGCAACGTTCATTGAAAGATTCTGTCTGAACAGAAGCTCAACCTGCGGAGTGTTGTTATACATTCTTGTAACATGAACAACGTCCTCAACATTGTAACGGTAAAGACCTGAGAAGTTGGAAACGATCATTTCATAGTTTTTGCCAACCTCAAGCTCGTTGATAAGAAGAGGTCTTACGTTAGCATCTGCTCTGTCATCAAGGTCATCAACAGGCAGGAACTCGAAGAACAGGCACCACGGAAGAAGAACGTAGTCGTTAACGTCAAGATCCATCGGAGCTGCGAAGAAGCCTTCAGCTGCGGCATAACCCATGTTATGCATCGGAACATTCGGGCCGATAACCTTGCGGAGCTTTTCAACATAAACGGAAAGGTTTGAACCCATCATACCGTATGCCCACTGAAGATTCGGCCAGATTCGGGGAGCGATAGGATCCTCAAAGCCCTTTTCAAACTCCTTGCGAAGCTCAGCAGCTCTCTTCGGATTCGGCTTGAACTTTTTCTCATACTCCTTGCGAAGCTCGGGTGTGATGTCGATATTCGGATTGATGATACCCTTTTCGATATCATCGCACATCATTTCCCAGTTTTCCTCAAGGTAATCAAACATTGTTGTAAGAAGCGTTACAACGATTGAACCGAGGTAGCTGACCTTCTTGTTTTCAAGGCAGAAACGAAGATGAAGATATGATGTATCAAGCTTTGCATCAAGGCTCGGATAGAGCAGTGAAAGCGGAGATGTGCAGAAGAAAGGCATAATCGACTTAAGGTAACGAAGAGGAATCTGACCTGCGCCGTTGCACTGCTTACCGTCTGCGAGCTTATGACCCGAAAGGTTGAGTGCGAGAGGACCAACCTGGTTTCTCATCTTTATTCCGCGTTCCTTCATCCAATGATATGCGGTTGCAATTGAAACAGAGAAACCGATACACTGCATTTTCCAGAGATCGTTAAGACCCTTGGGAAGAATCTTCGGCTTACCTACTGAGCCTGATGATGAAGCATAATGAAAATTTCTGCCTGAGAACATAATTCTGTCCTCACCGTTATTTATCATTCTGTCAACATAGGGTTCATAATCTGCATATGTAGAAATCGGAACTATTTTCTGATAGTCCTCAATTGAGTGAACATCCTTAAGGTTGAGCTTCTTTCCAAGCTCACAATTCTTGTTGCGTCTTACGATTTTTTTAAGCACCTTTTTCTGTGCTTTAAGAGGGTCTTTCGTGAAATGCTTGATTTCAAGTCTCGAAATATCGCCGAGAAATACACCCAAATCGGAAAATGCCATAACTTCACATCCTATCAAAAATTATTCGTTTAAATATTAACACAAAATTATACAAAAAGTCAATATGTAAAAGAAGAAACAAAATTATTTTTGCCAACCTCTTTGGTGGGTATATCGATTTTTTCTGTACTTATATCAGTGTATACTTAAATAATCATTGACGGGTTCTCTCTTTTTCTTTATAATTAGTTCAACGAGGTGATTAAAATGACCGAAAAAGAAAGAGCCGTTCTCTGCGTTGAAGCATTAAAAAAAGAATATCCCGACGCAATATGTTCGTTAGTTGCTGACAAGGACTATGAGCTTCTTATCGCAACACGTCTGTCTGCGCAGTGCACCGACGCAAGAGTAAATCTTGTAACCCCTGCACTTTTCGCAAAATACCCCACACTGGAGGCCTTTGCAAATGCAGAAGTATCCGATGTTGAGAAACTGATTCATTCCTGCGGATTTTACAGGGCAAAAGCCAAAGACATTGTCGGAATGACGCAGAAAATTCTCAATGATTTCGGTGGCAAGGTTCCCGATAACATAGAAGACCTGACCTCCCTCCCCGGTGTCGGCAGAAAAACCGCCAACCTTATCTGCGGCGATGTTTACGGCAAGCCTGCAGTTGTCGCTGATACTCACCTTATACGCATTACAAATCTTCTCGGTTTTGTCAGTACAAAGGATCCGTACAAGGTTGAGCTTGCGCTCAAAAAAATATTGCCCCCCGAGGAGAGCAATAATTTCTGTCACAGATGCGTTCTGCACGGACGCGCAGTCTGTGTTGCACGCCGTCCGCAATGTGACAAATGCTGTATGGCTGATTTCTGCAGGCACGCACAGTCAGAAAAATAATTTCATCACAGCCGCGGCAACTAATGCGCCTGCAGCCGCCGCACCCACCATGCGAGATATAAGCATAATCTTATTTTTTCTCAGTTTTGTAGGAGGTGGTGAACCTGCCTTCCCTGCTATTTCGTCAGCACGCTCGCGCAAGGTTCCCTCACATACAGATGAAAATTCGGGTTTTACAAAGAATATAACGCGTTCAAAATACTCGCATGTCGGTTTGGTAACCTCAACAACCTGATGATTAACACCCTTCAACAAAAAAGACACCTCTGTTTTCAGTAGATTTCATTTTTTAGTTTTGACTGAGGTTGATTTTTTATACAGTCTGAAATGAATAAAAACCGACTGTATACGACAAGCTTTTAACTTTCAACAAAAAACTGTTAAATGGTGGAAAATCTGAAAAGCCGGTTAAAAACGGTGGAAAACTATGTGGAAAGTGTGGATAACTGGTGTTAAGACCCTTGAAACACCTAAGTTTTCAACCATTTTACCTTGTTAAAAACGCAAGTTTGTGAATTTCTTAACAATATTACAAATGATATGTCAAGTGTAAAATGGTCAATTTATGATAGAAAAAATAAACGAAATTTTATAAAAAGTTTGTGCAAATAGCAATCAAAATAATTCTTGACACCCGAAAATGACAAATAGTTACAAAATGAATATTTTTAATACTACTTTCGACAAAGGAGCCGTATATGAATATAAAGAAGGAAGAAAATTGCATAATTTTTGAAAATACAGATACGCTCAGCATTCCTCTTTCGCTTGATTGCGGTCAGGCTTTTCGCTGGAGTGAAAACGAGGACGGCTCGTGGCACGGTGTCGTATTCGGCAGAGCGGTCAACATTTCACAGAACGATACAACAATCACAATCAGCGGTGATGTCCATGACGGTGATGAACAGCTGTGGATTGATTATTTTGACCTGAACAGAAATTATAGCGAAATCTGCAAAAAGCTCTGTGCAGACGGATATTTAAACAAAGCTATAACCGAATACAGCGGCATACGTATTCTGAAGCAGGACGAGTGGGAGGCTCTCTGCTCGTTTATCATTTCACAGAACAATAATATACCGAGAATCAAAGGCATAGTTGAAAGGCTTTGTGCAACATTCGGCGATGATCTCGGCAACGGTGATTTTTCTTTCCCGTCAGCCGAAAAGCTTGCGGGCCTTACCGTTGAGGAACTCTCCCCCCTTCGAGCAGGCTTCCGTGCAAAATATATAATTGATGCCGCACAGAAAGTTGCGAACGGCGAAGTTGATCTTATAAAAATGCGCACCTGTGACATGGACGTAGCAAGAGCTGAGCTGATAAAGATAAAGGGCGTCGGCGCAAAGGTAGCCGAGTGTACCCTGCTTTACGGCTGTGGCAGAGTTGAAGCCTTTCCCGTTGACGTATGGGTTCGCCGTATAATGTCCGAGCTTTACCCCGAGGGTCTGCCCGAATGTACCGAGGGTGTCGAGGGTATTGCTCAGCAGTATCTCTTCCATTGGCGAAGAAATCTGGATAATTAAATTTATGTTTAGTGATATAAAGGTTTACAGACTTAAACAACCATGGCGGTGGAGGGATTCTTTTAAGATCTATCAGAAATTTATTATTCTTACAGGACATACTCAACTATCCCAAAACCAAATGTTAAGAAGAAACGGATATGCTTAAATTATTTAAGAAATCCGCACCACAAACTGCTGACACGGCACTTGAACGGAATGTTTTCAACAACACAGAAAAATATCACAGAAAAATATTTAAAAAATATTTCAAAAAGTGTTGACAAATAAAATGATTTGTGGTATATTAAGCAAGTCGTTGAGACGCTGGTGTAGCTCAGTTGGTAGAGCAGCTGATTTGTAATCAGCAGGTCGGGGGTTCGAGTCCGTCCACCAGCTCCATTTTAATATTTGGGAGAGTTCCCGAGTGGCCAAAGGGAACAGACTGTAAATCTGTCGTCAGTGACTTCGGTGGTTCGAATCCACCCTCTCCCACCAGATCTGTTGCAGTAGTTGATACAATCATCAATTACTGCAATCGTTCTTTTTATGGCGAAAAAGCCTTATATTTCAACACTTCCAAAACACAGAGGGTACAGATTGATTTCTGCACCCTCTTTTATACTAATGCCTACTGAATAACAGCAATTTTTTCAAAGCACACCCATTCAAGCAATATT
>JAKSQO010000013.1 GCA_024404095.1 Clostridia bacterium | reverse complement strand
ATATCACACCATGAGAGGGTGTTTTTGTGTGGTCCGCACAATTTGGACTTGTTCAGGAGTAAACCACCGGTTGAACCGGTGGTTTTGATTTTATTATTCGATTGGAATGTCGATATCGTAATCGGGGAGATATTCGCCCTTTGCAAAATTACGTGCTCTGAAAAGAATGTGGCTGTCATAAACCTCAACCATAAAGCCGATACCGTTGTCGTTGCACTCGCCGTCCTTATTGTTGATTGTAAGGGAGGGGAGATTGATTGAATTGATTTTGCCGAGTCTTTCGTATGTGTACTGACCGATACCTGTGTGAAGATGTCCCGAAATAAGGAAAACATTCTGATATCTGTTCATGATTTCGTACAGCTCGTCTGACTGTGCACCGACTGAACCTGCGCTGTCAATCGGGCTGTTCCATGTTTTCGGAAGACCGTGTGTGAGCTTAAAGGTCTGATGAATAATTACAAACACAGGCGCACCGTTTGCTGTCGCACTCTTAAGCTCGTTATCAAGCCAGCTGAGCTGCTCGTCGCTTATGTATGATTCTTCAAACTCTGTTCTGTCTGTGCCGAGAACGATGAATTTGTAGCCTTTGATTTCGTAGGAATAATGGAGCTTGTCGATTGTCAGCTCACTTCCGACAGCCCTGTTAAGATTGTTTGTGAAAGCCGTGAAATTTTTAACTGTGTTTTTGTAAATCTTAAGTCTTACGTCATGGTTGCCGACAGCCATAAGGAAGTTGTCAACCTTTGCGCCCTTAAGGTGATCGGTTACGTACTGATATTCGCACAGAAGTCCGTTTTCAGCGATATCGCCTGCAATCATAAGAGCGTCAACTCCGTTGCCTGCGTTTGCAACATCCTCGCAGGCGGCGTCAAAAAACTGATAACGCTTTGCCATATAGTTTGAAAGCTGTGAGTCAGCCCATGCAACAAACGTCATGTTTGCACCGTTTTCGTCACATCCCTCGATTTTGTCAGATGTTGACGGAGCAACATAAGGGTTGAATGTGTAAACAATTGAGATGAAAACCGCGAGCATTTTGCAGGCGATTTTTGAGAAGATAGTGGTTGCCATATTTTTCAACTCCGAAAATAAAAGTGATTGCATCTCTGCAACCACTTTAGTTTAACATTTATAAGTTTTGTTGTCAATCTGCTTTTTTGAAAACTTTTTTGAACCACGCTGCAACGGCATTATCCTGTGTATCATTTTCCGTTGTCTTTTCAGTTTTTTTCTCAACAGGAGCTGTAATCGGAGCGGTCTCGTAAACAAACATTACGCTTGTTGCCATACCATCCTTTGCCGTTGTGAAAAGATTGTATTCCTGACCTGCTTTAACCCATACCTCAGCGCGTGCAATGAGGTCATCTGCATTGTCAATAAGACCTGTGTAGCCTGCAAGAACTTCGGGGTCAATCATGCCTTCAAGAGAGCCCATTACTTTTTCAAGCGAAGCCATTGTCTTTTCGTCAAATACCGAGCTGAGTGTGTCGAGAAGCTCCTTATTATCATCAACTGTCTTTTTCAGCTCCTTGAGAGTCTCAAGCGTCTTTGGCAGATTATTGATTGCTTTCTGCACCTCGGGGTCAGCCATATCCTCGGTAAGGCCGTTGATTATAGGCATAACATTCTGCATATCCTTGGCGATAGTCGGTAAATCTTTGAAGAATCTCTGAACAACAGGATTTGAAATAATGTTGATAAGCTCGTTGTAATCCACGTTCTCGGAATCATCAATAAATTTCTTTATTGCATCAATGTTTTCGGGAGTCATATATTTTTCGAGAACCTCGATAAGTGCTTTGTTGTCGTTGTAAACCTTTGTGACCTTCGAAATTGAAGATGTGAGTGCGGTGAGCTGGTCTGTGTTTGAGAACAGCTTTGTTACAAGGTCGGTGAAGTTCATTCCGTTTAAGGTGTTGATAACGCTCTGAATATCGCCGAGCTGATTTTTAACATCGCTGACGGTTGCGGGCAGACTGTTGTTTATTTCTGTAACGACAGCCGAGAGAGGAATGACAGCGAAAATCATATTTGACAGCTCAAATTTCTGCGTGTCAAAGGTGATTGTGTATGTGCTTGAGAAGTCAAATCCGCCGAGCTGCTCAAGAATTTCATCAGAAAGGTTGAGGCTTTCTTTAAGACCGGGTGTGCCGACAAGAAGGGCGATTTCCTTTGAGCCGTCACCAATTGTTTTACCGTTTTCAACGGTTACGTTTGAAAATGTGCTCTCGTCAAGAATCATACCTCCTGCAACGATAAACGGTGTATAAATTGTTGATTTTTTTCCGCCAATCTCAACCTCTTTAGAGGATTCGTTGTTCATAGTAACAACCATTTTGACCTGACCGCTTTTGCCGGCGATTTTGTCAGCGGTTGTTTCCTTGCCGTTGAGATAATAGCTGATTTTAAAGTTGACAGGCAGCTCTCTTTTTGTAGTTCCACGGTAGTAAAGATCGGTGTTCTGCATATTCCAGCGAAGCGAGCCATCGCTGTTTTTAACGGGAACTATGTCATCCTTGACGTTCTGAATGTTGCTGAGGTCGCTTATATCGTCAATATAGGTTTCGGCTGTGTCGGTATGAAGCCAGTCGGTTACGGTTTTGTTTATAACCTTACCTTCGGCATCAAGATTGACATAAACCGTTTCGTTTTTGGTTACTTTTTCCGCAGCTTTATCGTAGGAAGCCTGAGATGTCGGAGCTTTCTGATTGTTATCGGCTGTTTCATTATTCTTTTCATTATCTTTTTTGCCGCACGCTGACAGCGAAAAAATAATTGTTACAGAAAGAAGAATACAGATTATTTTTTTGAATGATGCTTTCATTTCTGAGCACCTCCGGTTACTTTTGATGTTTTTCTTTTTGATACAGGCTCTTTTCTTAAGCCGATTGTAGTTTTGTTGATAAAACCTTCAAGTGTGAGCAGGGTAGGAGTGAGCAGGAAAATGATTACTCCTGCGCTGATTATCGAGCCTCTTGCAAGCATTCCGCAAAGCTCTCTTACAATGTTTATATCGCAGAACACATAAACGCCGAATGTTGCCGCGAAGAAAACAAGCGCACTCTGCATTATTGAGCGGTCGGAGAAGTTTGCGGCCTCAAGAATAGCCGTCTTTTTGTCCTTGCCCATTCTGAGCTCCTCGCGGAAACGAGTGGTCAGCAGTATCGCGTAGTCAACAGTTGCACCGAGCTGAACACAGCTGATGACGGTCGGGGCAATAAAAGAAATCTCTGTGCCCGTGATAAACGCAATCGACTGATTGATGAAAATTGCAAGCTCAATGGAAAGAACGAGTATTGCGGGAATTGAAACTGATTTAAAGATTATTGCTATCAGAATAAAAATTGAAAGGATTGACAGCATACTTGTCAGCTTGAAATCGTGGTCGGTTATTGCGATAAGGTCCTTATACATTGCTCCTTCGCCTGTTATAAGTGCGTGAGGATCGTATTTTTTGACAATTTCTTCAAGCTGATCAAGCTGATTGTTACACTCGTCCGTTGCTGAAGTATATGAGGTATTGACAAGCATCATCTGCTTTCCGCCGACTTTAACAAGTGAGCTGATTGCCTTCGGAATCATCGAATCAGGAATTCCCGAGCCGACAAAGCTGTTGTACGCCACTGCTGTTGTTACACCGTCGAGCCGGCTGATTTCATTCTCCATACGGACAAGCTTTGATGCCTCAACGCTGTCGTCAACAATAATGAAATGCGAGGTTGCCATATTAAATTCGGTTTTCATCTTATTCAATGCGGCGATACAAGGTGTATCCTCGGGCAGCATCTTATCCATTGAATAGTAGGTTTTGATGTTTGACTGCATTAGATATGACGGGATGAGCAGTACGACAAAAATAATCACAAATATTCTTCTGTGCTTGATTACGGAAGCGTTCAGCTTATCAAACTTCGGAATAAAGCTTCTGTGGCGATACTTGTGAATTTGTTTGTCGAAAATCAGAACAAGGGCAGGGAGGACAAGAACAACGGTTATAACCCCGAGAACAACGCCCTTTGCCATAACAAGACCGATATCAAGTCCGAGCGAAAGCTTCATAAAGCACAGCGCAAGGAAACCGAACATAGTTGTCAGAGAACTGCCTGCAAGCGAGGTGAAGGCGCTTTGAATGGCGGCGGTCATAGCGTCACGCTTATCGGTGTAATTCAGCTTTTCTTCCTCAAATCGGTCAATTAAAAATACGGAGTAGTCCATTGTGACACCGAGCTGAAGTATTGCGGCGATTGTCTGGGTGATATAGGATATTTCTCCGAAGAAAATGTTTGAACCCATATTATAAACTATCGCAAATCCGAGAGCTGTAAGAAGTACAAGCGGCTGAATCCATGATTCCATACAGAACGACATAACAATAAGTGCAAGTACAACGGCAATTGCGATAAAAATCGGTGCCTGTGTTTCCGCCATATCCATGGTGTCCTTCATGATAACGCCCATTCCGCTCATAAAGCATTGCTCGTTCATTATGGAGCGTGTTTCTTCAATGGCGTTCATTGTACGTGAACTGACGGCTGATTCCTCATATCTTACAAGCAGAAGCGTACTTTTCTTGTCACCGCTGTAAAAAATCTGAGAGATAGCCTGCGGCATTGCGGATTCGGGTATGGAAATGTCGGCAATATCGTCAACCCATATTACCGAGCCAATGCCGTCAATCTGAGCGATTTTTTCCTTTAGCTTTACGACATCCTTCGCGGGCATATCGTCAATAACGAGAAAAGACATTGACGCGCTGTTAAAGGTTTTATCGAGGATAACCTCGCCTTTGACCGAATCAAGCTCTTCGGGTAGATATGAAAGAATATCGTAATTTACTTTTGTGCCGATAAAACCGATTGCGCTCGGAATCAGAAGCAGAACGGCGATGAGCGCAACTATTTTTGGATGATATGATATGAATTTTGCGATTCTTTTCATCGTTATCCTCCTTATGCAAGTATTTTTTCTACGGTCGAGAACAGCATCGGCTTGATTTCTTCAAGCTTGAAGGGAGACTCGTAGATAATGGAGTCGAAGCCTACTGAGCCGACAAGGTCAATGATAAGATATAGTTTTTTGATTGTTTCCTCACGTGTTGAACCTCTGTCGATGTCTGATTGCACGAGATTTGATATTTCGTCCCTCAGCTCTGTGTCGGCAAGAGTGCTCAGCGACGATACACATTTGGAAAGCTTTTTATCAACGAGTGTCAGCAGGGGCTTGTTATCCTGCATATAATCAAGAATGCAGTTGACAATAAAGACAATCTGCTGACTGAATGTCATTTCAACTTCAGTTACGTTTTTCTCTTCTTCAAGCTTTTGGATGGCACCTCGAAGTACAAAAAGACTTTTGTGTGCGATGATTCTTTCCATAAGGTCGTATTTGTCCTTGAAATAAAGATAAAATGTGCCCTTTGCAATGCCTGCCTTACGTACAACATCGTCAATTGTTGTGCTGTTAAAGCTCTTGCTTATAAAAAGCTCGTATGCGGCATCAAGTATATTTGTACGTTTACTGTTTTGTTTTTCTGCAATTTTTCCCATAATACACCTCAAAATAGCAAAAAATGACTGATAGTCAATTTCATATCTGCTTTTATTATACGCAAAAATGACTATTAGTCAATATCTTTTTTGAACATTTAACAATTTTGTAACAAAAAGCCGCCGATTGAAAGTAATCGACGGCAAAATTTATAATGTTTTGAACTTCATAAATGAAGCAACTGCAATTTTAGTGTAGTTTGCGTTGAATTTAACGGGGTCATCCATACAGAAGATAGTGTACTTTGTTTCCGATTTACCGCTGTCTGAATAACGGAAATCGCCTTCGGGGTCGAAGCCGTAATCCTTACCGTTAATTCTGATGATGTTCCAGCCGTGAAGTGACTTATCTCCGTACTTGTTGAGAATCTGACCTGTAACGAGATAGCAGTCAAGACCGATTCTTCTTGTCAGTACCATAAATGCGGCTGAAAAATCAATACAGTTTCCGCGTTTGTTTTTAAGAATTGTCTTTGCACGTGAAACAACATCGCTGTCATAGGGGCTGATGTAAGTCTTTTCAGTTGCTCTCGGTGCCATTTTGATAATGTATGTGTTTGAACGCACAAGATAGTCGTAGATTGCACGAACCTTTTCGTATGTCGACATCTTTGGCGTTGTGACCTGTGCGAGAACCTCATCAACTCTCTGCTCGAGGTCGGCGTCACCCGTTCTCATCGGATTGAGCTTTGCTGAATTAAGCACCTTTTCAACGTCAACATCATTGTGTGTCGGTGTTCTTGTTGTGCGCTCAGTTGCGGATGTACTTTCTTCAATATCAGTTTTGCCTGTGGAAGGGGATACTGACGGAGTTTTACCCGATGAGTTTCCGCCTGACGAGCTGTTGCCCGAGCCTCCGCTGTATGATCCGCCCGAATAACCGCCCGAGGAACTGTTTCCGCCCGAAGAGTAGCTTCCGCCTGAGGAAGAATTTCCGTTCGAGTCTGAATTAAGATTTGAGTCTGAGTTTGTATCACCGTTACTATTTGCGATTGTTGTATTCTGTGTGAACTGGTTGTCAGAGAGCGCATTGTTCGCAGAACCGCCGTTAAACTCGGGCTTCTTACCGCACGCTGTTAATGTTGCGAGAAGAACTGATGTTGTAAGCATCAGTGCGCAGACGCTCTGTAATCCTTTTTTCATCCTTTTACCTCCTGAGACCAGTCAGGTTATTCCTGAAAATAAATATACAAATACAGTATACATTAAAACAATAAGAAAATCAATATTTTTATCAAGAAAATGGACTTGTAAAAATAGACAAAGTTAAAGCCGTGCCACAAAACAGCACGACTTATATTTATTTAGTTTTATGCTGTACCTTTTTCAAGAGCACGCTCAAGCCATATTGTAGCGATGTCCATAGCATTGTAAAGACCTTTTTTCTCGCTCTTTTTAATAATGCGATCCTTGGGACGGCAATCGGGGTCTGTGCTTACGAGCTGAATAAGAACTCTGTCAGCAACTTCCATGTCCTGGATTGTCTTTTTGCCTGTTATCTGAAGAATGATAACATACGGGTCGCTCATATTGCCGTAGTATATTGTGTTTCCGCTGCGTACAAGAGGCTTGCCGCGATATTCAAGAAACTTGCTTTTCTCTTTAGCTGCCATAATTATACTGCCTTTCTTAGTCTTTAAGATAATTCTTAACCAATGATTGCAACAACTCATCTCTGTCTATTTTACGGATGAGACTTCTTGCGTTGTTATGAGTGGTGATATATGTCGGGTCTTCGGAAAGAATATAACCAACTATCTGGCTGATGGGATTGTATCCTTTTTCGCTCAGCGCATTGTAAACCGCACTCAGGGTAGACTTCATCTCACGTTCGTGATCCTCTCTGATAGAGAATTGAATGGTTTTGTCTGTCATTGCAAACACCTCCGAACTTCATTAAAGACTATTATACACCATTTTAAGTCGGATAACAAGTGTAATTTTTAAAGTTTTTTGTGTCATTGTGCGTATCAATCCACATCGATTTATGCTTCGGACGGATTTTCGGCAGATTTTTTAGACTTTTTGGATTCCTTTTTTCTCTCCTTTTTTTCCTTCTTGTCCTTTTCTTTCTGCTCTTTGGGTTCTTTGCTTTCTTTGTATTCGTTATATTTCTCTGAAACAGAGTTCTTAGTGTCGGAAATAAAACGCTTTATTTTATTTGAGCTTGTTTTCGGGAATTCGCTGTCTCTGATAACAACCTTTGAAATCTGCTTGTAAATCGGAAGCTCAACGCAGGCTTTTTTGATACTCTTAAGCACTTCGGCAGGTGTTTTGCGTGCGCTTTCATCAAGGAAAACTTCTGCGGTCAGAGAGCTTTCGTTGCCGTCCTCGTCCTTTTCACCGCTGACAACAACCTCGTTGACATAGTCGATGTCCTGAATATAGCCTTCGATTTCCTCGGGATAAACATTTTTACCGTTATTAAGAACAATTATGTTTTTCTTTCTGCCCGAGATAATAAGCTGTTCATTTTCATTTATATAACCGTAGTCACCTGTGTAGAACCAACCGTCCTTAATAACCTCAGCGGTAAGCTCAGGCTGCTTGTAGTAGCCAATCATAACAATGTCGCCCTTGACACAGATTTCACCGATACCCTCCTCGTTAGGCTCGTTAATCCGCCACTCAATGCAGGGAAGCTTGATTCCTACCGTGCGGAAATCGTTATACATATCATGATTTGCACAGACAAGAGGGGAACATTCGGTAATGCCGTAGCCGTTGATAAGGTCAAGTCCGATATCGTCGAAGAACTTCGCAACCTCCGGACGAATAGGCGCACCGCCGCAGACAATTTTTCTCAGCTTGCCGCCAAAGGTTTCGTGAATGAATCCGAAATATTCACGGCGCTTGTCAATTCCCTGTGCTCTGAGTGCATTACTCTTTTCAACCATTTCGTTGAACTGCTCTTCCATACCGCGCTTGCGGATGTTTCGGATGATGCGCTTGTAAATTGACTCTGCAATAGCAGGAACAACATAAATATATGAAGGCTTGTAGAATACAAGATTCTTAAGCGTTGCGGTCAGACTTTCGTTGATGCACAGCGTCGAATGGTGGTGGAACGAAACAAGAATATCACTTACAGCCTCATAGGTGTGATGATAGGGGAGAAGAGAAAGACCTGTATCATAAACTGTGGAAACCATAAGTCCGTAGTAGACGCTTGAAACAAGATTGTGCTCGGAAAGCATAACACCCTTTGAGGAGCCTGTTGTGCCCGAGGTATAAACAAGAAGCTTCAATTCGTCAGATTTGCTCGTTTCGCTGAGAAAAAGGTTGGGGTCATAAGCTGCACCGCTGATAATTGCGTTGCTGAAAGAAATGTATTTTCCGTCGTCCTCGTCACGGGTAAAGCCAATGAACAAACGAATGTTACTGAGCTCCTCCTCGTGACTTCTGAGAATTTCCTCATACTTTGCATCATAGAAAACAACGCTTGCCTCGCTGTCCGTAAGGACGTGAATAATATCAGCTTCAGGAAGTTCTTTATCAACGGGAACGAACACACCGCTTGAGCGAAGAGCTGTGATATATGCAAGTATCCAGTTATATGAGTTTGCTCCTATGCACGCAATATGCTTGTCGGAAAGTTCATTGGCACGGAGAAACGAACCAAGCTTTGTAACTGAGTCGGCAAACTCCTTGAATGTTACCTCACGCAGGTCATCACCGTCCTTGAACTTATAGGCAATTGTGTCACCTGCGTCACGGACAGCAAGCTCAATCATTTCTTTAATTGAGGAAAACGGCTGTACTTCGTATAACGGATAGTTTTTTTCTTTCATAGTTTTCTGCTCCAAGTTTATTTTTTTGTCGGGTCAAGATGAACCGCGGAAAGAATTTTATGAGCTGTTTTTGATGCAAAACCATAAGCTCTGAAAAATTCTGAAGAATGAGTTACAAGCTTTGTTTTATAAAGCCATTTGAGGTCATCAGGGCAGTCTTTATAGGTGTATTTTTTCTGAAGTGCCGCCTGAATGGGCTTATAATGTACTGAATGGAATTTGATTTTATATTTTTTCTGAAGGTCATACATCATTTTCTGTCTTACAGAATCATTAAAATACGGAAAACCGTAGTCAATGGGATTTTCACCTTCGACAATAATTCCGATAATTGTGCGGAAGCATTTTTCGCAGTCACAGCAGTTAACTCCACCCTTACTCTTCCAACATACACGCAGAGGAGATGCTATACCGCTTTTCTTTCTGTAATCACAGATATTTTTAATTTTCTCCTGTCGATTAACTGCATAGGAATCGTGGACTACAGAAGTCTCAACAAACCTTGTGAAATTGTCAATTGTCGGGTCTGAACCGCAGATATACTTACCGACATCCTCCGGCGAATATGATGAAGCAATATATATCGTCTTAAGTCCGATTTTATAAGCAAGAGGTGCTACCTGACCAAAAAATGCAATTCCATGTTGAAAATGCTCGTACCAGTTGTTACCGAATTCCTTGCGTTCAACTATTGAATTAAGACCTTCGAGATTCAGAACAGATTTGAAGGATGTTTTTACAATCTGAAGCTCCAGGTCAAAGACACGGCTTGCATTGGCAACTTGATTGTAAATGGTCTGCCAGCCTTCTGAATTATCAACAGGCATATCCGCACCCCAAAGTGTTATCATTATGGGTCTTTCGTCAACGTGAGCAATCAGAGTGTTTGTAGCGTCAACACCACCGCTGAAAAAGAGTGCAGATTTCTCGGCAGGAACTTCCGAATGGTTCTCAGTTATTTTTTGAGCAATTACCTTGCCGCCAAACTGAAATTTCGGATGCATATTTACGAGTCCTTTTTTGAATTCAGGTATACTGTCATAGTATGCTTTGTCAATATCAGGAATATACATTTCCGCATCGCAAAGCCATACCATAGGAAGAAAGTTTGCAACAAAGGGAATCATTGCGACTGAAAGAGGAATAGTGGAAATATCCACGTCGTATTCTGCTGTGAAAGTATAGGGTGCAATAAAAAGCTTTGTCCACGATTCATCGCCTGATACGCTGAAATTAATTTGTATGCTTTTATCTTTTATGTTGATTGATTCTAAACTAAGCTTATTCATAATAATTACAGACCTTCTATATAAATATTCGTTATATTATCACATAAAAGATTTATATTGTCAAGTACGGCAAAAGTTCAATAACTACTGACAAATTTATTTTATCACAGTTTTGTTTTTTGTCACCCTACTGATATTATTTTTAACTCTACCGGCGGAAAAATACCGCTCTACTGTGAGTAGAGCGGCACAAAATCATTAAAGAACGCTGGGATTCTGTTTGATATTCATTTTATTGATGATTTCAAAAACGGTTTTCTCTGCGTTGTCGGTAACCTCGACATTTATGTCGGCAAGGAATCTGTAAATCGGTGTGCGCTCGTTGTCAATTCGTTTGAGTGCCTCGCGATTTCTCGCAAGATATACTCCGTCAATTTTCAAATCTTCAAAATCTCGTGTCAGCCACACAACATATCCGTTCTGGCGGATGTAATACTGGTTCTCGGGACTGAGAACAGCTCCGCTTTCGATGGATATAACCTGACCGCCGTTACGTGTGATTTTTTTTAGTGTTTCTGTTTCAAGCTCACGGTAATATGTCTCGCCGTAAGCAAGAAAAATTGAAGCGAGGGGAACGCCCGCTTTGATTTCGATAAGTCGGTCGACGTCTATGCAGGGTCTGCCAAGCTTGGCGGCAACAACCTTTGCGATCGTTGTTTTGCCGCAGCCGGGAAGTCCGACAAAAATAATATTCTTTCGCCTGTCGCTCATTGTCTTGTAGGTTGCTTTCATAAGCTCGTCATCAGGCTCAATCAGACCGAACTTGACTTCCGTCATATAATGATGAGCGACAACCATTGAAAGATTGTCGGAATTGGGGATTTCAAGATCCTCGGCTTCGCAGATAAGCTTTGTGCGCCGGGGATTGTAAACAAGTTCAAGAACGCCGCAGATATCGGGGAACTTTTTAAGCTCAACAAGCTTTTCACCGTTGTGAGGGTACATACCTGTATGGGTGGTATTGATGATGATATTTGCATCGGAATGCTCGTAAAAGTTTTCATAGTTTACCTGTCCGTTTTTCGTGACGGTAACTATTTTCTTTGCGCCGAGATCTCTTACAACCGCCTTAACTGTCTTTGCGCTTTCACCGCTTCCGAAGATAAGAACTTTTTTGTCCTTTATCTGAATACCGCACTTTCTGATTGTATATCTGAATCCGTCATACTCACAGTTGTCACCGATAAGTCTGCCGTTTTCATCAACAATGATTGTGTCAACGCTTCCGATAGCTTCCGCATCGGGAGTAAGCTCGTCACAGTATTTTATAACCTCGGTTTTGTAAGGTGAGGTTATGTTAAGACCTGCAAACTCTCTTTTCTCGAAAAAGCTGTCGAGCTCCTCAGGCTCAAGCTGAAAACGTTCATATCGGAAGTTTCCAAGCTCGCGGTGGATTTCAGGCGCAAGGCTCTGAAGAAGCCTCTGACCGAGAATTCCGTAGTTTTTCATCAATTGTCACCCCTGCTGTTGTTCTTTTTGCTGTTTGCAATTCCTGCCGCAAAACCGCCGGCCGCAAAGACGGCGGCTGAAATGGCGCAGATAATAATCAGCTTATTTTTGTCGCTGTTTATCTGCACATCGTCAAAATCCTCAATTTCCGCAACAGCCTCTTCTGATTCATATTCATCATCGGATTCTTTTGCTGATTTGTTTTTTGAAGTTTTGACCTTAGTTGTTTTAAATTTTGTAGTTTTATGTTTTGTTGTTTTTACTTTTGTGGTTTTAATCTTTGCTGTTTTTAAAGCTGATTCTTTCTGAGATTTTACCGTTGTTCTTTCGGGATACCCGCCGCTGTCGGGGTCGGGCATTTCGTCCTCGCTGTATTCGGAAATATCTATCGAATACGTGTTGGATGCCACACCGTCAGTATCATAGAGAGTGAACTCGGTTACGAGATTATCGGGAATACCCGACTTTATGCCAACGGTGAACTCAATCCATATATCATTTGCGCCGTCGTCGGTAAGAACATTGTCAACCTCAGCAAAGAATTTATTGCTGTCATATTCGGTACTGCCGTCGCAGAACAGCTTGACAGTACCGATGTTATTGAATTTGATTTTTACACCTGCTTTGCTTTCGTCGCCAAGCTTTTCAAGATTCGCCATAATTAGAAAGTGAATCTGATTGATGTCTTTTTGAGTATCAGTTCTCAGAAACGCACCGTTGTAATCCGAATTGGATTCTTTGCCGTATTCGAGAATTTCAAACAGTCTGCATTGATTCCATTTTTCAAAATCAATGCCCGATGCGTATGAGTGGAATGCAAGTGAAATGAAAAGTGAAGCCGAAAGAAAAAGCAGAATTATCTTTTTGAACTTCATATTTTTTTAACGTCCTTTTGATGTCAGCAGAATTTAACTGTAACGATTTCAAACGGCTTAGCTGTAAATGTTACCTTGTTGTCCTTGATGTCAAGCTCCTCAATATTGTTCTCAAGGAGGTCGCATATATAAGCCTTTTCAGCGTTGAAGCCTGCTGTAAGAGTAACGTCTGTTCTCTTGTTGTAGCTTTCGTATCCGCGGACAATTACGCTGTTATCATTTTCAGCCTTCTTAACAGTTTCAACAATGAAGTTGTCGCTGTCGCAGGTGATGAATGAATACTCCTCTGCAAGAGCTCCGTCCTGTTTGCCGATTTCAAATGCTTTCATCGGGCAGTTGAGCTCATATGCAAGCTTGATTGTTCCGTTTTCACGGAAGTTGCCTGCGTGCGGAAGGAGGGAGTAGGTGAAGAAATGCTCACCCTTATCAGCCTCGGGGTCGGGATGAGTTGCACATTTGAAGAGTGAGAGCTTCATTGTACCGTCCTCGATGTTGTGACCGTATTTGCAGTCGTTAAGAAGCGATACACCGTAGCCGTAGTCTGCGTAATCAACAAACTTGTGAGCGCAAACTTCAAACTTTGCTGACTCCCAGCTTGTGTTCTTGTGAACGGGACGCTCAACGGAACCGAACTGAATGTCATAGGTTGCCTTATCGGAGTTGATATCAACATCAAAAGCGGCCTTAATCATAAGATGCTCCTGATGCCAGTCAGCATAGGTGTCAAAGTCGATTCTGTTGCTGCCGTCATAGAAGTAAATCTTCTGCTTGATAACTGAGCTGTAGAACTTTCTTGTGATTTCAAATCCGAAACGTGCGCCCTCGTCGATAAACTCAACTGCGCTTACGTTGTCGATAGGATATTTCTTTTCTGTATAGTATTTGGAGATTTCCCATGCGTCATATTCATAGGGATAATCCTCAAATGCTTCAATATAGTTGCCCTTGCCGCCCTCACGGATTACCTCGCGGTTGTTAAGCTTGTCATAAAGACGTACGATTTCGTACTGCTCGTTGAAGTCAACTATGTAATTGCTTGTTTCAAGATGTCTGCCGTCAAGGTTGTAGTCAGCCTTGCTGTCCGCAAGCTGAAGAACCTTGTAGCCCTTTGCGGGAATGCCGTTTACACGATATGTCTTTCCGCTGTATTCAACAAATCCGTCACCGTCGAATGAGTTCTGATTGAATACTGCCACACCGCCGTTAGTCTTGATATTGCTGAGGATTGCGCTGTATGCTTCAGCTTCGGCTTTTTCGCCAATGCCGAAGATTTTTTCGTAATCCTTATGGCATTGCTCGTAAACAGAATGGATGGAAGAACCGGGGATGATATCGTGGAACTGATTAAGGAGAATACACTCCCAGCCCTCGTTAAGACGCTCCTGCGGATATGCTTTGCCGAGAAGCTTCATTGCCATAGCGTTGACAGCCTCGGTGTTCTGATAAAGAAGCTCGCTCTTGCGGTTGCTTCTCTTGTTATATGCCTGTGAGGTGTAAGTACCTCTGTGGAACTCGAGATAAAGCTCACCGACCCACTTGGGAAGACGGGGATTGTTTTCAAGCTTCTGACGAAGTCTCTCAAGGAACTCACCCGCAAATTCCATCTTTGCCTGACAGCATCCGGGAATGCCGTACTTAAGACGCTTATAGTTTTCAAGATAGCTGTCCTCGGGTCCGCCACCGCCGTCACCGTGACCGAAGGTTACGATTGTTTCGTTATTGAGTGCCTTTGGCTCGAAGCGATCCCATGAACCCTGAATGAAATCTGCGCTGATTGCAGGTGTGTATGTCGGATGTCTGAGCTCTCCCTCACGCTTTGCTCTTGTTGCGGTTAAGAAATATGTGAATATCTCTGTGCCGTCAATGCCTCTCCAGTTGAAAGCATCGTAGGGCATACGGTTGAATTCGTTCCAGCCGATTTTCTGAGTAACGAACTTATCAACACCGCTCTTTTTCATAATCTGAGGCATAGCGGCACTGTAACCGAATACATCGGGAAGCCATACAACCTTGTTGTCAACGCCGAATTCTTCCTTGAAGAAACGCTTGCCGAAAAGAATCTGACGAACAAGACTTTCACCGCTTGAAAGGTTGCAGTCTGCCTCGAGCCACATTGAGCCTTCAAGCTCAACACGCTTTTCCTTAACGAGCTGCTTGAAATCCTCGTACATCTCGGGAGCTTCTTCCTTAAGGTATTTAAGAAGCTGAGGCTGGCTTGTCATAAATTTGTATTCGGGATATTTTTTCATCATCTCGATTACAGAGCCGAAGGTACGCTGAACCTTTTCTCTTGTCTGGTCAAGTGTCCAACGCCATGCAACGTCGATATGGGTGTGACCGATACAGCTGACGGTAATCGGAGTTTCACCGCAGAATTTGCCGTAAAATTCCTCTTCCATATATTTGTTTGCAGCCTTGATTGAAGCATTAAATTCGTCAGAATAAGGCACAATCCAGTTGATAAGATTGATAGCGTCATTAAGACGGTACATAATGTTGTTGTATTCCTTTGAGTCAGGCTGAAGATACTCCATGACGTCATAAGGATTCTTTATGTTATAGTAGAGAGCCTCTACATCTCTGTCAAAAACGCAGAGCTGAGCATAGTAAGCGGTACGTCTTCCGGCAGGCTGAGAATAAGCGTAAACGTGAATATCATAGCTGTCAGCATTGCTGTCAAGGGTAAGATATCTGTGCTTGCTGTCAAGACCTCTGATTTCCTTGCCGTTAACATAGATAATAAACTGAGGGTCCCAGTAGCTGTCATCGGGGCCCGTTGCCGAAATATAAAGTTCAACATCCTTGCCCTTCATTTCCTCGGGAATTACAACCTTTTTATAGAACCATCTGTGTTCCTCAGGCTTTGTTCCCCAGATTTCAGTCTGACCGAAATCTCTCCAGTCACCTTCATCGGGCGAGGGGACAATGTTGTCCTTCTTGTATCCGCATTCAAGGGTTTTCCAGCCGAGAACATCCTGCCTTACAGGAGTAATATGACCGTGCAGTTCCTCAAGTATTGTGCGGATTCGCTTGTCAATAAGTTTGTCCATAATTAAATACCTGCTATCTTTTTAATTTTATTAAATTCCTCCGCCTTTGACCAGTCGGAGTTGATTACATTGTTGAGGATTTTATCCTGTAATTCTTTGTTGCTGATAAAATCCATAAGTCCCTTTGCACAGCCCTTGTTGTCCTGCGGAACGATAACACCGTTCACACCGTCATCAATCTGACTGTGCGCAGTTGCATAGTCTGTAATCGCAACCTTTTTGCCGAGAATCAGCGCTTCATTTACGGTGACTGCATTGCCCTCATATCTTGACGGCTGAACGTAGAAGTCACATTCCTTGAAATAAGGGTAGGGGTTTTCTTTTTTGCCAAGCAGAATAACTCTGTCCTGCATACCTGCTTCGGCGATTTTTTCTTTGATTAGTTCTTCATCTGTGCCGTATCCGACGATGTACCATTTTACGTTATCCATACGACGGCATATGTCGGGAAGATTGTCAAAGTTTTTTGCGTGACAGTATCGACCGACCGAGAGAAGCTTAACGTACCCGTCATCGGGCATTTCGTCTTTTACGGTAAATTCATCTGCACGCTTTCTGATGAATTCGGCGGGATGAATATTGTTTATTACGGTCAGTTTATTCTTAAGTGACGGAAAACGTGTCAGAAATGCCTCGGAAACCTTATCGGAAATCGAAACTATGCTGTCATACGCATCCCACATTGAAAGTTCAACTTTTTCGTCAAACTCAATATGTGAATAATCCGTGTGAATCCATGCGATTTTTTTCTTTGCCCTGCACTTGTCTGTGACAAGATAATGCGGAGTAAGAAAGCTGATTGCAAGGTCATACTCAACGTGGGAAATCATCGGAAGGAACGGCTTTGTATATTTGTGGCTGTTCGTGATGTAGTAATAGCTGTTCTCGGTAACGTCAACCTTTTTAAGCTGTCTTTTTGAAGCTTCCTTGCCGATAACTCTGCCAAGCGCAACACCGAATGCACGGTTGCGGATAACTGTGGAAAGGGGAGCGGCGATAGAAGCATATTTCGGGTTTTCGGGAAGAATATTTACCTGCTTCGGGATGTGTCTGAGCAGCTCGCCCGATACCTGATAGAGAAACAGGTCAACGCTGAACTGACTGTAATCAAAGGCGGTCAGCAGACCGAGCAACGCACTTTCGGCACCGCCGATTTCCATGCCGTGGCTGACAATAAGAACCTTTTTCACTGAACACACCTCACAGTTTGTATGCTACAAAAAGAGTATTACGTTATTATAGATTTTTTTGTCGAAAAAGTCAACAAAATGAAAGCTTAAATCTTAACTAATTCTTAACAAATATTAAAAATAAACATAATAAGTCCGTTGACATTTTGCTTATATTTTGCTATTATAAAGTGATTTATTTTGATTATGGGAGGACCCTTAAATGCTTTTAGACAAAACAGTACATATTCCCGACCTGGGCGACATCGGTGCTGACAGCGGATTCCATGTTCTCGAGAGTACAGAGGACGGCAGATTTTCAGTCGGTAAGAACGGTGTTGTTGATATACTTGCAACAGGTGACCAGAAGGTTGAATTCGTTTCTTTCGGCTCACATTCTCTTGCCTGTGTAAAATCAGCTATCGCTTATCCGACATACTATCCTGTTATGCCCATTCAGCTTGATATGCCTGTTAAGGCTGTTCTTATGGACCTTGACGGCACAACAGTACGCAGCGAGGAGTTCTGGATCTGGATTATTCAGATGACAACAGCAAGTATGCTCGGCAATCCTAAGTTCGAGCTTGAAGAGGCAGATATGCCTTTTGTTTCAGGTCATTCGGTTTCCGAACACCTTCAGTATTGTATCGACAAATACTGCCCCGGCGAGTCACTTGAAAAGGCTCGTGATTTCTACTTTGAGCATACTCACAGAGAGATGGAAGAGATTATGGCAGGCCGCGGCAAGGACGGTGCTTTCACACCCACAGTCGGCGTAAAGGATTTCCTTTATGAACTTAAGGATATGGGTATCAAAATCGGTCTTGTTACATCAGGTCTTTACGAGAAGGCATGGCCTGAAATTCTTTCAGCGTTCAAGACACTCGGAATGGGCGACCCGAAGGATTTCTATGATGCAATCATTTCAGCAGGCTTCCCGCTTCGCAAGGGTTCAGTCGGAACACTCGGCGAGCTTTCACCCAAGCCGCATCCGTGGCTTTATTCTGAGACTTCAATTGTCGGCCTCGGCGAAGCATTTGCTGACCGCAACCACGTTCTCGGCATTGAGGACAGCGGCGCAGGCGTATGCTCAGTTCGTCTTGCAGGTTATACCACAATCGGTATCGCAGGCGGCAACATTGTTGACAGCGGCACAAAGGCAGTATGCTCTTATTATGAAAACAACTTCGAGGATATCTTGAAGATTATAAAGGGATGATTTTTGTGAAAAAGACCAAAAAGCAAAAAAAGCCTTATGACGAAAAAATTATATCAATAATGTCTTTCGCGCTTTTCGCACTCCTTTGCGCAGAAGCATATCTTAAGCACAGGGATGATATTGAGGAAAGTGTTGCAAGACTTAAATCTGCTCTGAATCAGGGTAAGCCTGAGGACGAGGCTGTTGAAACAACAGCAGAAGTAACAGAAGAAGGAGTATCAGACAATGCAGAATAATGAAGATAAAAAGATAAATTGTCACTTTATCTCCAATACACATTGGGACAGAGAGTGGCGTTTCTCTGCAAGAAGAACACAGTATATGCTCGGATATATGCTTGATATGCTTATGGATATCCTTGACAAGAATCCTGAGTACAGACATTTCCACCTCGACTCTCAGACTATGCCTGTTCAGGATTACCTTCAGGCATATCCCGAGAAGAAGGAGAAGTTCAAGAAGTACGTTTCAGAGGGTCGTATCGGCGTGGGTCCGTGGTTCTGTCTTCCCGACGAATTCACAGTCGGCGGCGAATCACTTATCCGTAACCTTCTCCTCGGTCACAAGATCGGCGCAGAGATGGGCGGCATAAGCAAGACAGGTTATTCACCTTTCGGCTGGGGACAGATTTCACAGCTTCCTCAGATTTACGCAGGCTTTGATATCCACTTTGCATCATTCTACCGTGGTATCAACGAGTACGTTGCACCCCGTTCGGAGTTCTTCTGGGAGAGCCCCGACGGAACACGTATCTACACATCACGTCTCGGCAAGCGTCCGCGTTATAACATTTGGTATGTTGTTCAGCGTCCTGTTTTCTACAATCAGGAAAACGAGAACAACCGTAACATGAAGTGGAACGACAACAACGGTATTTTCAAGTTTGTTGATAACGAGAATCAGCACCTTGACTATCAGTATACACATCCGTTCTATGAGTACCATAAAGAGAACATTCAGCCCCGCGCTGAGCAGGCAATCAGAGAGCAGGACAACGACTGGACAACATCACACCGTTTCTGGTCACTCGGTCATGACTCCTCCTGCCCGGACTACCGTGAGGTTCAGATGATTAAGGATCTTGACGAGGCACTTCCGAACGCAGTTGTTTACCACAGCTCACTTAAGGAAATGGAGCAGGGCATCATTGACGAGTTCGACGAGAATTCACCTGTTCTTAAGGGCGAAATGCGCGCACCTTACACAAAGGGCAGCGTCAGCGGCATGATGGGCTGGATTACTTCAGCAAGAACATACATCAAGCAGGCTAACTTCAAGACAGAAACACAGCTCCAGAATTACGCTGAGCCGATGGCAGTTTTCGCAGCGCTTACAGGCGCACCTTATCAGAGAAACTTCATCGACCTTTCATATAACTATCTTCTTCAGAACCACGGTCACGACAGTATCGGTGCCTGCGGACGTGACATTGTTTATGAGGACGTTATCTACCGTTACAGACAGTCACGTGAAATTTCAAACTGCGTTTACGAGCGTGCATTCATGGACGTTGCAGGTGATATCAAGCTTGACGGCTTCAGCCGTGACGATGCAGCTATCGTAGTATTCAATCCCGCTCCGTTTAAGAGAAGCGAAGTTGTTGAAATGACAGTTGAAATTCCCGACGAGTGGAAGGCAAACGGCTTCAAGATTCTTGATACTGACGGCACAGCTCTTACATATCAGGTTCTTAAGACAGAAAAGAACAGCGCACAGATTATCCAGAATCCTAACGACGTTGCAAACGTTCTTCACACAACACGTGTTAAGATTGCACTCAACGTAAATGATATTCCGGGCTTCGGTTACAGAACATTCAAGCTTGAGGCTATCACAGGCAGAGTTCGTGCAACAACTCCGATTACAATGCTTAAGCGTCCTCAGGTTATGGAAAACGAATATCTTCGTGTTTCATTTAATGCAAACGGTACATACAATGTACTTGACAAGGAAAACGGCAAGTCATATGAGGGACTCGGTTTCTTCAAGGATACAGGTGAAATCGGTAATCCGTGGGAGCACTTCACACCTGAAAACGACGAAACATTCACAACTCTTAACGAGAACGCAAGAATCAACCTCATCCATGAGGGTGAGTATGAGGTTTCATACAAGATTGAGCTTGACTGGGCACTTCCCGAGGGCAGAAGCATGGACGAAAAGACACGTTCAAAGCACCTCAATCCCTGCAAGATTGAATCTATCGTAACTCTTAAGAAGGGTTCACGTTACCTCGAAATTGAAACAACTGTTGACAATCAGTCAGAGGACCATTACCTCCAGGTTGGTTTCCCGACAGATATCAAGTCAGAGTTCTCATATGCTCAGGGTCAGTTTGATGTTCTTAAGCGTCAGATTGAAAAGGTTGACTACTCACTTTATGACGAAATCCCGATGACAGAGAACCCGATGAACTCATTTGTTGACGTTACTGACGGCAAGGTCGGCGCAGCACTTCTTAACACAGGTCTTAAGGCTTATGAAGCAAGCGATGACGAGTGCGGCACAGTTTACCTCACACTTCTCCGTGCATTTCCGCTTCGTATCTGTGTTACAAGTGATATGCAGGATTACAGCTCAGTTGATAAGGGCTCACAGTGCATCGGCAAGAACACATACAGATATGCTTTCATGCCTCATAAGGGCGACTGGGAAGAGGGCAACGTATGGGGCGAATCAGAACGCTTCAACCTCCACTTCGGTATGGTTCAGCTTGCGCCCACAGCACACGGTAAGAATGACCTTGTTCATTCATTCCTCGAGCTTGAAAATGACAAGCTCAATGTCAGCGCAGTTAAGCAGGCAGAGGACGGCACAGGCTATGTTGTTCGTATCTTCAATCCCTCTGACAACACAGTTAAGACTTCTATCCGTCTTAACGGCGGCAAGGCTCCTGTTGAGAAGCCGCAGTCACCCGTTGAGAGACAGATGGCAGAGTTCGAGCTTCCAGAATACTCCGATAAGAAGTGGAGCGAGGTTAAGCTCGTAAGCCTTGAAGAGAAAGACGTTGCACCTCTCACAATGAAAGAGGACGGCTTCGTAGACTTCGAAATCACAGGCAAAAAGATTCTTACAATTAAGTTTGTAGGCTAATTGTTAACAATAAAAAGCGTTGTAGTTGTTATGCTGCAACGCTTTTTTATATGTAGTTATAACTGTCATTCTGAGCGAAGGAAGAATTAGCCTTCCCCTTGAGGGGAAGGGAGACCAACGTAGTTGGTGGATGAGGTGGAAACTGAGATTCTTAATCGTAAGCTCCTCAAAATGACAATATTTTTTGTTCTTATTTGTAGGGGATGGTGTCCCCGACATCCCTTGCTCTATCGTTCATCAAAAACTCAACAGCCTCCCTTGTCTAAAGGGAGGGGGACCACGAAGTGGTGGAGGGATTCAATACACTGTTATTTCAAACCGACACCTCACGTATAGCCTTGTTCATTTTGTGAAATTATTTGCATTTCAATAAAACCGTGATATAATGAAAATGGTGATAATATAATATGAAAATAATTGATTTAACACATACAATAAACGAAAGCATGCCTGTTTACCCGGGTACTGAACCGCCGAAGCTTGAGCCTGCAAGCACATACGAGAAGGACGGCTTCCGTGAAACTTTGCTGACTATGTTCTCTCACACAGGTACGCATATGGATGCTCCGGGTCATCTTTTCCCCGAAAGAACTACTCTCGACGAATTTGATGTTGCTCAATTCGCAGGTAAAGCACTTGTGATTGATTGCAGAGATGTTCCTGACGGCGGTGAGATTACTCTCGAAAGAGTGATGCAGTACGGCGACAAGGCGGAAAAGGCTGATTTTCTGCTGTTCAACCTCGGATGGGATAAGAAGTGGGGGAGTGACGAATACTTTGGTGACTATCCCTGCATAAATGACGATGTGGTTGATTTCATTATCAATACAGGCAAAAAAGGTCTCGGATTTGACGTTATCGGTGTTGACCCGATACCCGATGCAATGCTTGTTCGTCACAGAAAACTCTTTGCAGAGCACGAAATCGTGAATATTGAAAATCTGAAAAACCTCGATAAGTGCGGTGATGAGCTGTTCACATTCCTCGCACTTCCGCTTAAGTTTGAAAACTCCGATGGCGCACCTGTCAGAGCTGTTGCTCTGTGGGAATAAATTATATAAAGAGGCGAGATAAATGAAAAAAGCATTATCCGTTTTGTTAGCTTTGGTTTTTATTTTTTCCGTGTTTACCGTTTCTTCATTTGCCGAAGACAAAACGGCAAAGCTTTCCGTTACGCTAAGCAGCGATATAAGCGGTCTGACCTGTGATGATTTGGAAAAGCTTATTATTATAAACGATGACAGCTTAAAACTTGCCGACACAGGCAGAACAGACTCTGTTCTGATTTCCGATTATGCAGGAAATATTTGTTTCGACGAGCTGAAACCCGGTAGAAAGTATTATATTGATTACGGTTTTGTTGCTAATGACGGATATGTAATACCGGATGCTGTTTCTGATGATATGGTTAATATCGAGACTGATTCGGGAGTTGAGGTTCTGTGGTACAGCAGAACTGTCGGAACGGATGTGGACGGAAATCAATGCAACTATATTTCGCTTAACACAAAGGTGACGGTTAAGGGGAATTTTATTCAAAATCTCTTTGGAGCAATAGCCGATTTCTTTTTAAAGTTAAGTGCGTGGAGCCCGTATTAAATATAAAATAAAAGGAGCTGTAAAAAAAGTCCCATAAAAAGGCGAACCGCAATCTTACAAAAAATGTAGGATTGCGGTTCTTTTTGTGATATAATTTTAGTAACAATGAAAAATCAATCACATAATAATATTACACCATATCAATTGAAAATGCCACTGGAAATTTCAAAAATTATAGAAATTTCTGACCCGGTATATACTTTTTGTGAAGTGATGGATCATGTTGACCTGAATAAATACCTTGCCGTTAAGGAAAGCAGGACAGGTCGTCCGAGATATGATTCCGAAAAACTTCTCAAAGTTATACTGTTTGCCTTTATGGAATATGGATACTGTTCAGTTCGGGATATAGAGAAACTCTGCAAAACAGATATTCGTTTTATGTGGATACTTGATGAAGATGACGCTCCGAGTTTCATGACGATCGACAATTTTATGAGAGATACACTGTCCAAATCCATTGAAGAAATATTTACCGAAATAAATACTTACATCTTTGCTGAAGAAGAAGTCGATTTGAATCATATTTATCTTGATGGAACCAAGCTGATTGCAAATGCAAACAAATATAGCTGGGTCTGGAAAAAGAGCAGTTTAAAAAACAGAGAAAAAACTTTTTTGAAAGTAACTTCCTTGCTTGAAGAGATCAATGAATTGATCGTTTACCAGGGAGTGCAGTTCGGAACCCGGGAAGAGTATGCCATTGAGTATCTTGAAGAAATTACGGAGAAATATATATCAGTGACCGGAATCAAGCCGGAAGAAATCGTCAGAGGAAGAGGACATCATAAAACACAAGAACAAAGACTGTATGATCGACTCATCGAATATACCGAAAAACTGAAAAAATACGCCGAGCATATCCGTATTTGCGGAGAAGAAAGAAACAGTTATTCAAAAACTGATAACGATGCGACTTTTATGAGAATGAAAACAGATTACATGGGTAACGATCAGCTTCTTCCCGGATACAATATTCAACTTGGAATATGTGATGAATATATTGCGGTCTATGACATAAAGCAGTATGCAAGTGATATGGATTGTTTTCAGCCTTTAATGAGCAGATTTTATGATATATACGGATTTTATCCCGAATATCCTGTGGCAGATGCCGGATACGGAAGTTTTAATAATTATCTTTTTTGTGAACAGCACGGAATGAAGAAATTCATGAAATTTACAATGTACAATAAAGAAACAGAAGACAAGAAATACCATAATGATCCCTACAGAGCAGTTAACTTTCCAATTAACGGAAACGGATATCCCATATGTCCGAACGGAAAAGAATTTCATTATCTGGCAACCAGAAAGATAAAAGGTAATCAATACGGAAGAACAGAAGAGCTCTATCAATGCGAGGATTGTAGCGATTGTCAGTTAAAACAAAACTGTCATAAATCGAAAGACAACCGCATTGTCCGATTGAATGAAGAATTATCTGCTTTTCATGAAGAAGTGCTTTGTAATCTTAATTGTTTACATGGTGCTCTTCTTCGAATGAATAGAAGCATTCAGGCAGAGGGAGCTTTTGGTTCAATAAAATGGAATCATGCCTATACAAGAGCCCGCAGAAGAGGACTTGATGGCATAATGTTCGAAATTTCATTGATTTGCAGCAGTTTTAATCTGCATAAATACCACTTGAAGAAATCTGCAAAAGCAAACGCTGCATAGTTATCGAAAAGTTTTTAATAATTGTTAATTTCCTTGGGGATACAATATCCTCAGGTTTATTTAGCTATTCCCAAAAATTACAATTTTCAGATAAAATCATTCGCAAATCAAATCCGAAAGGTAAAAAATGACCGAGGTTCACTTTTTATGGTGAACCTCGATTTTTTCAGGCTGTTTTTTTACAGCCCCTTTTTGGCCCGCCCGAAGAGGATGTCCGCTGCGGCAAAGCCTTGCGTACAGCATCCTCGGCGACCGTTGTTGCACAACAGTACCCGCCTCGGACTTCACGGCTGAAAACAGTTCACTGAACTGTTTTCTTAACGCCGTTCACCCTCACAGAGTTCGAACCGCTTCTTAAGCAAAAAGAACATACCTTGCGGCATGTTCTTTTTGTTTGGCCCGCCCGAAGAGGTTCGAACTCCCAGTCGTCAGAATCGGAATCTGATGCATTATCCAATTATGCTACGGGCGGAAACATATACTTATTATATCACGGTTATGTGATTACATCAATAGAAAAACAAAAATAAAGCCTTCCATTTGGAAGGCTTTTACTATAATCAGAAAGAAACGTAGTTTAAGGGGTTGAGTTTTTCGCCCTGATATCTTACTTCAAAGTGGAGGTGAGGACCTGTCGAGTTGCCTGTTGAGCCGACGTAAGCGATTACCTGTCCCTGCTTTACATAGTCGCCCTTATTGACTACAACTGAGGAGCAATGACCGTAAAGTGTCTGATATCCGTCACCGTGGTCAAGCATTACATAGTGACCGTAGCCTGAGTTGCTGTAATGCTCCGCAACAATAACTGTACCGCTTCTTGAAGCGATAACAGGCTGTCCGTAAATGTTGCCGCCTGTTATGTCAATTCCTCCGTGGAATGCGTTACCCGAGATAGAAGCACTTCTGTAACCGAAGCCGCTTGAAAGATAGCAGCCGCTGTAATGAACCGGGAATGCAAAGCCTGTTGACGGATTAGGCTTCGGAGTGTAGTAAGAAGCACCGCTGTTGTTATTATTTTTGTTTGCCTGCTGTTGCTGCTGAGCTCTTCTCTTTGCGGCTTCAGCGGCTTTTTGCTGTGCATAGATTCTGTTGATTTCCTTCTGAATCTGTGCTTCCTGTGCGTCAAAATCCTTTATATTTTCGTGAATCTCACTTGCGGTATTCTGAAGCTGTGACAGCTTGCGGTCAACCTCTTCTGATTTAACCTTGATAGCGTTGAGTGTTGACTGAAGGTCAGCTTCAACCTTACCGAGTTCTGCCTGTTTCTGAACAAGCTTCAGCTTTTCCGCTTCAAGATCAGATTTTGCTTTTTCAAGGTCGTTGATTTCCTTGTTAAGCTCATCAACAAGTGCCTGGTCATTGTTTGTTACACGCTTAAGAAGCTCAAGTCTGTTAAGAAATACGGAAACGCTTGAAGCGTTTGAGAGCATCTCGAGTGTCGAAGAGCTTCCTGCCATATAATTCGCACGAAGACGCTTGCAGAAGAGCTGAATTGTCTGCTCAATTTCTGCGTCTTTCTTTGCGATTTCTGCGTTAAGATCTTCAATCTTTTTCTGAGTTTCGGCTATTTCACCGTCAACAACGTATTTCTGCATTTTGACGTTGTTATACTCGTCGCTGAGATTGCTGAGCTGTTTGTTTAACTCGGAAATAACCTGCTCCTGTGAGTTTATCTGATTATTAAGTGATGTAAGCTTTTTCTCGCTTTCATCAATTTTTGCCTGTATCTGACTCTGCTCTTCCTTAAGTGAAGATATTGTCTTTGCCTGTGTTCGGGGAGCAAAGAACGCAACACTCACGAAGATGACGGAGAATGTCATCAGTAGGGAAAGCATTCGTTTCATCGTGTTCATAATTAACTCCTTTAGGTGCTTATAAAGAAATATATAATTAAGTATATCACGAAAAATTGTTTTAGTCAACCTGTATCAGTCATCGTCCTCCAAAAGGGGCTTCGGCTCAATAAATCCGAGGTAACTTGTGGGCAGGAGAAGAGCATCTTCACTGCCGCCGTGCTGAAGAAAAATGTCGTAAAGCTCAGCTTTTCTTTCCTTGGTGTATTTGTATCGCCAGATGCGCTGAATCTTTGCAAAATCCTCAAAGGTTTCATCAGGCAGGGCGGTAACCGTTTCTTTATTGTAGGGCAGGGGAACAACTACTGTTCCGTCGCTTGTGATGTAATACTTGTTTGCAATTGCAATTGCACGGCGGTTGGCCTCTTTCCTCGGAAGTTCCTCATCAAACATAATACGAGTTATCGGGAAAATTGCAAGGTCAGCACCAAGAAGCTCATAGCATCGGGGGCTTAGTCCTGTGTGTCCGTGGTGAGCAATCTGAACTATATCGCATTTAAGTGAATCTGAAAATCTCTGTTCCATGACTTCGCCTGCATCAACGGCGGCATCCCCGGGGATAAAGACCTTAGAACCCTCAGCCTCCATCATCACAACGCAGGATGAATCGTTGTAATCTGTGATTGCTTTCGGATAAATATCCTCATGAGTTGACATAACATTAAATGTAAGATTCCTTATATAGAATCGCATACCTGTGTGAAGCTTGTAGACGGGAGCAGGGTAGTTTTCAAGAATCTTAAAAAATTTGATTGACATTTCTCTTTCTTCGGTGTTCCAGTCCTCACATTCATAAGCACCGTCAAGAAGATTTTGATAGAAGCCCTCAATGATAACGTCATTGGTGTTGTATTTAAGAAAATCTGAAAGCTTTGAAATATGGTCTGTATGCGCGTGGGTAATCATCCAACCGTTGACAACAACCTTCTGACCTGCGGGAGTTCGCTCACGCATAAACTTATAAATTCGGTCATTGTCATTGAACTGAAAATAATGTCCGCTGTCAACGATGAAAAAGCTGTAATCGGGACACTGTACTATAAGGCACATACCACAGTCGATAAGGGTATGGTCATTTTCAAATGCGTAAAATGTTGTCTGACATTTGCCTGAGCAGTCTGTTTTGTCAAAGTTCGGATTTTGATTTTCCTCGCTTGCGGTTACTCTGAGTATACTGTCACAAGGGGTGTAGAACAGAGTTACAAATACCTTTCCACCGAGAACGGCAAAAAGATTGCCGTCAATTTCATTCTGCTGAATAACTTCAAATCCATCAGCTTTAAGCTTTTCTATATATGAAAAGAAGCTTTTTTTGTCTGCGTTTTTATAAAGTCTGAGATAGCAGTTTTCACGGCAGTTGTAGTCACCTGTGAATTCTTTGCTAAACTTCGGGAATGCGTTGAAAATTGCGCTTTCGGGGTAATTCATCGTCGGTCTCCTTTTTATATGATGAAATCTTTTATTTTTGAAGCATCCTTGTAGCCTTTCATATAAAGCGCGTCAAGGCTCTTTTTGTTTTTTGAAAGTGTGGTTACACCGCAGCAGTCATCGGGAGCAATAATCAGGCACTTGCCCTGTTTTTCGTATTCTTGGGACTTAGCAACTGCACTGTTATATATATCCGCTCTGTGTCGGAGTGCTTTGGCAATAAGCGGATATTTCTTTTCAATAAGCATCGCACCGCGTGTATCGGTTTTTCCGTCACGAATATAATCAACGGGTTTTGTCAGCACAACAACTACTTTGTCGCATCCCATCTGAAAGGCCTTGTCAATGGGAACGGGGTCAGCTACTCCGCCGTCAAAGTACATTGAACCGCCGATATCAACGGGCTTACATACAATAGGAATACAGCATGATGCGCATAAAGGACGGTAGTTGTTTCTGCTGAAATCATCTTTGCTGAAATAGTGGGGTTTAGCGGTATCTGCATCAGTTGCAACCACAGTGATTGTGCCGTCATAAGCTGTTACATTGTCAAAATCAACAGGGTCTTCACCGTCTTCGTTGGAAAGTGTGCCGTAAATGTAGTCAAGTCCTATATATGAGCCTGTTTTTGCAAAATTTGAAAGGCTCATATACTCCTTACGGAATGCGTAGTCATAATAAAAACGGTAGTTCCTGCCTTTCTGTCCTGCCATATAGGTGATTACATTTGCACCGCCTGCGGAAACACCTATGCAGTTGTCAAAATGTATTTTTTCGTCTATGCAACGGTCGAACACACCTGCGCCGTATATTCCGCGCAGACCGCCACCGACATCAATAACTCCTAACATTTCAGCCCAGCTTTCTTATAGAATCCATCACATCTTTTTCAAACTGAATCGAGGTTTTTGAACCTGCACCACCGTCATAAAGTGAGTTTTTCATATAAATGGCGGTGATTTTATTCGTCGGGTCAATCCAGAAATGTGAACCGTACATACCGCTCCAACCGAAGCTTCCGTTTGGCAGGGTATGGTTGTCGCCGCAGATTACTCTGACACCGAGACCCCATTTCTGATTGCCCGGCATGATTGTATCATCAACTACGGGTGTACGCATAAGACGTACTGACTCAGCCGAGAGAATACGCACACCGTTTTCACCGACACCCTCATTGAGAAGCATCTCGGCAAATTTTATATAATCCTCAGCTGTTGACGCAAGTCCACCGCCTGCACAATGGTATGTTATCGGGAAGTTTGCCATAACGCAGTTTGGCACAGACTCGGCAAATACAGCCTTGCCGTCCTCAGTTCTGTTGTGAAGACCGATCATTCTGTTGAACTGTTCTTCATTCGGAGCAAAGGTTGTGTCATTCATTCCGAGCTTGTCAAATATGTTTACCTTGAGATATTCCTCATATGACATCCCCGAGATATTTTCAATAATAGCGGCAACAACGTCATATGCTGCTGTGCTGTATGACTGCGATGTGCCCGGGTCGAATTCAAGCGGCTTGTCAGAGAGATATTTTGCAACACTCTGAACTGTTCTCTGCCCGGCAGGCAGTCCGTTATAAACCGCGTCACCGAGAACACCCGAACCGATACCGCTTATATGTGAAACACATTGGTAAACCTTGATGCTGTTTTTGGCAGGCTTATCGGGAACAACCTGTCCGTTTTCATCAAATTTACCGACATACATATTTGTGTAGCCGTCAAGATAGTCTGAAACATCAGCATAAATATCAAGGTTGCCGCGCTCATATTCAATAAGCATTGCAACAGCCGTTACGGGTTTTGTCATTGAAGCAAGGCGGTAAACCGCGTTCTTTTCAAGAGCTTCTTTGCCGACAATTTTGTCTCCGAAAACTCCGTCAAACACACGCTCGCCATACTGATTGACAAGCAGCTCGGCGCCGCCGACCTTACCGTCTGAAATATCCTTTTTAATTGTTTTTGTGATTTTCTTTCCAAGCTTTTCCGCATTTAGGTCTTTTGCGTATGAGCCTGCACTTGTTAGAACATCAGTTGTGTAGATACCTGTTGTACCTCTTACGGTGTCCTTGTCAAAGAGCTTGCCTGTCTTGCCCTCTACGGAGATATAGAACATTGTGGCCTTGTCGGGTACTCTGACGTTTGCCTTATCGCCAAGAACTATACCACTCTTTTTAGACCAGCCCTTTTTGATTTCAAGTCCGTTGTATTCAAGCTCGCTGTCACGATAATAAACCTTAACCTTAAGGTTGTCAATATCCTCGGGAGCGGTGAACGAAACAACAGCTCGTCTGCCGTCAAAAGAAACCTCTGTAATTTTTATATTGCCTTCGCCGATACCGTTCTGTTCGTTGGCGAAGCGCAGAATCTCGGGCTGACGTGAGCCGGGGTTCTGTCCGTGAAGCATACCGTGCACATATGTGACAGATGCATTTTTTGCGTTTGCCGCAGAAGCCGTGTTGCAGTTTGCCGAGAAGAACGGGTCATCGTCGCCGTTGACATAGAGAATAGGCATATCAACCTTATCAATAAGGTGTGACGGCTCCCACTTGTCGATATATTCCTGACTGCTGCAAAATGCACCGATTGCGGCTGTGCTGTGGTTGAGAAAACCGCAGCCGTAAACAGGAATGGCGAATGCAAAGCGACTGTCGTAGGAGATAGCAACGCTTGTTGCAATGCTTCCCCATGAAATGCCTGTGATGCCGACTTTGTCAGCGATTACACGCTCATCATTGCGGATGATTGTGTTTGAAAGTATAACGTCTGACACGTAATGATAGAACCATTGCTCCTTGAAAGGCTTGTCTGCTGAACGAAGCTCGTCAATGGTCGGGTGTGATTCGGGATTGACAGTCCAGCTGTCGTTATCTCCGTCGCCCTTGTAATATCCGTCATTGGGCTGTTGACCGAAGCCGTCAACCGAGATTGCGGCATAGCCGTTGTCAACCCAGTATTTTACCCAATCGGCATATGCGTGTCCCGCACCGCCGTGAACAAGCACCATTGCAGGAACAGGGTGGTCTGCACTTGCATTTTCGGGAAAACCGATATAAGCAAAAATCTTAGTGGTTCTACCTTTGTATTTTTCGCCATCAAAGAAAACAGCGGTTATTCTGTTATTATCAGCAAACGGCTTTTTCTCTTTACACTCAGTTACAGTCGGCTGACGCTTGCTTACTTCTGCAAAGAGTTCTTTGAGTTCTTTTGTATTTTCGTTTTCACCTGTTACGGTATAATCTGATAAATTCAAGCCTATCACCTTTGATTCCTTATGTTTGAATGAAATTCCGAATATTGATAAAAAAAGCATAATTATGCTCAGAAAAAATGAATTGACAGCTTTAAACATATTACTTCACCCCGAAAAGATTTCTGAAAAAATCTGCAATAGTTTTGAATGTTCTCTTGAAAAATCTTGCGATAACAGTTCCTGCCTTGAGCTTTGCAGGATGATATACACATTGACTTACGTTTGCATTGTATGCTGTCTGACCGCCGAGAAGCGATGTACCGATTTGGCTGTTTCTGACTGTTCCCGCCTCGGAATAATCCCACGCTTTAAAGCCTATATCGTTTGCGAAAACAGGGGAGTCCTTGCAAAGAGTGAAATCGTAATGCTCAGCGTCAACAAACATCGGGTCTTTTGCAATCGAGGTGTCAACGTAGCCACCCTTGACAGCCTTTTTCAGCGGAATTGCTTTGCCGTTTTTGAGGTCGTGCAGATTGAAATACAGCTCATCACCGTATGTAAAATCCCACATTACGTTGCGGTTATCAACAAGCTCCTCGATTGTGTCCATCTCCATATAAATCGGAACATTGCTGTTTGTAAGGTAAATATTCTGATTGTAGTTGTTCATTGAAGCAAATTCCAGAAGCTTTCCGCCGGGATTAACCAGACACTCACCGCAGAAAGCCGCAATATTATTGGTTATGCTGTTGTTTCGTGCGATAGTAGCGTTGAACGCATAGCTTGAACAGTTAAAAACAAGGTTGTTTTTAATCAGCATTTCCGATGCGCCTGCGTCAGTATAAATTCCTGCGCCTGCGTAACCGCTTTCGCCCTGATAGCAGGTTACATCGTGTATGATATTGCCGCTGATTTCTGTTCCCGGCTGTGCGCCGAGCATATATATTCCGCCCATATCGGAAAGCATACCCTTGCCGACATTATATATAAGATTGTTTTTCAGTTTAATGTTGTTTGTAACGTGATAGCCGAAAAGCCATATCCATCCGCAGGAAATGCCTGTGTAGTAGCCGTCGTGAATCTCGTTATTTGAGATGTCGGCACGGTCGCAGTAGGTAACAGTCACGCCCGGTGCGCTGTGGAACTGAAGCCCGTAATTACCGATGATATTATTCTTAGCCGTGATGTCGGCGGCACATTCATTTTTGTTATTCTGACCGCCTATAAAGAGGGCTGAAGCACCGATTGTGTCGAAATAGCAGTTTTCAGCCCGGCATGAGCGTGCGTTGTCAACAAATTTGATTGCCGTTGAGCCGATATTCAGAAAATCGCAGTTGGTAAAGCTTATATTATCCGCGTTTGTTACACGTATTGCGCTGCAGGCGTCAATCGCTGCCTGCGGACCGTCCATATCAAGTCCGTCAGTCCACGCGCCGACATTGATTGTACAGTATTTCGGGTCGGCATAATCCCAGCCTGTGTTTTCAAACTTTATGCCGCTGAACGTGATGTTATTGCAACCGTCAATGCTTATGATTTCAGCATTTGTTGCCGCATAAAGCACAAGGTCGGAGGATGTTTCACCTGCTTTTGGAATGTAATAAATCATATCCTTTTCGCTGACATAGCACCATTCGCCGCTTTTGTCAAGACCTTCAAGGATGTTTTCAAAGCAGTATCTGTCGCCCTCTCCGATTGTCATGGCGGCATACTTGACCATTTTTACTCTGCCTGTTTTTTCATCAAAGGATTTCATCCCTGTAACCTCATCGTGCCACCAATGGGGGATACGAACAGTAACGTCATTTATATTTGACGGAGTTTTGCTGAAATCCTTGAGATCGACGTTGAATGAGGCCTGACCGAGAGTGCCGTTTGCCCAGAGTGTTGTTTCCTCGGTCCAGAGCGTATCATCATCGTTAAGAGATTTAACATAGTAATATCCGCTCTCGGGAAGTCTTGCACAGCTGAGCTTTTCGCTGTTTTTGAAAAGTCCGGAAATTCTTTTGCCGTTTGCACTTGCGCAAAGAGCCTTAACTCCGTTGACGGTTGTTTCTTTCCATTGTGTTATCGGTGATGAACCTGTCACAATAACCTCTTCACCGTTATACGGCTCAAAGGTTACATTGCCTCTGTCCTCGGAGGTGAATGACAGCAGAGTGTCAAAAATGTATGTACCTCCGCGAAGCTGAACGGTAACAGGCTCGCTTCCGTCAAGCTTATTTGCCGCCTTGAAAGGGTCAATATCCCTGTTTGAAACGATAATTGTTTTACCCGAATCGACGGCAAATGAGCCGAAGCTTATTGCGGTAAGAATGAGTGTAACCGCAAGAAGAACAGAAAGAATCTTTTTCATAATTATCCAACCTTTCCAAAAAGAAAGTTATTATACAATTATAATATACAGAGGTGAAATTTTCAACCTAAACAAAAGAAAAAACGGCGAAGTGAATCGCCGTTTTAATTATTGAATATTGATTACGTTGTCAGCGTCCTTAACCGTTGAGCTCTTATGCGAAATGATAATAACACCGCAGGATTTTGAACACTCCTTCATTGCGGCTGAAACCTTTTCCTCGGTTTCAACATCGACAAAAGAAGTTGCCTCGTCAAGAATAATGAATTTTGAACGGTTGTAAAGTGCACGTGCAATGAGAATAAGCTGTGTCTGACCGTTTGAAATGTTCTGTGGTTCGGAGCAGAATACGGTATCGTAGCCGTCAGTAAGCTTTGATATAAACTCATCTGCGCCTGCGAGCTTCGCTGCTGCTTTGATTTTTTCAATGTCATATTCTTTCTCTGGAAATGCGATGTTGGCGGCAATCGACGTTTCAAAAAGTGTTGCTTCCTGATTGATTACCGAGAACAATTTACGGTAGGTATCAAGCGGAATGTCCTCAATGTTCATTCCGCCGTAGCTGACAGTGCCGCTGTCAGGGGAGTAAAGACGAAGAATAAGCTTGATTACCGTGGTCTTACCTGCACCTGTGAAGCCCGAAACCGCTGTAATTCCTGTCGGCGGAACGGTAACTGTCATGTTGCTGATAACAGGCTTGACTGTGTTGGGATAAGTGAATGTGACGTTGCTGATTTCAATAGCCTCAGCCTTTTCGGGGAGAAGCGTTTCAGTTCCGTCCTTGTTTTCCTCGGGTGCATCCAAAAATTCACGCAGCGTAGCAGAGGAAGCGGCAAGTGTTGCGCTTACAGATGAGAATGAGGCGAGCTGTGAAATCGGATTGCCGAGCTTTCTGACATAAATTATGATTGTAAGAAGTGTACCGATTGTAAATATTCCGTCGTTGATTCGGAATGCGCTTATCAGCGAGATAACTGCAATTTCAAGTCCGAGAAGTAAATCCGAGGAGTTGTTTGTGATAAATGAGAAGAAACGTGCGGATGCCATTCCCGAGGCTTTTTCTTTTTCAGCTTTCTCAATTTCATTAAGTATTTCGGGCATTCTTCCCGAGGCTTGAATTGTTTTTAGTCCGCTGAAAAGCTCTCTGATATCGGTCGATTCAGTCGGTTGCCTGTTTATTGCTTTTCGTCCGACACCTGCTTCGGCGTAGTCAAGAATGTACTGAAGCAAAAGCTGAATCGGAATGATGAGTGCCATTGTCAGCGCGGCAATCGGGTCGATTGTCACCACCGTTGCGATGATGGCGATTATCATAATAATTGCCGAGAAAATCTGATTGATAATAAGATTTGTGCTCTGATTAAACGCATCAATGCTTTCGGTTGCAACATCCATAATGTGCTTCTTTGAAGCAACGTCCGTGTATGAAATCGAAATTCTGCCGATTTTTGCAAACACTTTGTTTCTGAGCCTGTCGGCGTGCGAGGACGAAATTCCCGAAGAAATCATTCCCTGAAGTGCGGAGAAAACCGTGTTCAGAATCAGAAAAACCGCCGCATAAACAAGCAGAGAAACAGGCTTCGGAATGTCAATATTTTCTGCACCCTTAATGACAGATGAAATAATTGCCGAGGTGTAAACGTCGATTATCTGACCGAGGATTCTCGGAATTCTGACGTAAGTGTAAGAGAACAGTACGGTGAGGACGGCAAAAAGCGCAATCTTAAAGCTGTACGGCTTCATCTGTTTGAAAACAAATTTTGCGGTTGAGGCATTGAATTTTGAACTGTATTCCTTGCTTGACGCGTCAAAGCGCACCTTGAAAACTGAATTTTTTGAAGCCATAATCACACCCGCCTTCCTGTAAAGCTTCTGAAGTCGGCGGATTTTTCGGTAAGCTCGTCAAAGCTTCCCTGAATTGCTCCTTCGTCAGTCAGCATAACAATGCTGTCCGCTTTTTCCATACCGATAATATTCTGAGCGACAATAACAACTGCGGCATTTTCTTTGAGCGCACAGAGATTGTCGAAGATTTTCTGTCTTACATTTTCGTCAACCGAGGTGAGGCAATCGTCAAAAATATACACGCCTGCCTGCTTTGCAACTGCACCTGCGATTGAAAGTCGGCTTCGCTGACCACCGCTGAATTTTTCACCGCTGTTTTCGAGAACAGTATCAAGGTCATCAGCGTCAGCGACAATAAATCCGCACTCCGCTTTGTCGAGAGCATTTAGCAGAATACTATCGTCATTGGGTGCGCCGTGAAGAAGCATATTGCTTCTGATTGAGCGTGAGAACAGCACAGGTGTGCTTTCGGCAAAAGAAACGAGCCTGCCCGGGTAGGAATTATCAAAAACGGTAATTTCCCTTCCGTCAATGCTGATGTCGCCTGACAGCGGCTTGTTCTGTCTTAAAAGACATTTTGCAAGCGTGGATTTGCCCGTGCCCGTTCTGCCTGTAATAATGGTGACTTTATTCGGCTCAATACGGAAGCTGAATTTCGGTGAGCCGTCAAAGAGTTCTACGTTGTTGAATTCGATTCTGTCAGAAACGCTGACAGGTGAGGGAACATCGCCGAAGTTATCGGCTTCGGGAACTAAAGAATAAATTTTGCCGATATCCTTAATTGCAACAAGTGCTTTCGGTGCGAAAACGATCATAGCACCTATCATCATAAATGCGCTTATTGTTATGATTGTGTACTGAAGATATGTGATAATGTTGCCTGCGGTCAGCTCGGAGCTGAGCATATTTTCGCCGCCGATTGCAATCGCAAATGCGGTAACGATATTGGTAACAAGATTGATTGAACTCAGGGCAATAAGAACCGCTTTCATTACAAAGCTTTCGTTTTTGTAAATGTCCTTTGAAAGAATGCTGACCTTTGCTTCCTCACTCTTCTGTGCGTTTGAGGTTCTGAGTGTCAGAAGCTGTTTAAGATTTACGGAAACCGACTTGACATACTTCTCGTACTGCTCCTGCATATAGTAATATTTTTTTGCGGTACATCTGAAAATGATAATTATTGAAAGAATAATGAGAACCGCACCGAGCAGAATGAGAGATCCGAAGGCGGCACTTCTCATAAATGTGATGATACTGCCGAAAATCGCAATAATCGGAGCGTAAATAAGCATTTTGACACCGTAGTTGAGTGTCATTCCTATCTGACCGACACCGCTTGTTGTGACATAGGCAAGGCTTTCGGGCGGAAAACTTTTAAGCTCTTTGTCGGTGAACTTTGCCGTATGTCGGAGCAGGTCAAGGCGCATATTCTTTTCTGTCTGAGATGAAATAACTGAGATGCATTTTGATGAAATCATCGCGAAAGCAAACTGAAGAATTGTTACACCGATAATCTCAGCCATGATTCTGAACATATATGAATTCTGAATTGTTTCGCAGTCAACCGCCGCATCCTCATAGACGTAGGGGAGAAGCATAGAAGCCGCCTGCATTTTTACGGCTGTGCCTGTTTTTTCAGCGGTTTTGTAATAATCGGATTTCTGCTGCTCGGTAAGATAAACTGAGCCTGAATAAACATAAAGCGATGTGAGTGAAATCTCCTTGGCAAGCGTGTCATAATCGTAGCTGTCAAAGCCCTCAACACCGCGTATTGCGCTCAAAGCTGAAAGCACAGCGTTCTGATAGATTTCTTTTGCCTTACTGATGTCGGCGTTTTCGCGGATGTAATAGCACTCTCTGTCTGAGGTGTATTTCTTATCGAGATAATCGGGAGTCTGTCGGCTTTTGATATAAAGACCGTTAAGCTCGGTGCATTTTTCGTTCGGAATTATTTCCTCAAAAAGCGCAAATGCGTTGCGGCTGATGATTACAGGACAGCTGTCCTCAAAACCCTGCTGCTGAATGCCGATGTTGACAAGATTTCCGATAAGATACGGAGATACAAGACACATTGCGGCTTCACCGATTAGGCAGAGAATTACCACTATCATTTTCAATTTGAATTTTGAAAGATAATCTGTAATCAGTTTCATTTGCGGCTCCCGAAAGTTTTATACTCTTACTTTTCCTCTGAAATAGTTAAGAAGGCTGTCTTTATCCTTGATAATTGTCTTTTTGTCTGCTCTCGAATTGATTTCGTCATAGAAAGAAGAGCTGACTTTTGCTTTGTTGATATTTTTGGTGCTGAGATTGATAATTGAAGTGTCTGCGCATGTAATCTGAATCTGAGAGATGAATCCTTTTTCAGCTACAATTGTTCCGCTGAAATCGGCAGAAGCGCGGTTTGCTTCATTGGCTTTGACGTATGCATTAAGATTTGTCATAAGCTTTTCATAAAAATCGTTTCCGAGCAGGAGCTTTGCGGTTTTATTGTCGGTGAGATATGTGACAAGCTCCTCTGTTGCTGAAACCATGTTGCCGTTTATTGTATAGGTAAGAACTTTTCCGTTTACGCTGACAGTTACCTTGAGGGATTTTTCGGAAAGTCCGTTGAGGATAAAGTCGGCGGCTGATTTGTAAAGAACATCAAAATCGGGAACGGTTCCCTTATAGTCTGTTCCGAAGAAAAACTGTGCCATAACAGTTTTGTTGCTGTTAAAAAGCTCGGATATTGAATCAAAATCAAGATATTTTCCACTGATTGCGGTTGCGGCGGTCTGAATACTTCCGTTGATGTCACTTCCGACTACGTTGTAGAATTCGGGAGTGGTTGAAAGGTCGGGGAAGATTGAAATGAAATCTCCGCGAAGAGCGGCGACAATATTTTTTGAATCGCTGAGAAGGGGAGCGGGATAAGCGACAGTAAGCGTATCGCCGCCGTCATACTGAAAATACTGACCGTCAAAAAGAAGTGCTTCCTTTTGCTTGCCGAATGAAAAATAAACGGAGGACGAGAGCAGGTCTTTGCCGTACTGAGCGATGAGGTCAATATTGTTTTCACGGATTGCACCATGAAGCTCGAGCGAATTTGTACCGAAAACTGTTTTATGAACAGCGGACAGTGCCTCAACGGCAGGATCTTTTTCGCTGACTTTTTTTGACTCCTTTGCAACTGCAATAAACGGGTCACTTTCAACCGAAGGATTCTTTTTAAGCGAACCGACAATGACAGCGACAGAAGCTGTGATTATTACTGCAACAACGAGTATTGCGATAATTATTTTCAGCTTGCCCGAATTATTATTTTCATTGCTGTTTGTCACAGCATTTTTGTTGTTGTTTTCAGCACGTGCCATAGATATTCCTCCAAAAGGCAATATAGAAAAAGTATAACACCGATTTCAGTTTTAGTCAACGGATTATAGTGCCGTATAAAGGTATATTTGACAAAATAAGAAGCTGAAAGTATAATAAGGAAAAAAGTAAGGAGTTGTTGTCTGTGTTTAAAAGATTTTTTTCTCTTTTTATTGCCTTGATTGTTGCTTCGGGAACGGTTATATCTGTATCTGCCGTTTCGGGTCAGCCTTTTGAATCGGGTGCGGCAGGGAGTGAGCTTTTCCGTATTCCTGCCATGATAACGCTTGACAGCGGACGTGTTCTTGTTGCCGCTGACGCACGCTACGGTCACGGAACGGATTCACCTGCAAACATTGATACCGTTGTCAGATTTTCTGACGATATGGGTGAAACGTGGTCAGAACCGAATGTGATAAATCATTTTACGGATGTTGAAGAGGACAACGAGCAGAATGTTGTAAAAGCAAGTGCTTCGTTTATTGACAGCGCAGTTGCACAGGATTCCACAGGCAAGCTGTATATAATTACTGATGCGTGCCCTGCTTTTATCGGAAGCCCGACCGCCGGAAAAAGCAAAAACGGCTACATTGACGGAAAGATTGTTCTTTGTGACAAAACAACAGCAGAGGGCATGGAAAGCACAAAACTCGATAAAACAAATTATCCGTACTATATCGGTGAATTTGTGAACGGTTATGCGCCCGTGCTTAAATTCAGCGACGGAAAAGGCTATAAGAATTATTTTGTAGACCGTGAATTTAATCTTTATGTTTCAGAAAGCAACCGCCTTGAAAAGGTTATGATAAACACTATAGGCGCGGACGGAAAGCTGACCGAAAACAAGACACAGGCAAATATTTTTTACGCAGGCTCACCGATTAAGATTTATCCTGCGTTTTACTTCTGGCTTCGCACAAGCACTGATAAAGGCGAGACATGGAGCGAGCCGAAAATTCTGAATAATGAAATCAGTTCAAGCGGATTTTCGGGTGTTGGTCCGGGCCGTGGCTTTGCGTATAATTTTAACGGCAAAGAACGTGTTATGTTTGCAATCTACGATAACAACAAGGGTACGGAATACACAAGCGTTATTTTTACAGATGACGGCGGAAAAACATGGAGCAGGGGCGAAAGAGCGTCGAAGGTCGGCTTTGCAGGCAAAAGCTCTGAATCTCAGATAGTTGAGCTCAATAACGGCGTTCTGCGTATGTATTCCCGAAATACCGCTAACCGTGTCAGCTATTGCGACAGCACGGACGGAGGTGTTACATGGAGCAGATACAAGCTTGACAAAAGTCTTAAGTACACATCCAACTGCATGGTTTCGTTTATCAATTATTCGGGTGAAATAGACGGGAAAAAGGCGATTATTGCTGCGTTCCCGGCAACAAAGAAAAGAAAGCTCGGCACGGTGAAAATCGGTCTTTACGATGAAAAAAATAAGGTTGACTGGGCATACAGCTATAATGTTACTGACAGCACAGAGGATCTGACTTATGTTTATTCCTGCCTTTCTGAGCTTGAGGACGGAAGAATTGCATTGCTTTATGAAAGTGCGGCGGCAGATATAACCTATAAGGTTTATTCTGTTGACGAATTGAAAAAGCAAGACAGTCAGCCGACAGGTTTTGACATATTCTGTAAAAAGATTCTGACATTTTTTAAAAATCTGTTCAAATAATTAAATATTTGGTTTGACATTTTTGCATAGTTATTATACAATGACAATGTATAATTAAGAGGAAGGTGATTCAGAATGAATAAGATGTTTAAGAAAATCGTATCGGTTGTACTTACTCTTGTTCTTGTTATGGGCGTTCTCGCAATCAGCCCCTTCGCTGCAACAGCTAATATTGCAGTAAAGACTGATAAGGAATCCTATTTGCAGGGAGAGAAAGTAACAGCTACTGTTTATTTCCCCTCAGAGCTCAAAACACTTGCTTCGCTTGACATGAATCTTACATATGATTCAACGAAGCTTGAGCTTGTCAGCGTTGACAGCGGTAAAGACCTTGACACGGCACTTAAGGCTCAGGTTAACGGCAAGGCTTTTTCGGAAAATCACAGTCAGATCGGCAAAATTTTCTGGGCGATTGCCGGTACAAACAATTTTGATTTCAAAGGAACTTTCGCAACAATTGTTTTTAATGTAAAGACAAAGGCTGCTGCAGGCAAATCTGCACTTACACTTGCTGTTACGGCAGCTGCAAACTCAGGCTATGTTTCAATGGTAAAGAATCTTACTGTTCAGAGCGGTTCATTTGAAATTGAAAAGGTTGCGGCAAACGACCTTGTTTTTGAACGTACAGCTGACGGCAAGGCATATGAAATCATCGGTTACCATTGCATTACAGTTGACAGTCTTTCCATTCCGGCTCAGTATGCCGGTCTTCCTGTTGTCGGAATTGCCGACAGTGTTTTCAAGTCACACGCAGAGCTTAAGAATGTTGTTCTTCCCGATTCACTCAAGTACATAGGTGCCAATGCGTTTAACGGCTGTTCAGGTATTACAGCTATAACAATTCCCGATTCTGTTGAAACAATCGGCGCAGGCGCATTTGCGGGATGCACAAACCTTGCGAGCGTAACACTTCCTATCGGTCTTGAAACAATCGAGAATAATACTTTTAAAGAGTGTTCATTCCTTGAGGGTATTGATATTCCGTTTACCGTTACAAAAATCGGTTCATCAGCTTTTGCTGATTGCTTCTGCCTTGCAAATGTAAAAATCTCCAAGAGAACAACCAACATTGCGGACAACGCTTTCAGCGGATGCTTCAGCGGACTTGTTTTCACAACTGTTGAAGGTAATAAGTATCTCCCGACATACATCGAGAAAAACTTCCCTACAGCAAATACTGCTATGGTTAAGGATCTTTCTCTCGGCACAGCAACCTGTGACAGCGATTTCACGTACACAGGCAGTGAAATTAAGCCGACAGTCAATGTGAAGCTTACAAGTGGCGAGAGAGTAAGCAAGGGTAGACAGTACAAGGTTGTTTACAAAAACAATATCGAACGCGGTATTGCAAAGATTTTTGTTGCAGGTATCGAGGATTATGGCGAAGGTTATATTCTTACATTCAACATTAATTGTGGTCATACTGATATCAAAAAGGAAATCGGCAAGGCTGCAACCTGCACAAAAGACGGATATTATAACTGCATCTGTTCTGCATGCGGAAACATTACAAAAGAAAAGATTCCTGCTTTTGGACATACTGAGGGTATTTGGGTAATCGAAGTCAGACCGACAATATACAAAACAGGGCGTAAGCACAGTGAATGTGTTGACTGCCGTGCAGTAATGAGAACAAATGTTGTTATTCCGAAGTCTTTCCCCGACCTCAACTACGATAAGCAGATTAATTCAAGTGATGCACTTATCGTTCTTCAGTATGCAACTGAAATCAAGAACGAGCTTACAACGCAGGAGCTTCTTTACAACGCTGACACAAACGGTGACGGTTTGATAAATTCAGGCGACGCTCTTGATATTCTTCAGATTGCAATCGGCAAGATTGTAATTGACGGTTACACAGCATAATCACAAAGAAAAAAACAGATATAAACGCACTTCGACTTTTTGATGGAGTGCGTTTTTTCTATTGTAAAAAATGAATTTATATGTTACAATATCAAAATATACTGGAATACTATTGAAAGAAGGTTTTTTTGTGGATAAAAAGCTGCCTTTAAAAGAAAAGCTCGGCTACGGTGCAGGTGCAATCGGACTTGATTTGAGCTACGGACTTTTCTATTCGTACCTTTCAATTTATCTTACTGATGCGCTCGGAATCAGCCCGTGGTTCCTGCTCATTCTCACACCGCTTGCAAGACTGTGGGACGGTATCAATGACCCGATGATGGGCTCACTTGTTGATATCTCGAATCACAGAATGGGTAAGTACAGACCGTGGATTCTTCGCGGCGCAATTCTTAACGCAATTGTTCTTATTCTTATGTTTAACACCCCCGGTGCTGTCGCAGGCTCAAAGGCGGTTTATGTCTATGTAGCTGTTTTCTATGTTCTATGGGGTATGACGAATACACTTGCAGACATTCCGTACTGGTCAATGATTCCCTCTTTTGCGAGCGAGGAAAAAGACAGAAATCTTATTTCTACCGTTGCGAGAGCCTTCTCGGGTCTCGGTCAGGGAATAATCGGTATTCTTACAGTTCCTATGGTTGCTTTGCTCAGCAAGTCGGCTGAAAGCAGCCTTGAGGATATGTCTTCAAACGATATCAAGAGCGGCCTCGGCAGATGGGCATTTGTCTGCGCAATTCTGCTTATTGTCTTTGCGGCTGTCAGCGTCCTTTCAACTAAGGAAAGAAATGTTGTCCACGCAGGGGAGAAGTTCTCTTTCAAAAAAGCAATGTACGTTATCAAAAACAACGACCAGCTTCTTGTTTTTATGCTCTTTGCCATGATTTCAAACGCAGGCTACTATATGACCTCTGGTATCAGCAACTATTACTTCAAGTCGGTTGCAAACATCTGGGGCAATCAGTCTGTGTTCTACACCTTCGGCGCAATCGGTTCGGTTCTCGGTATTCTTGTTATCCCGATTTGCTCAAAGTTTAATATGACAAACCGCTCAACATATAAGCTTTCACTTTCAGTTGCATCCGCAGGCTATATCGGTATGGCGATTGTAGGCTACGGCTTCGGCGGAAATATCTACGGACTCGGTGTGTGCTATCTTATCGCTTCAATCGGTATCGGAAGTATGTTTGTAAATCAGACGGTTATGCTTTCTGATGTTGTTGACTACGGTGAATTCAAGCTCGGCACAAGAAATCAGAGCCTTACATTCTCAATGAAGGGCTTCCTTCAGAAGATGGCATATACAGTTCAGAGCATTATTATGTATGCTTCATTCGGAATCACAAAGTATCAGGTTGTTACATCGGGTTCAGCGGCTGTTGTTCAGACACAGGCATCAAAGAATGCGATATCTGCGCTTATGTTTATTATTCCGCCTGTATTCCTTCTTATCTCACTCGTTATCTTTTCAAAGAAATATAAGATTTACGGAAGCTTCAAGACAGAAATTCTTGAAACTGTATCAAAGAAACATTCAGAAGAAGCATAATTTTCAGGAGTTGATTCTGTGAAAAAAATACTGTATTTCTCACACGGACTCAGCGCAAACGGAATTGAAACATTTCTTGTCAATGTTCTCGGCAAGCTGAACCTTAAAAAGTATGACGTTACGGTTCTGATTGCTATTGACGAGGGCGTTCCGTCACTTCACGAGCAGACCGTGCGTGATTTAGGTATCCGTATTATCAACGCAGGTGATATGGATTCGATAGGAAAGAAAATTGCATATATAAAAAACGTGAAAAAAGAGCTTGAATGCGGTGATTATGATATCGTTCATTCGAATATGGACTTGCTCAACGGTATCACTCTTTTCCTTGCAAAAAAAGCAGGAGTAAAAAAGAGAATCTGTCACGCTCACAATTCAAAAAGTCAGTATCTTCCGACAGGAAGATTTGCGGGATTGAAAAAAATAATACAGAAGCTGTATGTAAAGATTATGAAATCTTCAATTCTGCACAGCTCTACGGATTTGGTTTCGTGTTCCGAGCTTGCGAGCGAATACTTTTACGGAAAACGCAGTTCAACTTTGATTTATAACGGAGTAAATCTTGACAGATTTGTTATGCCCGGCAGCTTTAATTCTGCTGAATATGCGAAGCAGCTTGGCGCAGAAGAAGAAAAGAAGATTGTTTCGGTCGGCAGACTTTCAACACAGAAAAATCCATCTTTTGCACTCGATGTTATCAGCGAGCTGAAAAAAATCCGCTCCGATTTTCAGTACATATGGGTCGGAACAGGTGAGCTTGAGGATGAGATTAAGAACAAAGCAAAAAATCTCGGGCTTGAAGATACAGTAATATTTACGGGCGTTCGCACGGATGTGCCGCAGATACTTAATTGCTGTGACTGCTTCTTTATGCCGTCGTTGTTTGAGGGGCTTCCGTTCTCGCTTGTGGAAGCACAGGCGGCAGGACTTAAGTGCCTTGTATCGGATGTTGTATCACCGACAGCGGATGTTGGGCTTATTGATTTCTATTCACTTGAAAAGTCTGCAAAGGATTGGGCAGAGAAGATGAGCGCATTGCTTGATTCTGCTGAAATGAAAGCCGACAGCGAAAAAATCAGAAAATTTGATATCAACTATACAGTAGAACAGCTTGAAGAAATATACGATAAATAAAAAATTCAGAAAGGGGTGAGCATATGAGCAGGAAAAAATGGATTGTAAAAAGCTTCAATAAAGAAAAGGCGATAGCTGTCGCGGAAAATCTGAATATCAGCCCGTATGCTGCACTTCTTGCCTCCGCAAGAGGAATAAATTCGGTTGAGGATGCCGAAAGATTTTTCGGCTTTTCGCAGGCACAGACAGCGGATCCGATGGATTTTCCCGATATGTATCCTGCTGTTATGCGTATCAGAAAGGCACTTGATAACTTTGAACGCATTGCCGTTTACGGTGACTATGACTGCGACGGCGTTACGGCTACAACACTTCTGTATTCTTATCTTGAAATGCAGGGGGCGGATGTTGTTTACAGCGTGCCGAACCGGCACACAGACGGTTACGGTCTTAACTATGAAGCTATTGACAAGATGAGCCGAATGGGCGCAAAGCTGATAATCACGGTTGATAACGGAATCAGCGCGGTCGAAGAGGCTGAGTATATAAAACAGCTTGAAATGGATATGATAGTCACAGACCATCATCTTCCCGGTGACACACTTCCCGAAGCTGTTGCGGTTGTTGACCCTCATCGTGAGGACTGTCGTCTTGAATTTAAGGACTATGCAGGCGTCGGTGTTGCATATAAATTGATATGTGCGCTTGAGGGCGAGGAGAACGATGTTACGGAGAGCTTTCTCGACCTTGCCGCAATCGGAACAATTGCCGACGTTATGCCGCTTTACAGCGAAAACCGTGAAATAGTCCGCAGGGGAGTGGAGCTGATTGCCGATTCTGACAGAGTGGGCTTGCAGGCTCTTATAGAGGTTGCGGGGCTTAGCGATAAAACGATAAAATCGGGCAATGTTGCGTTCGGACTCTCTCCGAGAATCAATGCCGCAGGTCGAATCGGCTCGGCGGAGAGAGCTATTCAGCTTCTTTTATGTGATGATTTTGACGAAGCTCTCGAGCTTGCAAATGAGATAAATAACGATAATGCGGAACGTCAGAGAATAGAGCAGGATATACTTACCGAAGCTGTCGGACAGATAAATTCAAATCCTCAATGGCAGTTTGACAATGTGCTTGTTGTCAGCGGTGACGGATGGCATGACGGTGTTATAGGTATTGTCGCTTCAAGGCTTACCGAGCTTTACGGCAAGCCGTCGATTGTGATTACCGTTGACGGTGAAAACGCAAAGGGCTCGGGCAGAAGTATTGACGGCTTTAACCTTTATGACGCTCTTTGCTGCTGCGCTGACTGTCTGACACATTACGGCGGACATACGCTTGCCGCAGGTCTGGGTCTTGAAAGTGACAGAATTGACGAATTCAGAAAAGCTGTAAATAATTATGCCGATGGAATCGAAATGCCGTTCCCGACGCAGAATATAGATTTTAAAATCAACCCGAAATGTGTGGATGTTGATTTGCTCAGCACTATCGAAATGTTAGAGCCTTTCGGTGCTGGCAATCCGCAGCCTGTGTTCGGTCTTTATAATATGACAGTTACGGAGATTACTCCGATAGGCGGCGGAAAGCATCTGAGATTCGGCTTGAAGCGTGAAGGAATTACCCTTGCGGCACTTAAATTCCGCATGACAAAAGCCGAATGCCCGTATGAAATCGGTGATGTTGTTGATGTTGCCGCAAGCTTTGAGCCGAATGATTATATGGGTCAGCTCAGAGTAAGCGTGCTTGTTAAAAATATAAAGCTGCACAATGTAAACGAAGATGAGCTGCTCGGCTCAATGCGTATGTTTGAAAGGCTGATGGGCGGAAGAAAAGGCAGCTTTTCAGGCATCACACCTGACAGAAGCTTTATTGCAGGGGTGTATAAATACATAAGAAATCACGACAGATGGCATTTTGACAATGAGATGCTTTGCTATCGCCTCGGGCTTCCGGCTGCGGATTACGCAAAGGTTTGTATTGCCGTACAGGCATTGCTTGAACTCGGAACGGTTATTCGTGATGAGAACGGCGGACTTACACTTCCCGAGGTAAGCACTAAGGTTAATCTTGAGGATGCACCTGTTTTTGAAAAAATAAAGACAGCGGAAGTCTAAACGCTTAGCGCGTTTTTATTTGTGACGCGCGGACATAAAATATACCGAAACGGTGAATGAAAATGTCAGAAGAAAAATCAAAAAAAATAATAATGCCGAGCTTTGATAATATCCCCGAGGAGGATGTTATTGATGAGGCGACCCTCAAAGAGCAGTTGAGCAAAAAATCCCCCGAGGCGCTGTTTGCAGATTTGCGTAATCTTGCGCAGGCTCATATGAATTCGGATGAGCTTGAAATGCTTGATAGAGCATATGAGATGGCGTCTGATGCTCACGCAGGACAGTTCCGACACTCGGGAGAGCCGTATATCGTTCACCCTGTTGAGGTTGCGCTGATACTTCTTAATCTCGGTATGGACGCCGAATCAATGACAGCCGCATTGCTTCATGATGTGGTTGAGGACACTCCGATAACAAAGGACGATATAAAGAACATCTTCGGTGAAGCTGTTGCGGAGCTTGTCGAGGGTGTTACCAAGCTGGGCAAGGTGCCCCTTTCAACGAAGGAGGAACAGCAGGCTGAAAATGTGCGCAAGATGCTGATGGCGATGTCAAAGGATATCCGTGTTATCATTATCAAGCTTGCCGACAGAATTCATAATATGAGAACACTGGCTTTTATGAAACCGTATAAAAGACGTGAAAAAGCTCAGGAAACTCTTGAAATTTATGCTCCGATTGCTCACCGACTCGGTATCCGAGGTGTTAAGGAGGAGCTTGAGGATCTTGCAATCAGCTATCTTGATCCCGTAGCGTATAAGGAAATTAAAAATCTGCTTGAGAATCAGCAGTCCAAGCGCAAGGAATACCTTGAAAATATACAGAATAAAATCAGCGAAAGAATCAGCCTGATTGTACCGAATTGCAGTATTTCGGGTCGAATCAAATCGGTTCACGGTATATACCGAAAGATGTATATGCAGGGTAAATCGTTTGATGAAATCTATGATATCTATGCCGTCAGAATTATTGTTGACGATGTTGTCGACTGCTATAACTGTCTCGGTGTTATTCACGATATGTTCAAGTCAATTCCCGGCAGATTTAAGGACTACATTTCAACGCCGAAAGCGAATATGTACCAGTCGCTTCATACTACGGTTATCGGTGACAGAGGGATACCGTTTGAGGTTCAGATAAGAACATGGGAAATGCACCGCACAGCTGAATACGGTGTTGCGGCTCATTGGAAATACAAGCTCGGAATGAGCGGTAAACAGAAGTTTGAGGAAAAGTTTGCGTGGATTCGTCAGCTTCTTGAAGCTCAGAATGTTACCGAAAATCCCGAGGACATTGTCAATACAATTAAAACAGACCTTGTGCAGGAGGAAGTGTTTGTATTCACTCCGAAGGGCTCTGTTATCAGCCTGCCGGCAGGCGCAACGGTTGTTGACTTTGCTTATGCGATTCACTCCGCCGTCGGCAACAGAATGACTGGAGCAAAGGTTGACGGAAGAATTGTGCCGATTGACTATGTTGTCAAGACGGGCGAAATTGTTGAGATTATCACATCGTCACAGCAGGGCAAGGGACCGAGCCGTGACTGGCTTAAATTTGTTAAAACAAGCGGCGCACGAAATAAAATACGTTCGTGGTACAAAAAGGAGCGCCGTGAAGAAAATATACTTGAGGGCAAGCTTGAGGTTGAGCGTGAGTTCAGACGAAACTTTATCCGTCTTTCTGATGACGATACGGAAAAGTTTGTTGCGGAAATCGCTCAGCGTCAGCGTTTCGCGAATTCGGATGATTTCTATGCCGCTATCGGATACGGCGGTGTTTCTCTCAACAGGATGATGCCTCACATCAAGGATGAGTATGTTAAGTTATACAAACAGCCTGAGAAAAAAGAAGAGGATGTCATCAAGGTTACAAAGAAGCCTCAGAAAAAATCCAAAAGCAAGGACGGCGTTGTTATTGAGGGAATTGATAACTGCCTTATCAAGCTTTCAAAATGCTGCTCGCCTTTGCCCGGTGACAGTATAATCGGATTTATTACGCGCGGTCACGGTGTATCAATTCACAAGCGTGACTGCCCGAATGTGCCTAAGGTTATTGAGCTTGCGGATGAGCCTGAACGCTGGATAAACGCAGGCTGGGATACCGATATCAAGGAGGACTTTACAGCAACGCTTAGTCTTGTCTGCCTTGACCGAGTTGGACTTATGGCTGATATATCAAAAACCATTGCCGATATGCGTGTTATGATTTACGGCATCAATTCAAAAACAAAAAAAGACAGGCGCGCAATAATTGAGCTGACAATCGGTGTCAACGGCACCGAGCATCTTCAGGGCGTTATGTCGAGAATTTCTAAGATAAACGGTATTCTGGACATTGAGCGTGCAAACGGATAAAAGGAAAGGAACAATAATATGAAAGCGGTAGTACAAAGGGTTTCTTCCTCAAGCGTTAAGGTTGACGGAAAGCTTATCGGAAGCATCGGCAAGGGATATAACGTGCTTCTCGGCGTTGAGCCGAATGATACAAAGGAGCACGCTGATGTTCTTGCGGCAAAAATAGCGAAGCTCCGTATTTTTGAGGATGAGCAGGGAAAAATGAACCTCTCTGTTTTAGACGTGGACGGCGAAATTCTTGCGATTTCACAGTTCACACTCTGCGCCGATATCAAAAAAGGAAACCGCCCGTCATTCACAACGGCGGCAGCTCCTCAGATGGCAAATGAGCTTTATGAGTATTTTCAGCAGCAGCTTCTTGCCAACGGTGTCCGCAAGGTTGAACACGGCGAATTCGGCGCTGATATGAAGGTTGAAATAAATAATGACGGTCCTGTTACAATTCTTATGGATACGTCGCTGTGGGTGAAATAAATGAACATAGATACTTTTATAACTAATCCGTACGAGGCTAATTGCTACATCGTTGAGAATAACGGAGAAACAGCTGTTATTGACTGCGGCGAATTTACAGATGAGATAAAGACCCGTCTTGACGGTGTGAATGTAAAATACGTTTTGCTTACACACGGCCACGCAGACCATATTCTCGGTGTTTACTACCTTAAACAGGCACATCCCGAAGCAAAGGTGCTTGTGCACGAGGAGGACAGAGACTATCTCGAAAGCGGCAGGCTTCATAAGCTCGACGAGAAGATTATCAATCAGGCTCTCGGATTTTTAGGTGTACCGTATCCCGAGTTCACAGGCGAAACACATTTTATGCCGCCCGACGGAACTGTTGCGGAGGGTGACGAGCTTGAACTTGGAGGGCTTAAGATTCAAGTACTTCATACGCCGGGTCACTCGGCAGGAAGCGTATGCTATTTCTTCCCCGAGATAAATACTCTTTTTACAGGCGATACCCTTTTCTGCCTTACAGTCGGCAGAACCGATCTGCACACGGGTAATGACGAGCAGATGCTTGAATCAATCACACGTCTTTATAAGATGATGGGAATTAACGACATTTATCCCGGTCATAACCGTGCGACAACAATGGACTACGAAAAACGCAGAAACAGATTTATGAGGAGATTCAGATGATTTTAAGAGTAATAAATCATAAGTTCCATTATGAAATGGAAAATCTCTGTCGGGTTTTCTATCCTTATGAGAGTATCAGGGTTGTGCGTGACAGCGATGAGGGCGAGGACGCACTGACGGTTGTTACAGCTCTTGAGGAAAAGGAAAACGAATTCAGAATATCTGTTAATGTTAAAATAAACACATTCAATAAGGAGTCGGAGGAAATTTGTGAGCAGCTTGAGGACTGCGAGCGCAGGATGGCTGTGCTGCTGTTTGAGATTCTCAGAACCGCAACAGGCTATACACCCCAATGGGGCATTCTGACAGGCGTTCGTCCGTCTAAGCTTATGAACACGTTGATTTCAGAGAACGGAACGGACAATGCGGTGGCTTATTTCAACGATAAGCTGCTTGTTTCCCCACGTAAAACCGAGCTTGCGCTGAGTGTAGCGAATGCGGAATCAAAAATCATGAAAATGTCGGACGAAAAATCGTTCAGCCTTTATGTTTCGATTCCGTTCTGCCCGACAAGATGCAATTACTGCTCATTTGTATCACATTCCATAGCTCAGGCGAAAAAGCTCCTTCCCGAGTATGTTGACAAGCTCTGCGAGGAAATCCGACAGACAGCGGCGATAGCAAACGAGCTTGGACTTCGTCTTGAATCAGTATACTGGGGCGGAGGTACGCCCACAACTCTGAGCGCAGAACAGCTTGAAAGAATCTGCAAAGAAATCAGAAACGGATTTGATTTTTCTGAGCTGCGTGAATATACAATCGAAGCAGGCAGAGCTGACACGGTTACAGCCGACAAGCTCGATGCTATGAAGGCGGCGGGTGTCGGCAGAATCAGCATCAATCCGCAGACCTTCAACGACAGCGTTCTTGAAGCAATCGGCAGACGGCATACAGTTGCAGATGTAAAGCGTGTCTATGCTATGGCGCGTGAAAAGGGCTTCGATAATATCAATATGGATCTTATCGCAGGTCTTACGTCCGATACATTCGAGAGCTTCTGCAATTCGGTTGATACAGCCGTTGAGCTCAATCCCGAAAACATAACTTTACATACGCTTGCGCTTAAGCGTTCTTCGACTATTGTAACGGGCGGAGTTGACGTTGAAAGCGGAGAAACGGCAAACAAAATGCTTGAATATGCGCAGAATAAGTTCTATTCAGCAGGGTATATTCCGTATTATATGTATAGGCAGTCACGCTCACTCGGCAACCTTGAAAATGTCGGCTGGTGTAAACCGGGGTATGAGTGCCTTTATAATGTGTTCATGATGGAGGAGTGCCACACCGTTCTTGCGGTTGGTGCAGGTGCGGTGACGAAGCTCAAAGAGCCTTACGGACGCAGCATTGAAAGAATCTTCAATTTCAAGTATCCTTATGAATACATCTCCCGTTTTGAAACAATAACGGAACGCAAAAAGTATATCAAAGAATTTTACGGCAAGCTGGTGTAATAATTTGAAAACCGCTTTAAAAGACATAAATAACAGCGCAAAGACCAATACAGACGCATATATTGAGGAGTGCGAAAAACGCTTTGACGATGATGTGAACAGGGTTGTTTCAACCTTTCTCGCAGACAGCAGGTGCGATATTGTGCTTCTTGCAGGTCCGAGCTCATCGGGCAAGACGACAACAGCAGGCAAAATTGCGGACAAAATCCGACAGAGCGGGCGAAATGCGTTTATCGTTTCACTTGATGATTTTTATCTTAACCGTGACGATATTCCCGACGGTGAGGACGGGCTTAAGGATTTTGAAAATGTGACTGCGCTTGATATTGACCTGATTCACAGCGTTTTTTCGGAGCTTATAGAGAATCGCAGAGCTGAACTGCCGCTGTACGATTTTAAAACAGGCAGCCGTTCCGATGAAACGAAGCGGATTGAGCTTGGCGAAAGCGATGTTATCGTTGTTGAGGGTCTGCACGCGCTCAATCCTGTTATAACGGACGGATTGGACGAAAGTCATCTTTACAGAATTTATATCAGTGTTTCATCACGTGTACTCGGTCAGGACGGAGAAATTCTTCTGAACAAAAGAAATCTCCGACTTATTAGACGTATGATTCGTGATTCAAAGCACCGAAATGTGCGTGCTGAAAGTACGTTCAATCAATGGCCGAGCGTGCTCAGAGGGGAGGATAAATATCTGTTCCCGTTTGAATCGTATGCAGATGTTAAGATAAATTCGTTCCATCCCTATGAGCTGTGCATTTTTAAGCAGCAGGCTCTTGAACAGCTTGATACGATAGAAAGTGACAGCGTGTTTTACGAGAAAGCGTCGGAAATCAAGCGGATTTTCGAGCTTGTAGAGAGTATTGAACCGTCACTATTACCCGATGATTCGCTTTTGTGCGAATTCCTGCGCTGAACAAATTTCTTTAAATGTATTGATAAATCAAAGCCATTATGGTAAAATTTACAAGTATGATTATTTTAGGAGGGGAAACCGATGGCAGATAAAATGGGAAAAACAAATGGTAAGTCCCAGAGCCTTCTTAACGGTGCGTTTGTTCTTGTTGTGGCAACTGTCCTTGTTAAGGTTATCGGTGCGCTGTTCAAAATTCCGCTTTCAATGCTTATCGGCGAGGTAGGACGCGGATATTTTAACACCGCTTATGAGATATACACACCGCTTTATTCAATTTCAATGGCAGGTCTTCCTGTTGCCGTTTCTCGAATGGTTGCAAAGGAACGCTCGCTTGGTCATTTCCGTGATGTCCGTCTTACCCGAAAGGTTGCGGTAAGGCTGTTCCTGCTGACAGGTGCAATAGGAACTCTTCTGATGTTTGCCATTGCGTATCCGTATACAAAATTTGTTGTCGGCTACACAGAGAACATATGGTGCGTGCTTGCGATTGCACCGTCTATCTTCTTCTGCTGCTGTATGTCAACATACAGAGGCTATTATGAAGGTCTTCAGAATATGATGCCGACGGCAATTTCACAGGTGATTGAAGCACTCAGCAAGCTTGTTTTAGGACTTGGAATCACTTACGTCTTTCTTCAGTCTCAGCTCAAACGCTTTGAAGAAGGCAAGGCTGTTTTCGGCAAAATTTTTACCAATAAAAACGAAGCACTCGCAGCCATCTACCCTTATGCGGCGGCAACTGCCGTTATGGGTGTTACAATCGGTACGGTTCTCGGCTTTATTTTCCTTTCAATCAGACACAAGGCTGTCGGTGACGGAATTACAAAGTCTGACCTTATGAATTCGCCAAAGCCTGAAAACAGCAAGGTGATTGCAAAGTCACTTGTTATGACAGCTCTTCCTGTTGCGGCAAGCTCGCTCATTCTTAACGTCACAAACCTTATTGACGCTTCAACCATTCAGAACAGACTTGCTTTTGCAATGACAAAGGCTCCCGAGATTATCAAGGGTCAGTACGGCACACAGCTTACTGCTTCGGGAATACTTGACTCGCAGATTGTAAAGTATCTTTACGGCGTTTACGGTGAGGTTCTTGACTTTAAGAACCTTGTTCCGACAATCACAATGACACTCGGTATCAGCGCTATTCCGATTATTTCGGCGGCATGGGCAAGACGTGACAGCAGGGAAATCAAGACAACAATTGAATCTGTTATCAGAGTTACAATGTTTATCGCCCTTCCGGTCGGCTTCGGTCTTGCTGCTGTTTCCTATAATCTTCTTAATACATTTTATTCGGACGCTTCCGCAACAATCGGCGCACCTATTCTTACACTTTACGGCTTTTCAATTTTCCTTTTTGCCGTATCGTCACCGATTACAAATATGCTTCAGGCACTCGGCAGAACGGATATCCCGCTCAAGTCGCTGTGTGTCGGTGCTATTGTAAAAATCATTCTTAACTACATTCTTATCGGTAACCCGAAGATTAACATTGACGGCGCACCCGTAGGCTCAATCGCCTGCTATGTTATCGTTGTAGGTATCAATCTTTACAGCATAATCAAAATTACAGACGTCAGAATCAATTTTGGCTCAGTATTTGTAAAACCGTTTATCTGCTCCGGCATCAGCTCAGCGATTGCGTTTGTTACGGTAAAGGTTTTCAGCCGTATACTTGGCGGTGTAGGCAACCCCGAGGCAATGATTAACGGCAACTCAATTTCTCTTGCTATTGCAGTTGTTATGGCGGTTGTCGGATATGTTATTCCGCTGCTGTTCCTCAAGGGAATTTCAAAAGATGACCTCGAAATGATTCCTAAGGGAGAAAAAATTGCTAAAAAGCTTGAAAAATATGGATTTTTAGGTTAAAATGGTAATGCTATGATTGATAATTTCAATTTTAAAGATAATTACAATGTTTATGACCTTGTAGATATTATCAGAATTCTTCGCGGTGAGGGCGGCTGTCCGTGGGATATGGTGCAGACACACGAAAGTATCCGCAAGGATTTCATCGAGGAAACCTATGAGGTTATTGAGGCAATCAACAAGAACAATCCCGATATGCTTCGTGAGGAGCTGGGGGATGTTCTGATGCAGGTTGTTTTTCACACTCAGATTGAAACCGAAAAGGGCGTATTCAATATTGATGACGTCGCGGATGAAATCTGCAAGAAGATGATTGTACGTCATCCCCATGTTTTCGGTGATGTCAGCGCTGAGTCAGTTGATGACGTTCTGACAAACTGGGACGCTATCAAGCGAAAGACAAAGGGTCAGAAATCAACCTCGGAGGCAATTGATTCCATTCCGCGCGAGCTGCCGGCTCTTATGCGTGCCGCAAAGGTTCAGCATAAAGCCTCCAAAGCGGGCTTTGACTGGAAAGAGGTCAGCGGCGCACTTGACAGGCTGTCGGATGAAATCAGAGAGCTTAAGGAAGCCATTGCCGAAGGTGAGCAGTCTCACATCAGCGAGGAGCTTGGAGATGTTCTGTTCTCGGCAGTCAATGTTTCACGATTTGTGGATGTTGAGGCTGAGGAAGCGCTTACCGTTTCAACGGACAAGTTTGTTGACCGTTTCAAAAAGGTTGAAAAAATGGCTTCGGAAAGAAACATTGATATGAAACAGACCGAGCTTGCGGTTCTTGACGAACTGTGGGACGAGGCGAAAAACAGTTAATGATGTACGGCGGTTTACGCAGTATTTCAAAATATAAAACATAAAAATAAAATTTTGGAGGAATTACAATGAATAAGACAGAATTTATCAGCGCAGTTGCTGCAAAGGGCGAGCTTGACAAGAAGGCTGCTGAGAAGGCAGTTAACGCTGTTTTCGGCGCAGTTGAGGATGCACTCAAGGCCGGCGAGAAGATTCAGCTTGTAGGCTTCGGCACATTTGAGGTTAAGGAGCGCGCTGAGAAGCAGGGTCGTAACCCCAAGACAGGCGAGACAATGACAATCGCTGCTTCAAAGATTCCCTCATTCAAGGCTGGTAAGGCTCTTAAGGACGCTGTTAAATAATTTAGCTTTGATAAATTTCGGCAGGGCGAAAGCTCTGCCGTGAATTTTTTAAGAAAGAACCGGAGATTCTTTATGAGACTTGACAAATATTTAAAGGTATCAAGAATAATAAAAAGACGTACAGTTGCAAACGAGGTCTGTGACGCAGGTCATGTTGTAGTAAACGGTAAGGTTGCCAGAGCTTCATACGATGTTAAGGAAAATGACATTCTTGAAATTACAATGGGCGCAAACACAACAAAAATTAAGGTTGTGAAGGTTACCGAGTACGCAACCAAGGATGACGCGGGACTTATGTATACTGTTCTGTAAATTATATTTCTAAAATTCATTTTTGCCTCATAGAATACTATGAGGTGATTTTTTATGCCCGAAAATTCAGTACAGCCAATGCACGATTTCGTGCTTGAGAACCGTCAGAAGGCTACAATGACAGGTATAAACGATGTTGAAAGCTATGATGAGGAAGCGATTCTCGCAAAGTCTGAGTGCGGCAATATTACAATCCGGGGCAGGGAGCTAAAGATAAGCCGTCTTTCCGTTGAAAGCGGAGATATGGTTGTTGAGGGAGAAATTGACTCGATAGTTTATTCGGAAAACAGAACGGCTGGCGGATTTTTCAGCAGGGTGTTTAAATAATGGAATATATGCCGTCACCGACAGGGCAGGCGATAGGGTTTATTTATTCGGCAGGACTCGGCTTTGCTCTCGGATTAGTGTATGATTTTTTCAGAATATTCTTTTATCTGCTTACAGGAAGCGATAAAAAATTAAGCACCGTACGGGATATAATTTATATGCTGTTCTGCCTGATTGTCAATTTCCTGTTTCTTCTTGTAATGTGCTCCGGTCGGCTTATGCTGTATGTTTTTACAGGCGAAGCTATAGGTCTGATTGTTTATGCGAGGACGCTCAGCCCGATAGTTTATCGTCCGTTGAGACGTTTTTTTCTGATAATAAGGAAAAAATTGTTGCTGATTTTTACTTTATTTGAGAAAATCAAGCATAATGTTCAGCGAATTTTGCAAAATATACAGGAAAATGCAAAAAAACAGGAAAAAATTTCAGAAAAGACTTGAAAATTCGACACGACATATTGTATAATATCTCCGTGAAACTCTGCGTTTTTGCAGTTTAGAATAATGAATCGAGGTGACGAATATGGCAGAGAAGAAACCGCGCAGAAAAAAGAGCTTTATTGTAAGCTTCTGTATAGTTGCATTGTGTGCATGGTTTGCCATTTCGTTGTTTTCTATGATAGGGGATATCTCAAAAACCAATAAAGAAATTGACGCTGTTAAGCAGGAAACTAAAGTTCAGGTACAGAAAAACAAAGAGCTTCAGGATCAGCTTGACAACGGCGATATAGACGAGTATGCTGAAAGTTATGCGAGAGCCAACGGGTATGTTATACCCGGTGAGCGTGTCTATTATGACGTCTCCGTTAACAACTGACATATTCAATATTTTTGAGGAGAAAACAAATATATGCAATTAGAAGTCGGCGCAATTGTTGAAGGAAAAGTAACAGGTTTTACGGCATTCGGTGCGTTTGTCGATCTTGAGGGCGGCAAAAAGGGAATGGTGCACATTTCTGAGGTAGCATCTGAATATGTAAAGGACATCAAGGATCATCTTAAGGTCGGTCAGACTGTTAAGGTGAAGGTAATCTCTATTGCCGAGGACGGCAAAATCAGCCTTTCCGTAAAGAAAGCGGTTGAACAGCCGAAGCCTGCCCAGCAGAGACCGAGAAACAATGCACCGAAGAGAAGCAATGCCAATGTTTGGCAGGGCAACAAGCCTGCGGATAACGGCCCTCAGTCTTTCGAGAGCATGATGGCTAAGTTCAAGCAGGAGAGCGACGAAAAAATGTCCGACCTTAAACGTGACTCAAAGCACGGCGGCGGATTTAACAGACGCGGTACAAATAAGCTTTAATGCTGTCTGTTGATAAACAAATAACATCGGAGCAGCTTAAACTGCTCCTTTTTTTGTTCAGCAATAATTGCTGACTATGAGGTGAAGCAATGAGAGAAGTAAGTGTTAAGAAAGTTGAAGAAATAATTGAGACACTTTGCATAAAGGCGAATAAGATTCTGCCTGATGATTTAGCACAGACTATTTCGATGTGTAAGGGCTGTGAGAGAAACGCTCTTGCAAAGGGTGTTATCGGCGATATAGAAGCTAATCTTGACGCGGCTAAGGAGCTCGATATTCCTATCTGTCAGGATACAGGTATGGCGGTTGTGTTTCTTGAAATAGGTCAGGATGTGCACTTTGTTGACGGTTCGCTCTATGAAGCTGTTAACAGAGGTGTGCATAACGGCTACATCAACGGTTATCTGCGTTGCTCTGTTGTCGGTGATCCGCTCAGAAGAGTGAATACAAAGGACAACACGCCTGCAGTTATTCATACGAATATTGTTGACGGCGATAAGGTTAAAATCAGCGTGGCTCCCAAGGGCTTCGGCAGCGAAAATATGAGCTGCCTTAAAATGATGACACCTGCGAGCGGCAGAGAAGAGATTATAAATTACGTTCTTGACTGCGTTAAGACAGCGGGCGGAAATCCCTGTCCTCCGATAGTTCTCGGTATCGGTATCGGCGGCGATTTTGAGCAGTGCGCATTCCTTGCGAAGAAAGCTCTTTGCCGAAGCGTAAGCGTTAAGAATGCCGATGAATACTATGCGGATATGGAGAAGGAAATACTTGAAAGAGTAAACAAGCTCGGCATAGGTCCGCAGGGCTTCGGCGGAGATACAACCGCACTTTCGGTTGCGATTGAAACCGCTCCGACTCACATTGCAGGTCTTCCCGTTGCAGTCAACTTCGGCTGCCACGTTACACGTCACGCATCAGCAGAAATATAAGAGGTTATCTATGAAAATAAAATTTGTTATTCCGTGCCTGCTCGGTCTTGAGTCAATTATTGCAGGCGAGATGAAAGAGCTTGGAGCAGATGATGTTATCGCTGAAAACGGCAGAGTCCTTTTCAGCGGTGATGAGCACATTCTTGCCCGGGCAAACATATGCTCACGCTATGCCGAACGTATTCAGATACTTGTCGGTGATTTCTATGCACGCAGCTTTGAAGAGCTTTTTCAGGGCACAAAGGCATTGCCGTGGGAGGAGTGGATTGGCGACGAGGACGCATTTCCCGTTAAGGGCTATTCTATCAATTCCACACTTTTCAGCGTAAGCGACTGCCAGTCGATTATAAAAAAGGCTGTCGTTGAAAGACTTAAGTCAAAATACGGCATCAGCTGGTTCAGCGAAACAGGTCCTGTGCACCAGATTCAGTTCTCAATCATGAAGGACAAGGTCAGCCTGCTTCTTGATACTTCGGGTATGGGACTTCACAAGCGTGGTTACCGCCCCGAGGCTAATGCAGCCCCGATTAAGGAAACTCTTGCCGCTTCAATGTGCAATCTTGCAAGGCTGAGAAGCTATCACACGCTCTATGACCCGATGTGCGGAAGCGGTACAATTCTTATCGAGGGTGCAATGATGGTTCATAATATCGCTCCCGGTGTCAACCGCAATTTCTCGGCAGAGCGCTGGGACGTTATTGACGAGCATATTTGGACAGAGGAACGTGAGCGCGCACGAAGCCTTGTAAATTATGATACAGATTTTATTGCATATGGCTCCGATATTGACGAGAATGCCCTCAGAGTGGCTGAGATAAACGCAAAGCGTGCAGGTGTTGAACGCAAGATAAAGTTTGAAAAATGCGATATCCGTGACTTCGCTCCCAAGAGTGAAAAAGGTACGGTGATATGCAATCCGCCGTACGGCGAACGTCTGCTTGATATAAGTGAGGCACAGAAGCTTTACAAGGTTATGGGCAGAAAGTTTGAGCAGAAGAGGGGATGGGCGTACTATGTTATCAGCCCCTCGGAGGAGTTTGAAAGAGAATTCGGCAGAAAGGCGGACAAGCGCAGGAAGCTGTATAACGGCATGATAAAGTGCCAGGTATATATGTATTATAAATAAGGGGTGGCTTTTATGAAGCATTTGTTTTTGATTAACCCCATGTCAGGCAAGGGCAAGGGCAAAGATTTTATTCTTCCGAAAATTGAGGAGTGTCTTGCAAAGCGTGATATTGAACATGAAATCTTTATCAGCGAAACCTCAGAAACCGCCAAGAACTATGCAAGAGAAAAGGCGGCAACGGGTGAGCACGTAAGAATATATGCCTGCGGCGGAGACGGAACAATTTTTGATGTTGTCAACGGTCTTTTCGGTTACGGCAATGCTGAGTTTGCGGCTGTTCCGCTTGGCTCAGGTAATGATTTTATCCGACTTTTCGGAACAAAGGAACAGTTCCTTGACCTTGATAGTCAGATTGACGGAACTGCAATAAAAATAGATGCTATCAAATGCGGAGATAAAGTCGCTGTCAGCCAGTGCTCAATGGGTATGGATGCGGAAGTGTGCGCAAAGCAGGCTGATTTCAAAAAGATACCTGTTTTCACAGGTGAATCAGCTTATACCGCAGCTCTGGTTTACTGTGCGGCAAGCAAACGCAAAAACCGCTTTACTATTACAATAGATGACGGCGAACCGATTACTGACAATTTTGTGTTTGCTTTTTGCGGAAACAACCGATTCTACGGCGGCGGATACAATGCGGGCCCGTACGCACTTCCCGACGATGGGATGCTTGATTTCAGTATGGTCAGGACTATGTCACTTCCGAAGCTTCTGTCAAGAATCGGCGAATATAAAAAGGGTCAGCACTTCGATTGGGCGGAAACAACATACCTAAGGGGTAAAAAAATGACCGTGCACAGCGATACGCTTGCGGCTGTTAATATCGACGGCGAATGTGAAATGGCTCACGACAGGACATTTGAGCTTGTTACGGATGCGTTTAATTTCGTTCTGCCGACATCATCGTCATATCTTGCTGATAAGGCAAGCGGAAAGCTGAACAATACAATCGGCACAAAGATTGAATAATTAAGATAAAATATTATTGGGAAAAAATCGCGGCTTTATTTAATCTTTTCTTTATAAAGGGCTATGCGCTGTTCATTAAGTGACAGCGCATGGCTCTTATCAATATCTATTTATATCTATTGATATCTATTACGGAATTTAAGAGGGCTGAAAGTCTTGATATTATTGGGATTGCGGACATATGCTCCGAACCAAAATATTGAAATTCCGAACTGAAATATTGATTTTCCGAACTGAAATATTGATTTTCCGAACTGAAATATTGATTTTCCGAACCAAAATATTGAAAAAACGGGCAGTCGTTTGACTGCCCGTAAATTCTGCTTATTGATTTTTGATTAGATGTACCAGATCCAGCCGAAGAGGATGTAAACAATAATCCACTGAAGCCAGCTGTAAGTAACTGTTACTGTGCATGAATCGCTGAACTGTCCGTCCTCTGTTGAAGCTGTGATTACGGCTGTGCCTCTTCCTTTAGCTGTAATTGTGCCGTTTTCATCAACGGTTACAACCTTCGGATTTGATGAAGTCCATACGACGCCTGTTGAGAAAGCAGCTTCCTCGGGCAATACATCAGCGTAAAGTCTTGAAACCTTTTTGAAGTTCATTGAAAGAGATTCCATGCTGATTTTAACGCCTGTAACAGGGTACTTGATCATCGGGATTTCCTTATCCTGATAGTCACCGCAGTTTGCGCAGGTTCTTCTGCTGATACCTACCGAACGGTATGTGGGCTCCTTGACAGTTGACCATGATGTCCACTTGTGACCCTTTGCGGGAATTGTGATGTTGCCTGATACGTCGTGGCAAACTGAGCACTCAGTAATCTTATGACCTGCTTCAGTACATGTTGCGGCGATCTCATAGGTAACATACTTGTGACCCTCGCTCTTGAGAATGTTCTCGCTGACAACCTCGCCGCAGTCCTTACAGATATATCTTACATAACCGTTTTCTGTGCAGGTCTTGTCTTTCTTTTCAAGCTTTGTTTCGCCGTGACCCTTCTTGGGAAGAACAGTTTCGGAGATCACTTCACCACAGACCTTGCAGGTTACTTTGATGTAGCCGTCCTTTGTGCAGGTTGCGGCAACTGTATCTGTAATTGTCTCTTCACTGTGACCTGTTGCGGGTACTTCTGTTTCGTTAAGGAGTTCCTTGCAGAGCTTACAGTATGTCTTAACATAACCGCTTTCTGTGCAGGTAGCTTCCTTTGTTTCGGTATAGGTAGTGTCATGATGTCTTGCAGGAAGAACAGCGTCTGTGAGAAGCTCACCGCAGTCCTTACAGTAAACCTTTCTGTAACCGTCCTGAGTGCAGGTTGCTTCCTTGCGCTCGGTGCGTGTTTCACCGTGACCCTTAGCGGTATAGGTTTCGTTAGTGATAACTGTTCCACAGTCATCGCAGATAACCTTGTAATATCCGTCCTTTGTGCAGGTTGCGTCAAGCTTTTCCTCGTGAGTGTTCTTGTGCTCTGTCTTGGCGATTGGCTCGGTCTTTGCGATTTCACCGCACGCAGGACATGTAGCCTGCTTTGAACCCTCTTCACCGCAGGTGGGGTTCTTTGTTGTAGTCCAGACGAGATTGCTGTGCTCATGGGTTGCGCTCAGAGCAACAACAGCCTGAGTATCATCAAGAACGCTTACATCCTTGCCATCCTCTGAGATGTAGCAGGTGGTTACTGTGAAATTAACGTCTGAGCCGTTAACGCCCTTTGCTGCTGACTTGTCAAACTCGTAGATGATAAGATCCATCGGAGCGGTACAGCTTTCAGTTGATGAGATGCTGACTTTACCGTTTACTTTGTTTTCACAGTCGCTTGCAGCACCGCCGGCACGCTTTACGCTGATAACAAAAGCATCAAAAGCATCTGAGGGGTATACGCTTGTGCAGGTAAGTCCGTTGACTGTTACTTCTGCGTCAAGACAGGAAAATTTGCCGTTTGTAAGTGAAAGCTTAAGGGTAAGCTTTGTGGGGGTCTCTTCAACCGTGTCAACTGTAAAAACAGGCATATCAGCCTTATCCGCTGCAAATACAAGCATCGGAATTGCGCTGAAAAGCATAATTACAGTCAAGAGGGCTGAAAGAGATTTGATAAAAATCTTTTTCATAAGTAATTTCCTCCCTGTATTTTATACATTATATATAATATCTTTTTTTTGATAAAAGGTCAATATATCAGTTTGTAAAAAATTTGTGTTAATATATTGTGCAGAGTAGTTAATATATACTAAATAAAGTATGAATTAGCGTATCAGAGATAAAATATTGTAGGGTGATTGATACGGATAAACGACTTATTTCGGCATTTACTGCGTTTTGTCTGGCTATCGGCGGACTTTGCCTGAGGCTTTATGATGTATGCACAAAGGGGACGGAGTACGTTGCGTCCGAGACGCATTATTTCAGCGTTGACGTATCTCAGATAAGAGGAGATATTTTTGATTGCAGGGGCAGAAAAATGGTTGATTGCAGCTATGAAAATGTTGTTGTGATGAAGCCGACAATGAAAGGCTTTTCCTCGGTTGAGCAGATTGTGGATTCGGCAGAAGCTGAAAAAATTAAAGAAAGAATGGAAAAAGGAAATGCGGTAAGCGTAAATATAGGCAATTCGGTTATTTCAACGAATACCGATGCCGTCATGCTGAGAAAATATACGCGCTGCGATTCGGTGCAGTCAGCGTCACATATTATAGGCTATACGGATTCAGACGGCAGGGGAGTTACCGGAATTGAAAAATCATTTGACGGTATTCTGTATACAGGTAAAAGCCTGAAGGTCAGGTTTTCGGCTGATGTGTACGGAAGAATAATCAGCGGGGCTGATTTTGAGGTTCAGAATGACGGTCTGCCGACAGGCTCGGTTACGCTGACCATAGACAGAGAGATTCAGAGAATAACTGAAAATGCGCTTGATATGTACGGAGTAAAAGAGGGCGGAGCGGTTGTGTCGGATGTGGAAAGCGGTGCGATAAGAGCGATGGCGTCACGCCCCGATTATGACAGAAACCGACTTGCGGATTATGTCAACGCAGATGGTTCGCCGATGGTAAACCGTGGGCTGAATGCTTATGCGGCGGGCTCGGTGTTCAAGGCGGCGGTAGCTGCCTCGGCAATTGAAAACGGACTGTCCGATTTTGCTTACACCTGCACGGGAAGCTGTAAGGTGGACGGCGTTGTTTTCGGATGCAATAACCGTAAGGCTCACGGAGTTCTGAATATGCAGAAGGCTCTTGAATGCTCGTGCAATACCTATTTTGTCAACCTCGCACGTGAAATAGGAGCGGAAAGACTGCTTGATACTGTTAAGCGGTTCGGGTTCGGGCAGGAGATAATGCTTGCGGACGGAATGATATCTAAATCCGGAAGATTGCCTGCGGAAAAAGATTTGAAAAAGTCGGGAGAGCTTGCCAACTTTTCTTTCGGTCAGGGCAGCTTTACTGCGACAATGATTCAGATGACACAGCTTTTCTCGGCAATAGCGAACGGCGGAAAATATGTTGAACCGTATCTGATTGAAAAGACGGTTACGGCTGACGGAGAAGAAACACGGCACAGAGCGAAATATCCGGTTGTAGCGATAAGGCGGACAACGGCTGAACGGCTGACGAATATGCTTGTATCTGTTGTTGAGAACGGAAACGCAAAAAAGGCGAAGCCCGACGGTGACTTTAAGGCGGCAGGTAAAACGGCAACGGCTCAGACAGGTGCTTTTTATAAAAACGGAGTTGAAATCTGCAATACGTGGTTCTGCGGATTTTTTCCTGCGGACAAGCCGAAATACGTTGTGGTTATTCTCAAACAGGGCGGAAACTCGGGTGCGGAGGACTGCGCACCGATATTTAAACAGATTGCCGATAAAATTTCTGAATTAAATTAAAAAAGTACTTGAAATATTTTCTTCTGTGTGCTATACTTGTCGAGCAATACGCACGCGGAAGTGTTTTCAGCGAAGTGCATTAACAACTGATGTCCGTTGAATTAAGCTCCGCGGAGGCAAAACTAAGGAGGAAATATTATGCCAGTAGTATCAATGAAACAGTTGCTTGAAGCAGGTGTTCACTTCGGACACCAGACAAGAAGATGGAACCCGAAAATGGCTCAGTACATTTTCACAGAGCGTAACGGTATCTACATCATCGACCTTCAGAAGACAGTTGGTAAGCTTGAGGAAGCTT
>JAKSQO010000012.1 GCA_024404095.1 Clostridia bacterium | reverse complement strand
ATTATCTCATACTCTTTTTTCGCCGTACAGCCACTTGTAGGTTTGACGGTTACGACAGAACTGTAAAAAAAAGTCATTCTGAACGAAATGACTTTTTCAAATTTATATACCTTTTCAGGAAACCCCCGGCGAGGGTTTCCTACGATGAAATAATCATCGATTATTTCATCTACCTTCCTGCGCTTTTGCAAGCATTTAGTATTCCGCACTCTGCGGAGTGCGTCTCAGGGCTCTGCCCTGATAACCCGCAACCTTTGAAAAGGTTGTCGAAACTTCTTCGCTTTATAGGCTCGGGCACTATTTCAGATTTAAGTTTTATCTTACACGGCGTGGGAGCACAGGCACTGTGTAAGGTTGGCGAAACTTTTTCGTTTTGAGTTACAGCAGGAACAAAATTTTTATTCTATTATCATACTTGCAACTGCATTGAGCGAGAGGTCAGCCGTGTTGCCGCTGACGTATTCATAGTAGCCCTGCGCACCGACCATTGCGCCGTTATCGCCGCAGTATTTAAGCTCGGGCGCATACAGCTCCCAGCCGTGCTTTTTGCAGAGTGCTTCCATATCACGGCGCAGAACCGAGTTTGCCGAAACTCCGCCTGCAAGCACAATTTTATTGTAACCGAGGTCGCAAGCCGCTTTTTCCGTGTTCTGTGTAAGGCAGTTGACAACCGCCTTTATATACGAAGCTCCGAGGTCGGGAACGCTTATCTCCTCACCCTTCTGCTTTGCCTGATTGATTGTGTTGAGCACCGCCGTCTTAAGTCCCGAAAAGCTGAAATCATACGGCGCACCGTCAACTCTCGGGTGCGGCATCTTGTATGCGTTCGGATTGCCGTCCTTTGCAACACGGTCAAGATTCAGACCGCCCGGGTACGGCAGACCCATCGCACGCGCCGCCTTGTCCATCGCTTCGCCTGCGGCATCATCATGAGTGTAGCCGATAACCTTGAAGCTCGTGTAGTCCTTAACCTCAACAATGTGGCTGTGACCGCCCGAAACAACAAGACACAGAAACGGCGGCTTAAGCTCGGGGTGAGTTATGTAGTTCGCCGCAATGTGCGAGCGCAGATGATGAACAGGCACAAGCGGAAGTCCCGAAGCCATTGAAAGTCCCTTTGCGTAATTCACTCCGACAAGCAATGCTCCGATAAGTCCGGGTGCGTACGTAACCGCTATCGCCTCGATATCGTCAAGCGTGCAGTTCGCATCACTCAGAGCGGATTTTACAACGCCCGATATCGCTTCAACGTGTCGGCGCGAGGCTATCTCGGGCACAACACCGCCGTATATTTTATGCTCCTCAACCTGTGAGGCGACAATGCTTGACAGCACCCTTCTGCCGTCCTCAACAACAGCCGCAGCCGTTTCGTCACAGGAGGATTCTATTGATAATATTTTCATTCCGATTCACAATCCTTAAAATACTTTGTCATTATCAATCCGTTTTCCACGGGATTTGAGTAAAAGTTCTTTCTTTCGCCTGCAATATTATAGCCCTGTTTTGTGTAGAGTGCAATAGCAGGAGCGTTGCTTTTTCGCACTTCGAGGGTAATAAATTCACATTTTCGCTCCTTTGCACCGTCAGCCGCCGCTGAAATCAGCCTTTCGCCGATACCCAGACGTCTGTACTCGGGGCGAACAGCGACATTGGCGATATACGCTTCGCCGCAGATTTCCTGCACCCCGATATAGCCGAGAACCCTTTCACCGCAGGCATAAGCCAAAAAGTGTGAGTTTTCGTTGCCGAGCTCCTCTCTGATTCCGTCCTCCGTCCACGGAGCGGAGAAACAGAGCTGTTCGATTTCGGCAATCTGCGCAACGTGGCTTTCGTTCATCGGAACGGTTTCCGCTGTCAGAACATCCAACAGCTTACTGATATATTTTTCAAGCTCACCTGCACACGCTCTGTAAACCTCAAGGCTTCCGCCGTAAGGGTCGGACACCTCGGGGCTTGGCACAAGCACCGTGCATTTCGGCTTGACCGACATCAGAGCTGCCTTATGCCTTTGCGTCATGCAGACGGCAACATCCGTTTCGTCAATAATATACTGATTGATTGCCATTGACCTGTGCGCTGAGATATCAACGCCCATTTCCTTTACAGCCTCAACCGCATTCGGTGATGCGCTGTCACCTGTAAAAGCCGCAAGTCCGCAGCTTCGGCAGGTGATATTTTTTATATTTCTTTCGCTGAGCATCCTTTTGCAGATGCCCTCAGCCATGGCACTTCGGCAGGTATTGCCTGTGCAGATAAAAGTTACAGTCATATCAGTCCTTAGCCTCGTACCAGCTTCTGCCGTAATGAACGTCGGCGGTAAGCTTAACCTTCATCGGGCAGGCATTTTCCATTTCTTCCTTTACAATTCTGCAAACAGCGTCCTTTTCTTCCTTGGGAGCTTCGACAATCAGTTCGTCATGAACCTGCATAATCAGCTTAGCCTTAAGCCCCTCTTTCTCCATTCGCTCATAGACCTTTATCATCGCAATTTTAATGATATCGGCGGCAGTACCCTGAATCGGCATATTACGTGCCACACGCTCACCGAACTTTCTGAGCATTGCATTTGAGTTTGTAAGCTCGGGCAGATAACGTCTGCGGTTGAAAAGCGTTGTAACAAAGCCGTCATTTTTCGCCTGAGCGATAACGCTGTCCATATAACGCTCAACACCCGAGAAATTATTAAGATAGCCCTTGATATATCTGTTAGCCTCGGCAACGGAAACGCCGATATCCTTTGAAAGCGAGAATGCACCGATACCGTAAACAATGCCGAAGTTGACCGCCTTGGCACGGCTTCGCATAAGCGGAGTAACCATTTCAAGCGGCATATTGAACACCTGTGAAGCGGTAATCGAATGGATATCGTCACCGCTGTTGAAAGCGTTTATCATGTTTTCATCGTCCGCAATGTGAGCGAGCACACGCAGTTCAATCTGTGAGTAGTCGGCATCGACAAGCACACAGCCGTCCTTTGCGACAAAGAATTTTCTCAATTCTCTGCCGACCTCACTTCTGACGGGAATGTTCTGTAAATTCGGCTCGGTTGACGAAATTCTGCCTGTTCTCGTCTCGGTCTGATTGAGCGTTGAATGAATTCTGCCGTCGGGCGCAACGCACTTTTTAAGTCCGTCACAGTAGGTCGATTTCAGCTTGGCAAGTGTTCTGTATTCGAGCACAAGCGAAACAATCGGATAGTCAGCCGCAAGCGATTCAAGCACATCCGCATTTGTCGAGTAGCCCGACTTGGTTTTCTTTTTGCACGGAAGTCCGAGCTTTTCAAACAGTACAACACCGAGCTGTTTGGGCGAATTGATATTGAACTCCTCGCCTGCAAGGGTGTAAATCTCGTCAACCAGTCCGTTCACCTTGGCTTCAAGCACAGCGCCGTATTCCTCAATACTGCTGTCGTCAACAAGGAAGCCTGTCACCTCCATTGAGGAAAGCACCTTTGCAAGCGGCATTTCCATTTCATAGAGCAGGTCAAGCTGATTGTTGTCCTCAATTTCCTTTATGGCACGTGCCCACGCATTCTTAAGCGATGCCGCCTGAAGCGCAATAGCGTTATCCTCGCTGACATCGGGAGCAATGGCTCCGTATTCCTGCGCCATTCTGCGCGGCAGATAATCGCTTGCAGACGGATTGAGGATGTAGCCTGCAATCATAATGTCGCTGACCTTGCCGCTGATATTTATATTTCTTCTGAGCGCCCATGAATAGAGCGGTTTTATATCATAAACTATTTTTTCCTTTGTGCTGTCACCGAGCAAAGCTCCGAGCTGTGCGGCAAAGGCAAAGCTGTTGTTTTCGCAAACGGCAATGTACTCGCCCATGTCGAACGCAGCGGCAGTAACATCACCGTCAGCATATTCGGGCACGAAGTAAACCGTATCGCCGAAGCTCAGCTCCGAAATCTCGTCAACGTGTTTGACGTCAAGCTTCATAACCTCCCCGGCGGTTTCCTCCGCCGCCTGAGCTGAGCCGAGATTGAATTTCTCAATCATACTGAACATTTCAAGCGAAGCAAGCATTTTAGTAGCTTCTCTGACGTCGGGCGAAGCAGGGATATACACATCCATATTTGTGTCAACGGGTGCTTCAAGCGAAATTGTGCCGAGCGTGTGGCTGAGGAAAGCGGAATCCCTGTCGTTGACAAGCTTTTCCTTAAGCTTCGGCTTGATGTCTAACTCGTCTATGTGGTCATATATATATTGAACAGAGCCGTATTTTCCGATAAGCTCGCCTGCGGTTTTCGGGCCGACACCCGCAACACCGGGAATATTATCCGAGCTGTCGCCCTGCAGAGCTTTTATCTCTATCATCTGCTTCGGCTCAACACCGTAGTCCTCTTTTATCTTCGCAACGTCATAGTGAACGGTCTGTGTTTTACCCATTTTGGTTGAAGCAAGCAGGACGGTTGTGTTATCGCTTACAAGCTGTAAGCTGTCACGGTCACCCGTTGCAATAAAACAGTGGTCATCGCCTGTCATTTTTGCGCTGAGCGTGCCGAGAATGTCATCGGCCTCCCAGCCTGCCATCTCGACAGTTTTATAGCCCATTGCGGTCAGAAGCTCCTTGAGTACGGGCATCTGCTGTTTCAGCTCGTCAGGCATGCCGTGTCTGCCTGCCTTGTATTCGGAATACATCTCGTGGCGGAATGTCGGCGCCTTGACATCAAACGCTATCGCAACATGGTCGGGATTGCACTCACCGAGCAAACGGTGAAAGATATTCATAAAACCGTAAATACCGTTTGTGTACCTGCCGTCCTTGGTGGTAAGCAGTTTTATGCCGTAAAAAGCACGGTTAAGTATGCTGTTTCCGTCAATTACAAGAAGTTTCATAGTTTTCCTCCATAAATGGCTCCCTCCAAAAGGAGCCTTTGGCTTTTATCGTTGCTGTACCGTATGGGATTGCGTCCCCGACATCCCAAGAATAATCTGCAAGGTGCGTCGAGGACGCCGCACCCTACAAAGTTCTGTCATTCTGAGCGAAGTGAAGAATCTCCACCTGAGGCTTCTCCTTGAGGTTGCCATATAAATACCGAAGTTTCATAAAAGGCTCCCTCCCCGAGGGAGCTGGATTTTGCGAAGCAAAAGACTGAGGGAGCTATTCCGTTCGTTCCCTCACAGCTCTGTCGATTGCCTGACAAACGCCTTCAAAACTTTTATCAACATCATAATCAGAAAACCTCAGTACCATTATACCCAGCTCCTCCAATTCAGATGTTCTGACAGCATCTTTGCTCTGCATATCAGGTTCATAGTGTTGAGAACCGTCAAGCTCTACAACAAGTTTTGCCTTATGACAAAAGAAATCAACAATATAGTTTCCGATTGCTTTTTGTCTCTGAAATCTTACAGAATATTTCGATAAAAAATCGTACCATAAATGTTTTTCCTGTCTTGTGGCATTTTTTCTCAGATTCTTTGCAAGAACAATGTTATTCTTATTATATTCAAGGGACATTGTTTCACACTCCCTCAGTCACTTCGTGACAGCTCCCTCCGAGAGGGAGCCTGTATCAGTATTCATAGTTTTATCCGAATCCTGTACAGTTTCTTCTGTTTTTGTTTTATTCTGACTCTTCATATTATTTATTTCACTAATATGTTTTGCTTTTTCTTCTTCATTCACCTGAGTTAATGGATACAATTTTTCAAAAACATCGTGCATTCTTTCCTCAGAAAGCAGTCTGTGTTTTCCCTCAGAAATAGTAATATACGCATTTATTGTCTTTACTAAATCATCAACGGTAATAACAACAACATTATCTGTACTTAATGTTATTTCTTTTAGTTCCGTTTCTTTTCCAAAAACAACAAGAGATTTGATTGGAATATCATCTGATTTTCCTAAATACTTTCTCAAATACTTTATATGATTATAGTTTTGTTTAACAGGATTATATAGTTTATTTTTTTCGGTTCCTTCGTATCCCTTGTTTAAACATTGTGTCCAATTTTCATCCTTCTCGTTGCCGAAAATCCAGCCTTTATAATTCTTTGACTCTATAACATATATACCTGTTGAATGAATAAGAATCAAATCTATTTCCGTTGTTTTACCATCATCTTTCGGCACATAAAGATTTTTCAAAATAAATTTAGGCTCTGAGATTTCATCTTGAATCAAATAATAAATGTTCTCTTCGCCCTCTTCGCCTGCTTTTTTAGCAGAATCACTTGCAAGAATTCCTTCGGTATGAACATCTGTGCAAATGGTTGTTTTGTATGAAGATGTTTTCTTATTAAAAAACTTATTTTTTTTACTTTTTTTACACTTCATTACAATAAATACAACAATTATTAAAAATAAAATCAATCCGGCAAAAAAATCTTTGTCCACTTGAATGTTTGAGTTTTGCTCTCTTGAATTTACATAATTACTTTTATCTGAACATTTCACCTCAATAGGCTTAACTAAAGAGCATATTTGCTCCATATCGTAAATATCCTTTCCCCAAACTGTTCCATCAGCAAATTCTACATAATATATGTAAATTTCCATACTGATATCCTTTGTATCAATACTATGTGCTCCATCATTGTCATAGTAATTCGTAGGGATATAAAGCCTTTTATTTTCTATAATATCAGTTGAATTCTTCTTAAGTATCACATCGCCTTCAGCAGAATATTTATCCAAAGATGCGAAATTAGTCAGTCCGTCATAAGCTACTCCGTTATGATACACAACCCGCAAATACTTAATGCAATCAATATCCTTATTGTTATTATTAACTGCTTTTATAGTTAGAATTCTATTCGATAATTCAACATCGATATCAATATTACAGTCCAAATTTTGAACACGCGCCTCAGAAAAAACAACAAAAGAATTTATCATAAAAACAATTACAACAATACAACTGATAATCTTATAAAAACTTTTCATTTTGAACACCCTTTCAATATTGATAGCTTTTATTATTCCATAGTTTTGACAGAGGTTCTAATAATTTTCCTTCGTCAAAGGCTCCCTCCCCGAGGGAGCTGGATTTTGCGAAGCAAAAGACTGAGGGAGTTATTCCGTTCGTTCCCTCGATTGTAAGTACATTTTCTTTCAAAAAACTCCTTCCACCAACTGCGTTGGTCCCCCTCCCTCAGAGAGGAAGGCTGAAGCCAGAAACGTTTCAAATAATTATACCATACTTTTGACATTTGTGGTAGGTTTATGGTAAAATATTTGCGGTGATTTTATGAAAATAGGAAATCTTGAAATAAACGGTCACGCCGCTCTTGCTCCTATGGCGGGAGTTGCGGACAGAGCGTTCCGTGAGCTTTGCTCCGATTACGGCACGGCATACACGGTCAGCGAAATGGTCAGCTCAAAGGGTCTGACAATGCAGGATAAAAAATCAAAGGAACTGTTGGTTCTCTCCGAAAGAGAGCGTCCCTCGGCGGCGCAGATTTTCGGTGACAATCCCGAAATAATGGCTCAGGCGGCTATAAAGGCAATGGAGTTCAAGCCCGATTTTATCGACATCAACATGGGCTGCCCCGCCCCGAAGATTGCAGGCAACGGCGGCGGTTCTGCATTGCTGAAAAATCCTCCGCTCATCTCGGAGATAGTCGAAAGCGTGGTCAAAGCGTCCCCCGTTCCCGTAACCGTAAAAATCCGTATCGGCTGGGATAATGACAGCATCAACGCTGTTGAGGTCGCAAAAAGAATTGAAGCCGCAGGCGCAGACGCAATCACCGTTCACGGACGTACAAAGGTGCAGATGTATGCGCCGCCTGTGAATTACAACGAGATTGCAAAGGTCAAATCGGTGGTAAATATCCCCGTTATCGGCAACGGCGATATTGTTGACGGCAAAAGCGCACAGCATATGCTCAGCGAAACAGGCTGTGATTTTCTTATGGTAGGTCGAGGTGCGTTGGGCTGTCCGTGGGTGTTCAGCGAGATAAACTCCTTCTTTGACGGCGGAGAATTTGCCGAGCCCGATATCAGCGGCAGAATGGCGGTTATGATTAAGCATATCGGTCTTATCTGTCAATACAAGGGCGAGCGTGTCGGCATGAGAGAGGCAAGAAAGCACGCCGCGTGGTATATCAAGGGAATCCGTGGCGCGGCAGGCTTCAGACAGCAGGTCGGAACGCTTTCAAGCATGGAAGAGCTTGAAAATCTTGCTCAGCAGGTCATCATATCGGCTGAAATGTAAAATATGCAATATGCATTGAATATTCAGCTCCGCTTTTTCGACATATTAAAGATAGTTTTCAACACGTAAAGCAGAAAACCTTTACAAGTTTTCCACAAATTTTCATTTTGAACCCTGAAACTACGTTGAGTTTTCCACATTTTCCACCGATTTTTCCACAAAGTAAAGTTGATATCTTTACGTAAAGCAAAACTACTTTACAAAATGAAAACTCCGAAAATATACATAAATCAATGCATTTTCAGTCAGAAACAAACTATACTTATGATATATGATTGTTTTACAAAGTAAAAAAATGTCAAAAGCTATTGACAAAACACAAAATAATTACTAATATTTAATATTGACATTTGTTATTTCACAAAACTATTTAATCACATTTTCAAAGGAGTCTATTTATGTCAGTTTTTGAGAAATTACAGGAAATCATTGCAGAGCAGCTTGAAATCGAAGCGGAAGAAATTGATTATGAAAGCAATATTATTGACGATCTCGGTGCGGACAGCCTTGACATCGTTGACCTCGTTATGAGCGTTGAGGACGAATTCGGAATTGAAGTTCCGGACGAGGCTCTTGAGGGAATCAGCACCGTTGAGGATATGGTAAAATATATCGAGGATCACGAATAATCCTCTTAAGTTGAAAGGCGGTCAGTTATATGGCACAGCAGAAAAAAATGGTTGAAGAAATCACCTCAATGGATGAGGACTTCGCTAAATGGTATACCGACGTTGTTAAAAAAGCAGAGCTTATTGAATACACAAGCGTTAAGGGCTGCATGGTTATAAGACCTTACGGCTATGCTATCTGGGAAAACATTCAGCACATTCTTGACTCAATGTTCAAGGCAACAGGTCACGAGAATGTATGTATGCCGATGTTCATCCCCGAGAGCCTTCTTAACAAGGAAAAGGATCACGTTGAGGGCTTCGCTCCCGAGGTTGCGTGGGTAACTCACGGCGGCAGCGAGAAGCTTGAGGAAAGACTTTGCGTCCGTCCCACATCGGAAACACTTTTCTGTGAGCATTACGCAAATGTTGTTCACTCATACCGCGACCTTCCCAAGCTCTACAATCAGTGGGTAAGCGTTGTTCGCTGGGAAAAGACAACACGTCCGTTCCTGCGTTCAAGAGAGTTCCTCTGGCAGGAGGGTCACACAATCCACGAAACAGCCGAGGAGGCACAGGAAGAGACAATCCGTATGCTCAACGTCTATGCTGAGTTCTGTGAGAAGTACCTCGCAATGCCCGTTGTCAAGGGCGTTAAGACAGCCAAGGAGCGTTTTGCAGGCGCTGAGGATACATACACAATCGAAGCTCTTATGCACGACGGCAAGGCTCTTCAGAGCGGTACTTCACACTACTTCGGTGACGGCTTCGCAAAGGCATTCAACATTCTCTACAGCGGTCGCGACAATCAGCAGCATCACCCGTTCCAGACCTCATGGGGTATGACAACACGTCTTATCGGTGCGGTTATCATGACTCACGGTGATGACAACGGTCTTGTTCTCCCCCCTGCTGTTGCTCCGACACAGGTTATCATCGTTCCTATCGCCGCTCACAAAGAGGGCGTTCTTGAAAAGGCTGAGGAGCTTCGCCAGAAGCTTTCGGGCATCTGCCGTGTTAAGGCTGACACATCAGACAACAGCGCAGGCTGGAAGTTTGCCGAGTACGAGATGAAGGGCGTTCCGCTCCGTCTTGAAATCGGTCCTAAGGATATCGAAAAGAATCAGTGCGTTATCGTAAGACGTGACAACCGTGAAAAGATTTTTGTTTCACTTGACGAGCTTGAAACAAAGATTCCCGAGCTTCTTGAGGCAGTTCGTGACGGTCTTTACAACAAGGCACTCGAGCGCAGAGCTGAGATGACATTCACAGCTACCGATATGGCAGAGCTTAAGGACATCGCCGACAACAAGCCCGGATTTATCCGTGCGATGTGGTGCGGTGACAGAGAGTGTGAGGACAAGCTTAAGGAAGAGGCAGGAATTACATCACGCTGTATCCCCTTCGAGCAGGAGCACCTTGCTGACACCTGCGTTTGCTGCGGCAAGCCTGCAAAGCATATGCTTTATTGGGGCAAGGCTTATTGATTTATACAAATTAAATAAAAATTTCAGATGCATCCCATTTGGGGTGCATCTTTTTGTTGAATTTTATTTAAACATATGATATAATAAGTAAAAATTTGACATTTCACGGATTTGCAGGAACAAAAAGATTTTTAAGCGCAGATTGCCACGTCGCTGTGCTCCTCGCAATGACAGAATTTACAGATGTCATTCTGAACGAAGTGAAGAATCTCAGTTGACTGTAAGCAGGGATTCTTCGTCGCCATCCCCTGCAATGACAAATCCATGAAAAGTTTAACAGATACTCAGGAGGGTTTTATGAAATTTTTATTTCTCGGCTTACTTGCAATAGCAACCGTAATCCATTTAATTGACAGCTGGAATGACGATTCAAAAAAGAGAAAAAGAACAAAGCCGTTTCTGCTGATTCTCATTCTTCTTTACTACATTTTCTCAACCGACCACCATTCGTGGGTGCTTATCTGTGCCCTGCTGACAAGCTGGCTCGGCGATGTGCTGCTGATGGGCAAGGGCAACAAGTGGTTTGTTTTCGGCGGAATCAGCTTTATGCTGTCGCACTTCTCGTTTATCGCGGTGTACGCTATCAACGTGTTCACTAACTCGCTCAGCGGTATAATCTGGTGGATTGTAATTCCTGCGGCAATAGTTTATTTCACAATCGCGCTCTTCATTGTCCGCTCGCTTAAGCCGACCACACCGAAGTCAATGCTTGTTCCGATGTATATTTACCTGCTGTGCAACAGTATGATGAATGTGTTCTCACTTATGCAGCTGATGACATTCCGCACACCGGGCGCTCTGATTGCCTACATCGGCGCGGTTCTTTTCTTCATTTCCGACTGCACGCTTTATCTTGTCAGATATCACAAGAACGAAAATCTGATTTTTAAGCGCCACTTTACAGTTATGCTTACATATGTACTCGGAGAGCTTCTTATCACTCAGGGTATACTTATGATTGGCTGAAAATAAAAAAAGGGGTATCACTATGAAATTTGTATTCGTTATCAATCCTTTTGCCGGCGAAGGCAAAGCAGAACAGACTATCCGTGACGGCATTGAGAAATCCTCGCAGAAAGAAAACTGTGAAATCTATCTTACAAAGGCTGTCGGCGATGCAACCGTTTTTGTTAAGAAATGGTGCGAAGAACACCCCGATGAGGAAGTGCGTTTCTTCGCCTGCGGCGGTGACGGCACAATAAATGAGGTTTTCAACGGTGCTGTCGGTTTCAGCAAGGCTCAGGTCGGCTGTTATCCCTGCGGAAGCGGAAACGATTTTGTTAAGGCTTTCGGCGGTGCGGATAAGTTCATGGACATTCAGAAGCTGATTGACGCACCTGTTCAGAAGCTTGACCTGCTCAAGGTCGGCGACAGATACAGCAACAATGTTGTCAACTTCGGCTTTGACACAACGGTTGCAATCACTATCAACGAGGAACGTGAAAAGACAGGACACGGCAACAAGAACGCTTACACAAAGGGCGTTGTCAGAGCTCTTATCAAGAGCATGAACAATAAGTTCAAGGTTTTCGCTGACGGCGAGCTTCTGAACCCCAAAGGCAGTGCATTGCTTTGCACGGTTGCGAACGGTCAGTATGTCGGCGGCTCATTCAAGTGCGCTCCGAGAGCCAAGACAGATGACGGCATTATTGAAGTATGCCTTGTTCATCCGATTTCAAGACTTAAGTTTGTCAAGCTCCTCGGCTCCTACACGGCAGGCAATCACCTTGACGACCCGAATTTCAAGGAAGTTATCGTTTACCGTCAGGCTAAACAGGTTGAGGTTGTCGCAGAGGACGGCTTCGCCTACTCTCTTGACGGCGAGATAATCTACGAGAAGAATTTCACCGTTGAAATCGTTCCCGGCGCATTGAATTTCGCCGTTCCCGAATAAAAAAGCATAGCTAAACGGGCAGAGAAACCTCTGCCCGTTATTTTTTTCGGCCATGATGAACTTACGTCATTCTGAAAAACAAATGTCATTGCGAGCGTAAGCGAAGTAATCCATTTGCAGGTTATCGGTAATCGTGGATTGCCGCCACCGTTCAGACCGACATACATCAAAACTCAATCGGTTTTGCATAGTTGAAATCAAGCGGAGAGTTGTCACCGTTGGTAAGGAAATCAATAAAATATCCGTACTCGGGGTTTATTGAGAAGTTTTCAATCATATCGCTTGTGAGCAATGTGACAATTTCCTGACGGTAAACCTTTCTTGCGTCCTCCCCCTCGTATTCCCATACGGGAATTGTATAGAAGTGATATCCGAGTAAGCTCAGACGGTTATACTCCTCCGTCGCATCATCTACTTTATCCGAATCCTTAAAAATATCTATCGATACAAGAAGAGTTACCTTCTGATTTCTCTCTTTTGCATCCTTTAATGCTGCCTCAACCTCACGTGAGGAAAACTGCATACCGTTTCTCGGTGCTACATAGCAGGCATCACCGCTTGTCGGGTAGTTCGTGATAATTTTTTTCACAAGATAGCTGATTTCTTCAGTTGTATCCGTTCCGTCAATTTTCTTTTTTTCTGTCTTTTCGGTCACCGTTGTGCCGTTCTCGCCCTTTGTCGGCGAATCTACTTTTGTGTTGTCTTCCCCTTTTGTCTGCGGTTCAACTATTTCCGTATAAATCTGCGTCACCGCCCCACCCTGCACCTCGGGTTTCTTTATGTCATTCTTTTTCCACAGTCCAACGCCAATCGCAACAGCAACAACGCAAATTACCGATGTACCTGCTTTGATTGTGTTTCTGCGCTTTCTTCTCTGCTCTGTAACAAATTCGTCACGTCTTTCAAGCAGTTCAGATGCAATCTGATTATAATCCTTCATAAGTAAAATCCTCCTTTTCAAGCTCAACCTTAAGAGCCTTTTTTGCTCTGTAAACAAGGTTTTCAATCTGACGTCTGTTCTTTTTCATCACGGATGCCGCCTGCTCATTGGAGCATCCCTCAAAAAATGTCAGATACAGAACCTGCTCATACTCGGGCTTAATCCGTTTCATCGCCTTATAGAGTCTGATTTTACTTTCTTCTTTCAGATATTCCTTTTCAACGCTGTTTTCCTCGGAAATAATCTCATCGCTCATCTCGTCCTGCAAAGCCGTTTTCGACTGCTTTCTGAGGTAATCGGTCGCCGTATTTCTTCCGATTGCATACAGCCACGTTTTGAATGAGCTCTTGCCTTTGAATTTAGGTTTTTTCGTCATAAGTCTGAAGAAGGTTTCTTCCATCAGCTCTTCGGCGGTGAAAATGTTTCTGACATATCCGTTAAGATACAGGGTCAGACCGTCCTTATAGTCACGTATGATTTCGACTATTCCGCTGTCATCACCGTCAAGAAAACGGCGGTAGCTACCTGCACCGTTATCCATAAACATTCTCCTTTCCGAAGATATCTTCACTTATTAGACGAATGAGAATATAAAATCTCTCATTTATCGGAATAATTTGTTTAATAAATTCTATATTTCAATCTATATGAGATTCTTTGTCGCTCCTCATAATGACAATTATTTACAGCTCTGTCATTGCGAGGGAGTGTAACGACCGTGGCAATCTACGCTTACTGACGGTCTGCATTATGGATTGCTTCGCTGTCGCTCGCAATGACACATTTCTTTAAACATCTGCACGGTGCGTCGAGGACGCCGCACCCTACAAAGTTCTGTTATTCTGAACAGTGTGAAAAATTACAAACGGTTCACTATGAAAAAATACCCCTGCATAAACAGGGGTATTTATTACTGTAATTAAAGTGTACTTTCGAGGATTTCGAGCTTACCCTCAACAGTAAACTCACCGCTTGAAGCAGGAATGAAAATGCTCTCGCCCTTAACCATTGTCAGCTCGGTATTACCGCATTTAACCTTGCCCTCGCCCTCGAGGCAGAGAAGTGAAACGAACGACTCATCGTCTGCGATTGCTGTAAAGCTTCCGTCAACATCGAGCTTATACATTGTGAACAGGTCGCAGGTTGTAAGCTCAGCACGTACAGCGCCCTCGAACTTTTCTGTCTTGCGCTCAGATGCGTCCTTGATTTCGGGAGGACAGAGCTTTGTTACATCAGCAGCCTTGTCAACGTGAAGTTCACGGGGCTTGCCGTCTTTGCCGAGTCTGCCGTAGTCATAGATTCGGTATGTTGTGTTTGAATTCTGCTGAACCTCGGCAAGAAGAATACCCTTACAGATAGCGTGCATTGTGCCCGATTCGATAAAGAACAGGTCGCCCTTCTTAACCTTTATCTTGTTGCAGATGTCCATCATCTCGTCACTTTGAGCAGCCTTTTTGAACTCCTCAACGCTTACCTCACGGTTAAAGCCGAGAATAAGCTCAGCGTCGGGGTCGCAGTCGAGAATGTACCATGCCTCAGTCTTGCCGTACTCGCCCTCAACACGCATTGCGTACTCGTCGTCGGGATGAACCTGGATTGAAAGATTCTGCTTAGCGTCAATGAACTTGATAAGAAGCGGGAAAAACTCAAATCTCTCGCCCTTCTTGCCGCAGATTGACTTATCGGCAAGGAAAGCGTCCTGCAATGTTTTGCCTGCAAACTCGCCGTTCTGAACGGTTGACGGGCCTGCGGGATGACATGAAAGCACCCATGCCTCAGCGGCAGGATTTTTGTCGGTCTTGATACCGTATTCTGTTATAAGTCTTGTGCCGCCCCAGATGTTGTCGGCAACAGACGGTGTAAGTTTTACCATTTCCATAGTGAATACCTCTTTTTTCAAAATTACCTTATAATGATACACCAAAATTTACAGATTGTAAAGTAAAAAAAGTGTTGACAAAGTGAACAAATGTTCTCTATAATATTATGTGGGGATGCTAAAGGGAAAAGGAGAAATTCAATGATAACATATGATTTAAGCCTTGAAAGGCAGAATATGCTCGGTGCGGATAAGTTTTCCATCACCGCGGATTGCAACGAAACCGTCAGCTTCCGTTTTCATTTTGACCGAAGCTGGCGTATTTTTGACACGAAAGCGGCTGTTTTCAAAAGCTCAAAGGGCAGGTATTATGTGCTCGACATCAAGGCAAACTGCGTCTGTGTTCCGTGGGAGGTGTTGAGAGATACAAGCGGCTTTGAGCTTGCTGTTGTCGCTTACGAAAAAGAGGCTGTGCTGACCTCAAAAAAAGTCAGAATCGCCGTTGCAAGCAGTCTTCTGCCCGAATTTTGCAAGCAGCTCTCGCCTACCGAAACGATTTTTGACCGCTTTAAGACCGAAGCCGAGAACAAGGCGTACCTTGACTGCAGGGATGAAATACAAACCCTGAAGCGCAATCACGAAAAGGAGATTTTTAATCTCAACGCAAAAATCGCCGAGGAAAAGAGAAACACCGAAAACGTGACAGCTCAGAAGAATGCCGAAATCGCTCAGCTGAACTATGAGGCTTCGTGCGTCGAAAACAGTCACAGACTTGAGGTTGCACAGCTTCAGTCCGATATTGACGAAATGGCTGAAAAGGCTCACAACTGGGAGCTTATTGATGCCGCCATACGCAACAAAACTTCATTCAGTAACACCCTCTTCGCAGGCGGTACTCAGCTTTACGAGCTTCCTGTGATGAATTATGAGTCGCTCAGAAGCTTGGGAAGCTCTAAAATCAGTACAAACATTACAAAGGTTGAATTGAACGCACCAAACATAAAAGAGACGGGCGGTATTTTTTCGGGAAGAACAAACCTCAAAACCGTTATTCTTCACAATACCGAAAAAATCGAAACCCTTGACAGCGCATTCAGCGGATGTACTAACTTAACCAATGCATATCTCGGCAAGCTTATCGGCTGTAGAAGTTTAAGTAATGCATTTTCAAATTGCAGGTCACTTGAATATCTTGAAACAGGTGAAATGCGTATTCTTGCGGGAATGTACCATGCTTTTGAGGGCTGCTGCTCACTGAAGGAAATCAACGGCACATTATTTACCCAGAGCTGTACTGATTTCGGTTCGGCTTTTAGCGGCTGCGCTAATCTTGAAACTGTACGGTTTGCGGAAAACAGTATAAATAAAAGCATTGACTTCGGCTACTGCGTAAATCTTTCAAAGGAAAGCATTTACAGTATTGTAAACGCTCTTAACGAGTTAATGCCCGCAACCGTCAGCTTTGCCGAGCATGCGCTCAACACGAATCTGACACCTGCCGAAAAAGCGGAGGTCATCAACACCGTTCGCAATGTTAAGGGATGGACACTCGAATTGGCATAATTCGGATTTGCGCTCATATAATGTGATAACCAGAAAATTAAAGAGAGGTTATTTATATGAGCATTGAACTAACAACAAAAGAAATAGGAACTCAGAAAATTTACAACAACAGCTTTAGCGAGCAGTCCGTTGACTGCGATATCAGCCTGCCTGACTATTGTCCCGACATTATGCGGATTCTGAAATGCACAATTCAGACGGATATCACAAACTCAAAAATCATCGGTGACCGTGCAACGGCGGACGGCAACGCAAAAATCACCGTCATCTACTCCGACGAAAAGAACAATATCTGCTCTTACAGAAGCGACTATCCGTTTTCAAAATACGCCGAACTGACCTCGGCATACGACTCTGCTCTTCTTATCTGCACGGCAAAAACAGACTACGTCAACTGCCGTGCGGTCAGCAAAAGGCGCATAGATATTCACGGCGTTGTCAGCATTAAATTCAAGGTCTGCGGGACGAGCTGCGACACGCTGATTTCATCGGCTTCGGGCAACGGAATTCAGCTGAAAAGAAAAGGCATTGACATCAGCAGCTCCGTTGCCTCGGCTTGCAAAAGCTTTCAGCTTTCATCTGTCGAGGAGGTCGGCAGCAATATGCACGGTATCGGCAAGGTGCTCGACTGCTATGCCGCCCCGATTGTGAGCGAAACAAAAATAATAAAAGGCAAGCTCCTGATAAAGGGTGAGCTTGCGGTTAAAACGCTGTATTCCTCCGACACGCAGGAGAACGAAACGGCGGTTCTCGGGTGCAGTATTCCTTTTAACGAGATTGTCGAGGCCGCTGACTTTAACGACAGCTGTAAAACCGACATTAAGCTGAATGTAATTCAGCTGAGCGCCGAGCCGAAGGTTGACAATGACGGCGAATACAGATATATGAACATAAACGCTGAAATCTGCGCACACGTCAACGCGTTCGAGGATTCCTCCGTCAACACGATTACAGACGCATATTCGACACAGACCGAGCTGGATATGACCTACGGACTTTATGATTTCAGGAAAATCGAATGTGAGTTTTCCGACTCATTCTCCGTACGGCAGAGCCTTGACATCGCATCTCTTAAGCCGCAGAAAATCTACGCTTCCGTTATTTCCGCACCCGAAATCAAATGCGGCTTTTCGGATAACAAAATGGAAATCAAGGGCAGAATTCCGCTCAGTCTGATAATAATTGACGCTGACGGCTCCCCAGTTTCGTGTGAGCGTGAGGCGGAATTTGAGTATTCACACTCAACGGACACAGACAAGTCAAATCTTGAATGTGCTCCGAACCTCGTTATCAGCGGTTTCGCCTGCACATTGAGCGGTGACGGCACAGCTGACTTTAAAGCCGAAATAAATATTTCCGCCATGGTTTTCTCAACCTCGCGTGAGAAGGTACTTTCGGCTTTAACCGTACCCGACGAGATGAGCAAAAAAGAAAGAAAATCATCGCTGACGGTCTATTTCTGCTCGGGAAAGGAAAGCCTCTGGGATATCGCCAAGCATTACAACACCACGGTTGAGGAGATTATGAGCGAAAACGGGCTGACAGCAGATTATCTTGAGAATAAAGCCATGCTGATGATACCAATAAAATAAATTTGTATATTGATTTACAGATAAAAAAATGGTAGAATGAAATCACCAAAATCAAGGAGTGATTAAAATGGGATTAAAAAATATTGACAAATCCGCCGAAGCAAAAGGCAACGGAGTAAAAACATTGTGGCAGTTCGTAAAATTCATCTTTGTTTCACTTATCGCAATGATTGTTCAGTTTACGTTACTCAACACGCTGAAATTTATTCCCGCAATCGCCGCACTTTACACAACCGCAGGAGACCCCGATTTCCATTGGCTTGTATTCACCGTAACGGCAGCCTCGGGCGGCTTAGGTTACTTTATCGTCAACAACACCGCCAATATAATAGCACAGATAGTTTCCTTCTTTGTCAATCGTGATAAGACCTTTAATTCAAGCGCAAACATCGCTGTTACTCTTCCGATTTACATTATTTTCACTATCGCACTTATCTGTTTCTCAGCATGGCTTAATCCTGTGCTTAAGGATCTGTGCATCAGCCGATTCAATTTCGGTGATGATTTATCGGCAAACATCGCAACAATGGTCTGCTCAGCAGTTCAGTTCTTCCTCTACTTCCCTGTTGACAAAATCCTCTTCAGAAAGCCGAAGGAAGAAAAATAAGACAAACAAAAATCCGCCGTTTTGGCGGATTTTTTTGCATATATAATCAGATGAAAAAGATAAGCGCAAGACCGAGCGTTGCAAGTCCACCGCAGGCTGCGCAGACAACAAAATCAGAAGTGAGAATTCTTTCAAGCTTAAGGTTCTTATGACCCTTTCTCTTAATAGAAATTCTTGCGCCGACAACAACTGTTGCAACAACAACCAGGTAAATGGAAACAACAATTAAAAGCATGGCACCGTTTGTAACGTGCGGTGTTCTGAGCAGGAATTCAAATGCTCTTCCGTCAGGCGCAAACAAAGCAAGTGCGTAAACAATTGTCGCAAAAATATTAAACACAAGGTTTGCTGTCATTGCACGAATCAAGGTTTTTGAGTGAACGTGCTTGTCGAAAATCAGCTTTTTGTTCACAAGGTAATACGCAACACAAAATACAATTGACAACGCAAGATAAGCAAATTCAAATTTCATAATTATTTCCCTCCTAAATTATTCCTCAATATTTTTCTTTCTCAAAAAAACTATCACACCTGTGATAATAATTACCATACATAACGCCGCGGCAACAACCCACACAATCTTTTTCGCAGGGTTGCTGTTATCCTCTGCAATGGATTCTTCATTTTTCGCAATAAGCTCCTCGCTTTCAGCGTCCTCCTCCGTCTGAGCAATACTGTCAGATGCATCTGCTGTCACAAGCTCAGTATCGGCTGTCGCAGCCTCGGATTTCTGAAGTGCAGATGATGAACCCGATACCGTTCCGTTCGGTGAACCGTCCGCAAACGGAAGACTTACGGTAACCTGAACATTCGCATCATTTAACTGACAGGTTGTGAACGCAACCGAGATGTCACCCTTCGTCACAGACTGCTTCGAGAGCTTCTGAAAAGAAAAGATAAACATATCCTTGCCCTGAACCACCTTGAACGGAACAGTTACAGCAAATGCGCCCTTAATCGGGTTGATATCCTTGTTAACGATTGAAATTGCGTTACCGCCGTTTTTCTTTGCGTACATCTGAAACGCAGCCGAGCCGTCACCGTCATAAGCCTCTTTAGCCTTGAGCTTATCGGCATTGTACTTCAGCTCGAAATCGAAATTCTGGAAGCTGCTGCCGCCGTCATAGTCAAGAGAAACGACAAGCTCGGTATCACTTTCAGATACTATGTTTACGCTGAACTTTGCCTGATTTGCCGCCGCACAGGGCAAAATCATGACAAACAGCATAAAAAACGTCAGTAGAACGGATGCCGTTTTTTTCATTTTCATTCCTCCGATAAGAGTTTTCGTTTAATTATAACACATTGTCATCATATATACAATAGAAAAAAACGTCCGCACATAGAAAATACGGACGTTTTTTGTTAAATTTTTAATAATATCGCATAACTGCAACTACTTTTCCGAGAATTGAGCATTCGTCAACAATAATCGGCTCATAGGTATCGTTTTCGGGCTGCAGGCGGTAGTGTCCGTTTTCCTTGTAGAAGGTTTTACACGTTGCCTCGTCATCAATGAGAGCAATTACGATTTCACCGTTGCGTGCAAACGGCGTTTTTTCGACAATTACAAGGTCGCCGTCAAGGATGCCTGCCTGAATCATACTTTCACCGCGAATTCTGAGGGCAAACAGCGGCTTGTCACGTGTTGCCGTTCCGGTATACGGGAAGTAGCCCTCAATCTGCTCAACGGCAAGAATCGGCATACCTGCGGTAACGGTTCCGACAATCGGAACCTGTGTAATATTTTCAGCCTGTCCCATTATACGGATTGAGCGCTTAAGAAGCGGATCACGCTGAATGTAGCCTGCCGCCTCGAGTGCGTCAAGGTTGGACTGAACCGATGAAGTTGAACGCAGACCGACAGCCGCACCGATTTCACGCACCGAGGGCGGAACACCGTCAGAGCTTCGCTCAACAAGGAATTCATAAATTTTTCGCTGGGTATCATTTATTTCCATGGTCATACTCCTTTCCGAATCGTTTCTCATAGGTATTATAACACACTTTTTCAAAAAAGCAAACATTTGTTTGCCTATTTTTAAAAAATTTTTTCCTTTTATTTCTAATAATAATGTGATATAATAAAACAGTATAAAATTTTGCACTCACAAGGAGAAAAAAATGGCTTTAAATTCAAAAAGAATTTTTTCAGTTATTATTTCCGCAATAATTCTTTCAACCCTCTTTTTTATAAACGCAAACGCTTCAAAAAATATTGACACTCTCACCGCTTATAACACAGAAATTATCTGTATCGCTCATCGCGGTGATTGGCACAGCTATCCCGAAAACTCCGCCGAGGCGGTAAAAACAGCTTCGGAGTACGGTCTTGTCAGCGTTGATGTCAGACTCACCTCTGACAATGAGGTTGTTCTTATGGCCGACCCGACAACCGACAGAATGTGCGTTGACGAAAAAGGCTCGACTGTTTCGGGCAACGTCAGCGACTATACCCTCTCTCAGCTTCAGGAGTTCTGTCTTCGCTCGGCAAACGGCACCGAAAAGAACGGCAAAACCGATTTTCACCCTGCATCACTCGAAGATGTGCTTTCGGTCGGCGATACAGAGCTTATGCTCAACACAAATTGTGCGGATTTCAAGAGCGTATATAATAAGGTGAAAAGCCTTGACGAGCTTGACAGAGTTATTTTCAGATTTTCCGACAGCAATAACGAAATTCTGAAAACAGTCGGGAATATATCTGACATAAATTACTGCGGCAACTATCAGGGCAACATTGTTTTTCTCGCCTCAGACGTAATAAATAAATGCGCGGAAAAGAACATTACAACAGTTGAGCTCGGAAGCAAGAACGGTCACGGCGTGCTTTATGACAATTTCCTTATGAAGAAATTCAACTCAGAGCAGAAAGCTATGGTCTCGATGACGGGCGGACGCTGCGGCAAACGCACCGATAACGAAATCGGCTGGGACGATCTTATTTCACGCGGATACAGCGTTATTGAGACGGATTATCCGCAGGAGCTGAGTACGTATATAAAAAAAGCGGCAGATGTGAAAGCGGATTTGAGCAGATACGTGTCACTTTACGAGGACACAGACTTAACTCCGTACACATCCGACACGGAAAAAGCGTTCAGAACAGCCCTCAGCGAGGCTGAAAAAAAGATAGACAAATCAAGCTCACTTTCAGAGCTTGAAAATGCAAGATACAATCTTCAGGCTTCATTTGACAATCTGACTGTCGGCGAGAAGAAGGCGGTCACACTTGCATTTGATTTTACTGTCGGCAGAGCTGTTGCTTTTGTCCTTTGCGGCGGCGCAGTTGTTGCGGCACAGATTTTCTTCTACAAAAGAAGGGAAACAGATAAAAAATAATCTCGGAGGTATAGTATGGAAGTTAAAGAAAAGCTTCGGCTTGAACGAGCCGACTATCCCGAGCAGGTCGGAGTTTCTTCAAAAAAGGTTGAAGAGCTTATCAGGGATTTCAAGGATTCAAATATCGAGCTTCACAGTCTTATGATTATCAGACACGATAAAGTGGCTTACGAATCGTGGGCGGCTCCGTATTCGTCTGAGACGTCTCACATGGTTTACTCGGTAAGCAAGAGCTTCACCTCAACCGCTGTCGGTTTTGCGATTGAGGAGGGCTTGATGACACTTGACACAAGAGTAGTTGACATCTTTCCCGAATACAGAAACGAGGAGGACAAGAACCTCGAAAAGCTCAACGTGCACCACCTGCTTTCAATGCAGTCGGGCAAGAGCGTCAGCGTTTTCAGCGACAAGAGCAAAAACCGCTGGCTTGAGGATTTCATCAACGCTCCGTGGGGCTTTGCGCCCGGTGACGGTCATTGGGAATACGTCAGCGAAAATCAGTACGTTCTCTGCGCTATGCTGTGCAGGGTTACAGGAATGTCGGTTATCGAGTACCTCACTCCCCGACTTTTCGAGCCGCTCGGAATTGATGTTCCGTTCTGGGAGCACGACATCAACGGTGTTGAAGCAGGCGGCTGGGGACTTTTTCTCAAGACAGAGGATATAGCACGCTTTATGTTCTGCTATGCTCACAACGGTGTGTATGCGGGCAGGCAGGTTATCCCTGCAAACTGGGTTCGACTTGCAACAAAGGTTCAGGGCAACAACTCAGTCAAGAACGATGCACCCGACGGTCAGAGCGGCTACGGCTATTGCTTCTGGCGCTGCGGCGGCGTAAACGGCTACCGTGCTGACGGTATGTTCTCGCAGTTCGGCATTGTCGCTCTTGATTACGATGCAATTCTTGTTATGAACGCAGGCGAAATTGACGAACAGAAGTCACGTGACTGCATCTGGCGACACTTCCCCGATTGTCTTATTGAGCCTGACAGCGAGCCGACTCCCGAGGTAAAGCCTGAGATTGCTCCGCTTGACGATGATTTGCCCGCCCTTTCACACAGCTATCTTGAAAAGGAAATTGAGGGCAGAACGATTCAGTTCAAAAAGAACCTGCTTCTTAACACGGCAGGCTTTCCCGTCAGCGTTCTCCCCTTCCCCGTTGTGTATATGTCGGGCTACCGTGCAGGCAACATAACCGACGTTTCGTTTGAATTTAACGGCGACACCTGTTCTTTCAGCTGGTCGGAGGCCGACGAAAAGAACACCGTCATCTGCGGTATGGACGGCACACCGCGCAGAACTCCCATGACGCTCGCACGGATGAATTTCACCGCCGTCGCAACAGCCGCATGGATTTCCGACACCGAGCTTGAAATCCATATCAGACCTGTTGAAGCGGTCTGCCAGCGTATACTGAAATTCACATTTGACGGCGACAGGGTTACCTTCCGTCCGTCAAGCAAGCAGCCAATCAAGGCTATGTCAGACAACATAGCAAAGGATATGGATCACTACCTTCCGAATATTATGCCTGTTCAGAAGGCAGGCCTTGCGGTTTTCGATATGCTTCCGAAGCTTGTCGATTCTATTCACGAAGGAAAATTCATATAATGTAAAACTAAATACAGGAAGTTTAATTTGAGGTGGATATTATGTCAACAGGTTACATTATCGGTTTCATTGCATTATTTCTTCTCCAGGCGTTCACAACTCCCACTTTTCTGAAAAAAGAGATTCCTAAACCCTGCACAAAATCTCTGATTTGGAAAATGGTCTGCTCGACTCTCTTTATCATCACAGGCATTGTCAGCATGATGTGTGCAGGTAATCACACAACATTCGCAGTTATGATGCTTATCGGTTTTGGTTTCTCATGGCTCGGCGACTTCCTTCTGCATTACAAATCAGGCGACAGAACATTATTTGTATGCGGTCTTGTCTCTTTCCTCACAGCGCATATTTTCTACATAATCGCCTACTCAAAAGTATTCGATGTTTTCTTCCCCAAGGCAGATTTCATGGGCGTGCCCGAAGTAATTGCACTTGCAGTCTTTATTTCGGTCGGCTTCTTTACACAGACACTTATGAAGGTTGATTTCGGCGAAGCACTTCTGCCCGTGCTTTTCTACATGAATGCACTCGGCATAATGATGATTAAAGCTGTATCGCTCGGCATCCGTGTAATAATCGCAGGTACAATGGAAAATTCATTATTTGTCGGAATTCTTCTTATTGTCGGCGGTCTGTTCTTCGCAACATCCGACTACACGCTTGCACCGCTCTGCTTCAAAAAAGGAATTGACAAGCACGGCCGGCTCAGAAAGCTCAACATCTGGACTTATTTCTTCGGTCAGATGTTCCTCGCCCTCACACTCGCATTTGTTATCCCCGAATAAAAAGGAGTAAAAAATGAAAAGAATAGCAAAATTCAGCAAAGTAAGTCCCGAGCAGTTTATCGAAGGCTGGAAAGATACCTTCGGCGGCTCGGATGAAGAGATAAAAGAAATTTACAGCGATATCATCCTCCCCCGACGCGCTACCTCGGGTTCGGCAGGCTATGATATTTTCAGCCCTGTTGATTTCACAATTGAACCGGGTCAGACGCTGAAAATCCCCACAGGAATCCGCTGTGAAATCAATGACGGATGGGTGCTTAAAATCTATCCGAGAAGCGGTCTCGGCTTCAAATTCAGACTTCAGCTCAACAACACGGTAGGAATAATCGACAGCGATTATTTTTACTCGGATAACGAGGGTCATATCTTTATAAAGATAACCAATGACACCAACGAAAACAAAACCGTTCAGCTGAAAAAAGGCACAGGCTTCGCACAGGGAATTTTCGTTGAATACGGAATCACATTTGATGATGATGTAACCGACATCCGCAACGGCGGACTCGGAAGTACAACCAAATAAAAAGAAAGCACCGCTTCACGCTCAAAATGCGCAGCGGTGCTTATATTATGTTTCTGACTATTCCGAAAATGACAAGAACGGCAAACATCACATACAGAATATAATTTTCAATCTTACTGCTTTTTGTTCTGCCGTTTTTTATCCATTGTACCGTGTCCCTGATAATGATACATACTATCATCGGGCTCATAGCGAGCACAACGGGATTGTAGTGCCATGCCGAACGAAAGTCAAGTCTCACAAGGCTTGCAAGCATTCGTGTTGTTCCGCACCCGGGGCATTGCAGTCCTGTTATCAGATGGAACACGCAGGGTATTGCAAATCCTGATTTCAGATAGATTAAAAGATAAGCGCAGCCCAAAGCAATAAGAGCTGCGCCTGTAAAGCATACTTTGCGAAACCGTTCTTTCATTACATTGATGCAACTTCGTTAAGCTCGTTCTGAATGAGAGCATAGTCAACAATACTCAAGCCGAAAATTGCAAGAAGGATGTAAAGAAGACCTGAATTTGACGGTGACAGACCCCTGCGAACCTTGATTGAATCAACCTTTTCGCCTGCTTTATAAAGCCAAATCCAACCGTAAATGCCGCACGTAATGATTGAAAGAAAAACAATCATGCCCGCACTCATATCATCCTTTGATTCGGATGCTGTATTAAGATCGTTGACAATGCAGAAGTACCAGTAAATGCCGTAAATTCCGCAGGTAACAAGTGAAAGAATAATGCAGGTTACAATGTTCCTGTTCTGAATCGGAGCCTTGTATTCGCTCTGCTGATAACCGCTGAACGGGTTAGCCTGCTGAAATTCGGGCTGCTGGTAATTCGGCTGCTGATAGCCGTTATCGGGCTGTGTATTGACATTCTCTTCAACCTGCAGATTTGCACCGCAGGAGGTACAGAACTTTGCAGTATCGGGTACGTTTGCTCCGCATTTTGGACAAAACATAATGATATCTCCTTATTTTCATTTTTTTATTTTATTATACATTTCTTTTTCAAAAGGTCAATAGGAAAAATAATATTTTATAAATTGTTAATATTCGGTTAAAAAATGGGACTGTCTGGTTTAGACAGCCCCATGATTTTTATTTTTTCCAGAACCTACCCATACCCAAGATGGTAAGAATAATCTGTACAAAAAATGTCTTGACATTTATTCTGAAGCTTGTGGTAAGACCCTGATAGTTTACTGTAACACTTCTGTTGCCTGACCTGTCAGCTTTGTAGGTGCTAAGTGTATAACCACCCTTTACAACCTTTGTTGTACCGTCAGAGTAGGTTACGAGAAGCTCAAGCCCACTCGGGTCAATTTGTTCACCATAGTTATACTGTGTCTTAGCTGGTGCTTTAAGAACTGAAAGTAAGACAGCCTCAGCAGGTTTAACATTGACTGTGATTTCTGCTGTTTTGCCCTCACCGTTTGCTGCTGCAACTGTGTAGTTGTAAACACCGGTCGGGTTGTCAAATGTCACTGTCCATACCTTTGCACTTTCATAGCTTGCAGTATAGAGGTTATCTTCATCAACTAAAGATGAAACTTCAGCCTTAACAGGATTACCGTCTGCGTCTTTGATAACAAGATTATCGACGAACTGAGATGTAGTAAATATTGCCGTTACTTTCTTTCCGCAAGATGTTGTAACAATCTCGTTATTTGTTGCAACATTGTATGTCGGAACTGATGCTTTATGCTGTGTATAGATTGTGTCAAATACATCACAGTATATATCCCAGCTTGCCATCATACCAACTGCAACTGTTGTCGGTGCTTCTAAAGCATCACCGTTTTCGTCGATAACCCTTGAGTTTTCGCCTGAGGTGATAATTATGTCTTTGCTTTTACCCTCGATGATGTTTTTTACACTACTTGGATAAGTAAGCTTAACGTTAGCGACTGAGACGATATCGCTCACTGTGCTTGAAAGACCGTTTGAAAGAATTACAACTGCTCTGTAATATGTGTAGCCTGATTCCTTTACAGCAACAAACTGAACTGCATCTGTGATATCGTAGAACATTTCAGTTGCTGAGTTTACAGTAATTTCTTTTCTTGACTTAGGTTTGTCACTTGTCTGTACAAGAATGCTTGCTGTATCGCTTAACGGAGCAGGAATCCTGATTTGAAGCTGAACGCTTGACGGAACAGCTGAGCATGCAAGTGCAAAGCCTATGCCATTACCGGGTGTAAGGTAAACCTCTTCGTTAGGTCCTGTGAGCAAAAATTCCTCGAGCTTATCCTGCTGGAGAACTCCGCCATTTGTGTAACCATTGTTAATTGTATCAACATAAACTGCACCTGACTGCTCGTCAACACTGATGTCACCAACTGAAAGAATGTAGTTACGGATTGAACTAATGAATGCATTTGCTTCCTTATCCTGAAGGTATGCATCGTTTGCTTCATTGAATTCTGCGTTATCATCAGCATTTAATCCCATCGGATCATAAATGCGTATTGCATCAAGATAAAATGTGTTGCCTGTGATGCCAAGGAGCTTCTGAGGTGCGTTGACGTTAATCTTTACCCTGTATGTACCGTAGTCAAGACCTTTATATGAGATAGCAGGAATCTGGTAAAGAGCATCATCATCCTGGCTAACAACGGGAATGTTAGCTTTAAGGTTATTATCCATATCGTAAACAGCTACTGTAATCATACCACAGTCAATATCTGTATGGCTGATGATATCGAAGCCTGTACCTTTAAATGTAAACTCTGCATAAGCGTCAAACTGTTTTTTACCGTTTGCATCCACGGAGATTGAACCCTTAGCAACAGCTGCGGTGCCGTTGCTGAACTTTGTGCAGTTTTTGTATGAGCCATCATAGCCGTAAGGTGTATGACCCTGACCGACTTCACCGCTGTCCTGACGGTCATTAACATTGGTGTTAGCAGTGACTCCGCTTGTCTTTTTACCACTGTCATCAACTGTCATCCAGTTGCCTGTGTACTTGATGTAAAGTCCGCCATTCTCAGAACTGCCGCCGAAATTATCTTCATAGTAAACAGTAGTTGCAGGAATTACAGAAATTGTTGAGCTGAGAACCTTGGTATTGTTTTTCGAATCTTTGAAGTTTGCAAAATACTTAACTCTATTGATGCTGCTCATGTAGCTGAAGGGTGTGAAAATTACGTTATTGCCACTAGTTTTAAACACACCGTTCTGCGATTTATAGCTGCTGGTATAGCTGGTAGCTGAAGTAGAGCTGAGACCGAGAAGACCGGTTGAGCATATATCATTATCAAGGGGTGAGCACATTACAGCCTTGCCATAGTCTAAAACAACAACATCAGGAGTAATGGTCGGTACTTTCGTTTCAATTGAAACGAGAACGCGTTTATAAGCAGTAAATTTTAGCTTATCCCACTGAGTTCCGGTTGTAAAACATTTACCCTCGTTATAAAAGATTGCATAGGGGGTAAAATTATAAGGATTATTATTTACTCTTCCATTATAAGTTATACATCCATTACTGTCTAAAAATCCCTTAGGTGACTCATGGACGATAACGGAATTCATCGTTCCCAAATTTATATAGCTGTTCGGAGAGGAAACGCTCTGAATACCGTTACTTGTAATTAGCCATGCGTAATTCTCAGGATCGTTCACATCCGGTGTAAAATACTCTTTATTATCAAAAGTTCCGTATGATGTAAAAGATACAATAGCTCCACTACTGTCTTTTTTCAAAGTATAGCCATTTGAAGCCACAAGCATAACTACATCTCCGACTTTGACATCCTGTATGGGGGTCTGTACCCAATAATATGTGTCATTTACCAATCCGCTGGCTTGTCCGGCTGCATATACACCTAAATAGCTGGTCGTAAATTTGACTGTATTTCCGGCAAAAACGGCATTTTTAATTTCTTCAAGCTCACCATTATCTTTTACACGCCAAACTTTATTGTATCCTGATTTTACAGGCATAGTGATTTCGGCTTCTCCGGAAAATTTAGCAACAGAAATATCAAAAGCCTTAAAATCGGTGATTCCTGCGTTAGCAAGCGCAGGGACATTACTTTTCGATGTAACGGTCAGCCCTGTTCCGATTGCTTTTACGGAAACTCCGGTAGCGTTGTCGATAAACGTCTGAATTTTATCAGTATCGTCATCGGAAATCTTGGGTGATTTTACCGTCTGAGGGCTTGCATAGGATTTTGTATTTGGAGGCAATACATCAGCTGCGCTCAGCTCCAAAGACTTTGCTCCAACCGCTTTCAGGATGTGCTGACCATTTTGGTCCCAACGACGAACGATTACATCGCTGCCATTGATTTCAAAGGTCGTCATAGTCAGGGTATGATCGACATTGTAATTAATAGTACCGGAATAAGCATCCCACACATCCCAAAAGTAACCCACAAAGCCGTAATTCATGTAGGTAAAGTTCAGTGTTTTTTGAAGTGCACGACTTACATTCGTGCTGCCGGCTTTGGCGATGGTAAGCTTATCCCCGCGTGTCAAGAACTGAGCAGCACCGCCGAGGAAGTCATCATCTCCGGCACTATGGTCATGACCGTATATAAAAATGATATTCAAATCATTACCGTGGCTCTCGATAGCGTCATAGATATACTGGGCATATGTTGCATCGCCCTTTCGTACCGTACGATTGCTAAAATGGAGAGGAACATGGGTTAAAATAAACACTGGCTTATTGTAGTTTGCCTTTACCAGTCCGTCAAGCCAAGTGCGAAGGTTATTCGCAGTATTCTGGCAAAGAGCCTGTGCGGAAGAAAATCCCGAACCTGCAGGCACTTTGTTTTCTGCGGGATAATCCTTCTCATTTATAACATAGACAGAGTATGTACCCTCATCGTAACCGCCAGACGGAGTTAAAGCATAGCAGATCTCATCGTGGTTACCTTGAATCATTGTAATTCTATCATCCGTTACAGCGGGAAAAATACTCTGAATTGTATCAGAAAGCAACATAGCATCCTTCAGTGTAGTTTCAACAGCTTTTTGCTTTGTATATACTTTCTGAACACCGTTTTCAACATATTGGCTGCCTTCTCTTGTAATGTCAAAATTGTAGTCACCGCCACAGAAGAAGTCAGTTACCGTGGGATAAAAAGATTTTATCTTTGAAATGATATTATTGAAAAGCGAATTCTGAGCCGTATAATTTCCCGTGTTAAACAGATATGAATTATTTGGATCCTGAACATCTGAGCAAGCAAGGATTACCGTACTTGCATTTGCGCCACTTGTCTCAAGTGTATCATCGCTCGTGACAGCAAACACAGTTGATGGCAGTACACCGATGAGCATAGAAACGATAAGAATGACCGAAAACAGTCTTTTGGATTTTTTCATTGTTGTCTTCCTCCTCCGTAGTCATTCAATGAAATTTGACACTCTATGGATAAATCACCATAAAAAGTCTCATAATTTAATTATACTTCTTAGCACCTGTCGGTTTTTCTTCAATATCAAAATGTTTCCCCTCGAGAACATTAAAAAACATTCGAGTTCAGGACGCAGTTTGTCTTTGTCCACTCCGGACTACGCTGCAGCGATATCCGGCATCTGTTTAACCATAGGTGTCCGCAAAGTAAAATGTTTCTGTGTGGAATATCTGAAAATAAGGAAAAGCATAAAATTTAAGAACAAAGTCAAAACATCTTATGCAATTACCAGATTTTTACAGACCAAACTTCATCACACGCTCCTATTATACTACATTTTTTATAAATTTCAAGTAATTTGTGAATCTTTGTTATATATTTTGTATATTTTTTTGCCAGTTTACCACCGTTAAGAAAAAACCGATTTGTTATATAAGAACAACTTTATTATACGCATTTTTTAATGTCTACATAAAAAAACAACAGCAGCATATACCTCTTGCTGCCGTTGAAAATATATTCATTTTCCAGGATTTATTTACCGAAAATACTGACAGAGAATTACAATTATAAACTCTCCTGCAACTTTGCAGGAGAGTTTATATTAAGCTTTAATTATTATTTGAAGAGTCTGCTGAGACCCAAAACTGTAAGAATAACCTGAGCAAAAGTAACCTTTACTTTAATCTTATAACTGGTCTGAAGACCCTGATAATTTACAGCAACGCTTCTTACACCTGACTTATTAGCCTTATAGGTGTTGAGTGTGTAACCTGACTTAACAACCTTTGTTGTACCGTCAGAGTATGTTACAAGAAGCTCAAGTCCGCTCGGGTCAATCTGTTCACCATAGTTATACTGTGTCTTAGCAGGTGCTTTATAAACTGAAAGTGAAACAGCCTCAACAGGCTTAACATTGACAGTGATTTCTGCTGTTTCGCCCTCACCGTTTGCTGCTGCAACTGTGTAGTTATAAACACCAGTCGGGTTGTCAAATGTTACTGTCCATACCTTTGCACTTTCATAGCTTGCAGTGAAAAGGTTATCTTCATCAAGAACAGATGAAACTTCAGCCTTAACAGGATTACCGTCTGCGTCTTTGATAACAAGATCATCAACGAACTGAGATGTAGTGAATGTTGCTGTAACTTTCTTGCCGCAAGATGTTGTAACAATATCGTTATTTGCTGCAACATTGTATGTTGGAACTGATGCCGTGTACTGCGTGTAAACTGTATCAAATACATCACAGTAGATATCCCAGCTTGCCATCATACCAACTTCAACCTCTGCCGGTGTTTCAACAATATCGCCATCTTCGTTAATAATTGTTGTTGTGTCGCCTGTTGTGGTAATTGTGTCTTTATCCTTGCCCTCAACAAGATTCTTTACGCTGCTTGAATAAGTAAGTTTAACGTTGGTGACTGAAATGATATCGCTGGCTGCACTTGAGAGACCGTTTGAAAGAACTACAACTGCTCTGTAATATGTGGTGCCTGATTTAGTTACAGTAGTAAACTTAACTGCGCTTGTAATGTCATAGAACATTTCAGTTGCTGATTTTACTGTAATTTCTTTTTTAGATGCTGTATTACCGCTTGTTTGAGCAAGAAGCTTTGCCGTACTACTTAACGGCGCAGGAACCTTGATTTCAACCTGAACAGATTTCGGTTGAGCTGAGCATACAATTGCGAATCCTATGCCCTTACCGGGTGTGAGGTAAACCTCTTCATTAGGTCCTACGAGTTCGAAATCCTTAATACCACTCTGCTGGATGACACCGCCTGCTGTATATTTATTGTTGATTGTATCAACATAAACCGCACCGGTTGATTCGCTAATATTAAGATTTCCGATAGAAAGGATGTAGTCACGAATTGAGCAATTAAATGCGTGTGATTCCTTATCCTTAGTATATGCATTATTTGCCTCGGTAAACTCTGAGTTATCGGTGGTGCTAAGTCCCATCGGGTTATAAATACGAATTGCATCAAGGTAGAATGTGCTGCCTGTAATACCGAGGTACTGCTGAGGAGCGTTTACATTAATCTTAACTGTATATGTGCCATATTTAAGACCTGTGTAAGAGATAACAGGAATCTGATAAAGAGTTCCTACACCCTTATTAATTACGGGAACGTTTGCCTGAAGCTTATTGCTTGAATCGTAAACAGCTACTGAAATCTGACCGCAGTTCATATCTGTACGGCTGATGATATCAAAGCCTGTGCCCTTAAATGTGAATTGTGCTGTTGCGTCAAACTTGTTCTTACCATCTGAACCCTTAGAAACTGTACCTGTTACAACTGCTGCTGTACCATTGCTGAACTTTGTGCAGTTCTGGTATGAGCTGTCGTAGCCATACGGTACATGACCTGCGCCAACTTCACCTCTGTCCTGACGGTCAGTAGTACTTGTGTTAGCAGCAAGTGTTGACTGAGTACCGCTGTCATTAACTGACTTCCAGTTACCTGAGTACTTGATGTAAAGTCCGCCGTTAGCTGAAGTACCGCCGAAATTATCTTCATAGTAAACAGTAGTAGCAGGAATTACAGTAATTGTTGAATTAAGAGTAGAAGTAACATTGCTTGCATCTTTGAAGCTTGCATAGTACTTAACTCTGTTGATGCTGCTCATATAGCTGAAGGGTGAGAAAATAACATTGTTGCCCTCAGTCTTGAACACACCGTTCTGCGATTTATAGCTGGTGGTATAGGTGGTAGCTGAAGTAGCACCGATACCGAGAAGAGCGGTTGAGCAAGGGTCATTTGTAAGGGGTGAGCACAAGATAGTTTTACCATAGTCAACTACGATAACATCGGGATTGATTGCCGGAAGTAATTTATCGGTGAGAACGTTTGCATTCCAATCAGTACCTGTTACCGTAATATTATCAAATGAAACTGTTACTTTACAGTCAGCAGCCTTTCCATAACCTGTAGGTGCTTTTGTTTCCTTAAGGGTATAAATATGACCTGAAGGAATATTTTTAAATGTGACTTTACCTGTTGAATCTGATGTCGCTGTGAAATTAGAAATAGTAGCGTCTCCATGGCACACTGTGCAGGAGGAACCAGCATGTTGAAGAGTAAACTCCGCACCTGCAAGTTTTTTGCCGTCGTTGCCGACCTTTGTGAATGAGAGGTCTGAAAGCCAACCGTGTACCTCGGGCAGCTTTTCGACAATATCTACTTCAGTCTTTGATTGACCGTCAACTGTAGCACCTACAACAAGCTTTGTTTCTCCGTTTGTTACGTAGGAAGCTGTCTGCTTGCTGTCTGTCCAGTCAACAAAACCTGACATTTCGTTTTTGAGTCTGACTCTGTACGAAAGCTTATTCGAAGTACAGGAAGTTGAAAGACGATTCCATGAGATAGTTTTAGTAGTGCTATTATATGTAGCACCGTTATAGCTGTTGCCGCTGACGAGGTTGCCGTTTGCGTCTTCAAATCCAATGAAATCAACATAAGCACTCATCGGGTCAGTTACGACAGCCGAATTAACTTTAATGGTAAGTGATTTAGCAACCTCGGTATAGAACTCGTCAAGACCTGCAGCTGTTGATGTGAAGGTTGATTTATCAGAAAATGAAGCAACATAGTCCTTATTGTCAAGGCTGTTACCTGAAACATACTTATAGTTGTTTCCGGAATTCCATGGGTTTGCGTCCATATTATTACCGAAAACAACTGAGTAAACCTTACCGCCGAGTTGATTTTTTATCTGCTCTGAATAATAAGGAGCACCCATAATCTGGTTCAAAGTATACGGCTTGTAACCTTCTATCGATGGATTGTTGTATTCGGATGCCTCATGCCATGCATAATGGTTATACTTGCTCCATACATTCTTCCACTTTGTAACATATGAACTGCTGAGAGCTTCAGAAGGAAGAGTTGATACAACAGCATTACCTGAGGTAGTCGCACCAGTGGGAGCACCGTCCGAAAGAAGAACAACATATGAGCTCTCTTTATTTACATGGTATGTTGAATTCGAGGAAATAGCCACAAGCTCGTTATATGAAAGTTTCATACCTTCGGAGATGTTTGTACCGCCGCCCTGGCCAGCCATATTGGTAATAGCATTCTTAAGTGCTGTAACGTTGGCGGGAACTGTAACATCAACCCAACCGTAACTAACTCTTGCGGTTCCGTCAAAGGTTACAAGCTCAACAAACATATGCTGACCGACGCCGGCTGCAGCCGCAATCTTATCTATGAAAGCTTTACCCTGTGTTTTTGCAACGGCAAGACGCTGTACAAAATTACCGCACGCGTGTGTTTGAGTAATTGTACCGTCAAAGCCAGTTCTGGAACAGACATAACTTGTTGAATGGTCGCCCGAACCGTTGCTGTCGTATTCAACACCGCAGTTTGCACACTGAACATTCATTGAAGATGAAAGGTCAAATAACAGAACAATTGCCTCGTTACCTGAGGTGGGCAATGTTGTGGTGAGGTCGATATCAAAGTAGTTCTCAACACCTTTTTGATAGGCGGTGCTTTCACGGAGTTCCTTTTTAAGTGTTGCAACACGAAAAGAATCAGTATATTTAACAGGATCAGTATAATAATACGTAAAGTTTATGTTCTTTGTGCTGTTTGCAACAGTGTTGAAAAGAACATAACCCTCACATTCAGATGCTTCCTCTGTTGTCATTGTGTTTCCGTTTTCGGTTACAGTAACAGCCTTCAGATAAGGAACATATTTTATGAATGCATCATTAAGATTTACACTCTGCCAGTTACCAGGTTGACCAAAGCATACTGCATACTGTTGAACCGTAGCATTATTAAACACTGCGTATTCTCCGGCAGCGAGCCATAGATTACCCCATTCCATAACTTTATTCTCACTCGTACCATCTGCATGGTAGAGCGTGTATGAAAGTGGTACATCGCTTTTCCACTCTCCTGATGAATCAATGTATGCCATCCAGAAGTAATAACTTGTTGTTGCGGGGACATTTGCATTATAACCGATAACACCAGCTCTGATAGTAAACTGGGTGCTTGCCGCAAGGCTCTTAATTACACCTACGCCCGGCTGAAATACGGACACAACTAAGAGCAATGCAAGTAAAAATGACAATACTTTTTTGCTTTTCATAAATTTAACCTCCATTTATTAAAATAAATTTATATTGTAAAGGCGTTCAGGTCATATACTAACCCAACCGTCATTATATTAGCTTACTGCATCGTAATAGGTTTTACCGTTTGTGAGTATACCCACTTCGGTATAAATCGTTACAAACTCATAAGCTGTACCCTCAACGAATGTCCGCCGTCAACAGCTGATGTAATAACCGAAAGACCTACAGCTGCACTGCTGAGAGCCATAATTGTTGCGAGTAATACTGATATTACTCCTTTGGTGCATCTTCTTACTTTTTTCATTGATAAATCACCCTTTCCCATCCCTGTATATATTCCAATATATATTATACTAAATATGGTTATGTGTACCTAAAATATCCATATTTACATTTATTATTGATTTTATCACTTTTGTATTAAATAATCTACATTTAAATCCACCAAACATTTTTTACTAAAAAATAAGATTTTTGTAAAAAACGTCTCAATGCATTTGACCAAATATCTCATACTTATACCACGATATCTTAAATCTGAAGCAATCACCCGTTAATATATCTTTATTTTAAAACGATTTCTTCCATTCCTTCTATCTCTATTTATGCGTAATTAACAAATATGACATTTCAGAATATTTTATTGTTTGTAAAATAATACACTTTTAATAACCAAAACGACAAACAAAAGAGATTTAAGGTTATCTGAAATTCGGATATAAACCTTAAATCCCTTATTCTAAATATACAACAGCTGTTTTTCAGTCTGCACTAAACGGCACAGATTCAATAGCTCTATTTAATTGATTTATTCTTCGTCAACCTTTGCGTCTGCAATAACCTTTTCGGCAACAGAAGCAGGAGCATCCTCATAACGAGTGAACTCAAAGGTGTAATGTCCGCGACCTGCTGTAATTGAACGGAGAACTGTTGAGAAATTGTTCATCTCAGCCATCGGAACCTCAGCAACAAGCTCCTGATACTTCGGCTCTTCCTCAGATGCACCCATACCGAGAACACGACCGCGACGCTTTGTAACGTCACCCATGATATCGCCGAGGAATGCTTCGGGCATTGTAGCCTTCAATGTTCCGACAGGCTCAAGGATTGCAGGATTAGCCTGAGGCACACCGTTCTTGAACGCGATTGAAGCCGCTGTCTTGAATGCCATTTCAGAGGAATCAACAGGATGATATGAACCGTCATAAAGAACAGCCTTAAGACCTACCATCGGATAGCCTGCCATAACACCCTTTGCCATGCACTCACGAAGACCCTTTTCAACTGCGGGGAAATAGTTCTTCGGAACTGAACCGCCGACAACCTCTGTCTCAAAGATAAGGTCGTTGCCCTCTGTCGGCTCAAAGCGAATCCATACGTCACCGAACTGACCGTGACCGCCTGACTGCTTCTTATGACGACCCTGAACCTGAACTGTCTTGCGGATTGCCTCACGGTATGCAACCTTCGGAACCTTAAGCTCAACGTCAAGACCGAACTTGCTCTTAATCTTTGATACAACTATATCAAGATGCTGTTCGCCGAGACCGCTGATAATCTGCTCCTTGGTCTCCTTGTTCATCTCAAACTTGATTGTGGGATCTTCCTCGAGAAGACGGTTGATTGCAGTAACAATCTTTTCCTCCTCACCCTTCTTGCAGGCTGTAACTGCCATTGAAAGGCACGGAGTCGGGAATTTAACAGGGCTGAGCTCGATAACATTGTTAGCCGCACAGATTGTATCGCCTGTCTTTACGCAGTTGAGCTTTGTAACAACGCCGATATCACCTGCGGGAATGCACTTGCAATCCTCGGATTTATTTCCGCGAACTGTGATAATCTTACCCATTCTTTCTGTCTCGCCTGTGCGTGCGTTGTAAACAGGTGTTTCGGGTGTAATCTTACCGCTGCTTACCTTGAAATATGACATCTTGCCAACGAACGGGTCAGCAACTGTCTTGAAGCAAAGAGCTGCAAGCGGTCCGTTTTCGTCACAGTCAACATCCTTGCCGCCTGCATATGACGCAGCGTCGGGAGCTGAGTATGCAAGCTCATCCATAAGGAGGTCAACACCGTCCATTGTGTAGCCTGAGCAAGCGTATACAGGATAAACAGAGCTTTCGTTTACGCCCTGGTTAAGAGCTGTGATAATTTCCTTACGTGTGAACTCTTCGCCGTTGAAGAACTTATCCATAAGGTCATCGCTCGCTGTTGCAACAGCCTCTGTGAGGATGTCGAGCATTTCCTGAATTTTATCATCCATCGGCATCGGAATTTCCTTAGCCACACCGTCTACATACTCAAAGCCCTTACGAGCCGCAAGGTTTACATAAGCCTTAACCTTGCCGTCAACTATATAGGGAACAATAACGGGGCAAACTGCACCACCGTGAACAGCCTTAATCTGCTCAAATGTCTTATAGAAATCAGCGTGCTCCTTGTCGCAGCGTGTAACTGCAAACATCTTGCCGCGCTTCTTTGCTGCCTTGAAAGCCTTTTCAGCGCCAACGTCATAATTATGACCTGCACCGAGGACGATAAGAACGCACTCAGAAGCGTGAATGCCCTCAGCCATCTCACCCTCAAAGTCGAAAAGACCGGGAGTGTCAATAAGATTGAGCTTTACGTCCTTCCATTCAATCGGAGCCATTGCGGCTGAAACCGATACGTGGCGGCGCTTCTCTTCGGGGTCAAAGTCAAGAGCTGTGTTGCCCTCGTCTACTCGACCGAGTCTGTCTGACAGTCCTGCGATATAAAGCATAGCCTCTGCAAGTGTTGTCTTACCGCGACCTGCGTGACCTGCGATTGCAATATTTCTGATATCCTTAGCATTATAGTATTTCAATGTGATTACCTCCTTTTTTCTGACAGCCGATTTCTATACTGACAACATTTACTGTTGAGAATTTGTTCTTAATCAGCACATCATAGGCATACTATATCACATATTAACAAAAAATACAATAGTGTTTGAAAAAATATATTAAAAATATTTAAAAAATAAACAAAAAATTATGACCGCAGGCTATATAACAAACCTGCGGTCAATAAAGTCAACCTTATTTCAAAAATGAGCCTATCTCTTTCTGACCTACTGCCAGCTGAAGAACATCAAGTGCGTCACCGGAATTGATTACACCGTCACCGTTGGTATCACCTGCTGTAAGTGCCTCACCAACGAGTTCAGCCGAACCGACAGAGTAATTGAGTATCATAAGTGCATCGCCCGAGTTGACTACGCCATCCCCCGATGTATCGCCGGGAACAACGAAAACATAGGTAACAGTTTCTTCACCAACCTTGACATCCATGTGAATGCCTGTTCCGATTACATCAGCCTGAACGGCAACAACCTCCAAGCCCGCTTCTGTCAGCTTTTCGGCAATCGCAGCCTTTGTAACCTCTGTCTGACAGAGAATAATTGTCTTTGTTTCGGAATTAACCTTAGCTGTGAAGTTCTTCTCGATTACAGCTTTTACTGTATCAGTAACAACAGGCTCCTCGGGGTCAAGAGACACAAAAGTAAAGCCGTTAGTCTCTGCATAATCCTTGACGGGAGTTGCCTTGTAACCGTTTACAGTTACGTCTGTACCTGCTGTCAGCTCAGTCTCCTCGCTCTTTGTCAGAACGAAGCCGAAAGCCTTTTCGCCGAGCTTTTTAATGTTTTTGCCGAAAGTGAATGTTTTCGGTGCGTTTTCAAAAACAAGAGCGTAATCGCCTATTTCCGTGATACCGTCACCGACAATCACATTTTCCACTTCAAATCCATACTCTGCAAATTCGGGCAGCTTGTCGTCTGCATAGCTGTAAGTTGCTCCCTCACCGCTGAGAGTGAATGTCTTTGTTTCCGCGTCATAAGTCCATGTGACGTTTTCACCGCACTCACCTGTTGTCGGTACAGGTCTTAAATCCTCAAAAGCAATTCCGTTTGCGTTTGCATAGTCCTGTGCGGCAGAATTTCTGAAGCCCGAAATACCGAAGCCCTCTGCAATAGTGCCGTCAGTGTAGTTGCCGATTGCCTTTTCGCCGATTGCCGTTACAGTTTCGGGAACAAACATTCCGTCCACGCTCATATTATAAAAAGCGTATGCGCCGATTTTGGTTATTTTATCGCCGATATCAATGGACTTGATTCTGTCGGCAAATCTGCTGTATTCGGGAAGCTTATCAGCGGTATAATCGCTCATTTCACCCATGCCCGCAATTGTAAGCTTACCTGTTGCTTCATCAAAGCTCCAAAGCACGCTTTCACCGCACTTGCCGTCAAGATAATTGCCGAGCGACACAAAAGTGAAGCTGTTTGACTGAGCATACTTCTGTGCGGCTGTGTTTTCGTAGCCTGTGATTGTGAATCCGCTTACCTTATTACCCTTTTTGCCGTAGCCGAAAGCCTTTGAGCCGATAGAAGTCACCTTCGGTCCGATTGTAACAGCCTTAAGCTCAAGACAGAGGTCAAATGCGCCTGTGCCGATTACAGCTGAAAAAGCTTCGGGGAAAGTAACAGCCGTAAGGGATGAACAACCGTTGAACGCATTGGAGGCGACGGTCTTTACGCTGAGAGGAAGTTCAACGCTTTCAAGCTTGCGGCAGCCTGCGAACGCATCCTCGCTGATAGTTTCAACACCTTTGCCGAGCTTAAGAGTCTTAAGGTTTTCGCATCCGTAAAATGCATACTTGGCGAGAGTTTTTACTGTATCCGAAATTACCGCATTTTCAAGTCCTGCGCAGTAAGAAAAAGCATCCTCATCAATTAAAGTCACTCCGTCGGGAACTGTAATTTCACCGAGTGAAACACAGTTGTAAAACGCCTTTTTGCCAATGGTTTTTGCGGAGTCCGAAAGAATTACACTTTTCAGACCTGTGCAGCCTGCAAACATTTCATCACTGATGTCCGCCGCAGCGCTTATCTCCGCACTTTTAAGAGCGGTGCAGTTGAGAAAAATACCTTTGCCGAGTACAGCAACGCTTGCAGGAATAACAACGCTCTCAAGCGCGGGGCTGTAAACAAAAGCATAGTTGCCGACAGCCGTTATACCCTCACCGAAAACGATTGATGTGTAGGAAAGATCCTTCCACGGATACTCAAGCTTGAGATTTCCCGAGTTATCCTTGTAGTCATTGTAGTCGGGAATTGCGCCTGCGCCGCCGAAGCTGAGAGTCTTTGTCTCAACATCATAGCTCCAGGTTACTTCCGTACCTGTAATAATGGTTCCGTCTGCATACGCAGTGACAAAACCGACTGCCATTACCGACAACGCAATACACATTGTCAGCAAAACCGAAATTACTTTTTTCATCATTACTTCTCCTTTATCAATGAAATAAATATACTTTTATACAATTAAATTATATTTCATTCGGGAGCGAATGTCAACAAGAAAAAAGTCACAAAAAAGGGACTGCATTCACAGCCCCTTTTTATATTATTTAAATGCTACATAAATGTACGAATAGCCTGCAAGATTCATTGCGGAGGTTGAATTTCCGCTTGTTGTATTTGAAGCACGGAAACCCTGTGAGGTTATTTCAATTCCAGATGAACCCGAGCCTGTCGAGAGTGCCATATACGATTTCAGCGAAGAATTTGCAAAATCCGCCGTAGCTGACGGCATACCGTTTGCGGCTGCGATAACAACACTCGGCTTAAATCCGAGGTTAATCGTTCTCGACGATGACCCCATACCCGAATACGTGCCCGTTACAAAAGGCAGGTTCCATTTTTCCTTATCCTCGGCAGTAACGTGAATAACATCATTTCTTATGTGACTACCGCAAAGCAGAGTTTTGTCAAGAAACGAAGCGTAATTCTCGTCTGTGCTCGCCGCAGGACAGAAATCGGCATTCATAAGAAACCAGCCTGTCATAACAAGAGCGTCTGTATCACGGTCGGATTCAATCTTTGTGCATCCCGACTCCGAGATATTCAGATTTGTTCTGAACGTCAGCGCGTCCGCAATTCGTGTAAAAATATCGTGGCATGACTGACCGCCCTGTGAAAACGGAACGCAGATGCTCAGATTCGCTTTGATTTTGGCAAGTCTGCAATACTCCTGCCGTTCAAGCACACCGTCATCATTCTCAACGAATTTATCTTCAATTTCTATATTCTCAATACCGACCGCAACAATAGCACGTCTTAACGGCACGGCTTTGTTCACAGGCGGATACTCGACAAAGAATTTCAGATCATTCATATCCTGCTGAGCGGAAAGCCACTCAACAATCCTCTGCGGCAGAGAAACAATACTGTCCATCAATCCACCTCCACAATTTCACGGATAATCGCCCAGATATAAATTACATCATTCTTAAAATAAACCTTTTCACATCTGTCAACCGTGTACTTTTTTCCGTTTGATTCAAGCCAGATGTCACCCGACACAGAGCTTAAATCGTGGTTCGGCGGTCCGATATAAAGATAATGCCCCTGACTGTTGAAGCCGATAACGGTATTGACACCGTTGAGGTACATCTTGTTTTTATATCTCAGCGGCTGGATGAAGCCGCCGAAAATCGGCGAGCTCCACCCCTCTGAATCCTTAAGTCTGACCTCCTGCCCATATTTTCCAAACATAGTGTCAAGCGTCACACTATCACCTTAACCTTTACGTTGGTAAAAGCGAAGCCGTTATCCGCCATCATATGAGCGATTTTTGCGTAACAGCTCTTGAAATAGCCCTCAGCGGTTTTCAGCTGATTGGATGTATTGCCCGTATTCTGAGTAATACTGACGTCACCCGCCTTGAAATTTGTAATTTCTTCAACCGCCGAATTGCTGTTTCGTTTAAGAATCGTCTTGTAATACGCAAGACCTGCCGCGGCGGCGGTTACCCTTGCGTCCTCGCTGTCAGCATCCGCTTTCATCCCCGCTGTGATTTCCCTGAAGCATTCACGGCAAAGTCCGTCTGCAAGGCTTTTTTCGGTTTCATCAAGCTCAACAAGTCTTAAAAGGCTGTCCTTTACCTCACGGTAACTCATTACTCATCATCTCCGACAATAATCTCGTCGCCGGTACCGCTGCTGAGAGTTACGGGTCCGAGAGTCTTGCTTGCGTCGGGAAGAATCTTTGCGAAGCCTGTGATTGCGGTAATGGCGATCTGCTCAAGCTGATGGTCAACAAGCTTGCCGTAATCTGTTTCAATATCGCCGACCTTGACCATTTCAAGCGCACAGTTCTTGTCAAGACCGATCATAGTGCCCTGTGTTGTGATGTGAGATGTTCTGATAAGATTTGCGCCGAACGGAGTAATGAGCTTGCCTGTGCCGTGGAAAGAAAGACCTGCGGCTGCATCTCTGAACTCGCTCATCTTAAGCAGCTGAGCAGTAACGTCGGGAGCGGCAAGAATTGTGTTAAGCTCATAGGGCGCAAGTCTGTTCCAGAAGTCAATGAGGTCAGCGTATGTATAAACGTCACCTGAAAGCGCAACAGCCTCGGCTGAATTTCTCGCAAAAGTAGCGTCACCGTTGATAAGTACGTCAACCGCGTCAGCCATAAGGCTCTGCGCAAGATTTGCGCCGATACGCTTAAGAGCGATGGCAACAATATCAAGTCTCTGGAAACGAAGCACATCGTATGAGGTTGTAATCATTCTGCCCCTCTTCTTAAGGCGGATTGTTCTGTCGCTTACTGTGAAATCAGCTGATTCAAGCTCGTCACCCTCCTCGATTACCTTCATTTCAGCATTTGCCTTGGACATCTTGAGGTCCATAACGCGGTAATCCATAGAATCAATGTTTGTTGTAGCCGCAACGATATCGGGAAGGAAGCTCGCCTCCTCCATACCGTAGCGAACCGCACGTGAAACGTACTCGGGGAAAAGCACAGCGGCATCGCTTGTAGCAAAGAACTTGCCTACAACCGAGCTGTTTGCGCCCGAGGGTCTGATACCGAAACGCTTAAGCTGACGCTGATATGCGTCAAGTCCCTCAAGCTCTGTGCCCTTGTAATTCTCTGACGGGTCAAGTGATTCAAGTGTCTGTGTAAAAGTACGGCCTGTACCGTACATACCTTTTTCAAGTCTGATATTGTCAAAACTCATTTTGTTTCCTCCTTAAAATCTGAATTCGCTGTTGTCTGCAACAGCATTTTCTTTTTTGGCTTTCAGCTGCGGTGCAAGAGGGATAACGTCCCCTGCCTTTTTCCTGAAAGCATCTCTAATTTTAACAAGCTCGTCTGTCGGCACTCCGCCGCACATTTTTTCAATGCTCTCGCCGCTGAGTGACGGAACAGCGATAACCGCATACTTCACAGCATCCTCTGTCAGCTGTTTACGGTAAATTTTTCCGTCATCCGCCTCTTTTTCGAGCTTTTCTATATATGAAGCAAGCTTCGCTGACTGCTCATCGCTGAGCTTCAGAGCCTTGCCGCATTTAATTGCCTTAAGGCAGTCTTCCATATTTTCAAACTCCTTCAAATAGCTTTTTGTAACCCCTGCGTTCATCTGAGCAGGAATGGCAACAAACGACCATTCATAAGCATCGGTGACATCTGAAAGAATACAGCAGCATTCCTTGCCGTCATAGCTTTCGCCCTTGATGTGTGAGCAGCCGCCGAAACGCATATCGCCGCCGCACACCGAGCAGGTAAAGCCGCCGACAGCACAGCTTACGCTGACTTCCTTTTTAATACCTGCGTCAATCTCGGCAATCAGAGCCGCATTCTTTTCGGTTCTCGGCATATAAGCCTTTGCCTTGACACAGATATAATCTTCACCGTATGAGGTTTTTCTGCCTGCGATTTTCTCGCACCTTGCGTCAAATATTCTTGCCGTCTGGTTTCCGCTGCGTGCATTGTGGTCGAAAATACCTGTTACGCCCACAAAAAGCTCCGCCAGTTTTTCAAGCGCCGCATTGTCGAAGCGCTCACAGTCGCGGTCAACCTCGTTGTCGCAAAGAATAATATTAAACGTATAAACCTCGTCAGCCGTCAGCTCCTTAACTGTAAATCTGTTAATCGCTTTCAGCTCCTCGTCAGTCACCTTGCAGGGAGAAACATCTGTTTTAAAGTCCTTATTCATCAGTCGGATTCTCCTCTCGTAATTTTTCGGCCTGCGCTCTGTAAAGCGCCGCCTTTGCAAGCTCAACCTCATCCTGAAGCGTGATATCGTCCCAGATAATCTTAATATCGTCCGTAATACCCTTAGTCATAAGACAGGTACGGCAGATTTTGAGAATAACAGGATTGAGAATACGTCGGTACGCTTCAAGCTCACTTGTCAGAACGTCCGCCTGCTGTGAGGACATACGCTCCGTGCTTGACCAGCTGAGGCCGAGCATAAACGGCGGTATGCCTGTCTTTGCGACAATCTGTTCGAGCATCTGTCTGACAGGAACCTCGCTGTCAAGAATCTGATTATCTGCGCCGATAGCCTTAATACTGACATCGCCCACAGCAACAAAATCCCTGACCTGCTTGCCCGACTGCATAGCCTCGCTCCATTCACGGGCAACCTGCTGTGCTCTGTCACGGGCATATGCGCGGTCAACAACGTCATTCTGAGGCTTGTAGGTAACGGCAAAACGCACGTTACCCACACGCTCCCAGTTCACACCGATAGTGTTGTAAATCTTCATCAGTATGTTTGCAATGAACGGCAAGCCCTTCATAATCGAATTGCCGCAGAGCTGACCTGCCTCGGGATTGAGTACAGACAGCATAACAAGATTCGGGAACTTCACAGGCTCGGTTTTGCCAAAACTTCTCAGACACACAAGTGCGTTTATTCCGTCCTCGGCTCGTTTGAGCTGAATATCGTCAACATCTGCGTTGTAAAGAGCTTTAATATCTCCGTCAGCATCGGTTACGATTTCGCCCACCGCTGTACCGTAAGTAAGCAATGAATCAAGATAGGTTGAAACAAAAGCCGATATTCCCTGCTGATTACCGCCGACATTCACGTTATCGAGAAAATCACTGAGCAGTTTTGTGTTTTTTTCCCTGCCGCATTCAACACTAAAGCCGCCTGTCAGACGGATGATTTTATAAATCGCCGCATCAAGCACAGGCACAGCCTCACGCAGTTCACGGTAAAGTGAGGTCTGCGGTGTCAGAAGAGGAACATAGCTTTCAAGACTGTCGAAAGGATTTTTTCTGTATGTCTGCGGCGTGGAAACCGCAGTTTTTGCAGAGGATAATTTTTTAAAAATTCCCACTGAAATTCTCCTTTCCTTATCTTTCCACGCTCATGACGAAAAAGTCACTGTCAGGTGCGTTTAACGCCGTTGTCACGAAATATCTTATATCGTCCATTGCATGGTCATTTTCCTTGCGTGGTGCATCTCGGACAGCTTTTTCGTCCCATTTGTAGAGTGAGAATTCACGGATGGTGTCCTTACATTCGGGCGAAAAATAAATTTTCTCCTGTTTAAGTGCATCGGACACCTGCCTTATTCCGTCAAGAACATCGTTCTTTGCGGGAATTACCGTGAATTTTCCTTTTCGGCGTATGCATTGGATAAAGCTTGCCGCTGACGGGTCAACTATCACCGCTTCAACGGGCAAATCCCCCGCGAGCTTTTCAAGCTCTGAATAATGCTCCATATCCGTCCGCTGTTCCCCACGGGCACGTGAATCATAGTAATATTCATCCATGCGATACCATTTTCCGTTATATTCTCCCCACAGCCCCACGGAGCACGGATTTACGGTTCCGTAGTCGCAGGAGAGATAAAATCGGTTCATCAGCCTCCGTTCGGGAGGTGTACGGACGTGAGTTGATTCGTTGAACATCGGATAAATCGCACCGTTGACCGCAACCCATAAGCCCTCAACAAAACGCTTATGGAAAGCACCCGAATACAGGCTCTCATACCGTCGGATAATAGGCGGTGTAAGCGCAGGATTGTCACGCATTGTAAAGTGCAGATAAATGCAGTTTTTCTCCTGTGGCTTCTTTATCCATTCACGGTAGAACCAGTGTGCAGGATGCTCGGGGTTACAGTTGAACCACAGCCTTGAGCCGTCAAGACTGCATCGGGCAATCGCCTGTTCAACAAAGGAGCGTGGCATCAGAGCGACCTCGTCAAGCAGAATACCGCCGAGAGTCATGCCCTGAATAAGAGCGGCTGAGCCTTCATCCTTGCCGCCGAAAAGGTAAAAACGGTTAACCTTGTTTTTGTAGGTTATTTCAATATAATTCTGCGAATTCTTTACGTTCAATCCGAAGCCAAGGGATGATAGTATTGGCTGCAGCGGAGTAATCACGTTGCGTTTAAGGGATGCTATTGTTTTGCCGCAGATTGCGAAAGAAGTGTCGTTGAATTCATAGAATGACCACGCAACAAAGGAAAGTGACATACATACGGTCTTGCCCGAACGGACAGCACCGTCACAGATGATAGCGTCATATTTTCTCAAATCAGAGTTGGCGCACCACCAGGTCAGCACCTTAAGCTGTTTAGGAGAAAACTCCTTGAATGTCGGTGAGCCCTTACTCATCGGCATCACCCTTAAGAGCCTGCGCGCTTTTTTCAAGAGCCGCATAAAACGGAAGAGCGGAGTTTTCCTCCGAGTCGCCGATACTCAGTGCTTCAAGATGTTCAAGAGCCTTCATTCTGTCGAAGAACTTTATCTCTATTCCCCCGCCCTTTGGCCTTTTGATTTCGCTGACATTGAACAGGTCGAGCTTTTCAAGCATAATCGCCGTCGGAGCCTCGTCCGAGTAAATCAGCTTCAGCACGTCGGCAACCGAGCCGAAAGCAAGCTGTCGGTAGCCTGCCGCAATTTCCTCATTGCAGATGAGCTTTGAGCGGTCAACGCGTTCAATCTCCTCGCGAATGTCCTCACGGTGAAGGAGTCTGAGTCCGTTTCTCTGTGAGAGGATTCCGTACCCTGCCCTTGCCGCCGCTGAGCGTGCGTTCCTGCTCTCCGAAAAGTAAGTGCAGAACAGTTTTTCTTTTTCGCTTAATGCCATATGGCATCACCCTTTCTTAACCGTTTTGAGGATGTCTCCTCACCCTAAGCGCGAAAAAGGGCAGATTATAACCCGTTTAGGTCATAATCTGCCCGAAAATCTGTTTTGTTTACAAAATGTTAATATTTATGCTTCAAGCTTCGTCATTGTGAGGAGCAAAGCGACGCGGTAATCCAAACACCAAAGCGTCTCTGTCACAACAAATGATTGATTTTTAACTGATAATAGCATATAATATAGAAAACTTTCAGTAAGGAGTAAAATCATGGATAATAAAATTTTGCGCTGCGGTGTTGTCGGCAGCGGAAGAGGTGCCGCTGTTGCTTCATGCGGATTCAAAAATTCCAAATGCAAAATAGTTGCGGCATGCGACCACAATGAAAAGGTTCTTGCGCACTGCAAAGAGTATTTCGAGTCAATGGACGTAAATGATGTAGTGTATCTGAGCGATTATGACGAGATGCTCAAAATGGACATTGACGCCGTTATAGTCGCAACGGAGGCCGTTTATCATGTGCCGATAGTTAAAAAGGCATTTGAAGCAGGCAAGCACGTTCTGTGTGAAATTCCGTCTGTTACAAGCATTGAAGAGGCATATGAACTGAAAAAAATCGTTTCCGAACATCCCGATTTAATCTATATGGCGGCTGAAAACTGCTGTTACTGGGCATTTATCGAGACATGGAAGAAAATGCGTGAAAAAGGCGAATTCGGTGATGTTGTATTTGCTGAAGCGGAGTACCTTCACGCCATAAATCCCGAAGAGTTTTCACCCGACAATTATCCCGAGGGGCACTGGCGCACATACATTTCCGCAATAAAGTATTCTACTCACGAATTAGGTCCGCTTCTTTATATTATGAACGACCGCTGTGTCAGCGTATCGTGCATGACAGCTGATGTGGAATACAACCCGTATTTTCCCAAGAAGAATTCGACCGCTATTGCAATTTTCAAAACAGAAAAGGGCGCGGTAATAAAACTGCTTGTAAGCTTCGGCGCATACACAAGCTATGACCACAATTACCGTCTGTGCGGCACACGCGGTTCTATTGAAACAGACAGACGTACAATAGTCGACAACGCTCACAGCTTCGCAAATCTTGCAAGCATACCGGGAACATTCTCACAGAAAATCGAAATTCCCGTAGCGGCGGCATATCTTGACGAGTACGGTAATACCAGCGCATTCGGACACGGCGGCGGCGATTCACGTATGTTTGCGGACTTTGTTGACTGCGTTCTTGAAAACAAAAAGCCTGTTCTTGACGTTGATTTTGCAATCAAAATGTCTATTCCGGGAATCATAGCAAGTCAGTCAGCTGAGCAGAACGGAGTTAATCTCGAAATACCCAATATCTGATATAACATAACCTAAAAGACGGTACCGATTTTTGTCGATACCGTCTGTTTTTACATATCTAAGGCAATCCAAGCTAACTATAAGCAGAAATAATACCGAGAAGAATCCGCAAGGTGCGTCGAGGGCGCCGCACCCTACACGACAATGTCATCCTGAACGTAGTGAAGGATCCCCGTTTTCCACCTCATCCACCGCAAGCGGTTCCCCTTCCCCTCAAAAGGGGACGGCTTTGAGATTCTTCGTCGCAAGCTCCTCAGAATGACATGACTCTGTCATTGCGAGGGAATACAACGACCGTGGCAATCTACGCCTGATTAAAGCCTTATGTATGGATTGCTTCGCTGACGCTCGCAATGACTTTAACATTATACACGCAAAAACGGTACCGATTTTTGTCGATACCGTCTTTTTTTATTTAAGAACTATTTCACCGTCAACTGCATCAACAGTAATTGATGTTACGGGATTGTCGATGCTCTCGATAATCTTTGTTGCAATCTTATCCTCTACCGTGCGTCTGATTTCATTTCTCAGATCACGTGCGCCACGGCTGCCGCCGACTGACTTGTCAGCAAGAAGTGCGACCGCTTCATCCGTGTAGCTGAATTCAATGCCCTTGTCGAACAACGGCTCCTTGAACTCGTCAAGCATAAGCACGGCAATCTTTCTGAATGACTCTGCGCTGAGGTCGTCAAAGACAACAACCTCGTCAACTCTGCCGAGGAACTCGGGACGAAGGAACTCTCTGAGAGCCTTCATTGCCTTGTCCTTGCTTGCTTCGCCCTTCGACTTGCCGAAGCCGAGCGCACCCTCTCCGCGGCTGCTGCCTGCGTTTGAAGTCATAACAATAACCGTATTTTCAAAGCTTACCGTTCTGCCCTGTGCATCGTTTATCTTACCCTCGTCAAGAATCTGAAGAAGGATGTTCATTACATCGGGGTGAGCCTTTTCGATTTCATCAAACAGAATTACCGAATACGGCTTGCGGCGAACCTTTTCCGTAAGCTGTCCCGCCTCATCGTAGCCGACATAGCCCGGAGGTGAACCGATAATTCTTGAAACGCTGTGTTTCTCCATAAACTCCGACATATCAAGTCTGATAAGAGTTTCGGGAGTATCGAACAGCTGATTTGCAAGCTGTTTTACAAGCTCTGTCTTTCCGACACCTGTCGGTCCTACAAATATAAATGAAGCAGGTCTGCGGCGTGGGCTTATCTGAATTCTGCCGCGGCGGACAGCCATTGAAACAACATCAACAGCCTCGTCCTGACCGATAACCTTTGCCTTAAGCTTCTTATCAAGGTCTGCAAGTCGGCGAAGGTCGCTTTCAACAATCTTCTGTGCAGGAATGCCTGTCCAGAGCTGAATAACTCTTGCGAGGTCATCCTCGGTAACAGGTGAATTTTCAACAAGCGGAACAAGCTGATTTATGCGTGTTTCACACTGCATAATCTCCGCTTTAACCTTTGCGATTGCCTCGTAATCGGGATTCTCGGTGTTTTCCATAAGCTCCTGCTCACGGATAATGAGGTCAGCCTTTTCGTTGAGCTTGTTCTCATACTCGGAGATGTATTTGTTTCTGAGGTTAGCGCAGGTGCAGGCTTCATCAAGCAGGTCAATCGCCTTGTCGGGCAGGAATCTGTCATTGATGAAACGCTCCGAAAGAGTAACCGCTGTGTGAACAAGATTGTCACTTATCTGAACCTTATGATAGTTTTCATAATAGCTCTTTATGCCTAAAAGCATCTCGTATGTGTCCTCGATTGACGGCTCCTCAACCTTAACGGGCTGAAGACGTCTTTCAAGAGCGGCATCCTTTTCGATATGCTTTCTGTATTCGGTGAATGTTGTTGCGCCGATAATCTGAACCTCACCTCGTGAAAGAGCGGGCTTAAGAATATTCGCCGCATTCATTGAGCCCTCGGAGTCACCGCCTGTGCCGACAAGGTTGTGAACCTCGTCAATGAACAGGATGATGTTGCCCTCGGACTTTACTTCCTCAACAAGTCCCTTTACTCTGCCCTCGAACTGTCCGCGGAACTGAGTTCCCGCAACAAGTGATGTGAGGTCAAGCAGATGAATTTCCTTGTTGGCAAGCTTCGCGGGAACATCGCCGCTCGCAATTCTCAATGCAAGACCCTCTGCAATAGCCGTTTTACCTACACCGGGTTCACCGATAAGGCAGGGGTTGTTCTTTGAACGTCTGCAAAGAATCTGAATTGTTCTGTAAATCTCGTTATCTCTGCCGATAATGTTATCTATCTTGCCTTCCTTAGCCTTACGGGTAAGGTTGGTACAGTAAAGAGGAAGATACTTGCGCTTTTTCTGATTGTTTTCGCCCTTTTTCTTTCCCTTTTTATTCTCTTTTTTTGTATCGTTGTTGCTGTCAATATCAGTAAACTGATTGCCGTCATCCTCGGGCTTGTTGCCGAACATACCCTGCATAAACGGGAACGTGGGAACTCCGCCCGGCTCAAAGCCTTCGCCTTCGTCACCCATGCCCATCATTGCGCCGAACTGCTCGCTCATTGCCTCATAGTCATCCTCTGTGATGCCCATATTCTCCATCATCTGCTTGATAGGTCCTGTGGACTCCATAGCGCACTTAAGGCAAAGTCCCTCCTGGTGAGAGCTTTTTTCGCCGTCCATGCGGGTCATGAATATGACAGCGGGTCTGATACCGCACTTGCTGCACATAATCTGTTTCATGTTTTTCTCCTAATTGATTGAATTATTTCTTTGAGTATTTTTCCTTAACCTGTCTGTAAACGCCCGGGAGATAGCTTGTGAACGCGATAACAGTCAAAACAGCCGAAACCGCAATAAGAACAACAAGCAGTGTATCGGGAATTGTCCAGAACTCTCTGAACGCACCCACACCGGGAGCAAAGCCAAACATAAGAAGCATTACACCGTAGAATACAAAGGTTGAAACCTTGCCGTAAATCTCTGCCGCACCGGGTCTTAAGCCTACGAGAAGCATAATTCCGCCAAAAACAACCATAGTAAGCTCTTTAATAATAAAGATAAGGAAAATCCAGCTGAAGGTTTTAACAAGTCCCTCACCTGCGCTGAATGTAAGGTAAAGCAGAACTGCGATTGTAATTTCCGTCAGCTTGTCCGCAACAGGGTCAAGGAGCTTGCCGAGATCACTTATCTGATTGAAACGGCGTGCAATCTTGCCGTCGAAGAAATCCGAAAGACCCGAAAGCGCAAGCACGAATACCGACCAGAGTACGTGTCCCTTAAGGAAGAGTACCGCAAAAATCGGAACCATAATAATTCTTGCAAAGCTCAGCCAGTTCGGAATGGTGTTCCAGTTTTCAAACAAAGTGCTGTTTTTATTATTTGACATTTTATTTTCCTCCGTTCGTCAGGGCAATTCCGCCCGAGATGTTTTCGTCGGGTAATACAGTCTGCACAATCACAGAATTTCTTACCGCATTCAGATATCTTGCATTATATACCATATGGGATGATATTTGCAAGCATACAGACAAAATTATCACAACAATCAATCCGTTTACTGCGCCGAAAATGCCGCCGAGGACTTTATTAGCCTGCTTGAGAACAGGAATTTTGAATAATTTATTGATTACCGAGGTTATCCATTTTAATACAATTGAAATTAAAAGGAACAGAAGCACAATAATCACCATTTCGGCAAGGTGCTTTTCCATGCCCGATAAAAACTTTGTATTGCTCAGCACCCAATCGGTAACAGGTGCGGCAAAAGCCTTTGATAAAACGATTGCGGCGATGAAAGAAACAAAGCGCAAAATCGTCTTTGCAAATCCTCTTACCGAATAAGTCACCGTAAAAGCAACCACAATCAGCAAAAGAATAATATCAACAATATATTTTTCCATATTATTTTTCCGCCTTCTTTACATTTTCTTCGGTATGATCTCCGCGCGTCTTAAAGCACTGAATATTTGACGAGGTCAGCAGATATGTGTTCAAGCCATCAATCACAACCTTTTGAGGCTCACCGCTGAAGCTGATGTTACCTATCTCCTTGCCCCTGTTGTCGAACGTCTTTATCTCATTTTCAAACATCACAGCCGTGTATTTTCCGTCATAATCAACGCCCTTGATTTCGTGCTCAAAGTCAACTGCGAACTTTTCCTTATTGCCGGCTGTATATACCTTAAGGCTTGAAAGAGATGTGCTGCCGTACTTTGAAAATACAATTGCAAACTTTCCGTCATCTGCAACGCTGTAGCTTCTTATGTTGTCGGAATTGTAGCTCTGGTCGATTTTTGCTTTTTCATTTTTGATATATGAACGCATATTGTCGCCGACCGCCGAGATATCGTTATCGCTGACATAGCTGACCTTAATCAATACCGTTGACGGATAGTCAAAGCAAGCCTTCGCCTTGTCCGATTTAAAGTCAAAGACGTAAAGCTTTGAGCTGATTTTACCGTTCTGAGAATAAACGGTAGAAACCGCGGCTGTTCTTCCGCTGTCGGACAGCGCGATATCGGATATTCTTTCCGACTTGAAGTTCCAGATATAAGCTTCCTTGTTGCCGCCGTTATAAACCGTCATTACCGACTGAACATCCTTGCCGTATGTTCCGACCGCATAGTTTCCTTTTTTGCCGACAGCCGCCGCCATGATATGCGAGCCGAGCTCTTTTTCGTAAGTTATGCCCGAGCTGTTCTGCAAACGGAATTTTCCCGAGTCGAGGTCATAAACAATAGCCAGACTTCCGTTGGCTTTCATTACGGGATTGGAATACTTATGCGGCTGAGGTGAAATTTCCTTGGCTGTTGAGGTCATAATCTCAGTTTTCTCATCCGTCAGTAAAAGCAGATTTGAATTATTCACGTCGACATCCAAAATTGAATTTTCATCAATGTTGTGCGGAAATCCGTCGCCCGAGCCCATGCTTAAGAAATACGCCCTTACGTCAGCAAACATCGTGCGGACGGTTACATTTCCGAGCTTCTGCGCCGCGGTTATTGCAATAAGCAGAATAACAACCGCAACAAGCAGAGTGTAAAGAAAACGCTTTGTTTTCTTTGTGATTTTAAAATTCAGTTTCTTTTTATTTTCCAAGCTTACTCCTCCCTTTAGAAGAGATTACTGATTTAACATTCTTTTAATAAAAAACTCTGTCAAGATACAGACCCTGCGGCGGAGCTGTCCGCCCTGCTTTCTGTCTGTCGCCTGATTCTATTATACATTCAAGTGTGTCTTTTTCAATTCGATTTTCTGAAATTTCTATTAACGTTCCCACCATAATGCGAACCATATTGTAAAGGAAGCCGTCAGCCTCAACGCTGAATACCACTTCCTCGCTCTGCCGTTCAACAGTAAACGCTTTCACCGTGCGCACCGTATCCTCAACACTGCTGCCCGATGAGCAGAAGCCTTTGAAATCGTGCGTGCCGACAAAGCTCTGTGCCTGTGCGTTCAGAAAATCGGCATCAATTTTATTCTTATAGTGATATGCGTAATTAGTCAGAAACGGATTTTTGTAATTTGCGTTCCATATTCTGTAAATATACCGCTTGCCCTTACAGTCATAGCGTGCGTGAAAATCTTCGCTGACCTCCCCACAGGACTTGACGCAGATATCGTCGGGCAGAACCGCATTAAGCGAACCGACAAAACGGTAGCAGTCAATCCCGCTCTGAGTTCTGATATTACAGCAGAAATCACGTGCGTGAACACCCGAATCAGTCCGACTGCAGCCTGTGACATTCTCCCTTACTCCGAGAATACGTTCAACCGCATCCTGCAAGGTCTCCTGAACGGTGATGCCGTTCGGCTGAACCTGCCAGCCGTGGTACTTACTGCCGTCATACATCAGCCTTAAGAAAAGGTTTCTCATTTTACAAGCACCGCCCCGAAGAAATGGTTGAGCACAACTATTCCGGCGATAAAGATTGCCATTATTCCGAGTGAAACAAAATCCGAAGCGTGGAATTTCATCTGCTTCATCCTTGTTCGTCCGGGACCGCCTGTGTAACAGCGGCAGTCCATCGCATCGGCAAGCTCGTACGCACGTCTGATTGACGAGATAAACAGCGGCACGATAATCGGCACAAGTGCCTTTACACGCTGAATAAAATTGCCGTCATCGAGGTTTGCGCCTCTCGCCTTCTGTGCGTTTGTGATACGGTCGATTTCATCAACAAGCGTCGGAATAAATCTGAGTGCAAGCGTCATCATCATTGCAAGAGTCGCAACGGGAATCTTGAACAGCTTAAGCGGTGACAAAAGCTTTTCAAGTCCGTCTGTCAGCATTGTCGGCGTTGTTGTGTAGGTAAGCATTGAGCTGACAACAACAAGGCTTGCAATTCTCACAGCCATAAAAAGTGCGGTAAAAATTCCGTTTGACGTAATATGAATGAACTTCCAGTCAATAAGCGGTGTACCGCCTCTGATATAGAAGATATTGAGAAGCGAAGTGAAAACAACAATAATCGCAATCGGCTTCATGCTCTTAAGTACCATTTTCAACGGTACCTTTGAAAGCAGAACAATAAAAAACGCAAAAGCGACCATCAGACCGAGCGAGGCAAAATTCTTACAGAGGAAAATAGAAATAATAAAAATCAGAGTCAGAATAATTTTCATTCTTGCGTCAAGTCTGTGTACGGGAGACGTGCTGTTAAAATACTGACCGATTGTAATGTCTCTGATCATTTGACAGCACCCCCTCTTTCAAGGATAAGCTGAGCCGCCTTGTCAACGGTATAAACCGTTCCGAGGTCAAGACCTTTCGACTTGAGAATTTCAAAAACCTTTGAAACCTGCGGAACATTCAGACCGATTTTACGAAGCTCCCCGCTGTGAGCGTAAACCTCTTCAACCGTTCCGAACATCTCGACCTTACCCTTATTCATAACAAGAACCTTTGAGGCAACCCTGGCAACGTCCTCCATGCTGTGAGAAACAAGCAGAACCGTGCTCTCCGTAGCCTCACGGTAATTTTTTATCATATCGAGGATTTTATCTCTGCCCCTCGGGTCAAGACCTGCTGTCGGCTCGTCAAGAACAAGAACCTTCGGCTCCATTGCAATAACACCTGCAATGGCAACACGTCTTTTTTCTCCTCCCGAAAGGTCAAACGGAGATTTGTCGAGCAGCTCTCTGCTGAGTCCGACATAGTCAGCCGCACGCAGAACCCTCTTATTTACTTCATTATCTCTGAGCCCCATATTCTTCGGGCCGAAGGCGATATCTTTATATACGGTTTCCTCAAACAGCTGATACTCGGGATACTGGAAGCACAGACCGACCTTAAAGCGAGCCTCACGCACCGCTTTTTTATTACCCCATATGTCCGCGCCGTCAACAATAACCGTACCTGTATCGGGCTTGAGTATTCCGTTGAGATGCTGCATCAGCGTGCTTTTGCCCGAGCCTGTATGTCCGATAATTCCGACAAGCTCGCCCTTTTCAACGCTGAGATTTATATTTTCAATTGCCTTTTTTTCGGTCGGCAGCCCCTTATTATAAAGGTGGGTAACGCCGTCAAGAACAAGTACAGGCATCACTTCACCTCCAATGCGGCAAGAATTGCCTCGGCACATTCCTGTTCGTCAAGAATGTCATCCGGCAGATTCATACCCTGTTTTCTGAGTTTATATGCAAGCTCAGTTGCCTGCGGAACATCAAGTCCGAGAGCCTTGAGCTGTTCAACATTTTTAAACACCTGCTTCGGTGTTCCGTCAAGAACGACTGAGCCCTTGTCCATAACCACAACACGGTCAGCCTTAACAGCCTCGTCCATATAGTGAGTTATGAGAATAACGGTTATTCCACGCTCTTTATTGAGCATAGTAATGGTATCCATAACCTCTTTTCTGCCCTTCGGGTCAAGCATTGCGGTCGGCTCGTCAAGCACAATGCATTTTGTGTTCATCGCAAGCACGCCTGCGATTGCGACACGCTGTTTCTGACCGCCCGAAAGCCTGTGAGGCTCTGCAAGTCTGAATTCATACATACCGACAGCCTTAAGTGCCGCATCAACACGTTTTCTGATTTCAGACGGCTCCACGCCGAGGTTTTCGGGGCCGAACGCAACGTCATCCTCTACAATAGTCGCAACAATCTGATTGTCGGGATTCTGAAAAACCATACCGACCGTACGGCGGATATCGGTAATTTTTGAATCGTCAGAGGTGTCAAGTCCGTCAACGGTAACCGTGCCGTCCGAGGGAACAAGAATACTGTTTATCAGCTTCGCGACTGTGGACTTACCGCATCCGTTGTGACCGAGAACAGCAAGAAACTGTCCCTCGGGAACGGATAGATTAAGACCGTTGAAAACAGGCTTCACGGTCGCTTCTTCATCGTTTAGTTCATAAGCAAATGAAACATTATTAAATTGAATAATGCTCTTATCGTTCATAGGTCTGTCCTTAAAAAATTATTTCTGCCATATTGCGGATGCACCGCAGGGAAGTGTCATACCTGTCTGGGTAACAGGCAGACCGATTTCGCTCGATGAAACTCTGCCTCCGAAACGCGGTGAGATAACCGAGCCTAAAATATATTCCATAACAGCAGGTGAAAGTCCCGTTGTATATGAGTTAATCAGCACCATAAGCGGATTGTCGGAGAGAACTCCCGAGCAAAGGTCAACAAAGTTGTAAACCTCGTCCTCGAGCTTCCACACCTCACCGCCGGGGCCTCTGCCGTATGACGGCGGATCCATAATGATAATATCGTACTTGTTTCCTCGTCTGATTTCACGCTGAACGAACTTTATGCAGTCGTCAACAATCCATCTGACGGGTCTGTCCGCAACGCCCGAAGCAACGGCATTTTCCTTGCCCCATGCGACCATGCCCTTTGAAGCGTCAACGTGAACAACCTGTGCCCCTGCCTTAAGACAGGCAACGGTTGCACCGCCTGTATATCCGAAGAGGTTGAGCACCTTTATCGGTCTGCCTGCCTTGCGGATAAGCTCCATTGTGTAATCCCAGTTGACAGCCTGCTCAGGGAAAAGTCCCGTGTGCTTGAAGCCCATTGTCTTTACGTTAAACTTAAGGTCGCCGTAATCAATGCGCCACGCGTCGGGAGTCTTTTTAAGCACCTCCCAATGTCCGCCGCCTGTCGAGGAACGGCGATAGCGAGCGTGAGCGTTTTTCCACATCGGGTGCTTCTTCGGAGTTTTCCATATTACCTGAGGGTCAGGTCTGATAAGTATAACATTGCCCCACCGTTCAAGACGCTCACCGTCTGAACAGTCAAGCAGTTCATAATCCTTCCAGCCGTCGGCAATTCTCATTTCAATACCCTCCGTAATCTTCTGAATCCATTGTTTCTATTACAGCGCACTGCCTCCCTCGGTAAAAAGGGAGGCTTTGCGCACTTATTTTATATCAGTCTTTCCTTAACAACTTCCGCAATTTCTTCGGCAAGAACCTGAATCTTATCCTTATCCCTGCCCTCGAGCATTACTCGAACAAGCGGCTCTGTGCCCGAAACACGGACAAGAACTCTGCCCGAAGTGCCAAGCTCCTTTTCAGCGCTTGCGACAGCCTTTTTGATTTCCTCATCCTTATCGTAGCGAGCCTTACCCATCTGAGAAACACGCACGTTGATAAGCACCTGCGGGAAAACTTCCATTTCAGCGGCAAGCTCAGAGAGCTTTTTGCCTGTGCGCTTCATAACCGCGAGAAGCTGAATAGCTGTAAGCTGTCCGTCACCTGTTGACGCATAGTCGAAGAAAATAACGTGGCCTGACTGCTCACCGCCGATTTTATGATTATGCTCCTTCATATTTTCAAGAACATATCTGTCGCCGACCTTTGTCTTTTCGGTCTTGATACCATTCTTCTCTGCGAACTCGAAGAAGCCCATATTACTCATTACCGTAACAACAGCTGTATCGTTTGTGAGGATACCTCTGTTTTTCATATCCTTTGCGCAGATTGCGATAATCTTATCGCCGTCTACAATATCGCCGTTTTCGTCAACGGCAAGCATTCTGTCAGCGTCACCGTCAAAAGCAAAACCAACGTCACACTTGTATTCCTTAACGTATCTCTGAAGACCGTCAAGGCAGGTTGAACCGCACTTACGGTTAATGTTGATACCGTTGGGCATTGATGACTTGATGTGACAGTCAACGCCGAGCTCAGTAAAGAGGTCGGGAGCTGTAACGCTTGCCGCACCGTTAGCGCAGTCAAGAGCAACCTTATAGCCCTTGAAGTCAATGCCGTCAACTGTTTCAATAAGATGACGTGTGTAGTCAAACATCGGCATCTCAGATGAACGGATACGGCCGACATCAGCACCGATTTTAACAGGAGGAACTGTTACACCGTCAAGAATGATAGCCTCGATTTTTTCCTCAAGCTCATCAGGAAGCTTGTAGCCGTCAGCCTGGAAAATCTTGATACCGTTGTATTCACAGGGGTTGTGCGAAGCTGTAATCATAACAGCCGCATCATATTTATATTTTTTAACAAGGAATGCTACTGCGGGGGTGGGAAGAACACCGAGCTGCATAACATCTGCGCCGACAGAGCAAAGACCTGCTGTAATTGCGGAGCAAAGCATATTTGAAGAGATTCGGGTGTCCATACCTATCATGACACGGGGTCTTTTTTTGTTTTCATCAATCAGAACCATTGCCGCCGCACGGCCGATCTGCATAGCAAGCTCACAGGTAAGTTCTGAGTTGGCAACGCCTCTTGCGCCGTCTGTACCAAATAATCTGCCCATAATAATACTCCTTATAAATCAAATTTCTGCTGTTCCAATGGAACAGGATTGTTTACCGCACCTGTCTGCGAAGGCATAGGCAATCCGAGATGTGCATAGCCTGCAGGCGTAACCATCCGTCCGCGCGGTGTGCGTGAGAGGAAACCTATCTGCATAAGATACGGTTCATAAACATCTTCGATAGTTATCGCTTCCTCACCGATTGCCGCCGCTATCGTTTCAAGACCGACAGGGCCGCCGTTATAGTTGCGTATCATCGCTGTCAGAAGCAGTCTGTCTATCGAATCAAGACCCAACGGGTCAATCTCCAGTCTGTTGAGCGCATTGTCTGCGCTGTCCTTTGTAATAATTCCGTTGTCGAGAACCTGTGCAAAGTCACGTGTTCTCTTTAAAAGACGGTTGGCAATTCGAGGTGTGCCTCGTGAACGTGAAGCAATCTGCAGCGCACCGCCGTCCTCGATTTCAATATCAAGTATTCCTGCGCTTCGCTTTACGATACGGCTGAGCTCGTCAGCTGTGTAAAGCTCAAGTCTGGCGATAACACCGAAACGGTCACGCAGAGGTGCGCTGAGCTGTCCCGCACGTGTTGTTGCACCGACAAGCGTGAAGTGAGGAAGGTCAATTCTGATGCTTCGTGCCGACGGGCCCTGACCGATAATAATATCAAGCGCGTTGTCCTCCATTGCAGGATAGAGAACCTCCTCAACGCTTCGGTTCATGCGGTGAATTTCGTCAATAAAAAGCACGTCACCCTCGCTCAAATTGGTAAGAAGTGCCGCCAGATCCTTCGGCTTTTCAATAGCAGGGCCTGAGGTAACACGGAAATTAACACCCATCTCGTTGGCAATAATGCCTGCAAGCGTTGTTTTACCGAGACCCGGAGGGCCGTAGAGAAGAACGTGGTCAAGGGCTTCGCCGCGATTTTTAGCCGCTTCAATGTAAATTGAAAGGTTTTCCTTAACCTTTGACTGACCGATGTATTCGCTGAGAGTTTTCGGACGGAGCTGACGCTCAACGTCAGAATCCTCCATATCCATATATTCGGGAGCAACTATTCTGTTTTCAAAATCGGGTTCTGTCATTCTGCTCCCTCCTTAAATAAGAGATTTAAGCGCAAGTCTGATAAGCTCGCCTGCCGGAAGAGATTTATCGAGCTTGCCGATTGCAACCGCCGCTTCCGAACGGCTGTAACCCATTGAAATAAGAGCCTCAATCGCATCGTTGCATTCGTCATTTGTAACATTCTGCACAGCCGACACAATCTCGGACTGTTCCTGCGTGAGGTCGGTTGAAAATTTATTTTTAAGCTCAAGTACAATGCGCTGAGCAATCTTCGCTCCTACGCCCTGAGCCTTTGTGATAGCCTTAACATCACCCGAAGCAATGCTGAGTGCCAGCTTATCGGGAGTGAGTACGGAAAGAATCGCAAGCGCCGCCTTGGGTCCGACACCCGATACGGTTATCAGCTGCTTGTAAGCGTCAAGCTCGTTCTGAGTTGCAAAGCCGTAAAGCTCCATTGCGTCCTCACGCACATTAAGATAAGTATATACAGTAGCCTTTGTGCCCTTCATTCCGATTTTTGTCATTGTGTTCATTGTGGAGAAGCAGAAAAACGCAACTCCGCCGCACTGAATCGCAAAACCGTTCGGCTCAACGGCAATTATTTCGCCTGTAAGAGAATAAATCATCTTATCACCTTATTTTCAGTAATACTTTTTCAGCTTTCCTACAAGAGAACCGCTGGAGTGCGCATGGCAGATAGCCATAGCAAGCGCGTCGGCGGTATCGTCGGGCTTCGGAACCTTTTCGAGCTTAAGCATAATGCGCATCATTTCCTGCACCTGCTTTTTCTCGGCACGGCCGTAGCCGACAACACTCTGCTTAACCTGAAGCGGAGTGTACTCCGAAACCTTAAGTCCGTGCTTCTGCGCCGTCAAAAGTATAACTCCCCTCGCCTGCGCAACGTCAATAACCGTCTTTGCGTTGGTGTTGTAGAACAGCTTTTCAATCGCCATGCAGTCGGGCTTGTGCTTTAAAATAATCAGTTCAAGCTCATCGTGAATAATTTCAAGTCTGCGGTTGAAATCCATTCCCGCAGGCGTTGTGATTGCACCGTAGTCAAGCACGGTGAAGTGATTGTTTGTATAATCAATCAGACCGTAGCCGACTATCGCATACCCGGGGTCAATTCCTAAAATAACCATTTATTAGTCCTTTTTGTTCGACTCACGCTCACGGATTATCATCTGTGTGGGCGTACCCTCAAGTCCGAAAACCTCACGAATCTGATTGTCGATGTATCGCTGATAGCTGTAATGGAATAAATCCTTACGGTTGACAAAGCAGACAAATGTCGGCGGACGTGTTGAGGCCTGAGTCATATAATAAATCTTAAGTCTTCTGCCCTTATCTGTCGGAGGCTGAACCCTTGCGGTAGCCTCAGCAAGAACGTCATTGAGCTTACCTGTGGAAATTCTCATTGCGTTCTGACTGTCAACAAACTTAATAAGCTCAAAAAGTCTGTCAAGTCGCTGACCTGTCTTTGCCGAAATAAAGATAATCGGGGCATATGACATAAACGAGAAATCGTTCATCAGCTTTTTACGGTAAGCGTCCATTGTCTTGCCGTCCTTCTCAACGATATCCCACTTGTTGACCGCAATAATGCAAGCCTTTCCGAGGTCGTGCGCAATACCTGCAACCTTTGAATCCTGCTCTGTGAAGCCTTCCTTTGCGTCTATCATAATAACGCACACGGTCGCACGCTCAACAGCCATTCTCGCTCTGATAACGCTGTACTTTTCAATAGCCTCGTCAATCTTGCTCTTACGTCTGATACCTGCGGTATCAATAAAAATAAACTTACCGTGCTTGTTTTCGATAAGCGTGTCTGTCGCGTCACGGGTTGTGCCTGCGATATTTGAAACAATCACTCTCTCCTCGCCTGCTATGGCATTTACAAGAGAAGACTTGCCGACATTCGGCTTACCGATAATCGCAACCTTGATTGTATCGTCGTCAATTTCTTCCTTATCCTCTTCGGGGAAGTATTTGATAACCTCGTCAAGCAGGTCACCTGTTCCGTGACCGTGAACGGCAGAAACCTGAATCGGCTCACCGAGACCGAGGTTGTAGAATTCGTAAAATTCCATCGGCGGTTCACCGACTTTATCGCACTTGTTTACGCAAAGCACGATAGGCTTACCGCTCTTCTGAAGCATTGAAGCAACCTCTTCATCGGTTGCAACAACACCTGTTCTCATATCTGTAACAAGAATTATTACATCTGCGCTGTCAATGGCAAGCTGAGCCTGACGGCGCATCTGAGATAAAATAATGTCATCTGAATACGGTTCAATACCGCCTGTATCAACAAGCAGAAAATTATGGTTCAGCCATTCGCAGTCACCGTATATTCTGTCACGGGTAACGCCCGGCGTATCGTCAACAATCGAAAGTCGCTGACCGCAGAGCTTGTTAAAAAGAGTTGATTTGCCGACATTCGGTCTGCCGACAACCGCAACAACAGGTCTGGACATATTTTCTACCCCCTTTATTTTTTATCAATTATTATTCAATATTTTTTCAAGCAGGACATAGCCGTCACTTTCAACGGGTGTAACCTTAACGCCGAGCTTTTCGCTTAACTCATCAACGCTCATATCGTCAAGGAACAGGTCACCCTCGTGCCGGAGTGTCACGGCAGGAATAAGCAACTCGTCATAAAGCTTAATGCCGTTAAGTCCGTCCGCAATATCCTTGCCGCAGAGAAGTCCTGCAACAGTAATGGTCTTACCGAAAAGATGATTTTCGATTTTAACTACGTTTATATGAATATTTTTTACCTTTTCTTCTGTTTTTGAAGCGATGTATTTTATCAGCTCGTAAGCGGCAACACCTGTTGCCATAGTTATTCTTCTCTCTTTTTGGAGAGCGTATCCCTCGGGCAGGTCGCTGAGTGCGTTTTCAAACTCACTTTTCAGAAGCGACCACATACCGACACCGTTTTCGAGCTGAACAAAATCGCCATATCGCTCACACTCAGGCATCGGCAGGCCTGCATTCAGATAAAATTCATCAGCCGCAAAAGCTATATTCGTATTATTATAGCACAAAAATTCGGAATTGTAACTATCTATTCGTGAAATAACGTCCAAAGATTGCTCTTTTGTGAACGGATTGAGCTTTTCAAGACCGCTTCGGTAGCAGGTAAGTCCCACGGGAACCGCCGCAATGCTCTGCACGGCAGGATAAAGCTTGCCAAGCTCCTGCAATGAATAGGTCAGCTCCTCGCCGTCATTGTACCCCGGGCACAGCACAAGCTGAGTGTTAAGCCTGATACCTGCGTCGGCAAGCTTTTTGATATAACCGAGCACCTTGCCTGCACGGTTGTTTTTCATCATTTTTACACGAAGCTCGGGATTCATGGTGTGAACCGAGATGTTCACAGGACTGATGTGCATTTCAATTATGCGGTCAATGTCCTTTTCACCGAGGTTGGTAAGCGTAATATAATTGCCGAACAGAAACGAAAGACGCGCGTCATCGTCCTTGAAATACAGCGTATCACGCAGACCCTCGGGCATCTGGTCAATGAAGCAGAAAATGCAGTTATTTGCACAGCTTCTCTGCTTATCCATAAGATATGTTTCAAATTCAAGACCTGTTTCGCCGCCGCAGTTTTTCAGCTTGACCGTTCTGCGGTGACCGTTAGGCTTTTCTATCAGAAGCTCAAGAACATCATCGTCAATATAGAACTGATAATCAAGAACATCACGGATTTCGTGGCCGTTAACGGAAATCAGCTTACTGTCAGCCTTGATAAAGTGACGTGCCGCAGGAGAATGCGGTACAACGGATTTAATTTTAACTGCCACAAAATCACCTCTTTAAAAAGTCAAAAAGGCAGAGAACGGACTGTACGGTCCATCTCTACCTTCTCCGTTACATTTTCAGAAAGAACTTATGCATCCTTCTTTACAACGAGCTTGCCGTTGTAATAGCCGCAGGATGAGCATACTCTGTGAGCTCTCTTATACTCGCCGCACTGTGAGCACTTTACGAGTTCAGGTGCTTCCATCTTCCATACGTTTGAACGTCTCTTGTCTCTTCTTTCCTTAGAAACTCTTCTCTTTGGTACTGCCATTTTAAGTGCCTCCTATAAAATATTCAAAAAATAAAAATTACTTGTTCAGCGGTCAATCGTCAAGCAGCTGTGTCAGAACGTCCCATCTCGGGTCATATTCCTTTTCACAGTCGCAGGGACCGTCGTTAAGGTCTTTGCCGCATCGGTAACACATACCGAGGCAGTCTTCCCTGCACAGAACCTTGGACGGAAGGCTTAATAAAACATCCTCCCTGATAAGCGGTTCAAGGTCATAGTGAAGCGATTCAACAATAATAAGCTCATCATTGTTTTCGTCATTGACTTCGGTAACCAGAACGTGCTCGCAAGGTACAGAAAACGTGCGGTCAAAGCTGACAGCGCATCTGTCGCAGGTAAGATTCAAGGTAAACTCCGCCTTTGCGGATACGGTAACAATGCCCGTTGAGTTTTTAACCTCACCCTTGATGCACACAGGGGTCTTGAATGGAAACCCTCCGTTGTACTCCACATCATTTAAATCAAGGCTAAAATCCAAAGGCTTGGTCAGGCCCTCGTTATTAAAGACAGGTTCAAGCTCAATAAAAAACATAAGTCACCTTTCACCTCAAATGTCATGCTTTGATATTATATATTGATTTATCAGTTTTGTCAACATAAAATTCAAAAATCAGTAAATTTATTTGAGTATATTTTTGTTATAAACACGGCTGTTCAACCTTACAGCCAAATTAAATATTTTATTCGGTCATCGGCACGGTTAAAAATCATTTCACCGCATTCTCGATAGCCTGTCTTATCCTGTCCGCACCCTCGCCGTTTGAGGCGGAAAACGGAATTGTTTCAATATCGCCGAACTCCGCAAGCTCCTGCTTAATCGCTTCAAGTCTGTTTGCACGCTCGGTCTTATTGAGCTTATCGCTCTTTGTCATAACCACAATGAACGGATAACCGACCGCCTGAAGAAAACGCATCATATCGAGGTCATCCTTGGTAACGGGATGGCGCATATCCGTCAGCTGAACCACAAGACGGATATTTCTGTCCGACTTGAAGTAGCCCTCCATGAGGTCAGCCCAACGCTTTTTCTCGTTAAAATTAACCTTTGCATAGCCGTAACCGGGCAGGTCAACGAGCTTTATTCCGTCGCATTCAAAAAAATTGATTGTAACCGTCTTGCCCGGAACAGAGCTTACTCTCGCAAGATTTTTTCTGTTGAGAACCTTGTTAAGCATTGAGGACTTGCCTACATTTGAACGTCCTGCAAATGCAATTTCCATCTCCGTTGACTCAGGCAGCTGAGCTGAAGTACCGTATGAAGTTTCAAACTGTGCTTTGTCAAATCTCATAATAACCTCCGTCAGATTCTGACCGCATTAAAGCTGTGCTCATGCTTCTGAGCCATTGCCGCAACAGCCTTTTTCTCCTGCTCGCTTCTGATAAGTGCATTGTCAAACACATCATCAAGCTTGGAAGCGGAAACAAATTCGATTGCTTCCTTTACCTTTGCGTCAACCTCGGCAAGGTCGGGCAGATTCTTTTTCGGGATAATAACCTTTTTAATACCCATTCTGTATGCCGCCATCGTCTTTTCACGAAGTCCGCCGATAGGAAGCACTCGACCCGTGAGTGAAATCTCACCTGTCATGGCAACAAACTGGTCAACAGGTGTATCTGACAGAGCGGAAATCAGAGCCGTTGCCATTGTCACACCTGCCGACGGGCCGTCCTTCGGAACAGCACCCTCGGGAACATGGATGTGAATATCCTTTTCCTTGTAGAATTTCGGATTGATTCCGTATTTCTCCGCACGGCTTCTGACAAAGCTTACCGCCGCCATTGCAGATTCCTTCATAACATCACCGAGCGAGCCTGTAAGCTCAACCTTGCCTGTGCCCTCAAGCACAGCAACCTCAACCTGAAGCATTTCGCCGCCGACACTTGTCCACGCAAGTCCGTTGACAACACCGACAAGTGCGCTCTCGTCAATCGTATCGGGAATAAACTTTTTAGGTCCGAGAAGTTCTTCAAGCTCGTTCTGTTTAATGTTCATCTTTTCAGCTTCACCGCTGACAAGCTTTGCCGCACCCTTACGGCACAGAGCGGCAATTTCCTGTTCAAGCCGTCTAACGCCTGCCTCACGGGTATAACCGTCAATAACATCACGCAGAGCCTTGTCGCTGATTTTAAATGTCTTTGCATCAAGTCCGTGCAGCTTGACCTGCTTGGGAACAAGATGCTTCTTTGCTATATTGAATTTTTCCTCGTGTGTGTAGCTCGCAAGCTCAATAACCTCCATACGGTCAAGGAGCGGAGCGGGAATTGTAGATTTATCGTTAGCCGTTGTGATGAACATAACCTTGCTCAGGTCAAACGGCAGGTCAATATAATGATCTGTAAAAGTGCCGTTCTGCTCACCGTCAAGCACCTCAAGAAGTGCCGAAGCAGGGTCACCCTTATAATCTCTGCCGAGCTTGTCAATCTCGTCAAGCAGAATTATCGGATTTCTTGTGCCTGCCGATTTGACCGCGGCAATAATTCTGCCGGGCATTGAGCCGATATAGGTTTTTCTGTGACCTCTGATTTCAGCCTCATCGCTGACACCACCGAGAGAAACACGGGCAAATTTACGATTCATCGCCGCCGCAACACTCTTCGCAATTGAGGTTTTGCCGACACCCGGAGGGCCGACAAGACAGAGTGTCTGTCCGTAACCGCCCTCGGAGAGCTTGCGTACAGCAAGAGCCTCTATAATTCTCTCCTTAACCTTATCAAGTCCGTAATGGTCGCGATCGAGCACCTTTCTTGCGTTTGCAAGATTAAGGTTATCCGTTGTCATATTGTTCCACGGAAGCTCGACACAGGTTTCAATATACACACGGCTGACAGTCGCCTCGGGCGAGGTCGGAGACATTTTTTCAAGTCTTGCGCATTCCTTAAGAAGCTTCGTCTCGCTCTCCTCACTGAGTGAGAGAGACTTCACCTTTTCACGAAGCTCGTCGCACTCCTCCTGCGGAGAAAGTCCGTCATTAAGCTCTTCGGAAATCATCTTCATCTGTTCATGAAGATAATATTCACGCTGACCCTTGTCAATATTTTCCTGCACCTTCTGATTGATTTCATTTTCAAGGCGCATCAGGTCGCCCTCGCTTGCAAGAATACTGCAAACCTTTTCAAGACGTTTTATCGGATTGATTTCAGCAAGAATCTGCTGACGCTTTTTATATTCAAGCATTATATTTCCGCCGATATAGTCAGCAAGCTCGCCTGCATCGTTCTTTTCAAGCACCTCAAGCAGAACGTCACCCGGCATCTGCGGAGCAACCTCGGTGTAATCCTCAAAATAATCCTTTGTCTGACGTACAAGCGCAGTTGCGTATGCCATATCCTCCGCCTTGACTGACGGAGTTTTTCTCATCTTAACATCGGTAATCAGATACGGCTCAGCCTGAAGAATATCCACAAGCGAAGCTCTGTAAAGACCCTCAACTGAAATTCTGATTGTATCGCTGTTGGGCATACGAAGAATATGCGTGATTTTCGCAACCGTTCCGATTTTGTAAAGCTGGTCAAAATTCGGCTCGTCATCACGGATATCCCTCTGAGCAACAAGAAATATTTCACGGTTATCAGCCATCGCCGCCTTAATCGCGTCAATCGAACGTGCTCTGCCGACGTCAAAATTCAATGACATTCCGGGGAACACAACAAGTCCTCTGAGCGCAACGGTAGGCATAACCTTGTAATTTTTAAGTTCGTTCAAATAATCAACTCCATAGGGCACATACCGCCCATTTAACATATAGCGACATTATACATTAAAAAAACTCATTTTTCAACCTAAAACTTTTTACAACAATGTTGTAAATTAACATAAGTAATGATAAAATACACTTATACTTGTTTTGGAGAGAATTATGGAACAGCATCAGCTTATTGAAAGAAGCATTATAAAAAAATACAGAAAAACAATATGGAACAACTTTGTCGCCGCAATCAAGGACTATGAGCTTATAAAGCCCGGCGATAAAATTGCCGTCTGCATTTCGGGCGGCAAGGACTCAATGCTTCTCGCCGTATGTATGCAGCATCTTCAGAAATACAGCGACTTTGAATTTCACGTTGAATACCTGTCAATGGACCCCGGGTATTCTCCCGAGAACAGGCAGAAGATTATTGAAAACGCAAAAACGCTCAACATTCCTCTGACAATGTTTGATGCACCGATTTTCCACAATGTTGATGCCGCAGGCGGAGCTTCACCGTGCTATCTCTGCGCCCGTATGCGCCGCGGATATCTTTATAAGCAGGCACAGGAGATGGGCTGCAATAAGATCGCCCTCGGTCACCACTTTGACGACGCAATAGAAACAACGCTTATGAGTATGCTTTACGGTGCGGAAATCAAAACGATGATGCCAAAGCTCAAAAGCACAAACTTTGAAGGCATGGAGCTTATCCGTCCGCTTTATATGGTGCGTGAGCGTGAAATCATTTCATGGGCAAGATATAATGACCTGCATTTTCTCCGCTGTGCGTGCAGTGTAACAATGCAGAACGCAGAAACCTGTGACGGTTCAAAGCGTCAGGTTGTAAAGGAGCTTATAAAAAAGCTTAAAGCTGACAATGATAATGTCGATATGAACATTTTCCGAAGCATTCACAACGTCAACCTTGCAACAATTATCGGCTACCGTGAGTGTGACGGCGGCGAGCTTCATTCGTTTGTTGAAACCTACGATACAAAGAGTGAATAGTATGATTTATCTTTTCAGAAATTATCAGTCATCAGACATTGAAAAATATGCAGAATATCTCCCTGACGAGCGTGCGGAAAAACTCAGCAGACTCCGTCAGAAAAGAGACAGAGAAAACTGCATTGTATCATATTTAATTTTAAAACACGCATTAAGCCAATACGGCATAAAAAGCTTTCAGCTTGAGACAGGCGAACACGGCAAGCCGTACATCAAAGGACAGGATATACATTTTAATATAACTCATTGCCGTGTGGGAGTTGCCGTTGCCGTCAGCCGCTCCCCTGTCGGAATTGACATTCAGGATATCGGGGATTTCAACGAAAAAATAATGAACCGTGTCTGCTCGGATGAAGAAAAAAGCATCATCCTCTCCTCGTCCGATAAAGCCCGTGAGTTCACACGCATATGGACGCTTAAGGAAGCCGCTGCGAAATGTGACGGCAGAGGTATTCAGCTTCTGAACAGCTTTTCGTTTGACAGCACAGAAAAACGCTTTACAAAATACGGCAAAAGCTTTAACACTTTTGAATTTGATAAATTTTTTGTTTCCGTCTGCGGAAGCGATGAATTTTCAGATATAATTGAAATTAACAATCTGGAGGACTTATTATGAAAATATTATTTCAGGGCGACAGCATAACAGATGCAGACCGCAACCGTGAGGACTATCACGACCTCGGGAACGGCTATCCGAAGTATGCCGCAAAGTACATAAAAGAGTATTTTGACGGAATGGATTTTGAGTTTATCGACCTCGGAATCAGCGGCAATCAGACAATCGACCTTGTCAACAGACTTGAGTCCGATTTCATTGACATTCAGCCCGACATCGTTTCAATTCTCATCGGTGTAAATGACACATGGCACCATGCGGCTGACAAGAGCTGGATTGACAACGCTAAGTTTGAAGAGAACTACCGCACAGTTCTTGAAGCAATCAAGACAAAGACAAATGCAAAAATCGTTATGATTGAGCAGTTCCTTCTCCCCGCCGCCGACAAAGAATTTTTCCGTGAAGACCTTGACCCGAAGGTGCAGATTACACGCAAGCTTGCACGCGAATACGCTGACCTCTACATCCCTCTTGACGGAATCCTTGCAGCCGCCTGCGTAAACACAGACTGGCAGACCTTCTCAGCCGACGGTGTTCATCCCACCTACGGTGAGGGTGCAGACTTTATCGGTCACATCTATGCCGATTACGTTGCTGAAATCATTGAGCAGGTAAACAGCGAGCAGAAATAAATCAACGGAGGTAATGCAATGAATGTATTGCACATCTGCGATTTTGCCTCAACTGTCAGCGGAAATTTTATAGCAGAGCTTAATGCGATTGACTCAGCTTTAAAGAACGAAAACGGTAAAAACATTTATGCTTTTACCGACCGTAATCTTCAAAGAAAAAACAAATGGGTTGATGATTTAAAACAGGAGCATCCTGTTTATATTTACGAAGAAAGTCCGCTTAAAAAAATCAAGCTTTTCCGTAAAATTATTACGGAAGAAAAGGTTGATATAGTTCACGTCCACTTTACGGATATGAAAACCGATATCTGTATCGGCCTTGCCGCTCTTGGAAAAAAGGTCAGAATTATAAAGCACTACCGAAGCGCATACGGACATTTCAATCCCATAAAAATCAACTTAGGCAAACTGTTTTACAGAAACTGGTCTTTCATCTGCATTGCCCCCGCTATGGCGGACGAGTGCAGTGTGAATTATCCGTCTTGCAGAAAAAACGTAATTCTCAATCCGATTGCATTTGAGCGGCTTGATACATACGAAAATCTGAACCGCAAGGATATTATCGGTACAGATGACGGTCTGCTATGTCTGATGGTCGGATACAATTATAAAATAAAAGGAATTGACATTGCCGTCGACGCTGTCAGCAAGCTCCGCGAAAGCTGTAATGCATATCTTGCCATTGTTGTGACAACTCACCGCGAGGAAATCACGAAATCGCTTACTGAGCAGTTCAACGGAAGCTTTCCCGAATGGATAAAGCTCCTGCCGCCGAGAAACGATATCGCATCCTACTACCGTGCCGCCGACGTCTGCCTCTCCCCTTCACGAAGCGAGGGTGCCTGCTCGGCAATCATAGAGGAGGCATACTGCGGTAAGGTTGTTGTCGCAAGCGACTGTTCAGGTCAGCGCACCTATGCAGGCGACAGAATAGAGATGCTGTGGTTTGAGAATAAAAACTCCGACGATTTAAAGGACAAGCTCTCCGAAGCATTCAGAGTCAGAGATAGCTTTCCCTGCGCAGACAGCAACAGAGAAAATGCATTGAAGTATTACGGACTTGATACTTACAAAGAAGAAATAATAGACGCATATAAAACATTATAAAATGAAACGGTGTCACAACGGCACCGTTTTATTTGCATAAATGCTTCACTTTTCTCTTGACAATTCAAAGTTATGTGATATAATTTCGTTATGCGGATTAGCGTGCATTGTATGCGTGCCCGCCTCGGTGTATCCGACCGTGTAAAAATTACGGATTTGCAGATCAGCTTAGTTGCCTGCCTCGGTAAGACTCGCCGTGTAAAATTCAGAGTCAATACGCAGAAGTGGCGGAATCGGCAGACGCGCTAGATTCAGGTTCTAGTGAATGCAAGTTCATGAGGGTTCAAGTCCCTTCTTCTGCACCAAAAACAGCTGTCACGTTTGTGGCGGCTGTTTTCATTACAATGGGACTTGAACAGGACGGCTGACGAAGTCAGTAAATAATGTCAAGAAGCTGAAACGGAGCGGTTCTCTACCCGCTCCGTTTGGCTGTTTATTTGACATTTTGTGAATACTCATTCCACGCTTTTTTAACTAATATCCACTGAATAACCCCAAAGCCCGCATAACACTGTACTTTACAAGCATTT
>JAKSQO010000011.1 GCA_024404095.1 Clostridia bacterium | reverse complement strand
GCTTGTAAAGTACAGTGTTATGCGGGCTTTGGGGTTATTCAGTGGATATTATATAGTTTTATTCTGATTATAAAAGATTGATTTTAAATCATTTTTTTAATCATAAATGCTTATAAAAGATTGTGCTAAATTTAACGTGCTTTAGCCATTCGGGGGGCTCTCCTAAGGCTAATGTTGTCAGTTCGATTCTGTCTTTATGTGTAATCTGTTCACACGGTCATTTTCCCTTCGGCAAGGTCTTTTGCCGCGAACGGGAAGAAATAGAACGGAAGCGTCAGAAGCTTCTGTTCGGCATCATACCCGTAGTTGTTTTTTGACACTTTAATAGCGTACTCAAATTTGTTATGATTTGAAAACTTTTGAAGTGAGTTCAGCGTACCTCTGCCTTTTTTTACATCTATCGGATAGAGCTTATTGTCTGACTCAATGATAAATTCAAGCTCGGCGGAAGATTTACCGCGCCAATAGAAAAGTTTATGCTCTTTGGCGATCAGTTCATTTGCTACAAAGTTCTCAAAGAATATGCCGGAAAGAGTGTTCTCTCTTTCGCTCGAAACAAAAGATGCCGCATTGATTCCGCTCTGATAGGAAAACATTCCGATGTCACCGAGGAACAGACGGAAGTTACTGTCATTATCCTGCATAAGTGGCATTGTGATATGCTCTTTCAACTGATAGGACTGATTGATAACATGCGCCATTGTAAGCCACTGAATGGATGTCGCATAATCCCTTGTTCTGCTTTTTTCTTCAATAAGTCCCGGAGAGAAGTTCTTGGACTCCTTATTGAGTTCCTTATATATATTCTGATACAGTGCACGGGAGCGGAGCATCGCTTCCTGACTTGCCTGATACAATTCCATATCGGATAGATAATTGTCATAGAGAACCTTAAGTATTTCTCTTGACTCGAGAAGGTTATCACCGTCGATATATGCTTCGACAGCTTCGGGCATACCGCCGACAAGCAGGTATCTGTATATCTGCTCCATAGCCATCTCGTGGAATCCGTTTTCGAGGGGCTTTTTCTTTTCGTAAGCCACTTTCACCTTGTTGTAAAGCATACGGTTGCTGTTCATCAGAAACTCATCGAAGGTCATCGGATAAACCGTCATCTGATTGATTTTGCCGACAGGGAAAAGGAATTTTTCGTTATCTCCCGCTCCCCTTTTGTGGGTTTCTCGCTGAATTTTAATACGAACCATAGAGCCGGTGGCAATTACGGGAATCTGCCTGAAATCCTGACAAAAGTATTTCAGTGCTGAAACTATGTTAGGGCACTCCTGCACCTCGTCAAAAATCAGAAGTGTGTTTTCGTCAATCTGCTTTCCGAAAAAGAGAGAAATATATTCAATAATTTTTTCGGCATTGGCAGTATCCGCACAAAAAGCACGAATTTCATCTTCTTTTTTGCAGTCAACATAAATATAGCTGCCCTTATAATAACTTTCGGCAAATAAATCTTTAACAAGATAAGTCTTGCCAACCTGACGGGCACCCCATACAATCAGAGGCTTTCTGCGTTTATTATTCTTCCATTCTATCAGCGTTTGCAGTGCATTTCGCTCCATAACTGCACCTCCATAGCTATCATTGGCATTATCATATCATAAACTGCACCAAATATCAAGTTTCCAATTTAATTATTTTCACAAATTCAGAGGTTTACACTTAAGTTATTCACACTTATTGTGATCTCGTAATACCAAATAGTCGGACATAAAAATTCAGAGGTAGTTTGTATATTATTGCTACTTCCGGATTCTTATGTCCGGCTGTTTTTTTTATGCTTTTTATCACCAATATCAATAGAAAACTTAATGACCGTCATTAACACACATCTCGCCATGATACTGCCGCAAGGCAACGGAGCGTTCCAAATTGAAATATTAAGTAAAAAAAACTGAAAATATCGAAAAATCTTTCGTACGAGGATCAAAAAATGTCCAGTAATAAAGTAGAGAGGATTTCCTCGTGTTCCACAAAATGTAAACATTTTGTAAACAACGGAATCCCGAGGTTGTGAATTCCCCAAAAAATTTCCGATATAAAGTGGGGGGATAAATTCTCTCGATGCACCTTGACAACTGAACATAGGGGATCCCGAGGTAGACCCCGGTTAGCCGAGCTGCCAGGCACAGCCGCCATGACCTCCGAAAGGAGCGAGCGATCAGTTATGTGCGTTTGGACGAAGCGAAATGACAGCATGCTTCGCAAGCCATGACACTAATGAAGACGGGGATAATGATACTTCCGTGAAGAACGGCCCGGTGCGAATCCGGGATATGGTCGTTATGGGTTGGAAATTGATACCCACTACGCTATATATGATGCCTCTTTACCGTGGAAAAGAGTCTCGGTATCTATGCTGAGAGGTTACTCCGGATCTCCCCTGCAAAAAGAGTACGGGATAACTGCACCCTTTTTGCGCCGCCGGGGGCTGTAACAAATACGGCGATGTTTCATAAACCACCTTAAACAATAGTTTTCTGTTGAAAACTCATGAAATCGTAAACAAATTGTAAACATTCAGAGAAACACTGCACTTTTCAGACCATTTTTGTCCCAATAAGTGAAGGCACTTTACAACTGAATGACCGTCCTTATCACACAACCCGCCATGATACTGCCGCAAGGCAGCGGAGCGTTCTGAATTGAAATATCCGGAAACTGCACAGTGCCTATAGAAATATGAGGATTACCTGCAGGAATGTTAAGGGTGTAACAGCAAATTATTCAACTTAAAAGTGGTGGGCTAAAATAGCCCGGACCACTTCTCATCAGACAAAAGCGGTGGCGGCTGTTTTTTTCATCAAAAGCCTGTTTTGAGCGTTTTAACCTCATGCCAATGAAAGTATATTCCCTTGAAAAATAAACGGCTTACAGAGGAAAAAATCGCCGAAATCGGCACCAAAAAGGCATGTTTTTAACAGCAGCCTGAGATGAATTTTAAGGAGGTGTTTTGTAAAAAGAATACTGCGACACATTTTTCGGAAAGGACGTGATAACAATGAAAAAAAGTCCCTCAGCGATAACGCCAAGAGACAGGAAACAAATCCAAAGTAAAGGAATGATTGCTTATTGGTCTATAAAAAAATTTAAGTGCTGTAAGTGCTATATAGCACATGTAGCACCAAAAAATAACAAACACAAGGAGGTGAAAAAGCAATGAGGTTTAACAGTCCCGATGAAATCGAACTGCCTCTTCCTTACGGAATAGAGGAAAACCGACTCGGATTTTATGTTATGAAAAAGAACGAGCCGGAATTTATTGAGCTGTGTAATTTCGTTCCGTATATCAGCTCGCAGGTTACAACCTTTGACGGATACGATACAAACACAAAGGTTAAGCTTGCAGGCTTTGACTCATACGGAAATCCTTTGCCTGAAATAACGGTAACAAACGATGATTTTGACAAAATGATTTGGGTTCGTCAGAATTGGAGCTTCGACTGCAACATTGTTCCCGGCGGAGGTATTAAGGACAGAATACGCTATGCAATTCAATCTACAAGTAAGTATGCCCCGAAAAGTGAGGATTATTCAACCACCGGTTGGTATAAGAAAAATGATGAGTATGTTTTCCTTATGCCCGGTGACAGCGAAAACGAGGTTCACCTTGAGGGTAAATTACAAAGCTATCAGTTCAGCAGACACGAGCTTACCGAAAAGGAATATGCAGATATTTTCATGCTTATCTGTAATGTTGCTCCGAATGAAATTATGCAGCCGCTTTTATCGTTTGTGTTCCTTTCGCCGCTCAATTCATTTCTTCACGAAGCACAGTGCGAGCCGAAAACAGTATTGATGCTTTACGGAAAAACAGGCTCTAAAAAGAGTACGCTTGCGGCTCTGATACTTTCCTTTTTCGGCAGGTTTTCAAATACGGATTTACCTCTTTCGTTCCGTGATACGGCAAACAGTATCATCTACAACACGGGTTCATTAAAGGATGTTTTAACTGTTGTTGATGACTTTCATCCGAGTCAGAAAAGCGATGAATATACAATGACGGGAATCATTTAGATACTGCTCCGTGCATTCGGAAACCGCTGCGGAAGGCAAAGACTCACTTCAAAATCTACACTTATGCAGACACGGTATCCGAAGGGCAACGCAATATTTACGGCAGAGTTTTTACCCGATGTAGGCGAAAGCGGAACGGCAAGATATATCCCGCTTGAGCTTACTCCGGCAAGCATAAACAACGATATGCTTACCTACTATCAGCACTATGCTTCCGAGGGAATACTGTCGGCGTGTATGTTCAATTACACCGAATGGATACAGAAAAAATATCTTTTAGATGAAGATAAGTTTGTAAAATTACTCGGTGAAAAATTCAATGAAACAAGATTAAAGCTGAATAAATTACTTGCCGAAAAGAAAATGATTATCCGTGACAGACTTGTTGATGACCTCGTGTCTCTGTATATGGGATATGAATTTATGCTCGACTTTTTCGTTGACAAAAATGTCTGCAATAAGGAAAGCAAAAATGATTTTCTCGGTATGTTTACCGACATTCTTATTGATATGCAGGCAGGCGTGAGACACAGACAATCGTTGATCAGCCGGCTCATAAATTCTTATGCAAGCTGATTTCAATGCTTGAAAGTGAACGCATAAATCTCAAAAAATGCGGAGCAACCTTTGACGATTACACTCCTGCAAACTGCATCGGATACGAGGACGATGAATACTTTTATCTTCATTCCGCACTCGCTCATAAGGAAGTCAGACGGTTCTGCGGTGAGCAGGGAGAATCATTTACAATCGGTGAAAAAGCATTGTTGAAAGCACTTGATGCAGAGAATTTACTCATCAAAGGTAGCGACGGAAAGAACACGGTTCAGCACAGCTTCGGCGGCAAGAACAGACGCTATCTTGTAATACCGAAGCAGAAAGCAAGAGCAATCTATGACGAAGCAAATTAACGGGATAATCGCGGTATCGTCTTATCAAGCATCGCCTTTTGATAGCCACAAAAGTCAGCTTGTTAAGGGGCACCCCTAAAACCCCGTGGAAAGGAGAAAAAATGAGGACAAGAACAAAGCAGATTCCAATCAGAGTAAGTGAAAATGAATTGGATACTATCGAGCGAAAAGCAGACAAATGCGGTCTTAACCGTGAAGCGTATCTGCGTGAATGTGCATTGGGAGTTCCGCTTAAAGAACAGCCCTCTGCCGACATGAAAGAGGTCATTTCACAGCTTCGCAGAATAGGTATCAACATTCAGCAGGTAGCGGTTAAGGCGAACACATCGGGGCTTGTCGATGAACCTTTATACCGTCAGAACTACACCGAATTGCAGTCGGTTATCGGCAAAATTATGGAGGTGATTTACTGATGGCGGTAACTTCGTTGTGGCGAATCAAGGGCTCTGTTCACAAGGTTATTCTGTACGCTGAAAACAAAAATAAAACCGTTATTGGTAAAAATATCGCAACAAATCTTGACACGGACAAGCCTGAAAATGTCCTCAATCTTGTTATCGATTACGTCAATCGCGGTGAAGCAACGGAGCAGAAACAGTTTGTCAGCGGCATAAACTGCAGTCCCGAAAACGCCGATACCGAGATGATGAATGTAAAAAAATCATTCAGAAAGTTAAGCGGAACGATAGCGTATCACGGTTATCAATCCTTCGCCGAGGGCGAGGTTGATGCCGAGACAGCTCACCTTATCGGGTGCAGGCTTGCAGAAGAATTGTGGGGAGACCGATATCAGGTTGTGGTCGCAACACATCTTGATAAGCAGTCTCATATCCACAATCATTTTGTTCTGAATACGGTGTCATTTGTTGACGGCCTGAAGTATCACAGAACAAAAATTGATTACAAGGAAATGCAGCAGGTATCGGACAAACTGTGCCGTGAATACGGCTTATCTGTAATTGAATCGCCGCAGAAGCCTAAGCAGTGCTACACGGAATACAAAGCTGAAAAGAACGGAGAGCCTACCAAAAATCAAATCATCAAGCAGGACATTGATGAAGCGATTGCGGCGAGTGTTGTTCCTAAACAGTTCTACCGTGAGATGCAGAGACGAGGCTACAGCTTCGATTTTTCTCACAAGTATGCAACTGTTTCTCATCCGGGATTCAGTAAACCGAGGCGACTGAAAACACTCGGCTATGACTACACTCCCGAAAGAATAGAAAACAGAATATACGGACATTGGAAACCCGAAAGAGCAGATTATCCGGAGCAGGATGAAGTGAAAATCTTACCCGAATACTTTTCGGATTATCAGACCGTATATGTCAATTTTGTTCTCATCCTCGGTAATGTAAAAGGCCGAAGAAACGAAAATGCAGCGTTGTATCGCTTACTTGCCGAAGACCTGATCAAGTTCGACAGACGGGTTGAAGAACAGAATTTACTGCTCGATAACAATTTATATTCGCAGGAGGATATTGTCAATTATGCGAACGGCTGCGAGCAGGAATTAGCCGAAACAAATAAAGCAAGACGGCTTCTCCGCAACGAATTGAAGCGCGCCGTACGTGCAGATGATTTATCCGAACAGAGCAGAATAAGGGACGAAATCAAAGCCTGTTCGGGCAGAATGAGTAAGCTCCGAAAGGATATTAAAATCTGCGGCCGCTTACTTGAAACAGAACCGAAGATTGAAGCAAAACTGCATGATGCAGAAAAAATTTATGAAAGGAACAGAATTGCAAATGGCAAAGAGAAAATCAGTAGCGGCAAATATCGTGCTGAACGCATACGATGATTTATTTGAAACCGACGAAAGCCGTGAGGACAAAAGGCGTGAGCGTATTTATGAAATACCGCTTGAACAGATACGGGACATGCCCGACCACCCGTACAAGGTAAAGGATGATAATAATATGGCGGAGCTTGTTGAAAGTGTAAAGGAACACGGCTTATTACAGCCTGTGCTTGCCCGTCCGCTTGAAGAAGAGGACACCTATGAAATGGTATCGGGACACAGAAGAAAGCGTGCGTATGAGCTTGCAGGGCTTGAAACAATACCGTGCAGAGTGCGTGAGCTGACAAAGGACGAGGCAATTATTATGATGGTCGATTCAAATCTTCAGCGTGAGGAAATCTTACCGAGTGAGAAAGCCTTTGCGTACAAGATGAAGCTTGAAGCATTGAAAAGACAAGGTCAGCGTACAGATTTAACTTCCAACCCGTTGGGTGGGAAGTTAGGTGAAACAGCAAGTTTTATCGGAGAACAGATTGGAGACAGCGGAACACAGGTTCGCCGTTATATCCGTCTGACAAATCTCATTCCCGACCTGCTCAATCTTGTTGATGAGGGCAGAATAAAACTTCGCCCCGCCGTGGAGCTGTCCTATCTTCCCGAAGAAACACAGACAGTCTTATTTGACGAAATACAGGCACAGGACGCAACACCGTCACATGCTCAGGCAATAAGACTTCGCAAACTCTATGAAACGGGCAGCCTCAGCGAAAACGATATTGCCGAAATCATGGCGGAGGAAAAAGGCAATCAGAAAGAAAAGCCGATGTTCAGGGACAAGCGTATTGCGGAGGCTATTCCGAAGAATATACCGCCCGAAAAGCATTGTGATTATGTCCTGAAAGCTCTCGACCACTACAACCGTTACCGTCAGCGCAACAGAGACGCACGGTAAATAACAGTATGAGGTTATATCCTGACCGATAATACTCTTAATTTAATACAGACGGTTATAACCTCCATTTTAAGAATGGAGGAAATATGTGTAATATTATACAGCATTTTAATCATAGAAATATTCAGGGAGGTGACGGAAAATGAAGAGAAAAAACGAAGTAATATGCACGGGAGTGCCGTCCTTTTCACTTGGCGAAAAGGAATATTCCGATTTTATTCTTAACATTGAAAACGCCGTCCTCGCTTCCCTGAAAGCTCGAGGATTGCTGACGGAAAAACAGCGCCGCCTTTGCACGGAGGAAGTTGAAAAACGCAGACTGCTCAATACTCAGACAGCATAAAACCCCGAATGAGCCGGACGCTGTGCGTTTGGCTCATTCGCACATTTGGCATTTAAAAATAAAGAATGTATCATTTATAAAAAACGGGGAGGAAGCTTATGAATAAATATGAAATAATGAATCAGGAGCGACAGTTCATTGACAACAGAAAAAAGGTCGCTGCATACTGCCGTGTTTCTACGGACAGTGAGGATCAGGCAAACTCATTTGAATCACAGCAGAAGTTCTTTCGCAGATATATTGAAGACAATCCTGAATGGACTTTGTATGAGGTTTTTGCCGACGAAGGAATAACGGGTACAAGCACTAAGAAACGCAGAGAATTCAACCGTATGATTGAATGTGCAAAAAACGGTGTTTTTGATCTGATAATCACAAAGGAAATATCCCGATTTGCCCGTAACACGCTTGACAGCATTTATTACACCCGTGAGCTGAAAAAATACGGCGTGGGCGTAATATTTCTTAACGATAATATCAACACTCTCAACGAAGAGGGAGAACTTCATCTTTCGCTTATGGCTTCTCTTGCACAGGAGGAAAGCCGCCGCACATCACAGCGTGTCAAATGGGGGCAAAAGCAGCGAATGGCAGACGGAGTTGTTTTCGGCAGAAGTATGCTCGGTTACGATGTCGAAAACGGAAAACTCACAATAAATGAAGAGGGCGCAGAAATCGTCAGGCTGATTTTTCACAAGTTTGTTGACGAGGGAAAAGGTTGTGCAACTATTGCCCGTGAGCTTCGGGAGGAAGGCATACGCCCCATGCGTGCAAAGGAGTGGAACAATACGGCTATTTTGCGTGCTTTACGAAATGAAAAGTACTGCGGCGACCTTGTTCAGCAGAAAACCTTCACGCCTGATTATCTTTCGCACGAAAAGAAATATAACAAAGGCGAAGAAGAATTTATCATAATCAAAGATCACCACGAGCCTATCGTTTCCCGTGAGATATTTGATGCGGCAAACAAAATTCTTGATGCGAGAACACTTTCACCCGAAGCAAAGGCAAAGCATTCAAACCGCTATCCTTTTTCGGGCAAGATTATCTGCGGCAAATGCGGAAGTACATATTCGGCAAGATATAAAAAGAAAAACGGTGTTGTGGTTTACAAGGCATGGAATTGTGCCGAAGCGCACAAGAACGGCAGACCGCATATTGACCCCGCGGGCAACCATATCGGCTGTTCAAACAACGCCATAAACAATGAGGATGCAATAGCAATAATGAACTCTGTTTGTAAACAGTTTGACTTTGACCGTGTGAAAATCACAAACAATCTCATTTCCGCAATAGATAAAGTATTATCCCTCGATATGCAGAAAGCAGATATTGCTTCAATTCACGAAAAAATCGAGGACACAAAGAAAAAGCGAACAGGTCTTATAGAGCTGTTCACTGCGGGAGATATTGACCGTGAGGAATTCACCGCTCTGCGTGAGAAATATGAGGCAGAACTTGACGGGCTTTACAGTCTTATTGAAAGCATTGATAAGCAACAGGAAATGGTGGAAAAGCACAATGAAATTCTTGCGGAAATACGCAGAACCATTGAAGAAATCATCAACGGAATGGCGTACGAGGACGAATACTATTCGCAAGTGCTTGACCGCATGGTCGTTCACGACAGAGAGCATATTGACGTGTATCTGAAAATGCTGCCCGGAAAATGGACTTACGCTATAGCAAAGGCGGGAAAACTGTGTGAAAGCACGGAAAATCCCGCCGAAAACGGCGATATGACCAACGAAAATACAGATGTACCGATGTCCGTCAGCAAGCCCTTCAGCTCGGGGTAGGGCATTGCGTAACGCTGACTGAGATAGCGCAGCGATGCGCCGAGCTCACCGTCAGGACCTCCATACCGCTAAAACAGACAGGGGGTCACCAATGGAAGAAGATTTGAAGCTCGTTGTCGGGTTTGTGATAAATAATCTTCTCAATTATTGTGCGCAGAGCCTGACTCTTGGCCAGCTCGCTTGCGTTCGGATCCTTAACGATTGCAAGCACCTTGCGCACCTTTTCGGAGAACTCGTCAAGGTCTTTATCTTCGGTCCGTTCCGAATCTCTCTGCTTTTCAAGCATCTCAATCGCTTTGGTGATGCGTTGCTTATTGGCTTTGTACTCTTCGACAGTATCAATGCCGTTCAGATATGCGTCTTTTGCTCGATTCAACTTTATTCGTTCTCGATGAATCAACTCTTCGTAGTTGACGGTTTCCACAGTCTCACGGGAGGCAACAAAGGTAAAGGATCTATCAGCGACAATCTGCTCAAGCTGTTCTGTTATGAGCTTGTTTGCTTTCGGAATTGAAATATAGTGCGACACAACACATTTGCCCTTTGCGGTCGCATAATTGTGACACTGTGCCGACACTCCTTTTGACTGCATAACAAGAGTTGCACCACAGTCACACCGAAGCAGTCCCTTAAGCATCCATTCGACAGGTTGTTCAGTTCGTTGATGTTTGCCGTACATTTTGCGTGTGTTGGCAAGCTTTTCCTGCGTCGCCTCCCATACTTTTTGGCTTATAATCGGCTGATGAATACCGTCAGCAATAACCACGTTCGGATTGTCGTCTCTGTATCTGTTTTTACTTGCCTTGCCCTCCGTTGACCATCGTATCTTACCGATATACAGAGGATTTTCAAGAATATATTGAACGCCTCGATAATCTATCGGATTGCCCCTGTGATTTACAACGCCCTGTGAGGCTAATTCAAGGGCGATTTTTCTTGTCGGTACGTTTGATAGATATTTATTAAAAATCGACTGCACAACCGCCGCTTCGCTTTCATTGGGGATATACTTACCGTCAACAATATTGTAACCGAATGCAGGTGGAACAAGAGCTTCACCACGTGTGAGCTTCTCTGCCATTCCTCGCTTGACTTCGGTTGACAAGTTAATGAGGTAGTATTCGTCCATCCATTCAATGATGCGCTCAATCAGATCACCGAAAGGGGAGTCGATAATCGGCTCGGAGATGCTTATAACAGGAATACCCTTTTTGCGGAGGATGTTCTTGTATACAATGCTCTCTTCCTGATTACGGGCAAATCGAGAGAACTTCCATACAAGGATAGCGCAGAACGGTGGATGCTTCTCTTTGGCCAAAGCAATCATGTTATTGAATGCTGTTCTTTTCTTGGAGGATTTTGCGCTTATGCCGTCATCGAAAAAGATATACTCATCAGGAACTTCGTAGCCGTTCTTCTCTGCGTAGTCTCTGACAAGCTTAATTTGAGAATCGGGGGAGTATTCATCCTGGCGTTCGGTCGAAACTCTGACGTAAGCGGCGGCAATTTTTGACATAAAAATACACCTGCTTTCAAAAAATGGTTGCAATTACCGGAGCAGGTGTGATATTATTATATCACAATCTGCTCTACTGATAGTGGTATGTCGTGTGTAGATTGTCCTATGTGAACCGTTCGGTGTTGGCGCACCGGGCGGTTTTTTGTTTTATCTCTTTGTTATCTCATCAAAAGCAGTTGAAGTGGTGGTTGTTGTAGTTGTTAAACCGCTTGCATCTTTATAATCAATGCTTTCAACATAGATTTTTCCATTTTCTTCGGTGAGTTTACATTCAGCCCAAATAAAGCTTTGATCGTCTTTGAAGAAATATATACCCAGAGTATCTGAGGAGTTTTGTTCCATCTCGATTAAAAGAGAGATTTCGGAGCCGTCAAGTTCATATATATTATTAGGGTTATATATGAATGCAGTTTTATCAACATAGCCATAGTCAAACATCTGAGCCTTGATACCATAATTCGGCAGTTTAATTTTTAAATATCCGTAACTGTAACCCTTGCGAGGTTTGAATGCTGTTGTAGTGCTAACAAGGTAAGAATCGGTAGTAGTGAAAGTACTATCGCTGTCTGTTGGAATATCTTCATCTGAACTTGTAGAATTTGATGTTAAATCTTCATAGTTGCTGGGGTAAGCTCGTTCTTCAAGGCTTGAAACACTGTATTCCAAATCAGCAACACGCTGTTCAAGTGTTTTATCAACTATTGTGTAACCGAATGCACCGACAAGAATTGAAAGTGCGGCAGCAATGATCTTCTTCATAATAAATCCTCCTGTTTTATGATATACCCATTTTCTTTAGCTTGGTTTACCAATTTTATGTAATTTGCAGAATTTGAATTTTTCATTTTCCTGTAACCTGAAAATGATTTTGGTGCTGAATCGGAGAGATGCGAAACAAGCCAATTATAATCATTTCTGTCTTGTTCTTTTTGCTTTTCATATGCAACCCCTCTATCATAAGTCGCTTTTTGTTCGTTAGTTCTACTGTCTATAAAAGGAACGTTGCTTCGTTTTATATCTTCTTTAAGCTCTCCGTAAATATTCAAAGCGTAATATGAGGATATTCCAAGAAAACAACCACACACAGGACATTGTGAAGTTCTCAAATTTTGAGGCAGCATTTGCATTGAAGGAAATCTTTTATCTTTTCCACTTACTGAATAAATCCTTCTACTATAAATTGAACAATATGGACATAATGAACTTCCGATAAATAAGAATAAATCGGAATCAAGAGAATTGAAAGCAAAATTGATAGTATCTAAATTATCAGAATTATTAAAACCAGTTGAGGGAAAAACTTTTTTATTAAAAAGGGGAGAATGAGACGCTGTAGAGGTTATTGTCACAGTTTTTGGCGCAGATTTTCTCTTTTTACATAAAGATAAAGGAAAAAGCAAAATTTTGAAGCAAAGTTTTATTGGCATCCAATACCAGCCTATGAAAATCCACCATAAAAAGCTGTGATTTTTCTTGTTTGGCGGTTTGTTTTGGCTTTGCTTATTACTCGGAAGAGGACAGCCGCAGTTCTGACAGAATCTGCTGCTTTCGGAAACCTGACTGCCGCAATTAGGACAATACATTTAAAATCTCTCCCTTATGTAATAATTAGAATTTAGCTCTTAACTCGACTACTTTGCCAATAACCTGAACAGGAAGACTATTGACTTCTTCAGGCGTATAGAAGAATGGGTCGTAAGATGGATTAGTAGAAATTAACTTGATTCCGCTGTCGAGCTTGTAAAACTTCTTTATTGTTGCGTTAGAACCATTAACAATGACAACGGCAATATCACCATTATCAACGGTTTCTTGTTGTTTAACAATTACAACATCACCATCTGAGAACTTAGGTTCCATACTGTCACCTTTAATAGTTAATCCAAAGTAATCACCTTTACTTGCCATTTCTGAGCTTATTTCTTCGTAATCGAGTATTTCTTCTATTGCTTCAATCGGAATACCAGCTTTCACATATCCTAAAACTGGTATTTTAACGGCCGTTTTAACCCGTTCGACAAATTTTCCCATTGTGTCGGTTTTTAATGCTAAATAATCGGGATCTACATTTAATACTTCTGCAACTGCCTGAAGAATAGGCAGTTTTATTTTTTTTACTGTTCCGTTTTCATATCTTAATATAGTTGATTTGTTTAAATTCAATCGCTTACCGATTTCTTCCTGAGTAAGATGTAACTCTTCACGACGAGTTTTAATACGATTACCGATTTCTTTGTTGTTGTCCATGTGTATACCGCCTTTCCGAAAAGATAATAACACTAAAAATTGCAAATTGCAATAGAAAAAATATAAAAAATAAAAAAAGTTGCATTTTGCTATTGACAAATAAAAAAATAGGCTGTAAAATGGAGTTGCAAAACGCAACAAGGAGGCGATGATATGATTAACTCAAATAAAATTAAAGGTCGCATGAGAGAAAAGAATATAACACAGGCTATGCTTGCGAATAAACTGAATATTGCTCAGGCGACATGTTGCCAAAAGCTCAACAACCTACGTCAGATGAGCTTAGATGAAGCAAATGCTATATCTGAGTATCTTGACATAAAACCCGAAGAGTTTGGCTCTTATTTTTTTGCATAGTTAGTTGCAAAACGCAACAGTTCAAACAGATTCATCTCATCAGTTAAGCTTCAGAGCAAAACAAAAAGCCGACAAGGGCGCAATCCCTGCCAGCTTCTGCCGAAATTTTTTTACTCAATATTCCCTGCAATCTTTCGATATATGTAATTGCGCTGCATATTTCTATCGGGAATGTAATCACTTTCGCAGTTTCCGTTCTGCAAATGCCTAATCGCTGATTACCTAAAGGAGCTCTGACGTGGTGAGGCGTTTTACGAGTACCACTCACGGGCTGCTTAAACGTGTTGCCCCCACACAGTAACGCCACGCCAGATTACTATCTTATAACCCCAGTTTTAGATGCTTTGGGCACCATCGTGACGACCTTATAGTTTGAGAGCAGGCATAGTCAAAAGTTTGGTCAATATGACCACTTCCTTTCTGCCTCATAGGCTTCTTAATTCTATCAGCGGTAGCACATAACGTCAAGCTCAAATGTTCTGAGGCTTTATTGATGAGATGAAAACAAACACAACAACTGTACCGCCGTCCTTGCTGCCGACTTGGGCTGACCCCGTCGCAACAGGCAGCCACAACCGACCTCCTTATAGATACATAGTTTTTTCATTTTCGGTTCTTTCCATTTTCGGTTGGCTCGGCAGTATGGACGACGGTACAGGGTCAGACATAGGACAAAACCAAAACGACATACCAATAACATATACCATTTAACGAAAGGAGGAGTACATATGGCCGGTAAGCCAAAGCCGATAACGTGCAAATCGTTTCTTATCGAGCCCGACGGCAGGGTAGTACCGTTCGACGAACTGACACCCGAACGCAGGAAGGAATATGCCGAGCATGCAGGCAATCAGATGGCCAAGACGTTACAGAATTTCTGGTCACAGCACCCGAATGAATTATAAATCCAAAAGGACGTGAAAACACGTCGGACAAGCTAAGGAGGAAAAAATATGTCAAAAGAAAGAGCAATACTGATTGACCGCAGAAGTCGCAGGGTAAAGGGTATGGATAACATCATCGCCGCTAGCGACAATAAGGAGGTCATAAGAGGCTGGGAGTGCTACACGAACGGCAGAGCGTATTCGGACATCGCAGAGGACGAAGAACTGTATCGAGTTTGCTGTCAGTACTTTGACAGGGTGGATCATGACAGCTTGTGGGGTGTTGACGTTGTCGAGTAAAAACGAAAACAAGCTAACAAAACGATGCCAGAAGTGCTTATACAGTTACAGATGTTCATCGGGGATTTACCTTTGCGATTACATCAACATCACGGGTGAGCCGAGAGGTTGCCAGATAAACGATGACTGCGACAGATTTGTTCAGTCGAAGAGAAAAAGGAGGATACCGAGCTATGCAAAATTGTCTTAATTGCAGATACTGCCGTGCAGAGGGTGACGGTTATGTGTGTGACAAAATCGCTGAAAAGCTTCTCGGACTGAAAGGCTGCGGACATTTTCAGCAGCGTTCACCGTTCGATATGAAGCATTGCCCGACCTGCGGTAAAGCAGTAGTCGACGGAGCACACGCAATACATGAGTGTATCAAGGAGGTTTGATTATGGAATACGTAAAAGCGATGAAAACGTATGAAAAAATGTGTGACAGCATGAAGGGTCACTGCGAAAAATGTCCGCTTGCATGCATGAATAATCCTGTTAATCGTTCATGTTTGTATTTTGTATCTGGTCATCCCGAGCTTGCAGAACCTATTCTCGAACAGTGGGACAAAGGAAACCCGGCTAAGACCAGAGCAGACAAGCTCCGTGAGCAGTACCCGAATGTAAGACTTGATGATAACAACATTCCGAAGATCTTTCCGTGTCATATTGACAAGCCTTTTCCTTGTCGTATTGATATGAATGAAGGTGCTGATGAGGAAGATATTGATTGTATAAATTGCAAAAAAAAATATTGGCTTTCTGAATATGAAGAACTACCGCAAAAAAATAACCGCCCGGTGCTGGAACACCGAACGGCTAAAAGTACAGAAAAATACGTCAAAAATTCTGTACTTTCATTATAGCAGATTTTAAAAATTTGTCAATGAAAGGATTTTAACAATGAGCATAATTGAACAGGCTTTGCAGAAGATAACAGCTCTGCAGAGCAAATACAAAGAAAATCAGAAGCATTACTGGATTGCCGAGCAGATTAAGGATATCTGCAGAGAGAACAGCGACAATGCACAGCATATCTTCAACGACATTGACGATGACAAAATGAGCATTGCTGAGGTCGAAAAGAAGATTAACGCATATGCAAAGAATCACGGCGGATGCTGTCCGCCACAGCCTGCGGATAAGATTATCCGTGATTTCTTCGGTCTCGGTGATGCAACGGCAGAAAAGCCGAAACACACTTCATCAGCCGACAATATGATAAATCTTGAGGATTTCATATAAGGAGGGCTGAACGTGGATATTAACGAGCTTGCGGACAAGCTTCCGACAGTTCCCCGTAACGGAATGAGGGAATGGATTGAAATAGACTACAACGACGAGCTTGGAGATCACTACTGCGTTTTTAACCGAACGGAGATTCTTATTGAGGATATGCCGATAGCTCAGACGATGCGCCCGGAGGACTGGGAAAAGTACGATGCAGTTAACAAATATCATCATGCCGCCGAATGCAGATGCACCGCTTGCGGTGAGAGATTTTATACAGGCTGGTACAAATATCATCCCGACAAAGGATACGGCATTTTAATGTTTGTCGGTGATGACGGAATGAATTATGACGGATACATTCCCGAAACGGAAACTGATTCACCTGATTATATGGCATATATCGAAGGTCAACATATTGTTTGCCCTTACTGTGGCGAGAATATCAGGCTTATACATAAGAGCCGCCTGCGGCACGGCAGAACGTATCAGATACTTGCCGTAAGTGTTGAGGTGGTTGAAGGTTACACGGTTTTGATGACGTGGCTATGCTCACGTCAGATGAATGAAGTCGGATCTTTTCCACTGTCAATCGTTCCCTTTGAAGCTCTTGTCATTGACGGCAGAAGCTTCTACAGGTTCACAAAAGCTAAAATAGGATTTTTCGGAAACATGATGCCAAACGGTAAGAACAAGTGGGAGCAGAGAAGCTATCACGGAGAGGATCTGTCTTACAGAAGGTATTACGACTACGGAAGCTGGGGTCACAAGAAATGCGGTGCTGTCGTATGGACTAATGTTCCGAACCTTGACGGAACAACAGGCGAAAAGACAGGACTGTATGATTACATCTGCAACGGCGACAAGCATGCGAATCTTCCTTTTGCCTATATGAAGCTGTGGCGGAAACATCCGAATGTTGAGAACATTGTCAAATCCAATTGGCGCAGTATTGTCGATACAGAGCTTTATCAATTTACGATTGATGAAAATCAGATGTATAAAACGACATACGATGTTGACACCTACACTATTGATTACGGAGAGACAAAACCGCATAAGATGCTCGGCATTGAAAAAGAAGATATGAAATGTAATTACGGCTGGGGTTACGAAGAGCTATTTGAGTATCAGCTGTATAACGGAAATGTCGAGAAAATATCCGTCAGCGACTTTGACGATTATATTGATTTTCTATGCGGTCTTGAAAATGTTTCGATTTGCACCGGAAATTTATTAGACGGTAATGAACATTGGGAGCTTGAAAAGGTTGCAAATTACCTTGATAAGCAGAAAGAAAAGTTCAACCTCTCAATAAATGAAGGCATACAGCTTCTTGATGATTACAGAGATATGCTGTACGAGGTCAACAGAGGGCACGGGATTCCTGAGTCGGAGTTCTTTCCCCGAGACCTTCAAGAAGCACATGACAGGCTCGTTGAAACGAAGAAAGCCAAAGAACATAAAGAATATAAAGCGAAATTCAGAAAGCTTGCCAAGAAGTACAGCAAGCTTGCTTACACAGACGGTGACCTGTGCATAAGAGTAGCAAGGGATGAAAACGAGCTGATACAAGAGGGCCGAACGCTTCAGCATTGCGTCGACGGTTACGGAACAAAGCATTGCAACGAAACAGATGTAATTTTCTTCGTCAGACATAACCGCAGACCCGAACGCAGTTATTTCACCCTTGATATAAGATTTGACGGAAAAGAGCCGAGAGAGGTTCAGCTTCACGGATATAAGAATGAAAACGTATATAACAGACGGACACATAAAAAGCACACCATCCCGAAAAAAGTCCGTGATTTCTGCGACAAGTGGGAAAAGGAAGTCCTTGCCGTATGGTATGCAGAGCAGAAGCATAAAAAATCTAAAAAGAAAGTTGGAAAAGCAGCATGAATGAATTAACTGTAAAGCGTGAGCTTCACGTAGTTGAAAATGAAATAATCAGCCTTCGCAATCAGGCACAGCAGCAGGCTTTGATGTATGCCGTTGAAATCGGCAGAAGACTGACCGAAGCAAAGGAGCTTGTTCCGCACGGCGGATGGGCGGAATGGCTTGAAAAGAAAGTTGAATTCAAGCAGAGGACTGCAAACAATTTTATGCGTATTTTTGAGGAATACGGCAACGGACAGATGAGTTTATTCGGCAACAGCTCAAATTCGCAAGCGCTTGCGAATTTGAATTATACCCAGCTGATTGCACTGCTTGCACTTCCGGGCGAGGAACGTGAAACATTCGCAGAGGAAAATGATGTTGAAAAAATGACAACCCGAGAGCTTGAAAAGGCAGTTAAAGAGCGCAAGGAAGCCCTTGAACGTGCCGAAGCGGCAGAAAAGAAAGCGGAGCTGTATGAGATAGAAAAGGCGAAGGCAGAACGCTTAGAACGTCAGGCGGAAATGTCAGCTGAAAAATCAAAGGATTTACAGCAAGAACTTATAAGCACAAAGGAAGCACTTGAAAAGGCAAAGGCAAGTGAAAAGAATGCGAAGAACAAGCTAAAGGCTCTCAAAGAAAACCCGACAGTACCGCAGGAGGTTATTGATAAAGCCAATGCCGAAGCGGAAGCGGCCGCAGCGGAAAAGTCCGCAAAGGCTCTTAAGGAAAAGACAGCGGAACTGAACGAAAAGCTACGCTCAGTTGAGGAAGCAAAGAAGGCGGCCGAGCTTGCGGCAGAGCAGGCGAGGGAAAAAACTGCCGAGCTTGAAAAGAAACTGAAAATGCAGAATCCGAATGTTGAAAATTTCAAAAGGATGTTTGAACAGGCTCAGAACGATGTATTCAAACTGTTTGAGATTATCAAAGAGGTAAAAGCGGAAAACACCGAGCTTGCAGAGAAATTCACGGCGGCAACGCTTGCTTTCCTTAATAAGTATGCAAAGGAGAATTGACATGATTCAGTGGATACATAATCTCCCTGCTTGGGATGCGACGTTTGCAATTATCTGTATCGGTGTAGCTGTACTCGGTACGGCTCTTGTGGGTGCAGTCCTTGTTGTCAGCAAAACGGCTCAGGCAAAGGAATGGCAGGAAAAGTACAAAGCAAAGGAAAACGAGCTTGCAGAGAAAAACGCTCAACTTGAAGAATCGGAACACAATTATGCGGTTCTGCGTGAGATGTACAATTTTGAAGTTCGCAAGCAGATCCGTAAAAATGCAGGCTGACGGCGGTCACCTCCTCAGCCGCAAGCACCGACACTGCCATTATTTAACAAAATTTAATAAAAAGTACCTATTAACAAAAAACAGAAAGGAGGTCTCTCCACCTTATATTTTTTAGTTTCACTTGTCGGTGTTTGCGGATGCGGTGGAGGGAAAGCGATGCATGCACGCATGGGACAAGCCACAGATATCAATAAAAACGGACGAGCCTGTTTTTCATATGGTCAAGGGCGAAAATTACGGCAGAATCGTAAACCTTGCCAACGGCAAGGTGCATGGTGAGTACGTTAAATATAAAATCATAAACGGAAAGCACGCAGAGTTTCCGCTGTCAGATATAGATTTTGTGGACTTTGAAATTTATGTCAGTAAACGATATAAGAAAGATTTCACAACTTTTGTGAATGCATACGGCGGAATAGCGTCAGCAAAGAAGTGTTTTGACACAGCGTCAAAATCATCATGGCTGTTGAATTACTGGGCTGAAAGGATTGAAGAATTTGAAAATACTTTTTCCGCAAGCTACCGACTGGAAACTTGCACGGCTGATTCAGCGTGATAACGATTATGTTATACAGACACAATGGAGCGATAAAAAGCAGAGATTTGAAAGGGAAACCGTTGTCAGCAAAGACGTTGATTGTGCCGAACTTGTCGCTTTCAATATATATACAGATTTATTTAACAAAGCTGTAACTGAAAAGCTTCAGCGTAGAGATAGTTTTAAAAGCTATTGCAGAAAACATTTAATAACGGAGGAAACACAATGAAAGAAAAAAACTTGATTTGTCCCTCATGCGGACAGATAGTCTTTTGTCAGGTGCCTGACAACGCAACCGAAGAACAGGAAGAAAAGATCGCTTTTCACTCCTGCGACTGCACTGTAACCGAAATTGATATTGATGATTGGCAGGTGCTGTGCGCCAAACAGTCTATTGAAGAACTTTGCGGAAAAGATGCCGCCGATGGTGCGCTTGAACCATTATCGGATGATGTTATTAAGCTTCTGTATAGAATTGTTGAACTTATGGCTTTGAGTGAAATTGCAGGTGCGACAATAAAGACAAGCGGAAACGGAAAAATAACATTTTCTGTAGGCTCAAAATGCGAAATAAAGATAAACAGAACACACACAACAACAGAATCAAGAACAGCAAGAACGCAGTATTAAAACAAAATCAGAGGGTCGGGCAAATGCCTTGACCCTCAACCCATAGCAATTTTTATGACGGCAGGCTTCCTGCCGAAAGAGGAAGAATGGTGTAGTAAGTTATTGACCACGCCAGCGGAAAGGAGAGAGCGGAATGAGAGCGATGATCAGAGAGAGCAAGCACTATTCGGGTGACTATCTCGAAGTTGACTGTTTCCCGGTGCGAAAGCCGAACAGCGGCAGAAAAGCAAAAGCGAAGCCGAGCACAAATGCACAGAAAATCCTCAATGCGAAAAATGCAAAGCGACGTCTGACATGGCTCATTCAGGATAACTTCGGAACAAATGATTTTTATTGTTCTCTTACATATCCGCTTTCCCTTGCAGGTCATGAAAAAATGCTGAACGGTAAGCTCTTTGACAACTGGATGAGACGTATCAAGCGCAGATATAAAAAGGCGGGTATAGACTTTCGATATATTGCTACATCTGAGCTTGGCGAAAAGGAACGCAGATTGCACCATCATATAATCTGCTCGGGTGAGCTCGGTGCGGAAATTCTCAAAAATGAATGGAATAAGCTCTTCAATCCCTGCAAAAAGGGCTATGCACACGTTGAGCATCTGATATTCACAAGGACAGGCCTTGCCGCTCTTGCGTTCTATACCGCAAAGGACCCGAGCTTGCAGTACCGCTCATATACGTGCAGTAAGAATCTTGTACACCGTGAAGCTCAGAACCGTGACGGCAGAATCAGCGGTAAATTGCTGAAACAGCTCCGCCAGGATAATTTTAACCGTGAGGAATTTGAACGACTTTATCCCGGTTATGAATTTGTTGACGCTGATCCGCATTTAGAGCTTTACGACGTTGACAGCAACGGTGAAGCGACACCGATTGATTTTCCGTATTTAACTATCCGGCTATTCCGGAAAGATAGTAAATATATCATCCGAGATAAGGAAAGGTTGTGATAATGTGCCGAGAGGCGTACCGAAAAATAAAATAAACAGCGAAGCTCAGGAACAGGAAGCCTTGTTCCGCTGGGCTGATTTCGCCGTGTGTAAATATCCCGAGCTTGCAGATATGTACCATATTCCCAACGAGGGCAAGCGTACCGTCAGCAACGGCGCAGCACTCAGACGGCAGGGATTGAAAAAGGGCGTGCCCGATATCTTCCTGCCTGCACCGAGAGGAAAGTATCACGGCGCATACATAGAGATGAAGAAAATAGGAGAGAAACCGACCACAGAGCAAAAACAATGGCTGTCCGAGCTTGCAAAACAAGGCTACTGCTGTTACATAGCAGATAAAGGGTGGCAGGATGCGTCAGAGTTTTTGACGTGGTATTTGAATTTGGAGGAACGGAAATGAACATAGGAAAGGCAGTAAGAATTTTTCACGAAATAAACAGTTCTGAATATTCTCTTGAAGAAAAAGGAACAGCAATTTTAACGGTTATTAATATGCCTACACATAACAGTATTACAAAAGAATCGATCCTTAGGGTTACAAGATTCCTTCTTTCTGAACTGTTTGAAATTGAGGAGTGTACTGATAATGACAAATGAGGAAAAGTATTTTTATTACAGAGAATCTGTTTTAATATCAATTCGCCCGAATTGGTGCGAGCTGATAGCGAGCGGCAAAAAAACAATCGAAGTCCGCAAAACAAAACCGAAGATTCAGACACCGTTCAAGTGTTACATATACAGCACACAGTCAGACCTCTTAACAAAATCACATAACACGGGTCAGATATATGTTGCAACATCAAAAAAATATCAGGGAACACTCGAAAAAAGAGGAAATACAACCCTCAGTGGTAAGGTTATCGGTGAGTTTATTTGCGACTACATAGCAACTTTTGACGATGATGTTATTCATAGCTTTAGTAATGAAGAGTATTCTAAGTGGAATGATTGCAATGCTGATGCGGCGTGTATTCATCCTGAAGATTTAGAGATTTATGCAAATGATTCTTGGCTTTACGGTTGGCACATCTCCGAGCTTGTAATCTACGATGCACCAAAAGAACTGAGCGACTTCGGTCTTTCCCGACCGCCTCAGAGCTGGTGTTATGTTGAGGAGGTGGTGTAATGAAAATCACAGCAATAATTATTACCGTAATTGCAACAATCACCGCATTTATTGCTTTTTCGCTCAGAGCACTTGCAGACAGTGTGAGTGAATTTGATTTTATGTGGGAGGATGAAAGATGAAAATTCAACACATATTCCCGATTATTCTTATAATTCTCGACATTTGCGCGGCGGCAGTATATGCCTACAAGAAGGATGTCAGAATGACTACATACTGGATTGCCGCAGCCGTTCTTAATATCTGCGTACTGAAAGGAGCATAACAATGACGTATGCTGAACTTAATCGCTATTTTTATTTAAAAAAGCGAATGAAAACAATAAATGACGAGCTTGCGCAGATTACATACCTGTCAGCAACACTCAATGACGGTATGCCGCACAGCACTGCTGTCGGAGATCCTGTGCACGCTGCTTACATAAAGTTGAATAAACTCAAAAAGAAAAGAGAGTTTCTTATTGTCAGAATAACTGACGAGCTTGCAAAGCTTGACGAATTCATTGACAATGTCGGAGATATAGAAATGCAGGAGATACTGTCACAGCGTTTTATTCTCTGCCGAAGCTATGAAGCAATCGGAAATGACTTGTTTATGAGCCACTCAACTGTGTTGAGGAAGATATATAATTTTCTCGATTCAACAGAAGTTGCACAGCATGCACAATAAAAGTGTGCTAAGATATAAGCTGTAAGAATTATATAGAGCCGTGCAGAGAATATCTGTGCGGCTTTAGTTGTGCCAACGTAGCCGACATAGGAGACGTTGGAGGTGAGGGATTGGCGGGAATACATAATTATTAACATTTAGTCGCAATATAAGTTAAATAAATACACATATAAAAGTCACAGGAGGTGATTGCGTGGAAAATTTTGAAAAAATTAAAGAAAAAGCGATAACTGCCAAGCAGAAAAAAGCTATAGATATGCTTATTTATCAAGGCTCAAAGAAAAGAGAGGTAGCCGAAGCACTCAAAATAACACCAACGACACTTTCCAACTGGCTGAACATCGGCAAAAATCCACACTTTGTAGCGGCATACGAAAAAGAGCTTGAATGTGCGGACAACCTGCGCAAACGTGATTACCGTACGGCCGCACAGGAGGCACAGAAAAGACTTATCGAGCTTGCTCAGAGTGACGATGAAGACGTTGCACTCAAAGCCTGCAAGGACATCCTCGACCGTGCAGGAGACAAGCCGACGGATAATGTCGCTGTCACTGTTCCGAACGTGAGCAGCAAGCTGGCGGCGGTGTTTGAACAAATCGGCGGTGAGGGTCTTGAGGAATGATTTCCCTCTGTCCGAAAAGTACATTGATTTTATAAACTCTACACGCAACGTCTCGGCAGACTTCCTTGAAGGCACGACCGCATCGGGCAAGACAACAGTCGGTGCAAGCATAAAGTTTATGCGTATGGTGTCGGCAAGCAACAAGAAAATGCATGTTATCGCCGCTGATACCGTCGGCAAGGCGGAAGAAACGATTATAAATAAAGATCACGGCATCCTTGACGTGCACAGCGAGGCAGTCTATTACGGCAACGGCGATAAGGATTACAAGCTTGCACATATCAAGTTTGAAGATAAGATTATATACGTTCTCGGCTACGGCGATAAGGCAAAGTGGAAAATGATACTCGGTGCGCAGTTCGGCTGCGTGTTTATTGATGAAATCAACATTGCTAATATCGAATTCATCCGTGAAATCTCAACCCGAAACGATTATATGCTTGCAACTCTGAACCCCGATGCACCGACACTGCCTGTGTATTCGGAGTTTGTGAACCGCTCACGGCCGTATAAAAAGTACATAAATGATGTTCCGCCGTCTATTTTGGCGGAGCTGAAAGAAGAACCTGTGCCCGGTTGGAGGTACTGGTTCTTTTCTTTTTATGACAATCTGAGCCTGAGCGAAGCGGATATTCAGAAGAAAATTGATTCCGCACCGAAGGGCACAAAACTCTATAAAAACAAGATACAGGGTCTGAGGGGAAAAGCCACAGGCCTTGTTTTCGTAAATTTTGACCGAAAGCGGCACGTTATATCAAAGACACAGCTTGCAGAGGATGTAAAGAACGGAGAAATCCGTTTTATTCAGTTCACCGCAGGCCTTGATACAGCGTATTCAACACAGTCAAAGGATACAATCGCAATGTCTTTTATAGGCATTACGGATAAGCACAAAGCAATTTATTTAGATGAACACGTATACAACAACAGAGATCTGTCAACACCGATTGCACCGTCAGATACGGCAAAGAATCTGATTGCCTTCCTCGAGCGCAACCGTAAGGAGTGGGGACTTGCACGAACGGTGTATATTGATTCAGCTGATCAGGCGACAAAGACGGAAATACTCAAATATAACAGAGAAAATCCGAATGTATACACAGTTGAGAACGCATACAAAAAGACCCCGATAATTGACCGAATACACACACAGCTCGGCTGGTTCAAGTCGGGCGATTATCTTGTATGCGACACCTGCACGGTACACATTGCCGAGCTTGAAACGTATGCGTGGAAAGAGGATAAGGACAACGAGCCTGAGGATGCCAACGACCACACTATCAACTCATCGCAGTATGGTTGGTTACCTCACATCGGCAAAATCGGAATAAAGGAGCGTAAGAATGAGCTTGAGTGATAAGGTAAAAGAGAGAATAAGAAACTTCCTTGAAATCAAGGATCCGCAGGGGATAACAATAAACATTGAACAGCTTTTTGATTTTGAGGGCGAGACCTTCCGCAATAACATATGGTACAGAGGCGATGCAGGAGAACTTCATCAGTTTTACAGCAGTCTGCCCGACAGCATAAATAATAAGCACTTCTGGAGCGGAAAGCCGACAAAAGGAATGAATATCCGCAAAATACATACGGGATTACCTGCGCTTATCGTTGATGTTCTGACCGATGTATGCACCGATGACTATCTCGGCGTTGAGCTTAAAGCACGCCAGGAGGAATGGGACGAGATTTCCGACGAGAATAAATTCAGAGATCTGCTTGCCGAGTGTGTGTCCGAAACACTTGTCAAGGGTGACGGTGCGTTCAAATTCTCTTATGACAAGAATATAAGTGAGCTGCCGATTATTGAGTTTTTCCCGGCAGAGCGTGTCGATTATGAATACAACAGAGGCCGTCTGACGGCATTTATATTCAAGACGGAAAAGTTCTTCAGCAAAAAGAAATACATCCTCAAGGAGCGTTACACAAAGGACAGTATTACATATACGCTCGAGAATGACGAGGGAAAAGAATGTGATATCGGTTCTTTCCCCGAGCTTGCGGACCTTAAGGAAATCAAGAACAATGCAGGCTTTATCCCTGCAGTACAGGTGATGTTCCGCCGTTCAAAGAAGTACAAGGGCAGAGGACAGTCAATCTACAACGGCAAGCATGACAGCTTCGATGCATTTGATGAAGCGTGGAGCCAGTGGATGCTTGCTTTGCGTAAGGGTCAGATAAAGAATTATATTCCGAAAAAGCTTCTGCCGATAAATCCGAGAACAGGCGAAGTAATGAGTGCAAATGATTTTGATAATGATTTTATTGCGCTTGAAGATGATACCTCAGAGGGTGCAAAGAACAAGATTGAATCAACACAGGGCGAAATTCAGTACGAGGCTCTGCTTCAGACTTATACCACAGCCCTCGATCTTTGTTTGCAGGGCATTATATCACCGTCGACACTCGGCATTGACGTTAAGAAGCTCGACAACGCAGAAGCCCAGAGAGAAAAGGAAAAGACAACGCTTTATAGCCGAAACAGAATTGTTGACAGATTGCAGGACATCGTTTCTCAGGTTGTTCTTACTGCACTTAAGTTTAAGGACGGGTTAAGCGATACAAAGGGCGAAGAACCCGAAATTACAGTTAATTTCGGTGGATATGCAAACCCGAGCTTTGAGGCACAGGTGGAAACCATAGGCAAGGCAAAGACAAGCGGAATTATGTCAACGGAGGCTTGCGTTGATGAGCTGTACGGCGACGATAAGGACGAAGACTGGAAGAAACAGGAAGTACAGCGCATTAAGGAAGCGGAGGGCATCGTTGAAATGGACGAGCCTGCCGTCAATGAGGACGCAAACACAATAGGCTTCGGGATTGATGAATAATGACCGATAAGGATATAGCGGAAATATACCGTGATATGGAGCTCGAGCTTGTAGAATCAATGAAAAGAAATCTCGGTCTGCACCTTGCTGAGGAATCGGACACGATGCTTGAATACCCTCAGTGGCAGGCAATAAAGCTCAAAGAGCTGCGAAAGTATCAGAAACAGAATAAGGCAATCATAAAAAGACGGCTCAGAGGTCTGCCGTCAGACGTTGCAAAACAGCTCCGTGACGAGCTGAAACAGGGACACGAAAGTGAAATAAAGAAGTTCTGGAAATATATCGGAGAAAAAAAGTTCCGCTCAGCCGTTACAATGAATGAGAGTTTTTTCAACATTAACACACGGCTTGTTGATAACCTTATTTCAGAGATACACGGCAGTATGCACACAGCAGAACACGCAGCACTCAGAATGATGAACGACACATACCGTGATGTGATTGCAAAAGCGGCACTCTTTCAGGCGAACGGTGTAGCAACCGAAGCAAAGGCAGTTGATATGGCAACAAAGGACTTTCTGAACAGAGGTCTGAACTGCATCGAGTACAGAGACGGCAGGCGTGTAAATATTGCCGATTACTGCTCTATGGCAGTCAGAACGGCACAGCAGAGAGCATATATGATGGGTGAGGGAGAGTTTCGCAAAAGTATAGGCGAGACACTTATCATTATATCACGTCATAACACCGCCTGTGAGCTTTGCAGACCGTTTGAAAGGAAAGTATTGATTGATGATGTGTACTCGGGTGGAAAGCAGTCTGACGGCGATTATATGCTGTTGTCGCAGGCGATGCAGATGGGATTGTTTCATCCCGGATGCTGTCACGGTCACGGTACATACTATCCCGAGCTTGAAGATATCAACGGATATGAGACAGTGGATAACAAGCTGAACGATTACGGCAGTCAGCAGGCAAACGAAGCCCACATTGACAATATGATACAGAGGTACAAGAGGCTGACACTCGGATCCTTCGACCCGGATAATGTGCGGAAATATCAGGAACGGCTTGAGTATTGGCAGAATCAGAAAACCGAGCTTGCAAAGCCTGAAAATGTTGACAATGACGGTGAAAGTGGTATAATAAAAGCAAAAGAAAATACTGTTGTAAATGGAAAAAATGTTGTTGGAGAATTCGAACTGCGAGAAGGCTTTGAGTATGCTATAGACGACATATTAGACTATCAAGGATATAATGGAGCGCCAAAGATAGTTAATGACAAAGAAGCATTTGACAAGCTTGTTAAAGAAGACCATTTTATAGCTGAAAGAACACTAAGAGCAGATAACGTTGACATACTAAATTCTTACTGCGATCAACTTCTTTGTAGAAATGGTGAAGATTATTTTTATGTCAACTGTGGTGCTGGAGGTGCACAGTATGGTCAAGGAATGTATTGTGCTGCTGATTACACGAAAAATATAACCGACTTATCAATGTTCACACATGAAATTGATCATTACGGAAGCATGAATGGAGCTTCTCAATCAAGAACATTGTGGCTTACAATGGATAAGTCCGCTAAAATATTAGTACTGCCGAACGGAGAAGATGCTTCTGAATATATTTCTAATTTATATATTGATGAAGTTATCAAAAGAGAGGCGAAAAAACAAGGGATAGAAAAAGAAGCCGAGCAGTTGCTTGAACTCATGAGAAAACAAAGTGATGATTATCAAGATTACCTAAAGGGAAAAATAACGAGTGAAAAACTTTGGGAAAACAATGATATTTATAACGCTCAAATAGAAAGCCTATATGAGCAAACTCCGAAATTAAGAGAAATAAAGAAAAACGCCAACAAATCACTTACTTATGCTCCGGATAAAAAGCATAGTGGTGATAAAACGCTTAAAGACCCGGGCGTATTGGCGGCCGAAATGGGTTATGATGCAATAAATGCCGAAGGTCATGGTACATCCGGTAGTTATACTGTATTGTTGAATAGAACAAAAGCAATTTTCTTTGGAGGTGGCAATTATGCCCAATAAGATATATTTCAGCCGAAATGCAGACGGATATACTTGTGCTTATAGTTCGGAAACACATTTATGTTTAGACGTTATCGAATCAACCGGAGATAAGCCACTAACAAGCGAGCAACGAAAAACATATGTGGGAGAGATTGACCCGAAATATTCAAAAAAATAATCAAATTCGCAAGCGCTTGCGATTTTAAACTGAATATGTGATTAAGCACTGTGCAGATAATGCACGGTGCTTTTTCTATATCTGAAACAGAAAGGAAAGATATTATGTTCAAAATCAAACAGTATTTCCGTCGCCGTGCGTGGCTGAGGAAACATAAAGACTGGGAGAACACCCGACAGAAACGCAAGGCACTTAACAAATATTTAAACTCATTTGATAAATAAAGACAGGGAAAAAACGGACACACCATAAGTGTTGCGGAATAACCTGTCTTTTTTTATATCATTACAGTTTGCCCGTATCTGAAACAACGGGGAGCGGTTGTCCTACCGTAAGAAAGGAGAAACAATGGCAGAAACAAATACTGCAAATACTTCAACTCAGACCGAAGGCGCACAGACAGATCCGAATACAGAGGGTCAGAGCTCTGCAACTGCAGCGGATGAAAAGAAGTACACCGACAATGAGCTTAACAACATTGTCAAGGCAAAATCCGAAAAGGCGGTTTCAAAGCTTATGAAAGAGCTCGGAATCACCGAGAAGGATAAGGAGAAAGCAAAAACAATTCTTGCACAGGCAGCGGCAGAAGAAGCAAAGAACCATCCTGCGCCCACCGGTAACGCAGACGATTCCGCACTTCAGACCGAGCTTGCCAACGCAAGACACGAGCGTGAAATGGTAATCCTTGAAAATGTCTTTCTGACTTCAAAGGTTCAGCCCTCAAAGGTTGAAAAGGCGGTCAGATTGATTGAACCTGCAAAGTGCAGAGACGAGGACGGCAATTTCAGCCGTGAAAAGGCAAAGGCTGAGGTTGAAGCCTTGCTAAAAGAATGGCCCGAGCTTGCTGTCAAGGCAGACGGAAATAACGTCGGCTTTCAGATAGGCTCTGACGGTCAGACAAACAACGGCGGCACTGCCGCAAAAACAGAGCCTCAGAACCTACAGTCAAATCTGAGGTCATGGAATAAAATAAAAAGAAGATAAAAAGGAGAGTATGAAATGGATACTACAATTAACTATGCTGAGAAATGGATGCCTGATATTATTGCTTCAATAAATCAGAACTGTCTTTGTTCTCCGTTTGTTGCACCAAATGTCGAATGGCTTGGCGCAAAAACTTTTCACTTTACACAGATGAATGTTTCAGGTTATAAGAATCATAACAGAAACGGTGGCTGGAATCAGGGTGCCGTAGTGCAGACTGATGTCCCTTATACTGCTGAGCATGACAGAGATATTGAACTTTTCATTGACCGTGCCAATGTTGATGAATCAAACGAAACAGCTTCAATGAAGAATATTTCAGATAAGTTTGAAGAGGAGCAGGCTGCACCCGAGCTTGACTCAATTTTCTTTTCTAAGACTGCTCAGAAAGCACTTTCAATTACAGGTGCACATTCTGAAACAGCCCTTTCAGAGTACACCAAAGAAAATATTCTTGCAAAGCTCAAAGCTTATATCGCTTCAAACAAGTTAAAGCTCTATCGTAATAAGGGTGTACTGATTATGTACCTCGCAACGGAGCTTATGGACCTTCTTTCTGAATGCCCGACATTCAACAGAACAATCAATGTTGTTACCATTGCAGACGGTGGTGTAGGTATTGAAACAAGAATCACCGATATTGATAAGGTAACAATTATTGAGGTTATCGACGATGAGGTGTTCTACAGCAAATTCAACTATGAGAGTGATGAGGGCGGATTTATTCCGGCATCAGACGCAAAGGCTATCAATGTACTTATTGCTTCACCTGTAACAGATAAGGTTGTTACAACTGTAAACAGCATTTATATGTTTGGTCGTGGTCAGCATACAAAAGGTGACGGCTACCTCTATCAGAACCGCTCAATCAGCGACTGCTTTATTTTCCCCAACGGAAAGAGCGGCAAGATTGACAGTGTATATGTTGACCTCAGAAAGGCAGAAGCTTAATGACATCATATGCCGATGTTGAGCATCTTCACGCTGTACTGTCTGATGAAGAGTTTGCACAGATGGGCGAGGCTAAGAACTGTGAACGTCTGCTGCACCTTGCGTCTGTAAAGATTGATGAAGCGACGTTCAACCGCATTCGGGGTATCGGCTTTGACAATCTGACCCCGTTTCAGCAGGAGTGTGTGCGTGAGGCGTGCTGTTATCAGGCATTAAAGATATCTGAGGACGGCTTTGACGGTGACGGTGTGCAGAGCTATTCTGTTGGTGATATCAGTATCACGGCAAAACAGAAAGAAACTCCTGCACAGCGTCAGGGGCTCAGCGAGCTTGCGTATACAATGCTTGAACAATCAGGGTTAATGCAGAGGGTGATTTGATGGCGAACAGAGTGAAAAGGGTCAAATATCCCGAATGGCTTGAAAAAACAGACTGCACTCTTGTACTGGAACAGAGAGGTGTTTCGGAGGACGGCGCACCGATAACCTCCGAGCCGATAAAAACAAAGTGCATTTACAGTGAACATGCCGAACGGATGATTGATAAGGACGGTGTAACGGTAATGCTGACGGGCAAAATCTATAAGCAGGGCGACATTGCACCCGAGCTTTCGGAGATTGCAGGCGGTACAGCTACTGTCAACGGCGGTACATATCAAATTATTGCCGCCTCACGTCCGAGAAATCCCGACGGCACAGTTCACCATACGGAGCTGAAGCTGAAATGAAATTCAATCACGTAGTGCTTAATATGCCGAATATAAACGGCATTGAGAAGAAAATACAGTCTGCACTGTTAAAGACAGCCGATGCAGTAAAAACAGATGTCCAACAGTCTGGAACAATGCCTTTTGATACAGGTGCATTACAGAACCGCTCAACATTTATTGACAGCTCAAAGGTTTCTGATTATTCGGTTGCTGTTGTTTCCGATACACCATATGCACGTCGACTTTATTTTCATCCTGAATATAATTTCAGACAGGATAAGAACCCGAATGCAGGCGGTGAATGGTTTGAACCGTATATTTCGGGTGCAAAGAAAGACTATGCACAGAAGGTTTTCGCACGTTTTATGAAAGGCGGTTAAAATGAAGCTTAAGGACATAAAGGAGTATTTCAAAACTGCCTTTCATTGGAGTGACAGTATATCAATCGGCAAGATTGACAACAACTCCGAAAAGGCAGTCTGTTTTTATAATTCAAAATTCATGCCTCCGAAAATCAGCTCGGTCGGAGGAAAGCGAAATAAAGACTATGAGCTGAAAGCAATAACAATACTTCTGCGGTGGGGGAAGAACGCTGACACCGCAGAGGAAATGGCAAAGAAAATATATGATTTCTTTGATGAACGGACGTTCGATATTGACGGTAAAAGAGTATTTGTAATCTCCCGATACGAAGTTCCCATTGATTTGGGTACTGACGAAAAGGGCGTTTATGAATACTCTTTTGAATTTGATTTTTATTCACAGAAGGAGTGAGATAAATGGCAGAAGAAACAAAGAAGTTTGTAGGTGTCTTTTCGACTTCGGAGGTCAAGGTCGAAATTAAAACGGATGCCAATTATGCAGAGATTGCAGACTTTGAAACAGCAAAGCTTTCTATTGATACCAACGTTGAAACATGGTATTCAATTAAGGACGATGGCTGGCAGAATGCACTTGCAACCGCAAAGGCATTCAGCATGTCTATGGAAGGTAAGCGCAGCATCGGAGATCCGGGCAACGATTATATTGCGGGTCTTGCGTTCAAGAACGGCAGAGATCTTAATACTTCGGTTAAGCTTACATTCCCTGATAATTCAACATTTGAGGGTAATGTAGTATGTGCCGTAAATAATTTCGGTGTCGACTCAGCAACGACAGTCGGCCCGCTTGCAGCTGCACTTACAGGCAGAGGCAAGCCTAAATTCACACCTGCAATAGGTACAGCATCAGAGGGAAGCGAAGAAATCCCTGCTGAACAGTAATTAAACAATAAATCGGCTATGCTTCGGTGTAGCCGATAATTTTTATAAGGAGAAATAAGCAATGGCTTTAAGAATAATTGACACAGGTAATGACGTAAAGTGCCTCACAGGCGACAATCACCCACAGCTTAAGATTGGCGACAAGCTCTATCTTGTCGACGACAGAAAGTCTACATATGACAAGATACAGGAAATCAGTCAGGATGAAGCTATTGAGAAAAAGGATGAAAAAATCCTCGAGCTTGCACTCGGTAAGGATGCTTGCAAGGAGCTTCTTACAGATGATATTTCCGTGCAGGAGTTTCAGAATCTCTCGTTCTTCGTAATGTCAGCAATTACAGGTGAAGAATACGAAAAGCTTAAGGAAGCGGCACTTGAAAGAAAAAACTAACCGAAGAAGTCTATTACGATGAAGAGTTTGACAGGGATCTGATTATCTCATCATTTGCCAAACAGTACGGAATACGACTTCATACGGAGGATATATCTGTCAGGGAATACAGAAGTTTACTTACGGGAATAATGGGCGATACACCGCTCGGATATGTTGTTTCTCTGCGTTCGGAAAAGGATCCTGAACGTATCAATAATTTCACGGCAGAAGAAAAGAGAATAGTGTGTGAATGGAAAGAGTTCAGAATGTCTCAGAACGGCGGTAAACAGCAGATAACTATGTCCTGGAAAGAGCTTCAATCCGCTCTTAAAAGCCTTGCAGGAGGTGGTTAATAATGCCGCAGGGAACAAATGTCGGCTCGGTGTGGTTTAACATCACTTCCAACAAAAGTGCCTTTACGAAAGAAATGCAGTCAGCAGCAAAAAGCACAGAATCCGTTTTCGCTTCTTCGATGAAGAAGGTTGGCGGTTTTATTGCTTCGGCGTTTGCAGTGAAAAAGGTTGTTGATTTTGGCAAGAAATGTGTTGAGGTTGCTTCTGAAACACAGTCAGCGTGGACTGGCCTTAGCTCAATCCTTTCAGGACAGGGGCAGTCTTTCAATCAGGCTAATAAGTTTATTCAGTCCTACATAAAAGACGGACTTGTTCCGCTGAATAATGCGGTTACAGCGTATAAAAATCTTTCAGCAAGAGGCTATTCAACCGAGCAGATAGAAAAGGTAATGACATCGTTGAAGGATGCCGCCGCATTCGGACGGCAGGCTTCCTACTCATACGGTGAAGCTATTCAGTCAGCAACTGAGGGCTTAAAAAACGAAAATTCGACACTTGTCGATAATGCGGGCGTTACAAAGAACGTCGCAAAAATGTGGGAGGATTACGCAAAGTCAATCGGTACCACAACAAATAATCTGACACAGGCACAGAAGATACAGGCGGAAGTCAACGGAATAATTGAGGAATCAAAGTGGCAGACAGGTGATGCGGCAAAATATGCCGATACCTACGCAGGCAGAACGGCACGGCTTTCAGCTTCTATGACAACGCTGAAAACGAGCATAGGTAACGTAATCATTCCTATTGCCAATATGTTTATTCCTGCCGTTCAGAGTGCTATTGATGTAACACAACGATTTACAGATATCTTAAGTAGTACGCTTTCTGTTTTGGGTGTTGAAATGTTTGATACGTCGCAGTTTGCGAATGTAGCAGGGGCGGCGGATATAGCATCTGAATCAATCGCCAATACAGGGACAGCGGCTGAAAAGGCGGCTAAAAAGGCAAAGAAGGCTTTTGCTGCTTATGATGAAATCAACGTTCTTAGCAAGGGTGCATCCGACAGCTCCTCTTCGGGAGGCGGCGGAGGACTTGGCACGGCATCAGCTACGAAAGCGGTAAGCTCACTTGCAGGGAATGTAGCAAACGAGCTTGGAGCCGTCTTTGACCCACTTGTACAGGCTTGGGAAAGTAAAGGGAAAGCTCTTGTTGATTCTATTAAAAATGCGCAGCAGGGAATCAAAGAACTTTTCGGTGAAATAAAGCTCAGTTTTGCAGAGGTATGGACAAACGGTACAGGACAGAAAACACTTGAGCTTATACTGAGTATTCTTACAAATATATTCAATATTGTAGGAAATATTTCGACAGCTTTTGCGAATGCATGGAAGGATAAAGGCGGTACAGCTGTTATTCAGGGCTTTGCAAATACAATCAATAATCTCCTTACGATTGTTGATAATGTCGGAAAAAGTATATCTGAATGGTGGCAGTCCGAAAGAGGACAGTCGTTTGCAAATACTGTTGTTGAGACTTTTGCAAAGATATCGGGAGCGGCTGACAGAATATCCGCAGCATTGCTTGAAATATGGGACAACGGCGGAGAAGATGTCTTCAATACATTACAGGATATCTTCGGAGATATAGGAGAGATTATAGGGATTATAATCGGTTATATAGCTGATTTATATGCCGATTTGGTTGAGTGGTTTGCTCCCGATGCAGAAGTAGGGCTTCAAGGTGTGAATAGTGCATTTACAGTTATAAAGGATGTGCTCGATTGGCTCAAGACAGACGGAAAGCCAATACTTGAAGGCGTTGCCTACACTATCGGTTTAGTCTCAGCTGCTTGGGTAGCCTATAAAACAGTTATGACTACTATCAATATTGTATCTAAGGCTTTTGCAGCAGTACAGGCGGTAGTGAATGCTGTTATGACGGCTAACCCGATAGGTCTTGTTGTGGCGGCTATTGCGGCTCTGATTGCAATTATTATTGTCTGCGTTAAGCATTGGGATGAAATCAAAGAAGCTGCATCCAAAGCGTGGGACGGCATAAAAGCAACGTGGGAAAAGGTCAGTACGTGGTTCCATGATAATATAACGGAACCAATAAAGAACTTTTTCTCAAAACTCTGGACGGATATTACATCAATATTTTCAAAAATCGGTACATGGTTCAAAGATAAATTTACTGAAGCTGCAACAGGTATAAAAAATGTCTTTAACGGCATACCTAACTTTTTCAGTAATATCTGGACTAAAATCAAAGAAAAATTCACATCAATCGGAACGAAAATCGGTGATGCGATGGGCGGTGCATTCAAAAAGGCGGTCAACGCTGTAATGCGTACTATTGAAAATGTCGTTAATACACCGATTAAGGCGATTAACTCGCTTATAGGTGTTATCAACAAGGTGCCGGGAATCAATCTCGGAACACTCAATACGTTCAGCTTGCCCCACCTTGCAAACGGCGGTTGGGTGGCGGCGAACAGCCCGAGACTTGCGGTTATCGGTGATAACAGACACGAGGGCGAAATCGTTACACCAGAGAGCAAAATCCGTGAACAGGTCGAGCTTGCACTTGCAAAGGCAAAGCAGACAGCAAGCAACGTAATTCAGACGGTCAAGCTCCAGCTTGAAATCCTTGTCAGATATCCCGACGGCAGGGAAGTAATAAAACAGATAAATGAAGCGCAGATTCAGGAAGGCAGAATCCTGCTCGATATTTAAGGAGGTCTTGCAATGCCAACAACATACAGTAAATATCAGGTAGTAATAAACGAAACAACAGTTCTTGATGCTGACGGTATGGGATGGGACTATCCTCAGACAGACGGCGAGGGTTCAGGCGCAACGGATGAAAACGTAATGTACAGGGAGGTTTTGCCTGAAAGAGACAAAATCACCCTGTCTTTTTCTTCGGGAACATCAGAGGCAACAGTTCGAACAATTCTTGCTGTAAGAAAGCTTTCATCCTGCACGGTCAACTTTTATGACCTTCGGGCAGGTGCCAGAGTGACAAAGACAATGTATCCTGTTTCTGATGAAATCAAAGCAAAATCACTCGTCAACGGTGAATTCATCGTTGAGCCTTTTGAACTTCGCTTCATTCAGACTATACCGAATTAAGGAGGTGCGACGGTGTACAATCCCGGAAGTAAATATTTGAATTATATCAATTCAAATTACACACGCACACCGAAATCAAAAATAGTTGTTATGGATGAACTCGGTACAGAGACAGACGGTATCACATACACAGGTGAAGCTGATCTTGTCACATACCCGAAAATCAATCATACAACTACACAGCTTATCGGCGGATTTCCCTCAAAGACCTGCGAATTTGAAATTTACAACCGTAACAACACGATCAACCTCAACGGCAAGGAAATTGCTGTTTACAGAGGTCTTGTGATTGACGGTACAACTATATGGGTACCGATGGGAATATTCAAGGCTGAGGATACCGATATAAAAACGAACATAAACAAGCGGTCAATATCCTTCAAGGGTACTGACCGCACCCGTCTTTTTGAGCGGAAATACACCGATCCCGACGGTATTACCACGTCTAAAACGCTCCTGTGGCTTGCACAGCAGATTTGTGTAAGGAACGGTGTCACGCTGAACGGCAGTATTCCACTCAGCAGACTTACAATTCACAGTCTGCCGAATGTTGACGAAACTACCACCGACAGGCAGATGATAGGTTATATCGCAGAGCTTAACGGTTGTATCGCAATGATAAACCGCAGCGGCGAGCTTGTGTTCAAAAAGCCGTCTGTTGTCAGTCAGACGATTCCGAAAACAAAATATAAATCGCTGTCATATGAAAAGCAGTACGGACCTGTGAACTCACTCTATCTCGGCCATGAGGATTATGAGGATACAATCAGATATCCCGAAGCAATGCCCGAGAACGAAATAAAGTGGGTAATCAAGGATAATCCGATTGTTGACAGCGACCGTGTATGGTGGCTTGACGTGAGCCGTGTGCCGTCGCAGATAATCGGCAGAACGATGATACCGTTTGAAATAACGGAGCTGATTGACGATTTTATATATGACATCGGCGACATTATCAGCGTTACCGATAAAAACGGCAATACAATAAACGTTACTGTGCTTTCAATCTCAACAACATCCCGAATCAAATCGACTTTCAAGGCTGACGTTCCGACCGGACACGAGGCGGAAAGGACGTTATCGGGTAGTGTGAAAGAAGCCGTTAATAAGGTATCGCTTAAGGTTGACCATCTCAACAATGAAATAACAGCATTTACAGGTGACGTAAACAGCAAGTACGCTCAAATAAAGCAGACGGTTGACGGATTTGAGGAGACAATCGAAGACCCGGAAAATGGGCTTGTTACGCAAATAAACCGAAATGCACAGGGTGTCGAACAGCTGACATCAAGGGTTGAAAATATCAAAATCGGTTCGAGAAATCTGCTTCTTGATTCGTCAAGATTTGAGAGCAGGGAAGTAAGACCGTATGACAGCAGCAACACGCTTGTAACGCTGTCAGACGAAGAAAAGCTACTGAGCGTTGTTTCGCTCCCATCGGGTGAGGCAAAAGCGTTTCGTGTCAGCTCCACGTCTTCAAGCTTAGGTATTATATTTGTCGGAAGTCAGATTCTCGGAAACGTAAAAAAGGTAAAACCGAATACAGTTTACACATTCTCTTTCTGGGCGAAAACAGACAGCGAGAGAACACTGAAAGCAAGCAGTATGTTCCATACAAGCTGGGCACTTACCACAGTATCAAAGAATATTCCTGTGTTTACAAATGAATGGCAGTATTTTGTTTACACATTCAGAACAGGAAGCGGAGAAACGGCACGCTTTAATATTCGCTTTATCTTTGAAAACAGTGGTCAATCATCAGAAACAATTTACCTTTCGAGCTTGCAGCTGGAGGAAAGCACAGTACCGTCTGACTGGCATAAAAGCGACAACGACTTTGCGAATGAATATCTTAAGGACAGCGATTTTGCAGGTTTGCTCGATTCATCAATAGGCGCATATCTGACGGACTATGTGCAATCCGGAACAGTTACAAGTCTCAGACAGGAGTTTAATACAGGCATAACGCAGACACAGCAGGCAATAGCACTTAAAGCGGACAGCATGACGGTAGCAAACTTACAAAATAAGGTTGATAATCAGGCGACTTTGATAGCAAGCAATACCGCCGCAATCGAGACAAAAGCAAATCAGATTCTGTCAACGGTATCATCAAAATACTATCTGAAAGAATCCGCAGAAGAGTTGGAAACTGCTGTTGCGGAAGCGAAAAGCTACATTGACCAGACCGCATCAAATCTTACATTGGCGGTACAGCAGAAAACAAGTAAAAGTGATGTTGAAAACCTGATTTCCGCAAGCATAGATTTGTGCGTTAAAACCGATAAAAACGGTGTTGTGCAGTCAGAAATAGCTCTTAATTCAAACAGAATATCTATTTCAAGTACAAACTTCACGCTGACAAAAGCAGGCGACATGACGGCTAAATCGGGAAATATCGGCGGATGGGAGATAACAAACACATATCTTGCAAAGGCTATAACAAACAACGGTGTAACAACATACACCAGTCTGAAAACAACGTCGCCTGCCGCAATGGGCTTCGGTTCGAGCAGTCCGACAGATTTTTCAGATGCAAATTTCAGAATTTTGCATAACGGTGAAGCATGGTCGGGCAAGGATACAGATAGTCAGATAAGGCTGAAAGCAGGTCATATTGACTTTTATTATGCAGGTTCTTTTACTGCGAGAATCGGACAGACGGGAAACAATACCATCGCTTTTGAAAAGCCTGCCGGAACAATAGGCGTTGAAATCAACCCTGCCAACAGCTGTATATATATGACGAAAACCAACGGTTATCTGTGTATTGGAAGTTCATCGTCCGCAACTACGCTGATAGGTATGTCAAGCACAGGTCGGAATCTGATTATCGGCTCAACATCAGGCTTAGGAGATGCTTATTACAATGTTCCGTCGGGCAAAAGGCACATATTCAACACGGCGGCACAGTTCAACGGTAATGTCGGTGTTGACGGTACGCTGTATGCGAACGGAAATGTTTCTGTAAGTCAGTCAAGTACCGTGACGATAGGCGGTTCATTGACTGTTAACGGTTTGAATGTCGGGAGCTCTCTTACGGCTCTTAACAGCGGACTGCAAGCACATGACGCGAGCCTTGCAACAATAAACAGCGACCTTACTACATTACGTACGTATGTAACCTTAACAACGCATACATTCAGAAATACAACTTACAATGTTGTCCGTTTTGGAATTAACAATGCAACTCTGAAACGATACACGTATATCAGCGGTTATGATAAAGTTTTTGTCGGATCCGGAACAAACTTTGAGAGCAATGTAGCTGTGTACGGAAAGCTGTATTTAACGGCAAGTCCGAGCGTTTCTCTCAGTACATCATCCGAATACACAACCGTAACAGCAGTAAATGAAGAAATAGTCAGACAGGATGTGTTTGATTATTTTGACGGCACAGACGTTCAGATGTCACCGTCAGCAATAATCTCAACAGCGGCACACAGTACAATAGAGCTTGTTGAGGATGAAGAGGGTAACTTTCAGGAGGTTGTCACAGATTGTCCTGCAACCGAAAGCGTTGAGCCTGCAAGTGTACGTTTTGACGACATTGACACTATACCCGAAATTCTGAAATCAGATGAATCTGATACGGTGGATATGGTGTCCCTTGCCTGCCTTGAATGGAAAGCTATAAAAGAACTGATTACAAAATTGAGAACTGCTGAAGCCAGAATATCACAACTTGAAGGAGCGATAAACCATGATTAAAACCACAATAGACAATATCTATAAAGCAAATACTGCAACGCAGAAGCTTGCAGAACAGGCATTGCCTGTAAAGGTGAGCTATGGCATAGCGAAGATTATGTCTGCCGTTAATGCTGAGCTTGAAGCTGTTGAACCTCAGAGAGTGAAGCTCTGTGAAAAGTACGGCAAGCTCAGTGAGGACGGCCAGAAGTACATCATTCATAACCCTGTTGACTTCGACAGAGAATTCAATGAGCTTCTGAGCTTGCCTGTTGAGCTGAATGTTAATAAGCTGAAGCTGACCGATGATATGAAGCTCTCAGCTCAGGATATTCTTGACCTTGAGGATTTTATCGAGGTGTCAGAAGATGATTAACACAATCAGAATTTTCCCCGACCGTTGTCTTATGGCGGACAGTAATAAAATCGGCATTATGGGGGAAGTTAACGCCGAAATACTGCACTTTGTTCACCCTGCTGAAATCAATGGCGAGGGGATAGAAAACTTTGATTGCGAGCTTGTATTCCAAAATGAATACAACGGCGAGCCTGCGAGATATGTTTATTCGCTTGAGGGTACTGACTTCAAAATCCCTGTTGAATTAACGACATCGCCTGAGCTTGTGCTTATGGTTCAGTATTTGAAAGGTTCACAGGTAAAATGGAAATCTTGCCCGACTACATTTTATCTTGCAGATTCAATCAATGACGATATCAACAATCCTCTTGATTCTCTGCGTGACGAGCTGAGAGCAGAAGAAAAAGCTGAAATAACCAACGTCCTTAGGAAATCGTTCACTTACAACATCGGCGGAGATTTCAGCAATGCAAGCTTTGAAGACATGATAGGTGTCGCAAGGGAATCTGACGATGGAATTATTGACGATGAAGGAAATTTTGAGCACACAATAATCTATGACAGTGGTGAGCTTAATAATTTACGCAAGGCTTTGTCAAATCTTTTTCAGACTTTGTCAGAAACAATCACAACAGGCGAAGAGGTTACTGCTAAGGAAGCAATTAGCGGAATTAACACAGCGTGGACAAATCTTAAAACAGAAGTTGTATCGACAATAAACAACATTTTAGGAACAGATTATTCAAATAACATAAGCTGGGAAGACATCAACAGATTGATTCAGACCTTGCCTTCTGACGTTGCAAACATAGTCACTTCGTCGATTGATGACAACAGCGACAGCCTCAGGGAGGACGTGGACAACAAAATAGCGGAACTGTGCAATCAGTATGATGTAGATATTGATATCTTAACAGGTTCGTGGTTCGCAACACTTGAAAGCATTTCAGCGCTGTGCGAGGCGATTGACACAGGCGGTGGCGAAATCACAGCAGACAACATTTCCGTACCGTTCAGCTACACAGAAAACGGTGTGACGACAAATCTTGAGTTTACCGTTATTGACGGTAACCCCGTTATAAGAATGGAGGAATAAAATATGTCATTAAGTGAAATGGTAAATTTACCGACAGCAGAACAGTTTGCAGATTTACTTGCAGTTAATAAAGCGATTGCAAACGGAATTTTCGATATTGCAAAGTTAGAAAGACCGTATCAGCTTCCAACGCTTAATTCTTTTGCGGCTTTGCAAGGAATTATACGGCTCGGTCTTGCAAAAAACTATTTGCAAGAGCGAATTTCTGATTCAACAGGCACAGTCACACAGAACGGAACTATCTTTGCGTGCTCGGGTGGCACAAGATGGAATCAGTTTCTTCTCGAAGTCATAGGAATCGACAGAGAAATAGTCACGGATGCACAGGGAAATGAATTAACAACGGTTGATGCGGCAGGCAATACAATTCCTGCGCACAGCGTAACGCTCGCCTTCCGCAACAGTATAGGCGATTATCAGTTTGATCGCTCGGCTGTTTCTAATTGGGAGGCGTCAGACCTCCGTTGTTGGCTTAACAGCAACGACGACAAAGGTATTCCGACCCATCAGAAATTCACTTACACGGGCGATACAGCATTTACCGTTACGGCGGCTCCGGCAACGATAGTTAAGGTAGAGGTAAACGGCGTTATTATCCCGCAGTATTCGGGTTGGACTTACTCGAATGGCACGCTCAACCTCATTGCGACACCGACAGAGGGCGCAACCGTCGTCGCTTTCTATTATCAGGACGGCAGCAAATACGCAAATCAGAATCCCGGACTGCTCGCAGAGAACGGATTAGATGAAGAATTGCAGGCTGTCCTCGCATACCGCAAGAGCCGCACATCGGGTCGTGACATCATCGACAGAGTATTTCTGCTTTCAGAGGCAGAGGTCGGCAGCTTGGGAATGGATACTCTGCTTGATGACGAGGAATACGGCAACTGCTATCCCGCATTTTATAGCCCGAATCAGGCGACAAATGCGGCAAATACAAACAGAATCAGAACAGACGCAAACGGTACGGCAAAATCGTGGTGTTTGCGTTCGGCTTACAGCGACACTTATGCTTGGTGTGTCAATACGTCGGGTGTGCTCTACGGCGGCGGTGCGAGCGATTCTAACGGCGTTGTCCCTGCTTGTGTCATCGCATAAAAGGGGGATACACAAATGTTTAAACAGATAAACAACGCAGATTATCTTGCAGCACGTTTTGAAACTGAATTTATAAAGTCAAAATCAGAACAAGCGGAAAGTAAAGCCGTCATAAATATTGCCTTTGTTGTTCTTGCAGAAAACGGCAACATTGACGAAGTAACGGCATCTGAACATACAGAAATTTTTGCTGAATGGGCTGAAAATGTATCGTATGCAGTCAACAACATCCGCAGATATGAAGATAATCTGTATAAATGCTTGCAGGCGCATACTTCGCAGGCAGGTTGGACACCTGACGTTTCCGCTTCTTTATGGAAGAAAATCGGTGACCCGACAGAAGAATATCCCGAATGGTCGCAGCCTATCGGGGCAAGTGATGCTTATCAGACTGGTGATAAGGTTAGCTACAACGGCAATCACTATGTGTCTACCGTTAACAATAATGTGTGGGCACCTGATGTTTATGGATGGGAAAGGAATTGATTCTTATGTTCTTACTTATTAACATCCTCGGTCAGACCCTTGTTGACTTAGGGCTTGCAGAATTTGTGGTTGAACACCTTATTATTCCACTTGACAAAATCCTTTTTGTTCTGGGGGTGATTAAATGAACGATATAATTATTGCTGTCATCGCCTTTGCAGGAACTCTTGTCGGAACATTCGGCGGTATTCTTGCCGCAAATAAGCTGTCAAATTACAGAATTGAGCAGCTTGAGAAAAAGGTAGAAAAACATAACAATCTCGTCGAGCGTATGTATCACGTTGAGGATGCTGTTAAATCAGCCCATCACAGGCTTGATGAAATAAGAGAGGAGCTGACATTAAGTCATGAAAAAAATAAATCTTAAAGGCGTATCCGTGCAGACGTGGGTAAGAACAATCGTTCTTGCACTTGCACTTGTATCACAGATACTTGTCTTATTCGGCAAGTCTGACAAAACTATTGACACCGAGAAAACCGCAGAGATTCTGACAACAATCTTCACCGCCATTGCTTCTGTGTGGTCGTGGTGGAAGAACAACAGCTTTACAGACAAAGCACAGGAAGCAGATGAAATCCTGTACTGCGGCGAAAACGAAACGTCAATAGTTATTGACGAAGACGGAAACGAGGTGCTTTAAATGTCGGCAATTTCAAAACTTATATTCAACGGCGCAAATCACTATGTGACTTCTCCGTTCGGCTACCGCAAGGCAATCAGCACATCAGGCGGTACAACATCTACATATCACAGCGGTACAGACTACGGTACAGACAACAAAAAGATACCGCAGTACGCCATTGAAGACGGCTATGTTTTTGCCGCTGATAAGGCTTCTGACGGTGCGTTATACGTGTGGGTAATTTATCCGAGAGTTAAGCTCGCATTGCTTCACTACCACCTTGACAGTTACAAGGTCAAAGCAGGGCAGACGGTGAAGAAAGGCACTCTGCTCGGCTACACAGGTAAGACAGGTAAGGCAACAGGCATACATCTTCATCTCGGTATTCGTAAGCTTAACGAACTTACTGATGCACAGATAAAATCAATGACGTGGGACAACCTGCGCAAGTGCGATTACACCGATCCCGAGAAGGTCAGCTACACCGCACCGTCCGACTTTTTGCCGTCAAGAGGTTATTTCACAAAAGGCGATAAGTCGGACAATGTCGGCAAGCTTGCTGATTACCTTGCAGGTAAGGCAAAAGGCAACCTGTACGGTGATTACCTTATAGCCCTTGTCAAGGTCTTTCAGGAGAAGAACGGTATTTATCCCGACGGTGATGTCGGCGCAAAAACTCTCCCGGCACTCGAAAAAGACGGATTTAAGAAGTAAGGAGAATAATAAAAGATATCGCCCCCATTCAATCCAACTGGAAAGAGTGGGGGCGATTTTTTGTTGACAAAATTTTCCAAATACTGTATTATCTCAACAAAAGGAGGTTGAAAGATGGAAAATGTAGTTGAAGTCGAAACTTTAACTACGGAAGAGAAAGAATTCATCCGAAGGTATCGTAATGCCGACGATGCCGTTAAAGAAGAAATAAAGCGAATAGTTTTTTCTGAATCTGATTCAGAAAAATAAAATAGTGAAATTACAGTATACCTGTTTGAACAATCCGCACCTCCGTACTGCGAGATTATTATCTGTGCGTACTTCGGGTTGGGGTTGGCAATCTTGACGGGGTACTGTAATTTCTTTTCATATACAAACATTATCTGTTACCTCCCAGATCCCACGGCCACGGGTTCTTGAGCCACGATACACCCGGGTCGCCGTTTGAATAGAGAGGACCGCAGAGTTCTTCATATTCTTCGGTAAGTCTCTCGTTGATTTCTTCGTATTTCTTGTAGAGTGAAAGCGCTTTGAGGTCATCGGGATGAGTGTCAAGATAAAGATGCAGCTCCCACATTGCGAACTGAGCGGCATCAAGCTTTTTCAAAAGCATTGAATTTGGAGTCATCTCTGACCACATCCGTGGAAGGGTTTGTCAAGGCAGGGGAAGAGTGTGCCTGCTTTGAGAGCCTTCATATCGTCATAGGTTATTAACTCTGTCTGGAAAGGAACGTATGCCATTGCGAGCTGAGGATTCTTCGGCAGAGCGGGTGTCTTACCGTGAGGAAAATCAGGGCAGGGTACCTTTCCGTAGCCTACCGGCGATTTTGCGGGCGGATAGGCGTAAGAATAGTTATTCACTTTAATTGCTCCTTTTATTGAATTGGCATGCCTGTTATCATTGTATGCAGATTCCGAAAAGGGGTACATAAATCTAAATTTAAATATTTATTTGTATATTTTATATGTTTTTTGTTGCACGTTTTAAAAATATATGTTAAAATATCACGGATAAGGGACATTTTCCCTTGATTTTGAAATGAGGAGTTTAAATATGGCAAAGAAAAAAGATAATGCGCCTGTAAAGGCTAACGCATTGGGCGAAAAATATGTCGGCTCAAAAGAGTTTCAGATGTATTGCTTCGCCGGTTTCGGTCAGGGAATGGTTTATGCGGTAATGTCCTCATACGTTTCCGACTACTACACAAATGTTATGAAGCTTCCGTTGGTTTTCGTTATGCTTCTTATGCTTCTTGCACGTGTATGGGACGCAATCAATGACCCGCTCATGGGCATAATTGCCGACAGATATACAACTCCGTGGGGCAAGATGAAGCCGTACCTTCTTTTTACAGCGGCTCCGATTCTTGTGCTTACCTGCCTTATGTTCTTCACTCCGAATCTCAGCGGCGGCAAGCTTATGATTTATGCCGCGGTTGTTTATGTTCTCTGGGGTATGATTTATACAATGTCAGACGTTCCGTTTGCAAGTATTCCGAATGTCATGACGCCCAATCCGAAGGAAAGAAACCGACTTATCTCAATCGGACGTACATATAACGGTGTAGGTTCTGCAATACCCGTAGTAATCTTCATGGTTCTCGGTATGGTTCTTCCTTCGATTGCAACTAAAATGTCCACTTCCTCAAGTGCGTTTACAATGAAGATTTTCAACACCTTCACAGAAATCGCACCCGACGGAACAATAAACTCAGAAAAGCTCAAATACTTTATGATTGCGCTTATCTGCTCAGTCCTCGGTATGACACTTTTTGCACTCGGCTATCCGTTCATCAAGGAAAGAGTTGTTATCCCTTACAAGAAGGCTGAAAAGGCAAAGGGCGAGAAATCACAGCTCGGCAGACTCTTCGGCTGTAAGCCTCTTATGTGCGTTGTTATCATGGGCGTTCTCAGCTCAGGCAGATATATGCTTTCTGCGGCTTCCGTTCACGTTGCACGTTATGCAATCTACATGGGACCCGAGCTTGCAAAGCTTGATGCTGCCGCACGTACCGAAGCGGTTCAGAAGAGCATTTCAACAGTCAGCACGGTTTTCCAGGCATGTGCGGCTATCGGTATGTTCGGTGCAATGCTCTTTATGCCCACACTTATGAAGAAGTATGAAAGCAAGGATATCGTTGTTAAAACAAGTCTTTTCGGCTTCCTTGCAAGCGTTGTTACCTCAGTTGTCGGCTACTTCGTAGTTGCAGGCAAGGCTTCGTTCTTTATCTGCATTCCGTTTATGATTATCTCTTCAATTCCTATCGGTGTTCTTAACATCGCATCCTATGCAATGATTGCCGACAGCCTTGACTATATGGAATGGCAGACAGGCTTCCGTGATACAGGTCTTGCTTCGGCCTGCCAGGGCTTTATCAATAAGCTCGGCAATGCGCTTGCGACATCGGGTGTTATCGTTATGTATCTTGCTATCAATCTTGACCCTGCGGCAATGCTTGAAAAGACAGCGGCAATTGATATCTCAACGCTTTCATTCGGAACACGCTATGCAATGTATGCGCTTGTTTCGATTGTCCCGGGCTTAAGCCTTATCCTCAGCATTATTCCGCTTAAGTTCTATGACCTTGTCGGTGACAGAAAACAGCAGATTACAGACGAGCTTGTTGAACAGCGCAAGGCTAAGGGAATCACATTTGAACAGTAAATTATAATAACGGAGGTTATTTTATGAAATACATTGACTTTGACGAGTCAAGAGAGCTTGACCTCATCCCGATCGGACGAGTAGCCATTGACTTCAATCCCACAGACTACTACAACACGCTTGATAAGTGTGAGAACTATAAGAAATATGTCGGCGGTTCTCCTGCTAATATCGCAGTCGGACTTGCAAGACTCGGCAAGAAGGTCGGCTTTATCGGCAAGGTTTCCGATGACCAGTTCGGCACTTATGTTGAGAACTTCTTTGCTGACGAGGGAATCGACATCTCTCACGTTACACGCACAAAGGGCGGCGAAAAGCTTGGACTTACATTCACGGAAATCAAGTCAGAGCACGAGAGCAGTATTCTTATGTACCGTGACGGCATTGCGGACCTTATGCTTCATCCCGACGATGTTGACGAGGACTATATAAAGAGCGCAAAGGCTATCCTTATCAGCGGTACAGCTCTTTCCCAGAGCCCGTCAAGAGAGGCTTGCCTTAAGGCGATGTACCTTGCGAAGAAGGTCGGCACAAAGGTTATTTTTGATATCGACTACCGTCCTTACAACTGGAAGAACGCAGACGAGATTGCAATTTACTATTCAATCGTTGCTTCAAACAGTGATATGGTTATGGGTTCACGTGAGGAGTTTGACCTCACCGAGGCTATTTCCGCTCCTGGCAGAACTGATAAGGAAACAGCCGCTCACTGGATGAGCATGGGCAATAAGATTGTTATTATCAAGCACGGCAAGGAGGGCTCAACAGCTCATACCGCTGACGGTGAATATTCAATCAAACCGTTCCCCGTAAAGGCATTCAAGTCCTTCGGCGGCGGTGACGGCTACGGCTCGGCATTCATTTACGGACTGCTTGAAAATCTTGATATTATGGATTGTCTCGAGCTCGGCTCAGCATCAGCTTCAATGCTTGTTGCGGCTCACGGCTGTTCGCTCTTCATGCCGACAGTTGACGAGGTAAAGGCATTCATTAAAGAAGAAAAAGAAAAATACGGCGAGATGATCGCCAGAGTATAAGGAGGTTTCCTATGGAAACTGTAAGACTTACCTTAGGCGAGGCTATTGTCAGATACCTTGACAATCAGTACGTCACAATCGAGAAAGACGGCGAAATGATTGAATCAAAGTTCGTGGAGTATTTCTACGCTGTTTTCGGTCACGGATGTGTTCTCGGTGTCGGCGAAGCTCTTTCGCAGGCCGAGCATTCAATCAAGGTTATGCAGGGCAGAAACGAGCAGGGTATGGCTCAGGCGGCAACTGCATATGCAAAGATGAACAACAGAATGAAAATCATTCCCTGTATGTCATCAATAGGCCCCGGTGCGGCTAACATGGTTACAGCGGCGGCAACGGCTACCGTTAATAATATTCCGCTTCTTCTCTTTATGGGTGATGTTTTCGCTTCACGTCAGCCCGACCCTGTTCTTCAGCAGATTGAACAGCTTCATGACGGCACAGTTACAACAAATGATGCATTCAAGGCGGTTACACGCTACTTTGACCGCATCACACGTCCCGAAATGATTATGAACGCTCTCACAAACGCAATGAGAGTTCTCACAGACCCGGCGCACACGGGCGCAGTTGCAATCGCACTCTGTCAGGATGTTGAGGGCGAGAGTTATGACTATCCTGTTGAGTTCTTCCGCAAGAGAGTTCATTTTATTCCCCGTCAGATTCCCTGTGACTATGAGGTTCAGCAGGCGGCTGAGGCAATCAAGGCAAGCAAAAAGCCCGTTGTCATTGTCGGCGGCGGTGTAAGATATTCAATGGCAGGGGACACAGTAAAGCGTTTCTGCCAGAAGCACAACATTCCCTTTACCGAAACACAGGCAGGTAAGAGCGCAATCAAGTCAAGTCATTACCTCAATGCAGGCGGTATCGGCGTAACAGGCAATTCAAGTGCCAATGTCCTTGCTGCAAATGCCGACCTTATTATCGGTATCGGTACAAAGTTCTCAGACTTTACAACCTCTTCAAAATGGCTCTATGCCGACAAGCAGGTTGTAACAATAAATGCAAGTGCATTCCACGGCGGCAAGCTTGACAGCATCAAGGTTGTTGCTGACGCAAACGAGGGTGTCAAGGCTCTCGACAAGTATCTTGACGGCTATCAGACAGCTTACACAACGGAGATTGCTTCCGCAAAGGCTGACTGGGACAGAGAGATGGAGCGTCTTGCAAAATCGGAGTATTCCGAAAGCTACAAGCCCGAAATCCCGAACCATATGCCCGATGCAGTCGAAGGCTTCGTCAAGGCAACAGGCGGTAAAATCACACAGGTTGCCGCACTTGCCATGATTCGTGAGCTTATCCCTGCTGATGCAATCGCAGTCGGTGCCGCAGGTTCACTTCCCGGCTGTATGCAGAGAATGTGGACAACTGATGCACTCGATTCCTACAATATGGAGTACGGCTATTCATGTATGGGCTACGAAATCGCAGGTGCATTCGGTTCAAAGCTTGCCTATCCCGACCGTGAGGTTTACGCATTCACAGGTGACGGAAGCTATAATATGCTCCATTCCGAGATGATAACAGCACTTCAGGAGGGCAAGAAAATCAACGTTCTTCTCTTTGATAACGCTTCATTCGGCTGTATCAACAATCTTCAGATGGGTCAGGGCGTCAATGCACTCTGCACCGAGAGCCGCTACCGTGAGGGTGACAAGCCTATCCGAAACGGTGAGTTCATGAACATTGACTACGCAACCTGCGCAAAGGGCTACGGCTATGTTACATACACAGCAAAGACAATGGACGAGCTGAAAGCGGCTCTGCTTGATTCAATGAAGCAGACAAAACCGACTCTTATTGATATCAAGGTTCTTCCCAAGTCAATGACAGACGGCTACGGCGGATGGTGGAATGTCGGCTGCTCCGATATTCCGAGAACCGAAAAGGGTAAGGAAGCTCTTAACGACAGAACAGAGCACCTTGCAGAAGCAAGAAAGTATTAAAAAATAAAATATTTTAAGGAGATATACAAATGGACGCAAACAAAATCAAACTCGGTATTGCTCCGATCGGCTGGACAAATGACGATATGCCCGACCTCGGCGGCGAAGTTACATTTGAGCAGTGCGTAAGCGAAATGGCACTTGCAGGCTATGAGGGCTGTGAAATCGGCAATAAGTATCCCAAGACTGTTGAGGGTATGCACGAATACCTTGACATCAGAGGACTTCAGATTGCTAACCGCTGGTTCTCATCATTCATTCTCACTAAGCCCTTTGAAGAGGTTGAGAAGGATTTCAGAGAGAACTGCGAATTCCTCAAGGGCTGCGGCGCAAAGCGTATCGGCGCATCTGAGCAGAGCTACTCAATTCAGGGACAGATGGACACACCTGTTTTTGAAAAGAAGTATGTTATGAATGACGAGGAGTGGAAGAAGTTTACAGACGGACTTTCAAAGCTCGGCAATATCGCTAAAGAGTACGGCATAACTCTTGTTTATCATCATCACATGGGTACTGTTGTTCAGACAGCAGAGGAAATTGACAAGATGATGGAAATGTGCGATCCCGAAGCAGTATATCTTCTTTTTGATACAGGTCATCTTGCATACTGCGGTGAGGACTATATGGCAGTTCTTAAGAAGTATGCAAAGAGAATCAAGCACGTTCACCTTAAGGACGTTCGTCCCGAGGTTGTTAAGCAGGTTAAGGATGAGCACAAGTCATTCCTTCAGGGCGTAAGAATGGGCGCATTCACAGTTCCCGGTGACGGCTCAATCGACTTCAAGCCCGTGTTTGACGTTCTTGACGAAGCAGGCTATGAGGGCTGGATGCTTGTTGAAGCTGAGCAGGATCCCGCAATCGCAAATCCGTTCAAGTATGCTAAGATGGCAAGAGCTTACATTGCCGAAAAAGCAGGCTTATAATAAAAGCTATTTGAAAATCCCTTAATATTTTGATATGAAATTGTAGGGGCGACCTGTGGCCGGCCGTACAGTTAATAAAATTGCACTTGAGGGAAATCTATAAATTTAAAATTTTTCATAGGAGATGTAATAAAATGGCTGAAAAACTCAAGTACTTTGTCAACGGCGAGTACGTTGAATCAAAGACAGACAAATACTATGACCTTGTAAATCCCAGCACCGGCGAGATTACAGGTTACGCTCCCTGCTGCACAGCAGAGGAGGTAGAGGGCGCAATCGCCGCCGCTAAGGCTGCTTATCCCTCATGGAGAGGTACTCCCGCAATCAAGAGAGCACAGATTCTTTACAAAATCCGTGACCTCATTATCGAGCATATGGATGAGCTTACAATGCTTGTTGCCGAGGAAAACGGCAAGGTATGGGCTGAGGCTGAGGGCGACGTGCTCAAGGCAAAGGAAGGCACAGAGCTTGCAACTCAGGTTCCGTCACTTATGATGGGCGAGAGCATTATGGATGCTTCAACAGGCTATGACACCGTTAAATACCGTGAGGCAATGGGCGTTTTCGCAGGTATCGTTCCTGTTAACTTCCCCGCAATGATTCCTTTCGGCTGGATGGCTCCGACCTGTATCGCAACAGGCAACACACTTGTTCTCAAGGCGGCAAGCCTTACACCGAGAACGGCTCTCCGCATTGCAGGCCTTTATAAGGAAGCAGGCGTTCCTGACGGTGTTATCAACATCGTTACCTGCTCAAGAAACGAAATCAACGTCATTCTTGACAGCGAGGACGTTAAGGGCATCACATTTGTCGGTTCAACTCCTGTCGGCAAGAAGATTTATGAGCGTGCCGCAATGAACGGCAAGCGTGTTCAGTGTCTCTGTCAGGCTAAGAACCACGCTCTTATCCTTGAGGATACACCTATTGAGAGAACAGCCGCAGGTGTTATGAACTCAGCTTTCGGCTGCGCAGGTCAGAGATGTATGGCACTTTCATGCTGTGTTGTTCAGGAGAGCATCGCAGACGCGTTTGTTGCTGAACTTGTTAAGCAGGCTAAGAACCTTAAAATCGGCCCGGCATACGATAAGACATCAAAGCTCGGCCCAATCACATACGAGAAGCACTACAAGGAAGTTCTTGCTGATATAGACAAGGGTGTTGCCGAGGGTGCAGAGCTTGTACTTGACGGACGCAACTGTGTTGTTGAGGGTTATGAGAACGGCTTTTATGTAGGCCCCACAATCTTTGACCACGTTACAGAGGATATGACAATCGGCAGAGACGAAGTTTTCGGACCTGTTCTCTGCATTAAGAGATGCAAGGACTTCGCAGAGGGTCTTGCGATCATGAACGCAAATCCGTATGCAAACGGTTCGGTTATCTTCACACAGAACGGCTACTACGCACGTGAGTTTACACGTCACACAGACGGCGGTATGGTCGGTGTTAATGTCGGTATTCCTGTTCCTATCGGATTCTTCCCGTTCTCAGGTCACAAGCAGTCCTTCTTCGGCGATCTCCATTGCCTTGGCAAGGACGCATACCGCTTCTTCACAGAGTCAAAGTGCGTAACAACACGCTGGTTTGATGAGGAAGAGATGAAGAAAACAGAAGTTTCCACGTGGGACGGTACAATCTAAAAAAATTTGTTTATTAAATAAAGAAAGGTCGTATTAAAATGATAAATGTCGGTATTATCGGCGCAGGCCGTATCGGTAAGGTACACTGCGAATCAATTATGAGATATGTTAAGAACGCAACAGTTAAGGCAGTTGCTGACCCGTTCATGAACGATGAAACAAAGGAATGGGCAAAGGGTCTCGGCATCACAGAATTCTATGAGGACTACCACAAGATTCTTGAGGACAAGGACATTGAGGCTGTTCTTATCTGCTCTTCAACCGATACACATTCTCCTATTTCTCTTGAAGCTATCGCAGCAGGCAAGCACATTTTCTGCGAGAAGCCCATTGACCACGATGTAAACAAGATTCTCGAGGTTAAGAAAGCACTTGCAAACAGCAACGTAAAATATCAGGTTGGCTTCAACCGCCGTTTTGACCATAACTTCAAGGCAGCCCGCAAGGCTGTTGAGGGCGGTCAGATTGGTGACCTCAATATTCTCAAGGTCTGCTCACGTGACCCCGGTGCACCTCCGGTAAGCTACATCAAGGTATCGGGCGGTATTTTCCTTGATATGACAATCCATGATTTTGATATGGTTCGCTTCATGTCAGGCTCAGAGGTTGAGGAAGTATTCGCATACGGCGCAGTTCTTGTTGACCCCGCAATCGGTGAGGCAGGGGACATCGACACAGCTGTTATCTCAATGAAGCTTGCTAACGGTGCAATCGCAGTAATTGACAACTGCCGCCGCGCAAGCTACGGCTATGACCAGAGAGTTGAAGCATTCGGTTCACTCGGTCAGGTTGCTATCGGCAACGATTCAGAGTCAACAGCAGTTATCTCAAACGCTGACGGCGTTAAGGGCGAAGTTCCTCTCAACTTCTTCCTCGAGAGATACATGGGCGCATACGTTGCTGAAATCACAGAGTTTATCGACAGCATCGTAAATGACAAGCCTGTTACAGTTGGTCTTGAGTGCGGACTCCAGCCTGTTCTTATCGGCATCGCCGCTAAGAAATCACTTGAAACAGGTATGCCCGTTAAGATTGCCGACATCGCAGCTGAGTACGGTCTTTAATAAAGCAAAAAATGTCATTCTGAGGCACGCCGAAGAATCTCAGAAAGCAGTAAGCCGGGATTCTTCACTCCGTTCAGAATGACAGACAGATAGAATTAACCGCCCAAAACCAATTCGGGCGGTTTGTTCATATTATAATTCTATTTTTTATTGATTAAACAATTCAAAAAATATATATGAAGTCTGATTATCTGATTCTTTTATTGAGTAATTAGTTATTTCATGCTTTTTATTTTATGCCCGAAGATTATTGTTGAAACAAAGGTACAAAGCGTTTCAAATAAATACAAATATGCTCCGAATTTTACCTCAATATTTCCCAATCCTCCTGTATCTTCTTCAGAAAAAGCGATAATCAAAATTAAATAGACAGTAAAAGCCAGTATCATTGTCGGATAATTCAACATCAAATACTTTTTACTGTATTTTTTATCGAACAAAATCGGAATACACGTATAGAAGATTGAAATAACTGTTAAAACTGTGCAGATCGTTAGTATCGGAAGAAATACTTTAGCATCATCTGAATCATACTCTTTAAGATATTTCAGAAACTCATAAAACGAATCCGATCTTTCTGAAAATATAATAGAAACATCTATCATGTCAAAAAAAGATATAATAATATTAAATATAAGAAGTATTTCTGTTGTTAAAAATAAACTTTTTGCTTCTTTTAAATTTAAAAACGATTTTTTGATTCTGCCTATTACTTCTGTATTATTTTCGGATAGAACATTTGAATTTATGATGTTTTTTACATTCTTAGCATCACATTCAGGACAAGTTTCCATTCCTTTCGGTAATTCTTTTCCACAACGAGTACAATACATTTTTTTCCTCCTTTCAGTTTGTCGATATTTCGCAAGATTTTATTGTTTTTGCAAGTTCTCCGGTTTCGTAGTCTTCAATGGTTTTATATGTAGTGTGTCCCCACCAGCCATATGAATCTGCTTTTTGGTTATCAAGATTATAAAGCTGCATATTATCGCTTCTTATTTTTAAACCGTCAAAATGTACAACGCAGTAACCCTCAGAGGTCTTATAAAAATATGAGAGTGTTGGAGTTAAATATTCTCCGTAATAGAATTTAATTTTTGCTAAAGTGTGTCCTGTTTCAAACTCGGTTCTTGCGTATTCATTGGCTTTGGCTGTCAGTGTGGTTATGTCAGCTTTTGAAATACTATTTTCATCGGCAAAAGCCAATTTGACAACATTTACATCTTTTTCAACGGAATCTAAAATAATACCGTATTTTATATATTCATCCGGCTTAATATTTAATTTGAATTTCACTGATTGGGTATTAGATTCAATTATTTTATCATTCGATCTTTCAAAATTAACTCGAATGGAGGAAAAATCTTCGCCATAAATTTTTACCCCATTATCATAACAAACTTCTATTCCCTGTTCATATTCTTTTTTATAATCAGATTTAAATAATAAGCCATCCTGGTTATCATAGGAATTGTCATCATAAATATAACAGTCTATTGCTTCGAAAACATCTATTTTAGTGCCTTCGTTAAGCCCTGAAACAGTAAATGAAAGTTTATATCCGTTTTTTTCTTTAATTCTTTTTGAAAAATATGGATTTTTTTTAATACCTTCTTGATCAATGACAAAATTTACTGTAATTTTATCTCCGTTAGAAAGCTTACCATTCTCTACTTCATCATCAAGATTGATGCTTATATAGCTTTTGATATCTTTACTGACAGTTCCGCCACTTAATATTGATGCGGTTGAAAGTGAGTCGAAATCGTGTATATCTTTTGTACTTGGATTTTTCTTTATAATATCACGATTGAGTTCGTCCCAACTTATTAAATTGTTTATTGAATTTATTGATCCGTATCCGTTCACTCCGGAAAATACTAATTCATCTGCAACATATTTTTTTAATGAGACTTTTGAATTTATCAATGAAATTGTGACGGTAATCAGAATGACTGTTATAATAAGAATTGAAGCAGGAATTAGTATTTTTTTGTATTTATTCTTATTGTCTTTAATTTTTTTTATTGCCTTTTGAGTGATTACGGTGGTGTCTGATGAAAAGTGTTTAAACTTTTTGTCTAAATTTTCTGAAAGCGAATTTGTGCTCAAGTTACTATCGTTACGAATATCAGGATTACTTAGTTTTGTTTCTGTGATTTCATTTCCGCAATGAATACATATATTAGTGCCTTCGTCATTTATTTTACCGCAAATATTACAAAACATATGTTCATACATCCTTTATGTTAAAATTTTTCTGAAATATACCAATCATTTTGCCAAAATAAATACCATGAATTGGGTTCTCTTTTCATGTCAAATGTTACTGCTTCTGTGGTTTCACTAAAAACCCCATCGGCATTTGTCCAGATTTCAGCATCAACTGTTGCGTGTTCCTGGTCAATTATTTTTATAGATTTTACAGTAAATTTAACTTGTTCATCGCCTTTAGCTACGCCTAAACTAAATAATGCGCCTAAAGTATCTGATCCGAGGTTGAAATTAAATAAACCGACGTTTCCCCCAATCATGGATCCAAGAGTTCCAACCCCTTTATATGCATTTCTTGTTCTTGCATCGAAACAGTCGATACAAGCATTTAGATCACCGTCGGCATAAGCCTGCTCAAACTGTTCCAAACGGGAACATATTTTTTCCTCCGGTGTTTTATTGATGAATTGCGTATAAATTAAAGCTGATCCGAAAATAAGCAGTATGAATATAATAAAGAATTTTTTCATAATAAGTCACCATTTCAGTTAGATTTGAAAGAACTTAATTGTTCGTAGCATTCATCACATGCATATACAACGGTGCCGTCGTAATCTAATTGATGAGTAGCTTTTGTTTCGTTACCACAAAAATAGCATGTTACGACTTTTGAAGATGTTGTGCATCCGGATAATATTACCAACAGAATAAACAAAACAGCCATAGCGATTTTTCTCATTTTTCTCACCTCCAACACAATTATAGTAAAAATATTTACTAAAGTCAATAGTAAACTTCTTTACTGAATATAATAATTTTGGTGATTGTATGAAATATATCAAAATTATTAGAGATTTACGTGAAGATCATGATTTGACGCAACAACAAATTGCAGGTATTCTCGGAACATCTCAGACGATGTATGCAAGGTACGAAAGAGGAGCAAATGAAATTCCTATTCGCCATATAATAACTTTAGCGAGATACTATAATGTAAGCTGTGATTACATTTTAGGGGAGAGCGACAATCCCAATAGATAACCGCCCGAAACTAAGTCGGGCGGATTTTTGTCATTGCGAGCGAAGCAATCCATATGCAGCCGTGGATTGCCGCGTCACTCCGTTCCTCGCAATGACTAATTTGTGTTATAAAAAAAGGTGAGCCGTTAAGCTCACCTTTAATACTTTTTATCAGTCAACCTTGGGAAGACCTGCAACGCTTGCGGCAATCTCTTCATCTGTGGGGATGTAGTCTGACATTGTGCCGTCGTTGTATGCCTGATATGCGTACATATCAAAGTAGCCTGTACCTGTAAGACCGAATACGATTGTCTTTTCTTCGCCTGTTTCCTTGCACTTAAGAGCTTCGTCAATAGCGGCTCTGATTGCATGGCTGCTTTCGGGAGCGGGGAGAATGCCCTCAACTCTTGCAAATTCCTGTGCGGCTTCAAAAACCTTTGTCTGCTCATAGCTTCTTGCTTCCATAAGACCGTCAGCGTAAAGCTGGCTGAGAGTTGAGCTCATGCCATGGTAGCGAAGTCCGCCTGCGTGGTTTGCAGAAGGGATGAAGTTGCTGCCGAGAGTATACATCTTGGCAAGAGGACAAACCATGCCTGTGTCGCAGAAGTCATATGCAAATGTACCGCGAGTGAAGCTCGGACAGCTTGCAGGCTCAACAGCGATGATTCTGTAATCAGCTTCGCCGCGAAGCTTTTCACCCATGAATGGGGAAATAAGTCCGCCGAGGTTTGAACCGCCGCCTGCACATCCGATAATGATATCGGGCTTGATGTCATACTTGTCAAGAGCAGCCTTTGTCTCAAGACCGATAACTGACTGGTGAAGAAGAACCTGATTAAGAACGCTGCCGAGAACGTAACGGTAGCCCTCTGTTGATGTTGCAACCTCAACAGCTTCACTGATTGCGCAGCCGAGGCTGCCTGTTGTGCCGGGATGCTCGGCAAGAATCTTCTGGCCAACCTTTGTATCCATGCTCGGGCTGGGAGTTACGCTTGCACCGTAGGTGCGCATAACCTCACGGCGGAACGGCTTCTGCTCGTATGAGCACTTAACCATATAAACCTTACAGTCAAGTCCGAGGTATGCAGATGCCATGGAAAGAGCTGTGCCCCACTGACCTGCACCTGTTTCTGTTGTTACGCCCTTAAGACCCTGCTTCTTAGCGTAGTAAGCCTGAGCGATTGCGCTGTTCAGCTTGTGGCTTCCGCTTGTGTTGTTGCCCTCGAATTTGTAGTAAATCTTTGCGGGAGTCTGGAGCTTTTCCTCAAGGCAGTAAGCTCTTACAAGCGGTGAGGGACGGTACATCTTATAGAAGCTGAGGATTTCCTCAGGAATGTCGAAATACGGTGTTGTGTCATCAAGCTCCTGCTTAACGAGCTCGTCGCAGAAAACGGGTGTTAATTCCTCAAAAGTCATCGGCTTATGTGTTCCGGGATTAAGGAGGGGAGCAGGCTTGTTTTTCATGTCCGCGCGGACATTATACCACTGCTTCGGCATCTCATGTTCTTCGAGATAGATTTTGTACGGAATTTCTTTTTTGTTGCTCATAGTTGTCTCTCCTTTTTAAATTAGTTTTGGTGAGCTAATTGCAGTTATTCACTGCACGATGCCGGAATAAAAATAAAAAGCCCTTATCCCGACAATCTGCCGGGACAAGAGCTGTAACTCCTGCGGTGCCACCCTGCTTGACGAATTAACGTCCACTTAGCTCGTACAAATAATACGACGGTTCTTTGTAACGAAGTACCAACTCCGGCTTGCATACTTTTAATTCTGCTTGCCCTCAGAAGTCCATTCAGCTCTACTTTACGCACTGTGTTACACCAACCCACAGCTCTCTGTGCCGTTTAATAAAACCTACTCACTCTTCCTCAACGGTTTACTGCATTATAAGCAATCTTCAGACAAATGTCAATAGCTTTTTTGAAAATTTTTCGTTTTTGTAATATCAGACAGTTTCAACCTTTATCAGATTGGTATTTCCTGACGTTCCGTTAGTAATACCACCTGTAATTATGATTTTTTCGCCACTTTCAAGATTGAATGTGCTTTTGGCAAGTCTTGCGGCGGTGAAGAAAAGAACGTCAATGGATGTAAAAGTCTCACACATAACGGGAGTAACTCCCCATGAAAGCGAGAGCTTGCGCCATGTTTTCAGGTCAGTAGTTACGCCGAGAATATCGGCAGGACAGCGGAAACGTGAAACCATGCGAGCGGTCATACCCGAAAGGGAGCATACGGCGATAACCTTTGAGCCGATGTCAATCGCCATTCCGCACGTTGCATGGGATATAGCGTCAACTGTGTTCTTGATGTTGAATGTAGCGTTTCTGAAACGCTTGTCATAGCTGATGTTGCGCTCTGCTTCCTCGGCAATCTTTGACATTGTTTCAACCGCGAGAACAGGGTATGCGCCTGCGGCTGTTTCGCCCGAAAGCATCAGAGCGCTTGTTCCGTCATAGACAGCGTTTGCAACGTCGGAAATTTCCGCACGGGTGGGTCTGACGTTGTGAATCATGGATTCAAGCATCTCTGTTGCGGTAATAACTCTCTTGCCGAGAAGTCGGCATTTTGTGATAAGCATTTTTTGAATAGCAGGCAGCTCAACAAACGGAATTTCAACACCCATATCTCCTCGTGCAACCATAATTCCGTCGCAAACCGTACAGATTTCTTCAATGTTGTCAACACCCGAGCGGTTCTCAATCTTAGCGATAAGGTCAATGTTCTTACCGTTGTGCTCCTCAACAAAGTTTTTTATATCGAGCATATCCTGCTTGCAGGAAACGAATGAGCAGGCAATGAAATCAATGTCATTTTCAATTCCGAAAAGGATGTCTTTTTTGTCCTGTTCGCTTAAGTACGGCTGATTGAGCACCTTGCCGGGGAAGCTCATGCTCTTTCTGTCTGAAAGCTCACCGCCGACAGTTACCTTGCAGATAACATCATTTTCGGTGAAATCGGTAACCTCAAAGGCAATCAGACCGTTGTTGAGCAGAATAACGTCACCCTCGCTGAGCTCGTTGACAATATTCTTGTAGGTGACCGAAACTCGATGCTCGTCACCCTCAATTTCCTCACGTGTGAAAGCGAATGTATCACCCTCGTGAAGGGTAACCTTGCCGTTTTTGAATGTCTTGATACGGTACTCGGGACCCTTTGTGTCAAGCAGAATTGCGACGGGCAGGTTGAGTTCGTCACGAACGCTCTTTATTGTTTCAATGCATTTCAGATGACCTGCGTGGTCACCGTGTGAAAAGTTAAGTCTTGCGACATTCATGCCCGCTTTGCACATTTTAATGAGTGTTTCACGGTCGGAGCAGGCGGGGCCGATTGTGCAGACGATTTTTGTTTTTCTCATAGCTTTATCCTCTGTATTTTTATTCAAAAAAAGCAGACGCATAAGCGCCTGCCTTTAGGGTTTAATGATTCTTAACCAAGAAGAGCTGCAAGGAAGTCTTTAACCTGTTCGATGATTCCTGCTGCCTCAAACTCCTTAAGATACTCAAGAAGGCTCTGAACGAATGTTAAAATTGTGTCTACCATAATAATTTCCTCCAGAAAAATTTGTCGGACGTATCCGCAACTTTATGTTAGCACATTCAGGCAGTTTTGTCAATATTTTGTTTATTTATTTTACCGCTGAGAACACACATCAGAACACCGAGAGCGGCAATAACTGCCCACAAAGCGACCGTGCCGTTCCAGCCGGTTTTCTCAGAGAAAACGGCAAAACCAAATGTCGAAATTGCGCTTCCGACATAAGTTGTGAAATTGAGTGCGCCCGAGAGCGAGGACATATTGTCATCTGTTGCGAGAATTGCAGGCAGATAGCAGACAAGAATAAGATTGATTCCGTGCATAATTCCGACAAGAAGAGCTGAGAGCAGAACCGTAAGCAGGGGAGATACACCTGTGAAGATTCGGAGCACAACTGCGCACAGAGCCGAAATCGCAAAGAAAATACCTGCGTTCAGATACGGCTTTTTGCCCATTTTGTTGTATATGATTGAAGTAACCTGGAGACTAGCAAAGCTGAAAATCGGAATAATAACACTTGTCAGAATCGACTTGCTGCTGTCAAGGTGGAACACCTCTGTAATAAAGGTCGGAACCCATGTCGTAACGCCGTCACGCAGTGAGCCCTGAAGCATGATTGCAAGCATAACGAATACAAGCAGGATGGGATTGACAGAGAATTGTTTTTTGCTTTTTTTCTCTTTTGCTTTTCCACCGCCGAGAGCGTATGTGATGTTTGCTGATTTTTCAATCTGAGTTATAACAATCATCCATACAGCAGACATTATAACCGCAAAAGTACCGTTTATTCTGAAAACCGCACGCCAGTTCCATGCATTTATGATGAACGGCGCAACAAGATAAATCAGAACAGTTGCAAATGTGCCGCCGAGGTTGGCGAAAAGAATGCCTGTGTTGTATCGGTCGTTATCCATTGCGGTTTTCATAATCTTGACCATCGGAGGCCACATAAATGACTGAGCAAAGCCGTTGACCGCCCATACAGCACACATCCATTTGCCGTTCGGGCAGACCGGAATTAGTAAATTCATACCTGCGGTAAGCAGGAAGCCGAAAAACATGAGATGCTTCGGGTTTATTCTGTCGCCGAGCCAGCCGCTGATAAGCTGACCGACACCGTATGTAATGAAAAGCAGGGTTGTGACGATACCTGCTGTCGGCTTGTCAATGTCTCCGTCCTGAACAATCGCCGCAAGAACCGCCGCAAAATTTACTCTTGTAAGGTAGCTTGTGAAATATGCGAATGCGCATAGAATCATAAGTCGTGTTGTGTTTCGTTTATTCAACTTCTGCATTTTTTCATCCCTCAATATTTTTTCAAGATTTATAGCATACCGCAAAACGGGAAATTTTTCAAGGCTTTTGCACGAAAATAAAAGCAATATGTAAGTTCTGTCATTGCGAGGAACGAAGTGACGTGGCAATCCAAGCTAAAACACCGTAGGGGATGGCGTCCCCGACATCCCGAGAAGATTGTGCGAGGAGCGTCGAGGACGCCGCACCCTGCAATATATAAAAAACAGCCCCTTTTGAGGGCTGTTCAATCAGAATTCAATTTTATATTTTCGGAACATAACACTTTTGCGATAATGCGTATATGTTACATAGAGGTACTCTGTGTCCGTGATAACGGCGGGGTAGGAGAACTCCGCTTGGGTGTTTTCGTCCTTTTCGATAGTGACAGGCTCTGTGAAGCTTTCAGCATTGTCGGATGTGATTGCATAAGAAATAATATTTCTGTCGCCCCAGTCGGCGGAAATCGGATTGTGAATTACAATTACGCTTCCGTCCTTGAGCTTAACACAGTCAATACCGCTGTTGTTGTTTGCAAGCTCCGTCTTTTCACATTTACTCCAGTTGAGTCCATCAGCCGATACGCTTTTGAGAATTCTGCCCTCTGTCGAGCGGAGCAAAGCGTAAATCCTGCCGTCACTTTCCCACAGCGTAGGCTGAATAATGCCCTTGCCCTTTGCAATCAGATGATTAAAGCCCATCAGACCGCTTTTCTGCCACGTTTTGCCGCCGTCAGCGGAAACATCCGTGAACGCATCCCACTTCAGCTTTGTTTCAACCGAGGCAGGGGCGATTATGCGTCCGTCTGAGAGAAGAATCGCCTTGTTCTTTACAGGGCCTCGACCGCCCGAGGTGTCACCCTCAACAAGCTCCTTCGGCTCTGTCCAGTTTTCGCCGTCAGCCGAAGTCATATAGTAGGTCTGCCACTCGGGAATCTTTTTGCCCACTTTATAGAAAAGGATGATTGTGCCGTTATACTCAAACAGCACAGGGTTCCAGCAGGGAATACCGTCCGTGAAAGTCATCTGCTTCGGTTCTTTCCATTCGCCGTTTTCGTTGACGGAAAGATAAATTCTGACATCGTCCTTGCCTTCCTTTGTGCCTGCAAAGTAGGCGCAGAAAAGCTTATCACCGAACTTTAAAATCGTCGATGCGTGACACTCCGAAAAGTATCTGTCTTTTTCAAAAATCAGCTCGTGCTGAATCTCTGTCAGCTTCATACTCTCTTTGAAAGGACTTCTTTTTCATAGTCCTCAACTGCGTTGAACCAGCCTTCGCCTGCGTCAACGCCGCAGCGAGCGCAGAATTCAGCCCATACATCTGCAAAGGGATAGAACTTAAGCTCCTCCTGCATTGCAAGAAGCTTGGTAAGCTCGTTATTTTCCTGAAGAGCCTTAAGCTGAGCGTGAGGTGTAAGCATAGCGCAAAGCAGAGCCTTGCGTACGTTTCTGATACCGAGAACCCAAGCTGCAATACGGTTGATAGAAGCGTCAAAATAGTCGGTTGCGATGAAAACTCTGTCAAGAGCATCGTGTGCTGCAATTTCCTTCGCTATTTCCTTTGTCTCATCGTCAAAGATTACAACGTGATCGCTGTCCCAACGGACACCGCGTGTGATGTGAAGTGCGATTTTCTCATTGAAGAGAAGAAGTGATGAAATCTTATCGGAAACAACCTCTGTCGGGTGGTAGTGACCGTTATCCATAAGGGGAGTGATGCCTGCGCTGTTTACATATGAGAGTGCGAACTCCGCAGAGCCGACTGTGTATGATTCAAGACCGATACCGAACACCTTTGATTCAAGTGTGATATAAACCTTGCTCTTGTCATAGGGGATTGAAAGAATCTCGTCAAGAGACTTCTTGAAGCGTGCGCGCGGTGCAAAGCGGTCAGCAGGGATGTCCTTGTAGCCGTCGGGAATCCAGATATTCATAACGCAGGGGATACCTGTCTCGTTTGCGAAATACTCTGAAATCTTAAGGCAAGCCTTACCGTGCTCAACCCAGAACTTGCGAACCTCTTCGTCGGGTGAGGAAAGTGTAAGGTTGTCCTTGACCATAGCGTGTGAGAAGAATGTGGGGTTGAAGTCGATACCGATGTTTCTTGCCTTTGCGTACTCAACCCATTTTGCGAAATGCTTCGGCTCAAGAGCGTCTCTGTCAGCAAACTCGCCGTCCTCAAAGATAGCGTAGCTTGCGTGAAGATTGAGCTTTGTTTTGCCGGGAATGAGTGAGCAGGCCTTGTCGATATCAGCCATAAGCTCCTCGGGAGTGCGAGCCTTGCCGGGGTAGTTGCCTGTTGTCTGTATACCGCCCGAAAGAGCCTGCTTTGAGTCGAAGCCTGTAACGTCGTCGCCCTGCCAGCAGTGCATTGAAATCGGGAGAGCAGAGAGCTTTTCAATAACAGCTTCTGTGTCGATTCCAAGCTCAGCGTATTTTGCCTTTGCGTATTCGTAACGTGTATTCATAAATATCCTCCTTAGTTCTGTTTTGCTTTTTTGTTCAGTTCTTCCGTTTCAAGAAGAATTATATATTCACCCTCAGCATTAGTTTCAAGGGGATGAATTTCATCTGATTCATTGTTCTGACCGAGCCATGTGTTGTGCATTTTCTGTCCCGAAATTGCCTCACAGCGCTTTATCTGCTCGTCAGTAAGTGTAACCGTGCCGTATTTATGCTTTGTTGCGATTGCCGCTCTTATCATGCTGTGGTCATCCTTTGTCATCTGGAAGTTTCTGAGCAGGATAAGCGAAATGATTGCCGCAACAATCGGAATAACTGCAACGCAGATACGGACACCTGTGATTGCTGTTGCTGTCTGTGTATACATAACACCTCTGGTCTTTTCAAAGCTTGATACCTTATCACCTGTAACAAGGCCGAAATACTGGAGTATGAATGTTACCATAGCCGCCATAACACCGCCGACACTCTTCTGAATGAGTGTCTTGAAGGTTGAGATAACGCCCTCACGTCTGCGGCCTGTGATAAGCTCGTCAACGTCGGTGATATCGGGGAAAACATTGTTTGCAACGAATGCAAGACCCGACATACCGAAGGGGTAAAGAACCATGCTCAGAATCATAAGCACAATCCATATGATTGAGGATGAACCGCCGTCAGACGGCTGCATGAACAGGCCGATTGCAAGACCTGCAACCATAAGGGGAGTGACAATGTTGCCGCACTTTTTCTTGCCGTGCTTCATTGTCAGCGCATAGTTGAGCGGAAACGCAGCAGCTTCCGCAACACCTGCAACTGCATTGATAATCGGATAAAGGCTGTACTGTCTTGCAAGGTACTTGATGTAGAAAACCTTTGAGTTGTTGTAGAAACCTGTTGAGAACTGATATGCAATATTCATAAAGAAATACTGACGGAATGACTTGTTTTTAAAGACATATTTGTATTCGTTGAGAAGGTATTTTATGTCAAACTTGTCGAACTTATTGTTAAGTGAACTCGGTTCTTTCGTTGTCTTGAAGGTGAGAAAAACGGCAACCGAGAAGAACAGCGAAAGCACAAGACCGATTACAAGGAACGGTGTGCGTGAAGCGGAGGTAAGGTCATCGTTTGAGTGGAATGCCGCAAGGATTGCAATAACAATGAGGTATGATGGAACCATGCCGACTGAGTTGAAAATGTAGCCGACAGAATTGTACTGCGTACGCAGGTCATACTCGGGAGCGAGCTCGGGGAGCATTGCGGTGTGCGGAACGCTGATAATTGTGTATGCCGTCTTGTAAAGCATATAGACAAGCACGTAGTAAATCATTGCTGTTTTCGGGTTGTTGACCATGCCGAAGCCGTTCCACAGCATTGTGTAGGAAAGGAAGAGAACGGGAACGCCGAGAATCAGATAACGCCTGTGCTTACCGTATTTCGAGCGTGTACGGTCGGTAACAATGCCCATAACGGGGTCGGTTACAGCGTCCCAAATGGTGGCAATCATAACAACTGTACCTGCCTGAGTAAGGCTGATGTTAACAACGTCGGTCAGGAAAATCATAAAGTACATACTGATTATGTATCCCGCACCGCCCATAAAAATGTTAGCGTAGCTGTAGTTAATCATAGGTACAACTGTTGACTTGAAGTCACCCTTGACACCTATCGCTTTCAGAATTCTTTCGCCCATTTGCTTCACCTCAATAAAAAATACCATTTTATTTTACCATAGCAGATATAAAATTACAATAAAAATAAAAGAAAAAAGGTGCTATCCGAAGATAACACCTTTAGCGTTTTGTATTAAATTACTGTTTTGCGCCGTTGTCAAACATTTCAAGAACCTTAACTGATGCAGCGAAGCAATCTGCAAGACCCTTTTCGTTCATGTTGTCATATGTATCACGGCGGGTGTGGTAGTAATTTTCAAGCTTGTGGTTAAGACCTGTGATACCTGTTGCACGGAAGCCTGCCTGAGCAAATGCTGCTGAGTCAGTTGCACCGCCGAGAGGGGGAACCATGCCTTTCTCACACTTGATGCCAAGCTCTTTTGCTGCTTCCATATAAAGGTCAGAAACGTCCTTGTCAGCCTTGACTGTTGCGTTAAGGTCACGGTAGTTTACAAGGAGATATTTGGGATCGTGAATTGTATCGTATGAATAGATGAATGTGGGAACATCGTCAAACTCGCCTGCGTGAGCCTCGCACCATGCCTTTGCACCGCGAAGACCTGCTTCCTCAGAACCTGTAAGAACAACACCAAGCTCTGTGTTTTCAAGCTCAATGCCCTCATCCTTGAGAGCCTTAAGAATTGCGATACCCATATAGCAGCCTGAAAGGTTGTCGTTAGCACCGTCAACAACGCGCTTCTTGTTCCACATAAAGTAAAGGCCAATCCAGAAGGGAAGGAATACAAGACCGACAAGAGCGGCTGTCTTAAGTCCGCCGAGACCTGCCTGTGCAGCCTCTGTGAGGATGTGACCCTCAGCAACAGCGGCAATATTTGCGGCATTTGCAAGAGCGATGATTGAAACAACAATGTAGTAAACGGCACCAACTGCACAGAGGATAGCGTGGCTCTCGAAGCCTACACCGCCGAGTGCATAGTTTACAGGCCATTCCCAAGCTGCGTCGGGATGTCCGTTGAAGATGATGCGGCGCTTTGTTTCGCCCTTACACTTTTTGATTGCTGTAACGTTGTGACCTGTCTTCTCGGGGAAGCACTTGTCAACTGTCTTGAAGTAAAGACCGAACTGAAGGAATGCAAGGCAAAGACCTGCAACGATAAGAAGAACGCTGATGAAAGGAAGCCATACGGGAGCCTTGCCGAGAACTGTAAGAATAGTGAGAGCGGCGGCAATGATTACGAATGTGATTGTGAAATAAATCCAGCCGTAGAATGAACCGGGATTCTCCTTGAATGATTCAACGTCTGCACGGTCGCAGCCGCAATCCTCTTTGAGAACCTTAGCCATGTATTCGCAAGCCTTTTTCTCACCCTCTGAACCAGGATCGCGCTTGCCGAGATTTTTGCATATGTATGTGATTTCGTCAACCATATACTTAGCGGCCCAGTTCTTTTTGTCAATAATTTTTTTCAGATCCATGAGTATATCCCCTTTACCAAAAATTTAAGTAAATTTTACCAATATAAGTTGAAAATGTCAATAATATAATTAACAAAAAAAGAATGATTTATTGTTCATTTTTTACAGAGCAAGATAAAAGCCGCCGGCGCAGCGCCAACGGCTTTACAGATTACTTATTTTGAAGCAATTTTTGAAACAAGATTAACTACAAGAGTGATAAGCTCTCTTACCATATTCTGAAGCTTTGCAACAAATGTTACGGGCTTTTCTGCCTGTGTGTATGGTGCAATAATATCGTTTGCGGAATAGTATCTGTTGAATCTCGGATACTGGGGGAAGGTGTCAACTGTTGCCTGACCATCGTATCTGAGGAAGGTATACATCATATACTCGAGAGAATCGGGGTTGTTTGCGTGCTGCATATTCTTGATGAACCATGTCTGCTCGGGGAACATACAGGTTGATGCGTCAACGATTTTGTCTGGTGAGATGTATTCGGGGTCAACATTTGCAATGTATTCGTCACTGAGTGTTTCACCGTAGGGAGCGACTGTTGCACCGAATGAGGTACTCTGTGTATCAACAACGCCGTCACTGTCAATTCTCCATGAGGGAGTAAGCGGGATAGAGCAGTAGCCGTAACGTGAGATTACGTAAACGCTTGCATTCTCGTTGAGCTTATTGAGAGTAGCTGCCTTGTAGGGGCGAACCTCTGTGTTAAAGCGGTCAATCTTAGCCTTAAGAGCTGAGCGGTCAACATCCTTGTATGTAACATTGAAGATAAAGTTCTCTGCTTCCTCAATATCCTTGTCTGATGTCATTGCCCAGATTGACGGCCAGCTTGCAAACATCGGAGCAAGAACTTCCTTTGAAGCCTGTTCAAGAATGTTGTTGATAATTGTGTTGCCGAGGTTGACAACAACATCCATAAGACCTGCGGCTCTTACAACGGCGATAATCTCATTGAGAAGAGTTTTGTATTCGTTGTAGTCAAATACATAGCTGAGAAATTCCTGAAGCGACTCTGAATCAAGTACGATTCTGCCTGTCATAAGGTCGCCGATATATCTCTGACCGAAGATAGCGGTTGAATTGAAGCAGACACCGCTTACCTTGCTGTCACCGTAGAGTGTGAGATATGTGTTTGTAACAACACCGCCGAGACTGTGACAGCTGATTTTTACAGTCTTGCTGCCAGAGCACTTAAGAACGTAGTTAATGAAATCATTGAGCTGAGCTGCAACCTCAATCGGGTCGATACGCCAGTCATACTTGAATTTCACAACGCTGTCTTTTTTGATGCTTTTTGCAGCGGGGTAGGTGAATCTGACACCCGACGTGTTCTTTACAGAGCCGTCCTCGCCGCAATAAATTGGTTTAAACATATCTGTTGCAGCCTTAACTACTGCATCGCCGAAGGGCTTCCAGTCCTTTGTAACGGCAAGCTGTGCGATTGCGGGAAGAGCAACCTTTACAGCGTTAAGGATTGAATCTGTTGACGGAGGCCATGCAAGCTCCGAATCAGGGTCAGACGGGTCAACATAAATGTCAGATGCCATAAGACCGTGAATATCAATGATAGGAACGCTCTCTTCACCCGAAGCGTTAGCCAGTACCGTAAGCATAGGTACAAGACAGATGACGAGCGCAAGAACGATTGCTGAAAGTCTGAACGAAATCTTCTTTTTCATAATACATTTCCTCTCCGTGAAAGTAATAGAATAATAATATCACAAAAATGGAAAATTGTAAATAATCATTTGTTACAATTATGAATGGGCGCATTTGGTTATTCTGAGCGGAGCGAAGAATTAGCCTTCCCCTCGAAGTGATTCCTCATAATGACGATTATTTCAGAAATCTGTCATTGCGAGGGAGTGTAACGACCGTGGCAATCCACGTTGAAAATCTTGTTGTCTGGATTGCTTCGCTTTGCTCGCAATGACATTTTTTGTCACTGCGGGGAACGGAGTGACGTGGCAGTCCACGCTTACTGATATCCTGCGTTATGGATTGCTTCGCTGTGTTCGCAATGACCATTTTTTGTCACTGCGAGGAACGGAGTGACGCGGCAATCCACGTTAAAAATCTCGTTGTCTGGATTGCTTCGCTGTGCTCGCAATGACATTTTTTGCAAAAACAATAAACAAAGGAGCTGTCTGGTTTCAGACAGCCCCCGATGCTTTTTATAGAATTCTGAATGTTCTGACCTGATGCGGCGTGATGAAGAACTCGAATGAATTGCCGTCAGCAGCAATCTCGTTTTCGTCAACCTCCATAAGGTTGGTTTCGATAACCTTATTCACCTTGCCGAAGTTGAATGTAACACCGACATTACCTCTTGAACGTGCGGCCTCATACATTCTGATGATGATGCCTCTGCCGTCCTGTGCGGGCTTGACAGCGTCAATAACAATGTTGTCTCTGTCAACTGTGATGAATGACTTCTCTGCGCCGAATGTGCCGTCCTGCTTCTGAGCGGCAAATGCCTTAAGCGGCTGGTTGAGCTGATATGCGTACTTAACTGTATCAGCCTGTGACCATGAGCCCTTGTGCGGATAAACTCTGTAAACAAAGGTGCTGATGCCCTTGTCACCGACAGTATCGGGGCAGATGGGAGCACGCATGAGAGTGATTCTCATAAGGTTGTCCTTGATGTCATAGCCGTACTTGCAGTCGTTGATAATGCTTACGCCGTAGTCGCCCTCGGAGAGGTCAGCCCACTTGTGACCGCAAACCTCGAAGCGTACAAGGTCGGTTGTGTAGTTCCAATGGTTCGGACGGTTTATTGAACCGTGAGCGATTTCATAGCTTGCGTATGTGTTTGTAACGCTGACAGGGAACTGTGATTTGAGAACCTTCTCTGTCTCGTGCCAGTCGGCTGTTGTGTCAAAGTCGATGTAATCAGCATCAGCGGCAAGGATAATATCCTGTGTGATAACTGACTTGTTGAAGCTTCTTACAATACGGATAACGCCCTTGACCTCGCTTGCCTCAACAACCTCAATGCTGTCAGCCTTTTCAAGCTTCCACATCTTCTTCTGATAGTTAAGCTCAAGGTTCCATGCGCTCTCATGAATCGGCTTGTCCTGTGCGATTGTGAGCAGGTTACCCTTATCTGTGAGAACCTCACGGTCGTTAGCCTTGTCATAAATTCTTGCGATAAGTCCGTTTTCGTCAAACTCAACACGGAGCTTGCTGTTTTCAAGAAGTGACTCAGTTGCCGTAACCTTGTCAAATGCCTTCTTCTCACAGGCCTTAAATACCTTGAAGCCCATTGCGGGAACGTCCTTGGCAATGAATGTAACCTTTTTGCCGTCAGCAACACAGCGAAGCTCGTTGCCGTCAAGGTCGGAAATGCCGCCCTCGAACGGAAGCTCAACTGTAACTGTACCGCTCATGGGTACTGAGTTCATGTTCCATACGATAACGCCGTCAGCCGAAACCTCGACATTGCTGTTGAGCTTTTCAAATGCCGCACCGAGCAGACCGTTGCCGAGCTCATTCATTTCCTTATATTCCTCACGTGTCATCTCCATTGCCTCGTGAATTGAAGTGCCGGGGAGAATATCGTGGAACTGATTTGTAAGAAGGATTTTCCAGCCCTCTTCCATCTTTTCGGCAGGGTAGTCCGCACCGAGAAGGGTATTTGCGAGTACATTTGTAAATTCAGCGTTTCTGAACATAAATTCGCCGCGGCGGTTGTTCTTCTTTATGAATGCCTGACTTGTGAATGTACCTCTGTGGTTCTCGTAGTAAAGCTCGTCGCTGAATGTCGGAATGTCATTCTTGAACTGCTCTGTGCCCTCGAAGAATTCACGAACAAATCTGTTCTTTGCCTTGGGCATACCGGGCATATTTTCGTAACGCTTTGAACGCTCAATCTGTCCGCGGGTACATCCGCCGCCGCCGTCACCGTAGCCGAAGCAGCCGATTGTCTTTGAGGTGATGTCCTTTTGCTCTGAGCGGTTCCAGATGTTGCTCAGATACGGAGCGTTGTACTCGCTCTGATATGCTTCCTGCTGAACACAGGCGATAATCTCGTCACCGCTGTGTGACTTCCAGTTGAATACAGAGTAGGGGAACTTGTTTGTTGCGTTGTAGTAGAGCTTTGCGGTATAGAAATACTTCATGCCCGAACGCTTGATAATCTGAGGCATAGCCCATGTGAAGCCGAAGCAGTCGGGAAGCCAGTAGATGTCGGAGGAAACGCCGAATTCCTTCATAAAGAACTCACGACCGTAAAGAAGCTGACGGACAAGCGATTCACCGCTTGCAAGGTTTGTATCAGCCTCAACCCAAGTGTTGCCGACAATCTCCCATCTGCCTGCCTTGACCATTTCCTTGACCTCGGCAAAGATGTCGGGATAGTATTTCTTCATGTAATCGTAAACAATAGCCTGGCTCTGAGTGAATTTGAAGTCCGGATACTGCTTCATAAGTGCGATGTTGTTGGAGAATGTACGTGCGGTCTTTCTTACAAGCTCACGTGTTGTCCACAGCCATGCAACGTCAAGATGGCTGTGACCTATCATGCAGATTTCAGCCTGCTTTGCATCGGGAATTTCACCGAGCATTTTCATAAGAAGCTCGTCCGCAGCAGGAACACTCTTGTAGAATGTTTCGTCGTCAAAGTCAAAATCGAGCACGTGGAGTGACTCGTCGATTGCACGGTAGACTCTCTGATAAATAACCTGGTCCTGAATGTAGGGGAGAGAGTCGTAAGCTGTCTTTATATCGAACCAGTATTTTTCTGTGTCCTCATTGATAGCGGCAAGACGTGCGTCTCTGATTGTATATTTAGTATACTTTGCGCCTGCCATAGCCTCGTCACAGAACACACCGCAGTCAACTGTTGCCTCAAGCTCAATGTCGAGCTTTGTGCCTGCCTTGTTGTCGTTGACAAAGATTAAATCTCTGTCCATCCAGCTTCTTTCACCGTTGCTTGTTGCACCTGCGATTTTGCCGTTGATTCTTACCATAGCCTCGCCGCCGAAGTTAAGGAAGAGATAAAGCTTTCTGCCGTCCATTGATTCGGGAACGGTAACGCTTGCGTTGAACCAGCGTGTTACATCGTAGCCTGCGTTCCAGCGGTCACCGATTTTCATCAGCTGACGCGGCATATCGTCGTATGTATATTCGCCGACCTTGTGATGCCAGCCCGAGCGGCTGTCCCATTCCTCGATAGTAACGGCTTCGGACACTATTTTCTTTTCGACCTGCTTTATGAGATTACCCATAATTCCTGCCGACATTGTCTGCATAATAATACCTCCTGTGGGTTAGTGATACAATTTTATATCATACTTCATTTTTTGTCAAATAAAAAAGGTCAGGAAAAACTCCTGACCCATAAATTTTTTTCAGATTAGTACCAGATCCAGCCGAAAAGAACGATTACAATAATCCACTGCCACCATGCATAGCTGACTGTAACCTTGCAGGTATCGGAAACCGAACCGTCAGCGTTCTGAGCTGTGATAACCGCTGAGCCTGTGCCTGCGGCGTAAACTGTACCGTCAACGTCAACAACTGCAACCTTTGTGTTGGAGGATTTCCACTGGATACCGTCAGCCTTGTAGGTTGTGTCAATGTTGATTTTGCCGTACTGCTTGTAGTTGAGCTCAAGGCTGTCATTAAGCTCGATTTTGCCGAAAACGTAAGTTGTCTTTACTGAAGAGGGCATACTCTTGTTGCCGACCATGCATTCGCTGAATACAGCTGTGATATCCTTTGCGACAATATCGTCAGCAGTTGATTTTACAACATTGATTTCATAGAGTGATGTGGGCTTGTTGATAGCTGCTGTTGAAGCGAAGCTTATCTTTTTGTTCTGAGCGCTTGCGGATTCGCCGAGCTGAGCACCTGACTTCTTGAGCGATCTCATATAAACTTCGAAATCATCTGTTGCATAGAGTGACTTGAAGGTGATTCTTGATGAGGTCTTGAAAGCAACGTCAAAGGAATTGAACTCGCCGCTTACGAGTGAAAGCTCAAGAACTGCGCTCTTGTCGTCCTGAGATACGATTTTAAGCTCGAATGTGGGTGCTGCTGCGGCAGATACTGATACAGCGCCGATGCTGAGCACCATAAGAACTGCCATGAAAACAGCGATTATTTTTTTGAAAGTTTTCATTTTACTTGCTCCTTAAACAAAGATATAATTTAGTTTAATATTTTTTACATAATATGTCAATAATTATTTCCTTTTTTCTGTACATTTGTGTTTCTTTTTGCTATAATATAAAATGTTGTAAAATACGTTTGAAAGAAAAAGGCTCTGTACTCTTTTCTGTCATTGCGAGGGAGTGTAACTACCGCGGCAATCTGCGCCGAAGTAAAGCTTCGCGTTTGGATTACTTCACTTACAATGAACGGGGATTTAGCAGTAAACAGCCGAAAAAATAAGGAGGATGCAGATGAAACTGCTTGCGTTAGGTGATGTTGTCAGCAGCAGCGGCTGTGATTTTGTAAGAAAAAAGCTGCCGCAGATAAAAAAGCAGTACAATATTGATATATGCATTGCAAACGGTGAGAATTCCGCTGTCGGAAACGGAATACTTCCCTCGTCTGCCGACCATCTGTTTGCAAGCGGAGCAGATTTTATAACAACGGGCAATCACGTTTTCCGCCGTGCCGAAATATATGATTATATTGACGAGCACGAGGACATTATCAGACCGTACAATATGCATTCATCAGCTCCGGGCAGGGGCGTGGGTGTAATTGATATGGGGCGGTATAAAATTGGTGTAATCAATCTTATCGGAGTTTCTTTTTCAAGCTCCAATTATGCCAACCCGTTTGACAGCCTTGACAAAGCGATTGAAGAAATAAAGGATTGCAGAATAAAGGTTGTCGATTTCCACGCTGAGGCGACGGGCGAAAAGGGTGCGCTTGCGGCTTATGCTGACGGCAGGGTGTCGGTTCTTTTCGGAACTCATACTCACGTTCAGACTGCTGACGCTAAAATTCTTCCGCAGGGGACAGGCTTTATAACCGACCTCGGAATGTGCGGACCCGAGTTTTCCGTACTCGGTGTCAAGGCTGAGAATGTTGTCAGAGCACTCAGAACTGGTATGCCGACACGCTTCACTCCCGCTGAGGGTGATATGATAATGGATTGCTGTATTTTTGAGATAGACGAAAAAACAGGCAGAACGGTTTCCGTCGAGCCATTAAGAATAAAGCAGGTGTAAAAAATGAAAGCTACAAAAAAGATTATTGCGCTCGGACTGTGCGCTTCAATGATGTTTTCTCTTTTCGGATGCAAGGATAAAAAGCAGGCTGACGATAACACAACAACCGTGCCGGTGTCGAATGTTTCAACAGGCTCGGAGGAGGCGGATTTTACAATTCCGTATATCAGAACCTCTTCTCTGAATCCTTTTAAGACCGATGTTGATGCAAATCTGCATATCGCAACGCTTCTTTACGATTCGCTGTTCAGCGTTGACAATACCTTCAAGGCTGTTCCGCTCATTGCCGACAGCTACAAAAAGAACGGAAGTAAAATCAATGTCAAGCTCAAAGCGGTAAGATTTACCGACGGTACCGCCGTTACAGCCGATGATGTTGTTTACTCATTTGTTGAGGCAAAAAAGAGCACTAATTATAACTCCTATCTTGATAATATTTCCGACTGCTCAAAGGTGAATAATGCCGAGGTTGTATTTACGCTCAGAAGCAACAACCCCTATGAGGCTGCAAATCTTTTCTTCCCGATTGTTAAAAAGGACAGCACGGACGGCAAGGCTGACTCAGTTCCCGTCGGAAGCGGAAGATATACAATTATCACCGAGAACGGTCTGAAATACCTTTACTATAACAAGGACAGACTTGGCGGCTACAAGCCGAAGTATAATAAAATCGGCTTCAAGGATTCGAGTGACGTTTCTTCAATCAGCACTCTGTTTGCTGTCGGCAATGTCGATATCCATTGCGAAAACTTCTCCGAGGGAATCTTTGTCCGCTATACAGGTACTCCGTTCAACAAGGAAATGACTCATTTCACATTCCTCGGAATCAACAATGACAGAGCGGTTTTCAACAACAGAAAGGTTCGCCGCGCATTATCTCTTCTGCTTGACCGTGACGATATTTCCGCGGTTTCATTCTCGGGTCTTGCAACAGCGGCATCCACTCCGTTCAGCCCCGAGTTTTACGGTATCAAGGGCTGTACGCTTCCCTCAATAAAGCAGGATAAGGAAGCTGCGATTGAGCTTCTTAAGGAAGCGGGCTTTAACAAAATAAACGCAGAGGGTGTAAGATGCAGTGATGAGCACGCGCTTGCCCTGACTCTTGCCGTCAACAGCGAAAATACATTCCGTGTTGCGGTTGCAAAGAATATTCAGGCGGCACTTGAGCAGGCAAACATCCGTGTAACCATTTCCGAGCAGTCATACAGCGGCTACATTGAAACCGTTGAGAACGGCAATTATGATATTTATGTCGGCGAGGTAAGGCTTACAAACAGCTTTGACCTTACACACTTCTTTGACGGTGCAAATGACATTTCTCTCGGTGTCAACCTTGAGGGCGCAACGGCAAAGAAGTACAGGGAGTTCGAGAGCGGTTCGGCAGGAATGCAGGAGCTTATTGACACATATGCCGATGACCTGCCGTTTATTTCAATTGCGTTCCGTCACGGTGTTGCAATTCGCTCCGATAAAATCAAAACAGATATCAAACCTATTGTAAGCGACTATTTCTATAATATAGATGAATGGACGGCTTGACATGGATAAGCTGACAGATATCCGATATCTTAAGGGTGTAGGCGAAAAAAGAGCGGAGCTTCTTCATAAGCTCGGCATCTTTACCGTGGGCGATTTGCTCCGTTTTTATCCGCGTGATTATATGGACTGGAGCAAAATTACCTCAATCACAGCCGCACCGTATGACGCAAACTGCTGTGTACGTGCGGCAGTAAACCATAAGCCGAGGGGCGCAAAAATCCGCAAGGGCATGACAATCTACAAGACTGTCGCAACCGACGGCGAAGCTCTTATGGATATTACATTTTTTAATAATAAATACACCGCCGAAGCTCTTGAGGCAGGGGAGGAGTACCTCTTTTTCGGAAAGGTCGGGGGCAACCTCCGCCGCCGTGAAATGACATCTCCACTTGTTTCAAAAATTGAGGGCGGTGCAAGGCTCAAGCCGATTTATCATCAGAGTGCAGGCATAAATTCAAAGGCAATCGAAAAGCTTGTCGGGCAGGCATATCAGGTGAGAAGCGATTATTTCACGGACTGCCTTCCCGAGAGCCTCAGAGATAAGCTGTGCCTTACTGAGGTCAACAAGGCGATTCATGAAATGCATTTTCCGACTAACGAGGACACGCTTTCCGAAGCGCGCCGAAGGCTGATTTTTGAGGAGCTGTTCCTGTTTCAGATGGGACTTATGCGTCTGCGCGGCAACCGCAGGGAAATGACACCTGTCAGAATCGAGCGTGACTTTACAGACGAATTCAAGCGCAGACTGCCGTTTACTCTTACGGGAGCACAGCAGAGAGCGATTTCCGAAAGCGTTGCACAGATGACTTCACAGGTGACGATGAACCGACTTCTGCAGGGCGATGTAGGCTCGGGCAAAACTGCCGTTGCCGCCGCGCTGATTTACACAGCGGCAAAGAACGGCTATCAGAGCGCATTTATGGCTCCGACGGAAATTCTTGCGGCACAGCACTGCAAAACCTGCCTTAAATTTTTTGAAAATACAGATATAAATATTGCGTTGCTGACAGGCTCGGTAACTGCGGCAAAAAAGAGAGATATAAAAGCAAAACTCGCAAAGGGTGAAATTGACCTGATAATCGGCACTCACGCACTGATTCAGAATGATGTTGAGTTCAGCCGACTCGGTCTTGTCATAACCGATGAGCAGCACCGCTTCGGTGTAAAGCACAGAGGTGCGCTCAGCAGTAAGGGCGAGCATCCGCACACACTTGTTATGTCGGCAACACCTATACCGAGAACACTTGCACTTATGGTCTACGGCGACCTTGATGTGTCGGTGCTTGACGAGCTTCCGCCGGGCAGACAGCCGATTGAAACCTATTCGATTGACACGGCAAAGCGTGCAAGAGCGTTCAATTATGTAAAGAAGCACCTTGACGAGGGCAGGCAGGGATATATCGTTTGTCCGCTTGTCGAGGAGGGTGAAACCGAGCTTGCGGCGGCTGTCGAGTATGCCGAAAATCTTTCAAAGGGATTTTTCAGCGGCTATTCTGTAGGACTTCTTCACGGCAAAATGAAGCCGAAGGAAAAGGATGACGTAATGGCACGCTTTGCAGGCGGTGAGATTCAGCTGCTTGTAGCAACAACTGTTGTCGAGGTCGGTGTGGATGTTCCGAATTCGGTTATTATGGTAATTGAAAACGCCGAGCGTTTCGGTCTGTCACAGCTTCATCAGCTCCGCGGACGAATCGGCAGAGGTCAGTACAAGTCAACGTGCATACTGATAACCGATGCGCAGAATGAAGCCGCACAGCGCAGAATGAAGATAATGACAAGCACGACAGACGGCTTTAAAATCGCAGATGAAGACCTCAAAATGCGGGGACCGGGTGACTTTTTCGGCTCACGTCAGCACGGATTGCCCGAGATGAAGGTTGCAATGCTTACCGATACTGCTATTCTTGCGGAGGCGAACAGATTTGCCCGTGAGATTATTTCGGACGACCCCGAGCTTCAAAAAGAAGAAAACAAAACCCTGAGCGAAGCAATCAGAGAGATGTTTTCTTCGGAATATGTTATGAACTGAAAATAGACACGGGAAATTTTGATGTTTCCCGTGTCTTATTGGTGCATTCATGCGTGGAAATAAACCCCCGGTTCTACCGGGGGTGGGAAAAA
>JAKSQO010000010.1 GCA_024404095.1 Clostridia bacterium | reverse complement strand
AAATGTTCCGTAAGCTCCTCGACTATGCTGAGGCAGGCGACAACATCGGTGCTCTTCTTCGTGGTATCCAGAGAACTGATATCGAGCGTGGCCAGGTTCTTGCTAAGCCGGGTTCAATCCATCCTCACACAAAGTTTGCTGGTCAGGTTTACGTCCTTACAAAGGATGAAGGTGGCCGTCATACTCCTTTCTTCAACAACTACCGTCCTCAGTTCTATTTCAGAACAACAGACGTTACAGGTGTTATTTCTCTTCCTGAGGGAACAGAGATGTGCATGCCCGGCGATAACGTTACAATGAACGTTGAGCTCATCACTCCTATCGCTATTGAAGAAGGTCTTCGTTTCGCTATCCGTGAAGGTGGCCGTACAGTTGGTTCAGGCGTTGTTACAGCTATCAACGAATAATTAACTGCTTCAGTTAAATAACGATTAACAATTAAGAGGTAAGTCGAAAGGCTTACCTCTTTTTTCTGTGTAAAAGTATTAAGGCAATGTGCTGTGTTTCAAGCAACAGCACATTGCGGCTATTTTATATCAATTTATATCTATTGATATCTATTACGGTTTTGAAAATGGCTGAAAGCCTTGATACTCTAAGGATTGCGGACATATGCTCCGCACTGAAATATTGAAATTCCGCACCAAAATATTGAATTTCCGCACTGAAATATTGAATTTCCGCACCAAAATATTCATTTTTATCAGGAAATAATCCAGCTATTGCAGTGAACAGAGTGACGTGGCAAATCAAGCTGAAATTAAATCTTAAAGGTGCGTCATTCTGAACGCATTGAAGAATCTCAGCCTCAATTCATATGAAATATGCCATAAAATGAAATAAAGGCGTTCCTTGCGGAACGCCTTGGTTTTCCATTTTTACTCTATTTAAAAATGTTATTTTGCAACGTCAAATACGCGATTCTCGCGGATGACATTGACTTTAATCTGACCGGGATACTCGAGTTCTTCCTCGATTTTCTTTACAATATCTCTTGCAACGAGTGTCATCTGGTCGTCCGACACAGCTTCGGGCTTAACCATAATGCGTACCTCTCTGCCGGCCTGAATTGCGAATGATTTCTCAACGCAGGGGAATGAACTTGTAATTTCTTCAAGTTTTTCAAGTCGCTTAATGTAGTTCTGTAAGTTTTCACGTCTTGCACCGGGACGAGCCGCTGAAATAGCGTCCGCAGCCTGGACAAGGCAAGCAACTATTGTCTTTGCCTCAACATCGCCGTGGTGTGCATGAATTGCATGAACAACATTGTCGTGCTCTTTATACTTCTTAGCGTATTCAACGCCGAGTTCGATGTGCGAGCCTTCCATTTCATGGTCAAGTGCTTTACCGATATCATGAAGAAGACCTGCGCGTTTTGCTGTCTTAACGTCTGCTCCGAGTTCGGCAGCCATAAGACCTGCAATGTAGGAAACTTCAAGTGAATGATTAAGAACATTCTGACCGTAACTTGTACGGTATTTCAGCTTGCCAAGCTGTCTGATAAGCTCAGGATGAATTCCGTTGACACCTGCGTCAATAGCGGCTCTTTCACCTGTCTGCTTAATAGTATGCTCAACTTCACGCTTGGATTTTTCGTAAAGCTCCTCAATTCGTGTCGGATGAATTCTTCCGTCTGCGATAAGCTTTTCAAGAGTAAGTCTTGCAATCTCTCGTCTGACGGGGTCAAAGCATGAAACTGTGATTGCTTCCGGTGTGTCGTCAATGATAAGGTCTACACCCGTAATAGTTTCAAGAGTTCTGATATTACGTCCCTCTCGTCCTATGATACGGCCTTTCATCTCGTCGTTCGGAAGAGCTACGACTGATACTGTTGCATCTGCACTGTGGTCAGCGGCACAACGCTGAATAGCTGTGGCGATAATCTCACGTGCTTTGTCGTCAGCTTCATCTTTTGTCTTCTGCTCATACTCCATAACCTTGACTGCTTTCTCATGTGTGAGGTCATCCTCAAGAGTACGGAGGAGATAATCCTTTGCCTGGTCCTTTGTGTAACCCGAAATTCTTTCAAGCATTTCAATCTGACTGCGTTTAATTGTTTCAATCTCTTCAGTCTTTTTTTCTGCGTCCTTGATTTTCTCATTAAGAGTTTCGTCTTTTTTCTCGATATTTTCGAGCTTTTTATCAAGACTTTCCTCTTTCTGAACAAGTCTGCGTTCCTGACGCTGCAGCTCGTTGCGTCTTTCACGACTTTCTCTGTCCAGTTCGGCACGCTGCTTGTGAATTTCGTCCTTGGCTTCAAGAATTGCTTCTTTCTTCTTGGATTCTGCTTTTGTAACAGCGTCATTTACGATTCTGGTTGCTTCCTGTTGGGCTGAACCAATGGTAGCTTCAGCAACCTTTTTGCGGTAAATGATGCCGATTGCAACACCAAGACCAAGTGCGACAAGTACACCGGCAATTACGACAAAAATCGATAATTCAATTGTCAAAGTAAAAGTACACCTCCTGTTAAATTTTCAAATTCATAAATAATTATTGATACAGCAAATTGAGAATTTCAATTCGCCGAATGACGATACAGGTTGGCATCTGATACCATCTGTTTTATTTTAAACCCAAAATCCGAATATGTCAAGATGCATTGACTACTATATTTTGTATTTAGTACATTATATTATGTTTTGTATGAAATAGAATAGGCAAAAGAAAAACAGGATCAATAAATGACCCTGTTTGCGTCTTTAGTTGTTGTCGCCGTTATCTTCAACCACAATGCTGTTGTTGATAGCGTTCATTTCCTGAATAACACTCTGACGGCGCTCCTGAAGCTCTCTATACATAACCTCTCTTGTCTTTGCATCGAGGGGATAGAAAATCTTTGCGAAGAGACCGAAGCAGCCTGTTACTGTGGGAAGGAATGTTGACATCATGAAGAGCAGGTACTCTGTCTTAGCTGACTGGTTGCCGTAGCCTGCGCCCTCCTTATAGCCGATACGGCTGAGAATAAAGGCTTTAATTGTACCACCGAGAGTACCGACAAGCTTCTTTGCAAGCTGCTTTGCAACGCCTGTAACGCCCTCTGTACGGTAACCGTTCTTCCACTCACCGTAGTCGATAGATTCGTTTCTGAGCTCCTCGGGAATAACACTTCTGATACCCCAGACTGTCATCCACAGGGTTTCACGAATCATAAATGCAGGGATCATAACTGAGAGCTTCTTGTAGTTCTGATTGATTGAACCGATAGCGAAAACTACGAGCATAAGAGCATCGCTGAGATGTCCGCTGAAAATCCACAAAGCTCTTGTTGAGAAACGCTCTCTTGCCTTTGTAACAAAAGCATAGCTGACGGGTGAAACGATAGCACCGGGAATGCCGACAACTGTTGACATTGAAGCAAATCCGAGAACGTTGATGTAGTAATAGTTAAGTCCCGAACCAAGACCGAATGCACCAAGGAATTCATCAAGTGTAAGAATAAGAAGAGGCTTATTCTTAAGAATTGATTTGAATCCGTCAAGAATACTCGGCTTCTCTGTGTTCTGAAGAACTCGTTCTTTTGCAACAAGTGCAAAGTAAAGAGCCATAACGCCCGACATTGTTGCGGTAAACATACCTGCTGTAACGTAAAGTGTCGGCATCTTGATTTTGATAACACCGTGGTTAACCATATCAATCAACAGACCCATAAGAATTTCGGGACCCTTTTCAACAAAACCGGAGAAGAGGTTAGCCTGTGTGATAAGACGGGTTCTTTCAATAATATTAGGTGTAATTGTTGAAAGCATACCTGTCTTTGCGATTGAGTTGACTGAACCCATAAGGTTACTTATCAGATTAAAAATCATGTAAGCGACAAGCTTTGTCATGTTGTACGGTCCTGTGTTTGCAAAGAATACCGGCATAAGCCAATAGAAAAAGCTCAACAGAATACCGGGACCTGCATATGCAACAAGCCATGGCTTGAATTTACCGAAACGTGTTCGTGTTCGGTCAACGATAGCAGCAAGGAAAATATCGTTAATGATATCCCAGATACCGATAACAAATGTAACTATTGTCTGGAAACGAAGTCCGATCTGAACGATATCGGTAATGAAGATATCCTGATACTTATTGATATTAAAGCTGGCTGAAATATCATACACAACGTATGCAATTGTTTCTTTTGTACCTACGTACCTTCTGTCACCGCTAAGGTTTCGGGCGACGGGTTTGTCCTTAACCTCGGCGACAGCTGTGTTTTCTGCCATAGGCATCCTCCTTTCACAATATAAAAATTATATCATATGCGTACATAAAATTCAATCATAATTGACACGGTATTGAAAATTAGGTATGTTATACAAACTTTTGCTCTGTTTTTGTGTATAAAGCTCAAAATAAAAGCTATTGATTTGGCTTTGACGTTATGATAAAATTATTCGGGTGATAAAATATGAAATATGATTATGATTATGTTAAACTCAGCGCGGATTACATCAAATCAATAGTTCACGAGGAGCCTGAAATCGGAATAATTCTCGGCTCGGGACTCGGCAAATTTGCGGAAAGTATTGAAAATCCGATTGAAATAAAATACGAAGATATCCCGAACTTCCTTGTATCCACAGTTGCTTCGCACGCAGGCAAGCTGATTTTCGGCAGGGCAGGGGGCAAGAATATTGTTTGTATGGCAGGCAGATTTCATTATTATGAGGGCTATGAATTTGAACAGCTTGTACTGCCTATACGCCTGTTTAAGCTGCTCGGAGTTAAGAAAACGATTATTACAAATGCCGCAGGTGCGGTAAACACAGATTACAATGTCGGCGATATTATGATTATTAAAGACCACCTCAAGCTGACAGGCGCAAGCCCTTTGCGTGGCGAGAATGATGATCGTTTCGGGCAGAGGTTCTTTGATGTAACTGATATGTATACAAAAGAGCTTCGCAACATTGCGCTTGAGTGTGCAAAGGAAAGCCCATTGACATTCCACGAGGGTGTGTATATGTTCTTCACAGGCCCTCAGTTTGAAACTCCTGCGGAGATAAGAGCCGCAAGAATTCTCGGTGCGGATGCCGTTGGTATGTCAACTGTTACCGAGGCGCTGACGGCGGCGCATTGCGGTATGCCGCTGCTTGCTTTGTCGGTTATGACGAATATGGCGGCGGGTGTTTTGCCTCAGAAGCTGTCTGATGAAGAGGTCGGAATTGCCGCAGCGAAAATTGCGGATAACTTCGGAAATTATGTCAGAGATGTAATTTCAAAGCTGTAAAGCGATGCGGATAAACAGTCGGCTCATAAAAATTGATTACCTGTGACTTGTAAATAAAAATAATAGTGAAGAAATTTAACAGCCTTCTCTGTTGAACGGAGAGATTCAATTGACAAGGTTTTTGCTGTAATTTCTTCAATAAATACGAATTCGCAGAGGTAAATTATGAAAGAAGTACTATCAAAATGTGATTACGAAGAACCTTGCTGCCCATTAAATATGCATCCGGAGGTTGTTTCAATTCCAATCGGACGGATTATAGAGAAACTTGATTCTTATCTTAATCAAAATGACTATGCTGCTGCGGAGCGGCATTTGCGTTATTGGATTTCGGAAGCGAATGCGTGTAATGATATGCGTGGAAAGCTTACCTTACTTAATGAGCAAATCGGGCTTTATCGAAAAATTGAAAACGAAACAGAATGTCTTACTGCTATTGTCGAGGCGCTTACTCTTGCTGATTCTATGAAAATGGAACAGTCAGTTACTTACGGGACAACGCTTATCAATGCCGCCACAGGATATAAAGCCTTTGGAAAAACCGAAGAAGCCTTGCCACTATATCGCAAAGCACAGATTATTTATGAATCTGCACTTGATTCGGATGACGGAAGACTTGGAGGTCTGTATAACAATATGGCGTTGACACTCACCGAACTTAAAAAGTATCGTGAGGCAGAAGAATTGTTTAATAAAGCCATCGAAGTGATGGAAAAGCAGGAAAACGGCGAGCTTGAAATTGCCATTACTCACCTTAATTTAGCTGACCTTGCTGTGGCTGAATACGGCTTGGAAAATAGTGAGAAAGAGATCGAAAAACAACTGTCTGAGGCCGAGAGATTATTGAATACAGAAGGATTGCCTAAAGACGGATACTATGCTTTTGTTTGTGAAAAGTGCGCTCCTGTATTCGGGTACTACGGTTACTTCCTGACAGAGCAGGAGCTGAACCGCAGAGCGAGGGAAATTTATGAACGGACTTGAGCTTTCAATGGGATATTATGAAGAATTCGGAAAAACAATGCTGGAAACCGAATTTGAAGATATTCTGCCGTTCCTTGCGGCGGGTTTCGTCGGGAGCGGATCTGAACATTACGGATATGATGATGAAATATCCCGAGATCATGACTTTGAACCCGGATTCTGTATTTTTCTTCCGGGTGAAGATATAGTTGACCGCAGACGTGCTTTTCAGCTTGAAAGAGCTTATGCAAAGCTTCCGAAAGAGTATTTCGGAATAAAACGTCAGAATATTTCTCCTGTCGGTGGAAATCGAAACGGTGTTATCAGAACTGAGGAATTCTACCTGAAGGCGGTTGGCTCGGCAGATGGAAAGCTTTCCGCGGAACAGTGGCTGAGACTTCCTGATTATGCGTTGGCTGAAGCAGTCAACGGTGATATTTTTTTCGATAACTACGGAGAATTTTCAAAAATCAGAGAAGACTTGATTTGTATGCCGGAGGATATTAAATTAAAGCGTATTGCAGGTAATCTTTTAATTATGGCACAATCCGGACAGTATAATTTTCTGCGTTGCATAAAACATGGTGAACCGGAGGCGGCGCAGCTTGCCTGTGTGGAATTTGTTAACGCTGCAATGAAAACAATTTTTTTGCTTCAGGACAGATATATGCCTTATTACAAATGGAGTTTTCGTGCGCTTCGGGAGCTTATAGGCACCAGAGAGCTGTCTGAGAAGCTGTCATTTCTGCTGTTTGGAAATAACAGAGACAATATGGTTGCAGAGCATAAATACGACACAATTGAGGAGATTGCTTCTCAAACGATTAAAATACTTGAGGAGAAGAAATTGACAAAAGCTATATGCGGTGACCTTGAAAAGCATGCGTATTCGGTTAATGACAAGATTGAGGACAGCGTTGTGCGGAATATGCATATCCTTGTTGCGGTTGGCGAATAGATAGGATAACATTAAAGTAAATAAATCGGGCTTGCCGTTAAAAACAACCCGTCGAAGAAAATTAAATCTTCGGCGGGTTATATTATTTGATAAATGATTCTATACGTTCCATTTGTAATGCCTGAGATTAGCGTCAATGAATAATGTTCCGATATCCAGCGCATGAATAAGCGTTCCGTCAGCCATAGGACAAACTGTCACATCCTCGCCCTCGCCGCCGAAATTATCAATCAGCTTAGGCTGATACATTATGCGGTCAAAAATCTTGACAACTGCGCCTGTTTTGACGTCAATCGTATAAACTGCCCTTGTGTCATCGTTTGTGCCGACATAGAGCAAACCTTTGTAAACGTCACCGCCCTGTATTTTTTGCACAGGCTCGCTGAGCTTTATTTCCTTGACAAATTCAAATGTTTCTATGTCGAAGCAGTAAATTACATCAGCTGTCTTGCTGTGAGATGAATAGATAAGTCCGTTTTCCGCATCACAGGAAAGCCACGACATACCTCTTGTCAGAATATCCTTGGATATCTCGTGATATTCCTTGAATTCAAGTGTCTGTGCGTCATATACGGCAACAATCGGGTGCTGCCACTTCTTGCTGTCCTCAATCGGGGCATATATTCTGCCGTTATAACAGCTGATTCCGCCGATGTGAGCCGAGCCGTAATTGTCTTTCAGCTCTTTTGGAATAGCTTTGTAATTATATGCAAGAACTGTCTGATTGTCGAAAGCAATCTTTGTGATTGAGCTTTTGCCGCTGAAATACCATGCTTCGCCGTCTGTTGTAACACCCTGAGCACGTTCAAGACTTTCAAGTCCGACTACCTTGGAGTTTGATTCATACCTGTAAATATCGCCGTTGAAAACTGAGTTCAGTCCGTTGGTAAGGAGCATAAGTGCGGCAATAACAAGTGAAAGGATTCTGTAAAGCACGGATTTGCCGAAATTATAAAATGCAAGCATTCAGAGTCTCCTTATTTGACAAGCTCATCACACCATGCAATGATATCGGCATAGACCGAAAAACGCTCGTCCTCGTTGTGAATTTCATGGCGAAGTCCGTCATAGAGCTTGATTTTTGCATCGTGACCTGTCTTGATAAGTCCGTCATAGACAGCCTGAACACCCTTGCCGTATGTGCCGACCGGGTCCTCTGTGCCTGCAATCAGATAAAGCGGAAGCTTTGGCACCTTGGCGTACCACTCGTTCGACGTAACAAAGCCGAGAAGCTCAAACATATTCTTGTAGCCCGAAGCGGTGAAAAGAAAGCCGCAGAGGGGATCGGCGATATATTTATCAACATTTTCTTTGTTTACCGAAAGCCAGTCGAAAGGAGTTCTGCCCTCGCAGCGCTTGTTGTATGCACCGAAAGCGATGGAGTCGATGAGCTTGCTCGGATGCTTGTCACCCTTAACCTTTGCGATTATTGAAGCAAGAGCAAGACCTGCACCGAGAGCGGGGTTAGGTCCGCTTGTACCGCAGATTACTGCACCGAGAATATCCTTGCTGTATTTTGTGATATAGCTTCTTGCAACGAATGAACCCATGCTGTGACCCATAAGGATAACAGGCTTGCCGAACTCTTCCTTTGCCATAAGTGTGAGCTTGTGCGCATCCTCAACAAAGCCCTTGCCTGCCTTGTTTTTGTCAGCACCGAAGTAGCCGTAAACAGGCTTGTCACCTACGGATTTGCCGTGACCTACATGGTCGTTGATTACAAAGGCATAGCCTGCCTCGCAGAACGCCTTTCCCATTTCCTCATAGCGCTCACCGTACTCAGCCATGCCGTGAATAAGCTGGAAAACGGCTTTGATTTCTCCGTCAGCAGGGGACCAGCTGCGTGCAAAAATATCGGCTACACCTGTTGATGAGGGGTATTTATATTCTTTTCTGATGATTTCCATAGTAAATCCTCCTTTGAACAAAGTTCAAAATATTACATTATAATTATATCATTTTTGTACGGCGTTTCAATCTATCAAAATAAACAAATAGTGCAATTCTCATTTGTTTAAAAAGACAAAACGCAGCGGTAATCCACTGCGTTTATTCGTTATCTTCATTTACAAAAAGTGTATCGTTATCAGAATATATATCGAAAGCCTTGTGTACTACGCTTAAATCAATATCCTTATGGTTTCCGCCGAACTCACCGTCAAGTGTCCAGGGGGTTTCTCTGTCGGCAGTTATTTTTACGTGCTTTGTTTTGATGAGCATAATTCTGTCGCCGTCGTAGTCCTGATGAATGATTTTACTCAGCATTGAGAAAACCTCCGTTTTTCTCTTAAGACCGCGGACGAGAAGAAGCTCAAAACATCCGTCATTGAGTTTGATATTCTGATTATCATATTTAAAAAGACCTGCAACGGAGGTTGAATTTGAAAGCGCACCGAAATAAAAGTCATCCTCGATTACACAGTCGTCATATTCGATTTTCATATGTATCGGCTTGAGGTTGACAAGCATCGGAATCAGCTTGATAACAAAACCGTTTATCATATAAGCGGCATGACCAAGAAGATTTTTCATAAGCTGAGGTGTGCTGTAAGAAAGCTCAACGCCTGCACCGAATGATGCAACGTAGTTGAAATACTTGCCGTTGAACGAGCCTACGTCATATCCGTTTTTCTTGCCGCTGAGAATGAGGTCTGCGGCTTTACCTACTTCGGTAGGAATACCGAGGGTAACAGCTAAGTCATTGGTCGAACCCGAAGGGACATATCCGATAGGAATACGCTTGTCAAGCTTCATAAGACCGTTGATTGTTTCGTTAAGTGTACCGTCACCGCCGCAACAGATAATCATATCATAATCTGCGCCGACTTCCTTGACGATTGTGGTAGCGTCACCCTGACAGCGTGTTGTTCTGACCTCAAAATCAAAATCAGCGGAGGACAGCTTGTTCATAATATCCAATGCGCCGATACGCTTGCTGTTTTTGCCTGCACACGGATTGATAATTAAAAGAACTTTCTTATGTTCCGTAGCTGTCACCTCCTCGTTTTTGTATAAAAAACTACTTAATTATAGCAAGATTTATTGTCTTAGTCAATAGATATATGCATTATTTTGCATCATCCCAGTTATACTGTGTCAGCTTGCCTGAGCAGAGCAATTCGGGATAATCCCATTGACGAAGCACCTCGTATACCGCTATCGCAACCGAGTTTGAAAGATTAAGACTGCGTGCGGCTGAGTTGTTAATCATAGGAATTCTTACGCACTTTTCGGGATTATCAAAAAGAAGCTTTTCGGGAAGCCCCTTAGTTTCCTTGCCGAAGAAGAGATACACATTATCTGAGTATTTAACATCTGTATGTCTGTTCTGCGCTTTGGTTGTGAAAAATCTGTACTGACCGTTCGGATTTTTTCCGAAAAAGTCATCAAGGTTTTTGTAATATGTTATATCGAGCAGATGCCAGTAATCAAGACCTGCTCTTTTCAGCTTTTTGTCATCAATTTTAAAGCCCATAGGCTCGACGATGTGAAGTCGTGTTCCCGTTGCGGCGCAGGTGCGTGCGATATTGCCCGTGTTCTGCGGAATTTCGGGTTCAACGAGAACAATATTTAAAGTTGCCATTATTTCACCGCTTTTATAAGTTTTCCGAGGAGAGGTTCAAACGCAAGTCCGTACTTTCTGTCTGAACCAGATTCTGCCGTTTTTTCCACACATTCGCAGGTGTAGCCCATAGCTATCTGAACTGCGTCAAAGAAATCCTTACCGTTCATCAGCGCCGCTGTCAGCGTTGCCGTGAAAACGTCACCCGAACCTGGGAAGCGTCCGTCGGTTTTCGGTGTAAAAAACATATTTGCTTTTTTTGTGAAGCTGTCATATACCGCACAGCCAATCTGACCGTCTTCAGATTCAATGCCCGTAATGACAATTTTCGGCGCACCGATATTACAGAGCTTGAGCATAACCTCCTTGATGTGGTCAATGCTGTACGGCGGCTTTGTGCAGTCAATACCTGCAAGCATTTCAGCCTCAGTTACGTTAGGCACGATAACATCAGCCATTGAACAGAAAAAGCGCATTTCATTGACGAAGTCCTCATCTATTCTTTTGTAAAAAGCTCCGTTGTCACCCATAACAGGGTCAACAACACAGAAAGTGTCGCTTTTTTTGAAATCAATCAGAAATCTTTTTACAATGTCAGCCTGCTCTTTGGTTGCGATATAGCCTGTGCATATTCCGTCAAAGCGTGTGTTCAGCTGCTTCCAATGCTCGGTAATGTCCTGCATTTTGTCCGTAAGGTCAGCGCAGACAAAGCCCTCAAACTCAGTATGAGCCGAGAAGATACCTGTCGGCAGGGGAACGGCCTCAAATCCGCAGGCGGAAACAATCGGCATGGCTACTGTCAGCGAGCATCTGCCGAGACAGGACATATCGTTAATCAATGCAATTTTTTTCTGCTTTTCCATAGAATCACTCCTGTGCCTATTATATCATCTAAAAATAAAAAAGCAATAACAGAATATAACTGTGAACTGTGCAGATAATAATAAAAAACAAAACGGAGGTAATAAGAATGAATATGTCAACATCTGATATTATGAAGGGCGCGGGTCTCGGACTTCTTGTCGGCGGTATTGCGGCATGGATTGGCGGATCGATGAAAAGCTCAAAGACAAACTACAAAAAGATGGCAAAAAAGGCTGTAAAGTCAGCTGAAAACTTTATTGACAGCATGATGTAATTGATTATTATTACACTGAGAAAGTAAACTTAATAAATCAAAAAGATGGTTCTGCATACTGCACATTTCAGTTTAGAACCGTCTTTTTTGATGTATTGAATTTTATTTAGCTTTAAATTAAAACGTAAGATTTAAATTTGTTACAAGTTTATTAATTTTTTTGAAATAATATTGACTAATAGTCATTTTTATATATAATATAGGTACATCAAAATTGACTATTAGTCATTATTTTTTTTAATAAATTGTGGAAATAATGATAGAAAGTGTGCTATAATACAAATATCGTATATTTTTATGCATAGGGAGGATAAAAAGATGCAGAAAATTGATAAGACAGTTCTCAGAGAAACCGCATATATTGCGATGTTTGTATTTATTCTGAGTGTACTTATGCAGTCTGTTTTCCTTATTATCCACCGTTGGGATTACACTATACTGCTTGGAAATCTTCTCGGATATTTTGCGGCTGTGCTTAATTTCTTTCTTATGGGTCTGACGGTGCAGAAGGCTGTCACACTCAGCCAGGAGGACGCAAAGACAAGAGTAAAATTTTCACAGATGCTTCGTCTGTTCATGCTTGCCGCCTTTGCTCTTATAGCAGGAATTTCAGATTGCTTCAGCCTTATCGCTTTTGTTATTCCTCTGCTTTTCCCGAGAATAGCGGTTACATTCAGACCGATGTTTGATAAGAAAAAATAATTAACAGACCTTTTATAAGGGGGTGATGTTATATATGAAAGAGAAAAGCTTCAAGTTCCGTATAATTGATGCTTTACTGATTATCGGTTCCGTTCTTCCGATTGCTTTTGCCATTGTTTTAAGAGTGCTGACAAATCCCGAAGCAGACGGAATCGTCATTACGGGTGCGAATATCTTTTTTACGGTTAAAATGCCGATTCAGGATATGCCGATTACCGAATCACAGGTCAATTCGTGGTGTGTAATTGTTTCGTTGTTTTTTATCTGTCTTTATCTGACGCACGGAATAAGCGAAAAGGGCGGTCTGAGAAGGCAGATGATTGCCGAATGGATAGTTGAAAAGACGGATGACCTTGTCAAAGACAATATGGGCGATTTCTTCAAATCGTTTTCACCCTTTATCGCGGGTGTGCTCGGCTTATCGGCTTTTTCAAGTCTGATAACTCTTGTTGGTCTTTATCCGCCGACATCCGACCTTAATGTTGTTGCCGGTTGGGCATTGCTTGTATTCATACTGATTACTTATTACAAGCTGAAGGGCGGTGTGCTCGGATATCTCAAGAGCTTCACTCAGCCGTTTGCCGCATTTACACCTTTTAATATCATAAGTGAATTTGCGACACCTGTTTCAATGTCATTCCGTCATTACGGAAACATCCTGTCAGGCTCAGTTATAGCGGCTCTTGTTGCCGCAGGACTTACGGGTGTTTCAAATATGATTCTCGGCAGGCTTCCCGGCTTGCTCGGAGAGTTCCCGTTGTTCAGAGTCGGTATTCCTGCTGTACTGTCGCTGTACTTTGACATTTTCAGCGGCGCGTTACAGGCGTTCATTTTTGCAATGCTTACAATGCTTAACATTTCAAGTGCATTCCCGATGGATGACTGGTTGAAGCGTATGGACAAAAAGCGTGCAAAAAAAGAAAAACAATCAAATAAAAAATCAGCTTAAGCTGAATGGAGGTTATTTATATGGTAGAACTCGCAATAGGTATTATTTTAGGATGCTGTGCTTTAGGCGCAGGTATGGCTATGATAGCAGGTATCGGCCCCGGTATCGGTGAAGGTAACGCAGTTGCCAGCGCTTGTGAAGCTATCGGTCGTCAGCCCGAATCAAAGGGTACAGTTACAACAACAATGATCATGGGTTGTGCTATTGCAGAAACAACAGGTCTTTACGCTCTTGTTATCGCAATTCTTCTCATTTTCGTTGCACCGAGAAGTCTTGTAGGCATCCTTATGTCATATATTGCTAAATAATTGGAGTGAATTAAATGCAGTCATTAGAAGTCATATCTGTAAATATATGGGATATTCTGATTTCTCTTGCCAATCTGCTGATAATCTTTCTCCTTTTCAAACTTTTCCTTTACAAGCCTGTTCGTAAGGTGCTTGATAAAAGAAAGGAAACCATTGACGGACAATATAGCGCTGCCGAAGAAGCTAAGCAGTCTGCGCTTGCTGACAAACAGGCTTATGAGATAAAGCTGAAATCAGCCGAGGACGAGGCTGACAGCATGATTAAATCGGCCGCAGCAACAGCGGACAGGCGCAGCGCAAAGATAATTGACGATGCAAAAGAGAAGGCTGACGGCATTATCCGTCAGGCTCACAGCGAGGTTGAGCTTGAGAGAAAGAAGGCCGCCGACGGTATCAAACGTGAAATTGCTGACGTTTCCGCGCTCCTTACCGAAAAAATGCTCGAGCGTGAAATCAATGAGAATGACCATCGTGAGTTTATTGACTCCTTTATCGAGGGAATAGGTGAAGACGATGTCACAGGTGATTAAGGAATACGCAGTCGCTTTGTTTGACCTTGCGACCGAAACCGATTCGGTGCAGGGTATCGGCGAAGCACTTGATACAGTACAGTCGGTGTTTGAGGAGAATCCCGAGTACAAGGATTTTCTTTCATCTCCCAATATCCCCAAAAGCGAACGCATAAATGCCATTGAGCAGGCGTTCTCGGGCAATGTGCCCGAATATGTTGTTTCTTTCCTCTCGCTGTTGTGCGACAGGGGAAGAATACGCAGTCTTGAAGAATGCATTTCGGAGTACAAGCAGCTCTGCGATGCTGCCAATAAAATATCCGTTGCCGATGTTGCAAGTGCGGTTGAACTGAGCGATGCTCAGAAAGCGGCACTTGTCAGAAAGCTTGAGAAAATCTGCGGAAACACGGTTATTCTCAACTGCACAACCGATAAATCGCTTCTCGGCGGTATGGTTGTCAGCGTTGACGGCAAGGTTATTGACGGCAGTATTAAGCACAGACTGCATGAATTGAAGGAAGTGATGCACAAGTGAACTCCAGACCTGAGGAAATCAGTAATATAATTAAAAATCAGATAAAAAACTATAAATCTCAGATTGAAATGGCTGAAACAGGTACGGTAATTCTTGTTGGTGACGGCATTGCGAAGGTATACGGACTTCGTAACTGTATGGCAAGTGAGCTGCTTGAATTTGATGACGGCAGCTTCGGACTTGCACAGAACCTTGAGAATGAAACTGTTTCTGTTGCTATTCTTTCTAACAAGGACGGTATTAAGGAAGGCTCAACTGTAAAGAGAACAGGAAAGGTTCTTTCCGTTCCTGTCGGCGAAGCTCTTCTCGGCAGAGTTGTCAACGCTCTCGGTGAACCTATTGACGGCAAAGGACCCGTTGACTGCAAGGCTACTCATCCGATTGAGTCAGAAGCACCGGGTATCATTAAGCGTCAGAGTGTTAACAGACCCTTGCAGACAGGTATCAAGGCTATCGACAGCATGATTCCTATCGGCCGCGGTCAGCGTGAGCTTATTATCGGTGACCGTCAGACAGGTAAAACAGAAATTGTTATTGATACAATTATAAATCAGCGCACCGAAAATGTTATCTGCATTTACGTTGCAATCGGTCAGAAGAATACTTCTGTTGTTCAGATGGCAAATATGCTTGAACAGGCAGGAGCAATGGAATACACAATAATCGTTTCAGCGTCGGCATCTGAAAGTGCTCCGCTTCAGTACATCTCACCTTACTCGGGCTGTGCTATGGCTGAGTATTTCAGAGAGCAGGGCAAGGATGTTCTTATCATTTATGATGATTTGAGCAAGCACGCTGTTGCTTACCGTGCACTTTCTCTGCTTATCCGCCGTCCGCCCGGACGTGAGGCTTATCCCGGTGATGTTTTCTATCTCCACTCACGTCTTCTTGAGCGTTCGGCATCTGTTGCCGCTGAATACGGCGGCGGTACGATTACCGCGCTTCCGATTATTGAAACACAGGCAGGCGATGTTTCAGCCTATATTCCGACCAATGTTATTTCAATCACAGACGGTCAGATTTTCCTTGAAACCGAGCTTTTCCATTCAGGTATTATGCCGGCTATCAACCCCGGTATTTCAGTCAGCCGAGTTGGTGGTTCAGCACAGCTGAAGGCTATGAAAAAGGTATCGGGTGAATTGAAGCTTCTCTATTCACAGTACCGTGAGCTTAAAGCATTCGCTCAGTTCGGCAGTGACCTTGATTCAGATACCAAGAAGCGCCTTGCTCTCGGTGAGAGAATTGTTGAGGTTCTTAAGCAGGATAGAAATAATCCCGTTCGTGTCGGCAATCAGGTTGCGATAATCTATGCCGTTACAAAGGGCTTCCTGGAGAATGTTCCTGTAAACAAGGTCAAGGAATATGAGCAGGATCTGTTCGCACTTATGGAAAATAAGTATGAGGATCTGCTTATACGTTTTGAGTCGGGATACTATGAGCCTGAGGATGTTGAAATGCTCGAAACCGCACTTAAAGAAATGCAGAGGTGACGGCTGTGGGAGCAGATACAAAAGCACTCAGAAACAGAATAAAGAGCGTCGATTCAACTCTGCATCTTACAAAGGCTATGGGTCTTGTTGCTTCGTCTAAAATCAGAGGGGCAACTCTTGCTATGAACAGAAGCCGTGAATATCTCGATTCGGTCACAGATATTATTTCGCTTGTTTCTTCAAGTCCCGAATGTGCAAGAAGTCCGTATATGCGTGAAGCAGAATCGGACAGGACAAAGATAATTGTTATCGCAGGTGACAGGGGACTTGCAGGCGGATATAACGCTAACGTTTTTCGTGAAGCGGCAAAGCATCAAGCCGAGTTTATTCCAATCGGCAAGCGTGCCTGCGAGCGATTCGGAGCTGAAATAAATTCGTCAGAAAAGTTCTCGGGTCTTGAAGCTTATCAACTTGCAAAGGAGCTTTGCGCACAATTTTGTGACGGCGAATATGATCGCCTCGGAATAATCAGCACACGCTATGTTTCGATGATGAAGCAGGAGGCTTTTATAAAGTGGATTCTTCCGCTTGAAAAGAGTGAACCGAAGAGCGGAGCAAGCATTGTATTTGAACCTGATGAACGCTATATTCTTGACGCGGCTGTGCCTGAATATGTTACAGGTGTTATTATGGCGGCTGTCAGGGAGAGCTACACAAGTGAGGTCGTGGCACGTCGAATGGCAATGGATTCGGCAGGCAAGAATGCACAGGTTATGATTGACGACTTGCAGCTTGAATACAACAGAGCCCGTCAGGGTGCAATTACTCAGGAAATTACAGAAATTATCGCAGGCAGCGGTGCATAAGCTGTCTGAAAATACAAACTTCGCATTTTTATGCATTGGGAGTGATAAATTTGGCAAACCATATAGGCACAGTCTCACAGGTAATGGGTCCTGTCGTTGACGTGCGTTTTGAGGAAGGCGAGCTTCCCGCTATATATAATGCGCTGACGATGCCTGTCGGTGACAGAACGCTCACCGTCGAGGTTGCACAGCATATCGGCGATAATACGGCGCGCTGTATTGCTATGGCTTCGACAGACGGACTTAAGCGAGGAACACCCGTAACTGATACCGGACGTACAATTACAGTTCCTGTCGGCAGACAGACACTCGGCAGAATTTTCAATGTTCTCGGAGATGTAGTTGATGACGGTGAAGAGGTTAAGGACTGCGAGCGTTGGAATATCCACCGTGCCGCACCGAGCTATGACGAGCTTTCGACTTCAACAGAGATTCTTGAAACTGGTATCAAGGTTATCGACCTTATCTGCCCGTATTCAAAGGGCGGTAAAATCGGTCTGTTCGGCGGCGCAGGCGTTGGTAAAACAGTTCTTATTATGGAGCTTATTAACAATATCGCAATCGAGCACGGCGGTATTTCCGTATTCACAGGTGTTGGCGAGCGTACCCGTGAGGGTAACGACCTCTACAACGAAATGAAGGAATCGGGGGTTATCAAGAACACCGCACTTATGTACGGTCAGATGAACGAGCCGCCGGGAGCAAGAATGAGAGTCGGACTTTCGGGTCTTACAATGGCGGAATATTTCCGTGATCAGGAGGGTCAGGACGTTCTTCTCTTCATTGATAACATTTTCCGTTTCACACAGGCAGGTTCAGAGGTTTCCGCACTTCTCGGCCGTATGCCGTCAGCTGTTGGTTATCAGCCGACACTTGCAACTGAAATGGGTACTCTCCAGGAGAGAATCACATCGACAAAGCGTGGTTCTATCACATCGGTTCAGGCTGTTTATGTTCCTGCCGATGACCTTACGGACCCTGCGCCCGCAACAACATTCGCACACCTTGATGCAACTACTGTTCTTTCAAGAAACATTGCGTCACAGGGTATTTATCCTGCTGTTGACCCGCTTGAATCAACAAGCCGTATTCTTTCGGCTGAGATTCTCGGCGAGGAGCACTACAAGACAGCAAAGGAAGTTCAGCGTATCATTCAGCGTTATAATGAGCTTATGGATATTATAGCTATCATGGGTATGGATGAGCTTTCTGACGAGGATAAAATGCTTGTTTCACGTGCAAGAAAGATTCAGCGATTCCTTTCTCAGCCGTTCCACGTTTCTGAGAAGTTCACAGGTCTTGAGGGTATCTATGTTCCGCTTTCAGAAACAATCCGCGGCTTTAAGGAAATTATCGAGGGTAAGCACGATGATTTGCCCGAGTCTGCTTTTCTTTATGTCGGTACAATTGACGAGGCTGTTGAAAAGGCAAAGAAGGTATAATTATGAATACGTTTTTGCTTAACATTACCTCACCCGAGGGTAAAATCTTTTCAGAAGAGGTTCAGATGCTGACTGCAAGAGGAGTAGAAGGCGAGCTTGCGGTTCTTGCCGGACATATTCCGTTTGTTACAACATTAAAGCCGAGTGACTGCAAAATTGTTCTCAGCGACGGAACGGAAAAACTCGGCACTTCCGACGGCGGAATACTTACTGTTTCTGCTGAACAGACAACTCTTCTTTCAGGAAGCTTTCAATGGAAATAAAAAAACGGGCGCTTTACCGCGTCCGTTTTTAATAGGATAGGGGAGATGATATAATGGGTGCAATGCTTATCGGAATCACTTCAGGGCTGTTTGTAATGTGGTTTATTGCGGTGTATATCATCTTCTATATTCTGATGTCGCCGATTGTTGTCCGCTTTATAAAATATCGCCGACCGCTTGAAAAATCCGAATGGTCAAAGTATCTTGTTATCGCAGGAGTTATTTATCTTTCGATAGAAATTATATTTAATTTTGTCGGTATGTTTGTTGCAGTTGATGCAGAAGATTCGGGAATATTTTCTTTCGTAAACAGTTTGTTTTCGTCTTTTAACAGTATTACATGGATATTGCTTTTGCAATGGGCAATATTGAAAATCCCGAAGATAATCAGTAAATCAAATGCAGAATCATTTATAGACAAAATAAAAGAAACAGGGAAAAAGCGATGAACTTTTTCCCTGCTATATTTATGCTCTTTTAAGATATTTGTTGATTTTTTCCTGAACAAACGGCTTGAGCTTTGAAACAATAAACTTAAACTCCTCGGTCTTGTGATATACAATGAAGAATACGAGATTCGTTACAACCGTTACAATAACAGCCTTGCTGAGTAGGATGAACTTGTTAGTCGGAGGGAAGAATGAGAAAAGATACTTGAGACCGGCACAGCAGGAGAATGTAAGAACCGCAATCAATCCCCGCTTAAGGAAATGTGTTTTACAACTCATTTCAAAGCATTTGTTATAGAGCATATAAGGCTCATACCAGAAGTTTGTAAGGAGCTTTGCAATTGAAGTTGCAAAAATAATTCCGCAAAGTCCGAATTTAATTCCGAGTACAATCGAGAAGAAAATATTCAGAACGGCCGTAAACATAAAGATGTATTTTGTCTCTTTGAACAGACCGGTTGTTGAACGGAATGTTGCTGTGCTTGTCGAAACACCCATGATAAATGTATTGAGCACGATTGCGATAAGTGTTTTTTCGTCAAGAAGATATTTTGTAGTACTCAACCATACGGTAATAAAGTCGTTGATGACCGTATAAAAACCTACAGCACAGAAACTGCATATCCAGTAGTCGAATAGTGAAACAGCTTCAAACAACTTCTGTGAATCCTTTTTACTTGCACCGGCATTAAAATTACCAATACTTCCAGTTGCTGAACCGATAATCAAATCAACATATGTCATAACGGAGTTAATAACAAGTGTGTAGTTTGAGAAAAAACCAACTGTTGCAGTATTGATGATTTTTGAAATAAGAATGTTATCGGTGTTGTTAACAAGCACACCGCCGATTTTGTAGAAGAACATTGCCTTAATATTGGCAAAAATTGACTTTTGTTCATCTTTGTTAAGGCGGGTTTTATTCTTTTTGATGAACGAGTACTGCTTGTCAACAACAGATGCGATAACAATGTTATTCAAAAGCGTACAGCATATAAGAACAACTATATAGTAAACATAGCTTCTTGTCAAAAAGAGAACTGCAAGCTGTGCCGCATTCTGCACAACATTAAAAATTGTGGATGAAATTCTGGTAATGTAGTTTTTTTGATCGACATAAAGCAGCGTAGCTTTATAAGAGAGCAGATAGCTGAAAACTGTGTTGGCAAGGTAAAGCAGGTAATAGATAATGACCAACTTCATATCAATACTTGACTTTACGAGATGTTTCAGAAAAGGAACGAGAATAACTCCGACTATTGTAACGATTACAGCGATGTAACGGTAAGCTTTTTTGTAAAAATACATCAATGCGGAAATTCTGTCCTTGTCGTTTTCTGCAACGGGCTTATAAAGTGAAAAACCGATTGCTGAACCGATTCCTAATTCGGCAAGAGAAAGAACCGTAAGAATATTTGAAAAAAGTCCGTTGATACCGAGATTGCTTGTTCCGAGGATGTTAATAAAATATGTTCTTACAACAAAATTCAGAATGAGAGTAAGAAACTGACACCCAAGCGTAACAATAAGGTTAATTATTGAATTTTTAGTCCTTGAATTATGATTCATACAGATCTCCTCGTATTACTTTCTGATGGTTCTGAAGGTGTATACTAATCGTGCGTTGCCAGAGCACAGCATTTTTAAATAAATATCGCTGTATGCGCTTGTATCTGCCTTTGATACGATAGCTTTAACATCGAAGCTGTCAAGTATTTCTTTAATCTGTTTAATTTTTTGTGATGACGGTGCATCGTTTTTTTCGGACATTGCGTTTTTTATCGCATTTACTATATTGTAAAGAAGAATGGTTGCGTAGCGAGAGGCATATTTATCCATATCCGCCTTTGTATATTCGATAAGCTGGTCAAATTTGTGCTTTAGTTCAATGTAATCGGAAAGCATTTGCGGCAGATATTTTTTGCTGACGCTGTTGGTTACGCTTGTATCGTAAATATACAGCGGTTCATTTACAACCGCAAAATCACATCCTGTTGCCATAACATAATCAGCATTAAAAATCAAGTCCTCGCCAAGGGCAATCGAAGGATTGAAGCGAATACCTTTTGTGATAAGAACGTCTCGTCGGAAAAGCTTGTTGACAGGTGCGTTGAAAAGCTGTGTTTTTTGTATGATGAAGAAATCTTCTTTATCAATTGTAAGCAGATTATCACCGTCAAGAACACAACTCTTTTCACCTGATGAAGTGAGTTTTTTTATACCGCAAAGTGCGAGTCTGTCGGAATACATAATTTGTGCGTTAATAAGCTTTTGGAACATTTCGGAGTCAATATAATCATCACTGTCACAGAAAACAATGTATTCTCCGTCAGATGCCTCAATACCTGCATTGCGGGCTGAGCTTGCACCTGAATTTTTCTGATGAATGACAGATATGTTATTGTATTTTGCTTTGAGCTCATCGCAAAGCTTTCCCGAACCGTCGGAAGAACCGTCGTCAACGAGAACAATACTGAAGTATTTATATGTTTGTTTTTCGATACTTTCAACACATTTTGCCAGATATTTTTCTGCATTGAAAACAGGAATAACAACGCTTATTCTGTCGTTCATAAAATCATACTTTCAAAAGAATTTTCTTGCGATATTTTAAAACTATTTTTGAGATTTTCTGTGATTTGTGTTCTCTTTTCGGGGTTGGAAATCAACTCGGAAACCGCTTCGTAAACAGCGTCAGCCGAAATATCTGTAATCATTCCATCAACGTTGTTGGTGAACTGTTCATCTGCGCCTGCAACACACGTTGTGATGATTGGCTTAAGCAAAATTTTTGCTTCGTTTGTTGTAGTGCAGAAACCCTCGTATCGGGATGGCTGAACATAAATATCACAATTTTTCATAAAGGGGTAGGGGGGATTTTTTTCTCCGAGAAGAAGAACCTTGGTATCAAGACCCGCGTTTTTAATGTCAGATTCAATTCTGCGGTTGAGCTCATCATCATATCTTGTTCCGACAACCCACCATTCAAAATCGAATCCGTTTTTATTGAGCCTGTCAGCGACATCTACAAGTATGTCGATACCTTTCTGGTCGGAAATTCTGCCGACGGTGCAAAGCTTTATTCTGTCATTGCTTATATCTATATCGGGCTCAGTTTCAGCCTCTTTAATTATGCGTTCGCTGTCAATAAAATTATAAGCAATATGTAGCTTATCTGAAAGCCCGGGGTATTTCTCTTTAAGTGAATTCAGTGAGCTTTGCGAAACACAGTTGATTCTGTCGTACTGATTATAAAGCTTTTCGAGTCCCTTGATATATTGAGGCTTGTAGATGTTAACATCAATATGACACCACAGAATTTTTTTCTTTGCCTTAACGTTGTCAATAACGTATTTATTGACAATTGAATTCATCATTGCATAGGAAATTGCAATGTCATATTCTTCATCCTGCTTGGTCATATGTTTGGTAATCCACGCCTGATGACGATAGTTATCACCTGTCAGACGGAAGTCAGCAACATTGAACGCATAAGAGGCGGCTGTGAATATCTTACCTTTTTTAAGAGTGTTTTTAAGTATCGCACCTGCACTCTGACTCTGAAAGCTGTCACCTGACCAGATGACTTTAACCTCTTTCGGTACATAGGAGAGTACATCTTTGTCAAGCTCCATAACCATAAGCGTTACGTCGTGCTTTGAATAGTCAATGTGCCTGAACAGCTCAAACAGCGTACGTGTTACACCGCCGCCGAGCTTAAGCCATGACGCTGCGATAAAGATTTTCATAAAAACACCTCATGTTATTTTACAACATAAATTATGTTTTGTAAATATAATTTTAGTATTGAAAACAATAATTTGTATGGTATAATAAAAACAGAAACAAAGGCGGTGAATTATGTGGTAAATAATCTTGTATCTGTGATAATTCCGATGTATAATGTTCAAAATTTCGCCGCAGAATGTGTCGAAAGTGTTTTAGCACAGACGTATAAGAACATTGAAGTTGTACTGGTAAACGACGGCTCAACAGATTCAACACTTGAAATTTGCCAAACATTTGCCGGGAGAGACAGCAGGGTAAGAGTGATTGAAAAGGAAAACGGAGGCCCGACAAGCTGCCGTGTTGCAGGTAAGCGTGAAGCTGACGGAGAATATATTTTTTTCTCGGATTCCGATGATATTCTTAAACCCGAGCTGATAGAAAAACTGCTCAAAGCCTGTATTGAAAACAACGCTGAAGCAGCAGCCTGCGGATATGAAAAATTTGGCGGAGAGAATGCTGAATTCAGAATTAAATCCAACAAAACTGTAATTGAAAAGAATGATTTTGAAAGCGCAATAATTCTTCCTGCGGTTTGTCCCGAGGCTGCCGATGAAATCCGGATTGCTCCTTTTTACTGGAATCATCTTTATAAAGCAGAATGCCTGACGGATGATTGCTTCATATCAGATAAAATCTGTACGCGCGAGGATGTTTATACAAATCTGAAAATTCTGAATAATATCAATCGCATTGCAGTTGTTGATGAGGTGCTATACAGGTACAGAATGAATATGAATTCAATTACCGTTGCGTTTCGTGAAGGCAAGCTGGAAAAGGATTTGTATTTTATCAGTTTTATCAAGTCATTTCTGCAACAGCAAGGCATTGAATGTCAGGATAGAGTGAATAAAATGATTTACGGTGCGGCTTACGGATGTATTGATAATTTTTGCAAAAAAGGCTCTTATGAAGTTTTTAAAAACGGAATTAAAAAGATGAAAACTGAGCAGGAAATCAACGATGCTATAAAGGTGAGTCTAAACGGAAATGTATCCAAAGCGCAGAAAATCGCAGGCGAACTGTATACAAAGAATGCGGTGCTTGCACTGTATAATTTCCGAAAACTGATTTTAAAATCGAAAGGAATCGGCTGATGAACAGAAAACTTAAAGAAGTAGAATATCAAATAAAATCTGAAATAATGGCAGAGTTTTTTGCTGAAAAGGTTCCTGACTTTGATAAGTATGCAGGTGTGAAAAAATTCTATGTTTTTCTCTGCGGTTATTATCAGAATCTCGGCGATATGGCTCTGACTTATGCTCATGAAAAATTCCTTCGAGATAACTTCCCCGACTACGAGGTTATTATGGTTGCGGGTTACAAGACCTATCCGTGGATGAAAGAGCTTCAGAGAATACTTACAAAGGATGATATCATTACAATTCTCGGCGGCGGAAATATGGACGATCTCTATGTTTCACTTGAAAATGCGCGCCGCTTTGTAATAAGAAAATTCCCGAATAATCCCGTTGTTTCTTTCCCTCAGACTATGGGCTTTACCGACACAGCCTATGGCAGAATGAGAAAGAAAAAGACAATAAAAACATATAACAAAAACAAAAATCTTAAGATTTTTACACGTGAGCCAAAGTCACTTGCGATGATGAAAGAAAGCTTTAATTCTGAAATAGGTTTTGTTCCCGACATGGTTCTTTATCTTAACAAAACGGAGCCGAAGCAGGAGAGAGACGGAGTGCTTTGTGTTCTCAGAAGTGACAGAGAAATGCACCTTTCTGACGCAGAAAGCGAAAATATAAAAAGTATTCTCCGTGAAAGATACGGCAATGTTGAATTTACAGATACTGTCAATGTTACAGAGGATGAATGTAAACCTGAAAATCTTAAGGATACACTTGAACGCTTCTGGGCGATGCTCAGAACCAAAAAGGTTGTTGTAACCGACAGACTTCATTGCATGATTTTCTGCGCAATTACCAAAACACCATGCGTTGTATTTGATAACTCAAATAATAAGACCTCAGGTGTTTTTAATTCATGGCTCAAGGATTACGGTTATATCAGAATGTGTGGCAGCTTTGATTGTGACAAAATGCTTAAGAATGTTGACGAGCTGCTTGAAATAAATCTTGATGAATGCCGCGATCACGATTTAAGCAACGAATTCGCTCCGCTGATAAATCATATAAAATCCAAAACAAAATAAGAAAATCTTGCAGGTGTTATTGACAAATCTGAATGATTTAGTTATAATATATCGGCAATAGAAAATGCTGGTGTGGCGGAATAGGCAGACGCAAGGGACTTAAAATCTCGAATGCAATTTCTCAGAGAAAGTCCCGAAACCCTTGATATATAAGGGTTTCTGAAAAATTTTCCGCCGAAAAATCGGCAAGTGACATCAAAAATGACATCATTTTTCCACGGACAATTTAATACGCTGGTGTGGCGGAATAGGCAGACGCCCGGGACTTAAAATCCCGTGATAGCAATATCGTACCGGTTCGACCCCGGTCACCAGCACCAAATGAGCTCCTGATTTTTCGGGAGCTTATTTATTTTTGTTGAATAGTGTAGATTTTATGGTATAATTTAATAAATCTCTAAGGGAGGAAGTCTTATGAATACTGCTCATTTCCATTTGCCGGGATTGTTTGAGTTTTTCGAATTCTATAAGGTTTTTTTGCCCCTTTTTTATAACCGCAGAGAGTATTTCCATGAATGGGCTGACGTAGCATCGCTGTATGGCGCACCGTCGGACTGCATATGGGGCGGCGGACGCTTCGGCTCGGACGAAAATGTATCTGATGTTCTTGATTTGGTACGAAGATACGGGATATCTGCACGGCTTACGTTCAGCAATTCTCTTCTTCGTGAGGAGCATCTTTCAGACGTAAAATGCAATAAGTTTTGTGAGCTTTTTGAGAAAAACGGAGAAGTGCAGAATGGAATTATTCTTCATTCTGATTTGCTTCTGGATTATCTCAAGAAGAACTATCCCGACTTTTATTTTGTTTCTTCCACAACAAAGGTTCTGACGGATTTTGATGAGTTTTACAACGAGATTAAGCGTGATGATTTCAGCTATGTTGTTCCTGATTTTCGTCTTAACAGACAGCTTGAAAAGCTGAAAATGCTGTCGCAGACGGAAAAGAATAAGGTTGAATTTCTATGCAATGAATGTTGTTGGGTCGGCTGTAAAGACAGAAAAGCGTGCTATGAAAATGTCAGCAGACGTATTCTCGGCGAAGATTGTCCCGAGTTCAGTTGCTCTGCGCCCGATGGAGCAGAGGGGTATTTGTTTTCAAGAGCGATGAAAAATCCGACATTTATCGGAACTGAGGATATAGTTGATACGTATTTACCAAACGGATTCTCTAATTTCAAAATTGAGGGTCGTGGACTCGGCTCTGCCATACTTCTTGAATTTATCCTTTATTATATGGTCAAGCCGGAGTACCAGCTGAATGTCAGAGAGGCTATGTACCTTGACAGTATGCTTGATTTGTTCTGATTACAGAGGTGGTTAAATGATTGGTGCGATAATACTCGGTATAATCTCAATTTGCTGTTTTGCTGTCAGCGTTATGCAGTTTAAAGGGAAAGGCTTTCTCTTTAATAATGCATACATTTATGCTTCACAGGAAGAGCGCCGGAAGATGAATAAGACACCGCATTACAGACAGTCGGGAGTAGTGTTTGCTTTAATCGGTTTGATATTTGCGGTTAACGCTTTTGAGGTCTTATTTGAAATGTATAAGCTGTTCTATCTTGTAATCGCGTTAGCTGTTATCACTCTTGCTTATGCAGTTGTTTCATCGGTGATGATTTCAAGGAAAAAGTAAATAGAAGTTATAAATATAAAAGTTCCTCCTATGGCAGTTACTGTTCGTAGGAGGATTGCTTTTACAGCTCTGATTTGTGAAGAACAAATCCGTTATCACGAGGCTTTGTCTGAAAGAATTCTATATTTAAATTATCATTTAAACATTGCGGCGGCTGTGCCTGCCGTCTGACCGGAAGTGCACAGACAGAAATTACTCTTGATATAATACAGGAACGATTCATAAACTTTTTATGAATATATCCAATAATTAAAAAGTAGAAATTGTCGGGGTATATTTTCTTGACATTTATAGCTTCGTTCAGCTATAATATTCAAAAGATTTGGTTACTCGGAGGAATGGATTATGAGCTATAATATAATCACAATCAGCCGTCAGTTCGGTTCAGGCGGAAGAACTATCGGAAAGGCTCTTGCCGAAAAATTAGGTGTACCTTGTTATGACAGTGAAATTATCGAAAAGGTTGCCGAAAAAAGCGGATTTGACAGAGATTATGTCAAGGAAAAGGGCGAAGATGCACGCGGCGCAAAGCTGTCGGGACTTTTTAAGAGTAACTACTACTATAAGTCAAGTGATGAGGATATTATCTGGGAAATTCAGAGCAGAATTGTAAGCGAGCTTGCTGAGCAGGGACCTTGTGTAATGATCGGAAGATGTGCCGACTACATATTACGTGAGCGTGAGGACGTGTTCAACGTGTTTATCTGTGCTGATATGAAATCTCGTGCTCAGCGAATTGTAACAGTTTACGGAGAAAAAGAGGATTCACCCGAAAAGCGCCTTAAGGATAAGGATAAGCGCAGAGCTTCATATTATCAGCTTTTCACAGACCTCAAATGGGGTGTGGCTTCCAATTATGATATCAGCCTTAATGCGGGTTCGCTTGGTATTGACAGATGTGTTGATATTCTTTACGATATCTGCACCCAATAAAGCCGATAAATGCCGATTCTGTGCTGAATCGGCATTTTGAATATGAAACGGAGAAACACAATGTATATTTATGAAATGCATCAGCATACGGCACCGTGCAGTGCCTGCGGACGAGGTGATCCTGCCGAAACTGTCCGAGCGTTGAAAAAGGCGGGATTTGCAGGTATGGTGCTGACAAATCATTTTATCGGCGGCAATACGGGAATTGACCGAAACCTGCCGTGGGATGAATTTGTTCGCTGTTACGAGAATGATTATCTTGCCGCAAAAAAGGCGGGCGAAGAGGAAGATTTTGACGTTATCTTTGGCATAGAGGAGCATATCGGAAACGGCAAAGAGGTTTTGCTGTACGGTATTACACCTGAATTTCTCTATGCTCATCCCGAGTTGCGCAACCACGAGCTTGAAACAATCAGCCGCCTTGTGCGTGAGTTTGGCGGTCTTGTTTTCCAGGCGCATCCCTACCGTGACAGGTCATATGTGACTAATCCGAATGAGAATCTGCCAATTGAATTTCTTGACGGATTTGAAACATATAATGTGTGCAACAAGGGTGACGAAAACATACGTGCCGAAGCGTATGCGGAAAAGAACGGATTGCTTATAAGCGCAGGCTCAGATGCTCACGCAGAAAATCAGGATGTGCGATACGGAATAGCCTGTAATCGACGGATTGCGGATTCATTCGAGCTTGCACAGATGCTCAAAAGCGGAGATTATAAGCTTTATCTCGGAGAATAAAAGGAGAATCTTTATGATAAATATTAACGGAAAATTTGCAGAATATCTTGATATAATAACCGAGCGTCAGCTGCTCGACCGAAAGCTGTGGGAAAGGTGCGTTGGCGTTTTCTCTACCGGCATTGATAATCAGGACGCAGGCTGGCGAGGCGAATACTGGGGCAAGATGATGCGAGGTGCGTGTCTTGTTTACAGCGTAACACGTTCATCCGAATTGCTTGAAGTGCTGACTGAAGCGGTAAACGGTCTGCTGTCCAAGCAGGAAAAAAGCGGAAGAATCAGTACATACCGTGAGGATGCGGAATTCCTTGATTGGGATATGTGGGCGCGCAAGTATGTTATGACGGGACTTCAGCATTTCTATGATATCTGCGGGGATGAAGAGCTTAAAGGAAGAATAATGCAGGCTCTCTGTGCTCATGCGGATTATATTGTTGACAGAATAGGCGAGGGCAAAAAAGATATACTGCGCACAGGCAGATTCTGGGGCGGAGTTAATGCGGCAAGCATCCTTGAACCGTTTGTACGTCTTTATACAGACACCAAAAATGAGAAATATCTTGACTTTGCCCGTTACATAATTTCAACAGGCGGATGCTTTGACGGAAGTCTTATTGACTGCGCTCTCAACGGGCTGGCACCGTATCAGTTCCCCGAGCAGAAAGCTTACGAGACGATGAGCTTTTTTGAAGGCTTGCTTGCATATTATGAGGTTACAGGAGAGAAGAAATATCTTGAAGCTGTTCAGAAGTTTACCGATGCATTGCTTGAAACTGATGTAACTGTAATCGGAAGCTGCGGCTGCACGCACGAGCTGTTTGATAATTCAGCTGTTTGCCAGACCGAGGCGACAGGAAAAATTATGCAGGAAACCTGCGTTACGGTTACGCTCATACGCTTTTTCGCAAGACTTTATAAGGCAACAGGCGATAAACGTCTGGCTGATACAATCCGACTTGCTTCGCTGAATGCGCTTGCAGGTTCATTAAATATTAACGGCTTTGACCAATTTAGCAATGAGAAGAAGGAATATCTGAAAGGGCTTCTTTTTGACAGCTATTCACCGCTTTGTGACTCAAAAAGAGGACTTGGTATCGGCGGCTTCAAGCAGTTTGCTGACGGTCCGTTTTTCGGCTGCTGTGCTTGTATTGCCTCAGCAGGTTTTGCGCTTTATCCGCTGACTGCCGTAACTGAGAGCAAAGACGGAATCAGCATAAATTATCTGCTTGACGGCAGCTATAAAACAAGCTATGCCGATGTCAGAGTTGAGGATAAAAAAATAACCCTCAGCTTATCTGAGAGTAAGAAATTCAGCGTCAGAGTTACAAACGGTGATGCTTATACAACTGTTTCGGCATCCGCTGACGGTAAAGAGATTAAGAATGAAAACGGATTTACCGTTATTGACGCTGTGTGGAATGACGGAGATGTTATTGAGCTTTCTGTTGAAAACAGACTTGTTGAAAAACAGCTTAACGGAAAAATATCACTTAATTACGGTGGCTTTGTTCTTGCGGCTGACGAATCGAAAGGAAGCTACAAAGCAGGACAGCAAATAGAATTTATCCGTGATGAAAACGGCGATATAAAATATGAAATAGCCGAACCCGAAGCAGGGGAACAGCTCCGTATTTTCGCCGAAACAGCGGACGGAAAGCTTCTCCTTACCGATTACGCCGCCGCAGGACAGGACGGCAAGAGCATTGTTTCTGTCTGGTTTAAAGCAGAATAACGTAAAACCGCCGAAGAGGAAAAATCCTTTTCGGCGGTAATTCTTATTAAAGAGCGATTTCCTTGCCCTGCTTTGCGCTTTCATACATAGCGCAGAGAATCTTAATCATATCAATGCCCTGCTGTGGCTCGAAGTCGGGCTTAGCACCCTCGATAACAACATCGTAGAAGTGTTTGAGGTTCCTGCCGTGTCCGTCTTTTTCGCTGAGCTTAGTCGGGATGATATCAACAAGCTCCCCCTCTTCCTCTGTGTAAATTTCGAGCTTGCCGTCCTTCCATGTAAGTCCTGCCTTTGAGCCGCGAAGCTCAACAAAACGAGACTCTTCCTTGATGTTTGAAGCCCAGCTGAACTCAATCTGAAGAATAGCGCCGTTGTCAAAACGAATCATGCCCATTGCGAGGTCCTCAACGTCAAATGTGCCCTCTGAGTTTTTGTCTCCGAAATCGGAGTTAGCGGAGTCGCTGAGGTCGTTGTCTGCGAACTTGCTGAAGGTGTTGCCGGAAACTGAAACGGGTGTGGGGTTGCCCATAAGCCAGATTGAAAGGTCGATAAGGTGAACACCGAGGTCAATCAGCGGACCGCCGCCCGATTGCTCTTTTGTGGTGAACCAGCCGCCCTTGCCGGGAATACCGCGTCTTCTCTGCCAGCCGCAGCGACCGCAGTAGATGTCTCCCATTTTACCGCTTGCTATGTATTTTTTTGCATATTTTGAAATGTCGACGTGGCGGTTATTTCTCATAACCATAAGGGTTTTGCCTGCTTTTTTAGCGGCTTCATCCATTTTGAGAACTTCCTCAACATTGATTGCGTCGGGCTTCTCACAAAAAACGTGCTTGCCTGCTTTAAAAGCCTCAACAGCAATAATCGAATGAAGATAGTTGGGTGTGCAGATGTCAACCGAGTCGATTGTTTCATCCTTTAAAAGCTCTTTGTAATCTGTGTAAACATCAGCATTCGGGAAGTAATTGTCCTTAAGGAACTGCGCTCTTTCTTCAATGATGTCGCATACTGCCGCAACCTCAAGTCTGTCGTCAGTAAGGTATTCGTTAAGGTGACAACCCTTGCATATTCCGCCGTTGCCGATAAGTGCTACTCGCCATTTTTTCATAATTTTAAACTCCTTTAACGGTAATTTGAACTCCGTTCATTGCTATTATATCAGATTAAATTTATATTGCAATAAAAATACGGCTGAATTGCTCAGCCGTATTCATAATTTTAACCGTAAATGATTTTTCCGGGGACATTTGCAAGCATCTTGAAGGGTGTAAGAAGAACCTTAAGGAAGATGCGGAGGAATTCATAGAAACCGTAGTTAGCCTTTGAACGTGAGAGGTTCGGAAGTTCTGAACCCTTTTCAAGTGCAAGACTTGTAACGTAATATGTTTCCTGCTCATATTTGCTGAGGTCTTTCTCATCAAGAGTAAGCACCATACAGCCCTGATGAATCTTACTGCTGTATGAACGGAAGGTTGTGCCGGGAACATTGATAGCGTCAACGCCCTTTACTCGTGCCTGATATGTGTTCTTGTGGTCGTGACCGAAGAAGCAGGCGAGAACGTCACCACGCTCTGAAATTGCATCCCACTGACCGTCGTTTTCTGTTGAGGGGCAAAGACCTTCGCCAACCATACCCGCTTTGAAGCCGAAGATATTAGGAAGATATGTAACAGCTGTGCCGTCGTCCATATCGTAATGAGCAAGGTCACCGATATGGAAGGGGAGAGTAACCATAACCTGCTGAGCTACATCAGCGGGAACAATGTGCTGGAACATAAATGAGGGAACAGGTGCGCCGTTCTTTTCTTCAAGAGCTTTGCTTGTCTGCTCATACCATTCTATCTGATCCTTGCGAACGCAGTCATAGTGGAGCTTTTCGCCGTTCTCGTCAAAAACATAGTCACCGCTGTCCATAAACCACATGTTGAATGCGGTGTGTGTGCCGTCACTTGAAAGAACTTCAAGGTTGTGTGTTGCTGTGCCGTGAAGCTCGGGATCTGCATCGTATGCAAGGCATCCGTCATATCTCTGATAGATTTCAAGCATCTGCTCTTTTGTAAGGCTCGGCATTGTTTCATCATCGTGATTGCCGAATACAAAGCTGAACGGAATTTCACGCTCAATGAGGGGAGCGAGTGCCTGGTCAAAACCTTTGACATATTCATCAACATCACCCGGAATGGACTTGGGACCCATTACATTGTCGCCAAGGAAAACAACAAAATCCGGCTGAGCCTTGTCAAGAGCCTGATTCATAAATGCAATTAAATCATCTTCCATCGGATATCCGTCCTGAATATCTGCAAAAATGAGAATTTTAAACTTTCCGTCTTTGTTAAACTGCAATGCAGTTGATTTGCTGTCAGCGGCAAAAGAAATAGCCGTGCATGAAACAAGCATAATAACTGCAAGGATAACTGATAATACTTTTTTCATCAAAGTAAAACCTCCCTTAATTTATGGATTTATTTTATCACGTATTTGACATCAAGTCAACGGACATTGTTTTATTTTAGTATCAGTTTGTTAAGCATTTTTGCCTCATTGAAAAGTGTTTCGGGTTGGTTGTCTGGAACAAATTCAATAGAACACCAATGTTCTCCGTTGTCTTTGCCGATTACAGAAATGTAGCTGGTCCATTCAGTTTCCGCCTCACAAAGCGGTTTTCTGCAATTCGGCTCGGGCCAGTTGAAAACGTGCACGTTTGTAAGGTACGGCATCAGATTATTAAGCGCAGTCATATTGTAATCATATGTTTTTGTTTCGTTTGGCTGCCAGTACATCAGCAGATTATCGCAGTTAGTTTCACGCATCAGTCTGAGTGAAGAGTGATAATCGTCAGTCAGCGTATTGCGGTGACATTCAAAGGCAATTTTTATGCCTTTTTCGTCAGCCATTTTTGCAAGCTCCATACATTCTTCGGTTATCTGAGCACGCGTTTTTTCAGAGATTTCAGCACTTGCCGTGTTGCCTGCCCAGATTCTGATTATCGGAGCTTCAAGAATTACGGCTGTGTCGAGAATTTTTCTGAATTCTGCTTTGTAATTGTCGCCGTGTGTTCCTGCTTTGTAATATGAGCCGTAAGCCGAGGTGCAAAGCCCTGCGGCTTCGGTAAGTTCTGATACCCGTTTTGCGTTTTCGGGATTGTTCGGCGGAACGTGGACATCACCGCCCCATTCGATTCCGTCAAGTCCGCATTTTTTTGTAATATCAATGATTGCTTCGCACGAAAGACCGCGGAAGCTGATTGACACAAGTCCTGTTTTAATCAAAATAAAACCCTCTTTAAGCCATTGTTTCAAGCATTTTTTCAGTCACCATATACTTTGTCGGCTGACCATCAATAAATGCAGTAAATTCGTCATACATATATTCGCCCATGCGCTGAACCTCGTTGCCGATAGAGCCTGCCATATGCGGTGTGAGAAAAACATTCGGCATTGTGTAAAGCTCACTGCCTTCCTCGGGCGGCTCGGGATATGTAACATCAAGCACTGCGCAGCGTGTAGACACATCTTTAAGTGCAGCTATCATATCACCTTCAACAACCTGTCTGCCTCTGCCAGTGTTGATGAAAACTGCGCTGTTGTCCATTCTGTCAAAGCAGGATTTATCAATTATGCCGACCGTTTTATCGTTGTTGGCGAGGTGATTGGAAATGACGTGACACTCGCTGAAAAGCTGAGGGAGGGAGCTGACCTTTTTGACGCCCAGCTCATTTGCACGCTCATCGCTCATAAACGGGTCAAAAACCTTTATGTTCAGCTTGTAGTTTTTTAACGCTTTTATTACAAGTGTGCCAATCATTCCTGCACCGATAATTCCGACGTTTGTGTTGTAATTACCGGGGTGAGGCTTAGCACAATCGTGCTCCGTCCATGTACTGCTTCCACCGCGGTGAAGCGTCTGGAAAAAGCCTTTGTTGGCAAGCAGAATTTCTGAAGCTGTAACCTCGGCAACAGGAACTGCATTCGCTCCCCACGCAGAGAAAATTTTTACTCCGCGATTCATAAACGGTCTTGCAAACTGCTGAACTGTGCCTGCCGCATAGAAAACCGCTTTGAGCTTCGGCATTATTCTTTCAAGTGTTGCTTCATCAAGCTTAGCAATACCCCAGGTTGAGAAAATGTATTCGACGTCTTTTAACTCAGATAAATCCGACTGCTCCTTGAAAAAATCTGCGCTGTAAAATGTCGGCAGAATGTCAAGCTTTTCGGAAATCTTTTTCTGTATTTCGTCAGAGAAAGCATTGCATATTGCTTCATGCGTTCCCATATAAATTCCTTTTGGTTTCATGCTCATTACCTCGAAAAATAATCTGTTTTTATTGTAAACTATACTATGAAGAATTGCAATAAAAAATCCGATTGATAAAAACCAATCGGATTGAATAATTACGCACTCTGTTTTTTCTTATTGTCAGAAATCATTTTCTTAGTCAGCAGACTTGCGATGAAAAGGAAAAGAATTATTACTGCAATCGGAATTGCGGCAACCCAGGGCTTTTCACCGACATTTTTCAAAACATAGCCGAATGCTGTATAAACAAGAACAAGGGGAAGATTGCCGATTGTGCAGCCAATCATATAGTTCTTGAATGAAATGTTCATTGCTCCGAAGAGAAGGCTTGAAAGGTCACCGGGAAGAATGCCTGCGAATTTGAAAATCGCTGTCAGAGCCACTTCGTTTGTTCCTGCAAAGTCATCAATTTTTTTGATTGCTTTGAACTTACCTGATAAAGTATCAACCATTCCTGCGCCTGTGAATTTTCCGAGGAAATAAGGAATCATCAGCGAAAGTACCATTCCGATGAAATTCACTACAAAAGCGATGAACGGATTTGGAAGTACATATGCGGTAATTGAGAAAACAACTGCGGGCGGGAATACAAGAGCAAAGCTCTTGACAACGGTAATGCCAATCATAATAGCGGAGAGAATTAAAGCTCCGTTACCAAACTGTTCATTTAAAATTGCACTGAGATTTTTGATGTTTGAAACCTTAATGTTGTATTTCTGAATCAAAATTATTGCAACAATGACAAGCCCGACCATAAGGATACCTGTTGCAATCTGCAAAGCTTTAACAAGCTTGCTGTAATCTTTTTTCTGTTCTGCCATTTTTTACTCTCCTGTTTAACATAATATATCAATTATAAAATAAATCACAAAAAAGTCACTATATTTTTGAAAAAACTAATGCGCCATTCAATAAGCTTTATTTTAATGAGTAAAGCTCTGGAAGTGTACGCAGATAAGCTCTGTAATTTGCCTCTGACGGAAGCTCACCGTGCTTCTGCTGATATTCTTCAACATAATTGTGCCCCTGTGCGAGCATACTCTGCAATGCTTTATAAAGAGCGGTTTCGTTTCCGTTATCGTCAACAAGCCAGTAACCCTTACAACGACCGTCGGCAGGCTTTTCGTTGCAGTACATCTGCCAGAACAGAATAAACTTTACGTTGCATCTGAGGAACTTTGAAAGGATTTCAAGATTTGCCTTTGTGTATGCCTCGTCATCGTAATTGAAATCACTTGCCGGTCTTGCAAATTCACCGATAAACACTCTTGAACCCGGTATGTTATCTTTTTCGGGAAGAAGCTTGTTTATCTTGTTGATAGTTTTACGGATTTTCGTTGCGGAAAGCTTCTGGCAATCGTATGCTGAATATGAAACGTAGTCGACATTCGCATAGGGAAGAACATTGTTTACAACACGGTCATAGTTTTTGTTAAATGCATCCTGTGTGCGGTTGACCTCAAGATAACCCCATACCTCAACATTGCTGTACTCTGTGTCACGCTTCGCATCGTCAATAGCTTTCTGACGGTTGTTTATCCATTCAATCATAGCTTTGGTAACCGTGTCATCAACTTTTTTGACGTTAACATCGTAGCCGTTGATATAATACCAGTCTGTCTCCCAGTTGCCGATATAGAACTCTATGCCTGAGCCGTTATACTTTTCAAGAAGAGTTTTCGCAAAGTTGTAGCAGGCATTGTAATCCTCCTGCTTTTCTTCCTCACTGAGTCCGTCATAGAAAACGGCCTGATGAAGATTGTACTTGCGATACCACATAAACACGTACTTGAACTGATCGCCGTACTCGTCAAGAAGCTTGTGAACGGCGGTATCACCTGTTTCAATTTTAATCATATTTGAACCCATCGCAAGAATGCGTCCGCCGAGTTCAGATAAGTCGGATTGCTTTGTGAATTTGTAGCTCGGACATATTGCCTGAGTGCCGAGAACATAGTTGTAGTTGTCAATGTTTTTTTCGACATTTCCGAGGTTCTTATCCGAAACACCGAAAATGCCTACAAAATTGAACTGAAGTAATGCGAGCAGAAAAGAGAGAAAAGCTTTCATAGTGTTGCTCCTTTTTGTTTATTTTAAAATTTCCTTTTCATCGGAAATTATTTCTTTGCTGAAATCGGGCATTTCAAGCTCGTCATAATCAATGCCGAGGGCAGGGCAGACGGCTTTGAGGACTGCCTTTGTGATGATTTCCCTTGCAGCGGGAGTGTTGAAGTGTGTTTTGTCAGAATATATTTCCTTAGGCTGATTTCTGAGCAGGGTATTGAGGTCATTGACTTCCATGCCGTATTTTTTAACAATTCTAACGGCTTCGGCATTTATTGCGTCGATGTCAGAATTTTTCCGTGAGAACCAGTAGTCATAAAGCTCCTCCTGAACAGGTGTGGAGGTTGCAAAAATCTGTACGGCATTCGGATAATACTTTTTAAGACGCTGACAGATTCTGTCAATGTAATATCCGTAGATTTCAGTAGGAGTGAGAGGATCCTCGTCCATTGTGCGTACAACATCATGCAGACCTGTGTTCCAATGTACGCAGGCGGTGTCCTCACCGATTCTCTGCTTATGCTCCCAGTCACCAATGGAATAAAGAACATATTCGGCAAAGCGAGCGTTTCCCTCGTTCCAGTGAACATCAGCTTTGCCTTTCAGTGCGGCTTTAACATATTCACAGTAACCTATTCGTATTGAGTCACCGATAAGATACAGCTTTTTCATCGCCGATTCTCCTTTGACATTATATCAGAATTATATCATATAAACTTTTTAACTTCAATATTTTTATTTGACATTCTGAGATTTATAAAGTATAATACAACCCATGGGAATGAAGTTCTCCCGAGGGAAACCTGAACCGCTTTTAGCTGATGACTTCTGCTGTTTACGGCAGAGTTGTCAGCTTTTTTGCTTGGAGGTAAATTATGATTACATCATTGGCTCTTATTTTTCTTGTCGGTCTTTCGGCGGCTTTTATCTGTAAAAAAATCGGCTTGCCGCGAATTATCGGTATGCTGATTACCGGCATTGTTCTCGGACCGTTTGTGCTGGATTTGCTCGCACCCGAGATTCTCGGCATTTCAGCTGAGCTTCGTCGGATTGCGCTGATAATTATTTTGATAAAAGCAGGGCTTTCACTCAATGTCGCTGACCTGAAAAAAGTCGGCAGACCTGCCATAATGATGTCATTCCTGCCTGCGCTGTTTGAAATCGGAGCGTTTATGCTGCTTGCGCCAACTTTACTGAAAGTGTCGCTCACCGAGGCGGCAATAATCGGAGCGGTTCTCGGTGCGGTATCGCCCGCGGTTGTAGTTCCTCGAATGGTTCAACTTATGGAAACAGGCTATGGAACCGACAAAAGCATACCTCAGCTTATTCTCGCAGGTGCATCACTTGATGATGTTTTTGTGATTGTACTGTTTTCAACCTTTGTCGGAATGGCTCAGGGGACAAAAGCAAATGTTATGGATTTTTTAAATATTCCTGTGTCGATTATCCTCGGTGTTCTGCTCGGAGTTGTTGCAGGACTTATTGTTTCGTTTGTATTCGAGCTTGCACATAAAAAAGGCGATTCAATTCGTCAGAGCCTTAAGGTTATTATTTCTGTCGGAACGGCATTTCTTTTAATGGCTGTTGAAACGTGGCTGGAGGGCGTTGTATCTGTATCGGGTCTGCTTGCAGTTATGAGTATGGCTTGTGTTATTCAGATGAGGTGCAGAAAGGAAGTGTCTGCTGACCTTTCAGTAAAGTACGGACGTCTGTGGCTTGCCGCTGAGGTAATACTGTTTGTGCTTGTAGGTGCGGCAGTCGATATACGTTATACGCTTGAAGCAGGTGCGATAGCCGTGCTTATGATTTTTATTGCACTCATTTTTCGCTCTGTCGGAGTTCTGCTGTGCCTTATCGGCACACCGCTCAACTCAAAGGAACGGCTGTACTGCGTGATTGCGTATCTTCCTAAAGCAACAGTACAGGCGGCAATCGGTTCGGTGCCTCTGTCGCTCGGATTGCCGTGCGGAAAGCTCGTACTTTCAATCGCTGTTCTTTCAATTCTTATCACAGCTCCGCTCGGCGCGTTCGGAATGGATTTCAGCTATAAAAAATTATTATCTCGCGAATAAGATTCGGGGCTGTTCCTGATGTGAACTGCCCCGAATTTTTAATATTCTTTTTCAATTATAATTGTTTCTGTTGTAAATGTGTCGCTGTTTTCATTGAGAGTTATCAGCCTGCCGCCACGTTCAATACCGTAGCTTTCATAGCCGCATCCGATTGTTTGAAAAAGTGAAATTCCGTCCTTTTCAAAGCGGAAAGAATTTGTATGATCGTGACCGAAAAATGCCGCTTTTATATCGCCGCATCTGACCCACGCCTCAAATTCGCTTCTGTCACTCTGCGGAGCGCAGGGAGTTTCTCGCAGAAGTCCCTCTTTAAGCATGCCGCATTTAGCACGGAAGAACTTTCCGTTATGCTCGTAATCCATCTCGGACTTGTCGCATTCCTCAATAAAATCATATTCCTGATTTATCGGGATGTGCTGAAAGAGAACTGCGGGAACGGTTTTGCCAAAAAGCTTCTTTTCTTCGTTGACGGTACGCTCATACCAATCCAGCTGGTCGGCGTGAACTGCGTCAGCGTCATAGCTGATAACGCTGTGGTCGGGGTTACGCGGATAATCGTTTGAATCAAAGCACCAAACATTCCACATAACCTCGTCACTGTTGTGTGCGAGAATCGGCAGGTGACAGTTGCCGCAGCCGTAAACCTCAGCCTCATTGAAACAGCCTCGGAAGTTATCGTACTGCATATAAATGCTCATCTGAACCTCTTTGCTCAGCAGCTGAGCAATACCTTCATTCTGTGCGTCATGGTTTCCGAAAACCACAGCAAGCGGAATGTTGTATTTTTTTACAGCGCCGATTATTGTGTTAAGACACCATAAAGCGTATTCGTTTGTCATTTCCTCCCAATGTCCGCCGATGTTGTCACCGCCGAAAACTATAAGGTCAGGGGTGGTTTTTTCGATAGCCTTTTCAATTGTATTTATCGTATTTTTTGATTTTCTTTCCGGAATACTTCTGTCTGTGTCGTCATCCATGTCGGGGTGAATCTTGTGAATGTCGGTAAGGTGAAGAATTCTGAAAGTTCCGTCTTCTCTGAATCTGAGCGGTTCAAGAGCATTGCGTTTTGCTTTGTTAAAAAGTGTATATCCTGTTGCCATAAGTTCTCCTTCAGTTGTGCTGTATATTCTTTAAGTTCCAAATATTTTTCCTCTTTTCAGAGTAATATCAAAGATTTCTGAGCGCTTCGGCATCCTGAGTAAGGTCAATCTTTTTGTAGTTCTGATTTTTGTCAAAAAGATAAACCTTTTCCTTGCCCGAAACATTGAAAATTTCTCTATTGTCGCCGAGAAAACATATAGCCGCCCCGTTGTCAATTGCAATACTTGACAGCTCTCGTGTCGGAGCAAGCTGTTCAAACGGCATCCATTCGGGGCTGTCAAAGTGAGGACACATACAGTAATTGATGAATCCGAGAGGCTTTATAAACTCAAAGCTGTCATCAATTCCGTCATTGTCATAGCTTTCTGCAAACCAGAACATTGCACCTGCGCATTTACCGCTGAGAACAGTTTCTTTTTCTTCCCAAACTTCACGCAGATATTTGTCAGCTTCGCGCTTGCGGAATGCCGCAATAGGATATGTTGAGTTGCCGCCCGGAATGTAGATGATATCAGCCCAGCGAATTTTGCGTGCAACATCACTCTGAGAATCGCTGCTGATTTTCAGAATATCAACATCGCATCCGAGAGCAAAGTGGCGTTCGATTTCTCTTGTGCCGTAGGAGTCGAAACCTGATGCAGGTACAAGAAGAAAATTCGGATTTTCCTTTTTGGTAAGCGAATTAAGATATCTTGCCATTTTCCAGCGGTGAGCGGATTCAATGTCAAATCCTCCGCCAATTGCTACAATATTGCCCATAAATAAGCTCCTTTTAATAACATGTTATAAGATCTTTAAGAATTATATCATAACGTGAAGTTTTGTTCAATAAAAAATGCCCTTTCAAAGCAAACTTTGAAAGGGCAGATAGCATTTAATCAGAAATCAACTTCTGTGTCGTAGTAGCAGCACTTGAGGAGCTTAACCATTTCGTCGACAGACGGCTGACGGGGGTTAGAACCTGTGCATGCGTCGCCAAGAGCATTAACAGCGATGTCATTTACTCTCTCAAGGAATACATCCTCGGGAACGAAACCGTTGTCACAGGGATAGCTGTCAGCACCGTAGTTTTTGATGCAATGAGGAATATTGAGGTCGTCATTCATCTTTCTGAGATATTTGATGAGGAGGTCAACCTTTTCACAAACTGTTTCACCGCCGAGGTTCATGAGGTCAGCAATTTCAGCATATCTCTTTGCGGCTTTCTCATCCTTTGCGTTAAAAGCAATAACCTTGGGAAGGTACATTGCGTTTGCGGCACCGTGAATGATGTGTGCGCCAAAGTCAGCGAAAGCTGCGCCTGTTTTGTGAGCCATTGAATGAACAATACCGAGAAGAGCATTTGAAAAAGCCATGCCTGCAAGGCATTGTGCGTTGTGCATTGAGTCACGCTTGTCCATATCGCCGTTGTATGAATCAACAAGATTATTCTGAATCATCTTGATTGCATGAAGAGCAAGAGGATCTGTGTAGTCGCAGTTTGCAGTTGAAACATAAGCCTCAACAGCGTGTGTCATTGCGTCCATGCCTGTGTGAGCAACAAGCTTTTTCGGCATCATTTCTGCAAGATCGGGGTCAACGATAGCAACGTCGGGAGTAATTTCAAAGTCTGCGATAGGATACTTGATACCCTTGTTGTAGTCTGTGATAATTGAGAAAGCAGTAACCTCTGTTGCTGTACCTGATGTTGAAGATACGGCGCAGAAGTGAGCCTTTTTACGAAGAGAAGGTATACCGAAAACCTTGCACATATCTTCAAAAGTAATCTCGGGATATTCATATTTAATCCACATTGCTTTTGCAGCGTCAATGGGTGAGCCGCCACCGATAGCGACAATCCAGTCGGGCTGGAACTTAAGCATTGCCTCAGCACCGCGCATAACTGTTTCAACAGACGGGTCGGGTTCGATACCTTCAAATATTTCCACTTCCATACCTGCATCTTTAAGATAGTCAGCAGCTTTATCAAGAAATCCTAACTTTTTCATAGAACCGCCGCCGACACAAATCATTGCACGAGCTCCATGAAATGTTTTGAGTGCCTCAAGAGCACCCTTTCCGTGATAGAGATCACGGGGTAAAGTGAATCTGTTCATAATGCATACCTCCTGAATAATATTGAATGTTAAAACATTAACAATCATTGTTAAAATAATATCATATAATTTCGATTTTGTAAAGCTTTTTTTGAAAGAATTTTTTGAAAACAGAAATTATTTTCTGCCAATTGAAAAAATATTTTGAAAACCAGATATTTTGTGTTATATTATTGTATAAAAGGAGGTCGTTTTATGGTTATTGATTTCCATACTCATATTTTTCCTGATAAAATTGCGGCACAGAGTGTGCAGTTTCTTGCGGAAAAAGGTAACACAAAGCCGTACGGCAAGGCTACACTTGACGATATAAAGCAGACAATGAAGAAATCGGAAATTGATTACAGTGTTATTCTGCCTGTTGCAACAAGTTCTAAACAAGTAAACTCAATCAACCGTATGGCGGCTGAAATAAACGGCACGGACGGGATTATTTATGCAGGTGCAATCCATCCCGAATGTGAGAATATCGAAGAAATACTTGACGAAATTAAGGCTTCGGGGCTTATCGGAATAAAGATTCATCCCGATTATCAGGGCTATAACTTTGACAGCCCCGATTATATAAGGATTATGTCCGAAGCGGCGAAGCGCAGTCTGATAACAGTAACTCACGCAGGTGTTGATATAGGTTATCCCGACCACGTTCATTGTACGCCCGATATGGTGCTGAATGTGCTGAACGAGCTTGCAGGACTTATTGATGATAAGCTTGTGCTTGCACATATGGGCGGATGTGATATGCCCGACGAGGTGCTTGAAAAACTTACCGGCAAACCTGTTTATTTTGATACATCTTTTGTGCTTGACCGATATAACGAAAAGTGCGTTGAAATTATTAAAAAACACGGAAGCGACCGTGTGCTTTTTGCAACGGATTATCCGTGGAGCGATACGAAGAAGTTTGTTGAAATAATAAATCAAATGGATATTTCTGATAAGGACAAGGAAAATATTTTATATAAAAATGCTTTAAAACTTTCAAAAAGAGAAGGAGAAAAAATATGAAAAAAATGATTTCTTTTTTTCTGAGTGTAATTATTGCAATGTATTCGGGTGCGATACAGAGCGAGAAGAGCATTCAGAGCTTTTTTGACAGCACAGGCTTGCCGTACTGCTTCGCAGGCAGAGCGTATGCGAAGCTTGTTAGAAGCATTGAAGCAAAAAAACAGGTTTATCCCGAACCGTCGGGGTACACAAAAAAGATTTTCGCTGATGATACAGGTGCGGATTTTGCACCGTCACCCGAAAAAACAGTTAACGCTCAAACGTGGGTAGTCAATGAGCTTACATATGTGAGCGAAAAAAGCTATGCAGACCCGTTTAACGATGTTGACGTTGATTTGATTCTTGCCGGAAACGGTGTTAAATATACAATCCCTGCGTTTTGGAACGGTGGTAATATCTGGAAGATGCGTTTTGTTTGCCCGAGTGAGGGTGAATGGAAATTCAGAACAGTCTGCACAGACGAAACAAACGCTGACCTTAACGGCAGAACAGGTAAGGTTAACTGCACGAAGTATGACGGTGAGCTTGAAATTTACCGACACGGCTTTGTCACCACGTCATACGGCAAGAAGTATATGACATACGATGACGGTACACCTTTCTTTTATCTCGGTGATACTCATTGGAGTCTTGGTGATGAAACCCAGGAAATGGTGAAAATAATCTGTGATAAGAGGGCAGAGCAAGGTTTTACTGTTTTTCAGAGTGAACCTATCGGCGCAGCGTTTGAATTTGCTGACGGTATAACTGAGGCTGATATGGCAGGTCTTGCCGATTATGACGCAAAGTTTAAGACGATAGCGGACGCAGGACTTGTTCACGCAAACGCTGAATTTTTCTTCCCGGCTTCAATGCAGGTGCTTATAAATAATATGGGCGGTTATTCCGACAAAACCGTAAGCATGAAAGTCGGCAAAGAAAAAGTTACAGCACATGAGCTTTCGGAAAAAACAAAGAGCTATCTTGAAAAAATCTCCCGATACTGGGTCGCTCGTTACGGTGCTTATCCCGTTATGTGGACCTTGGGACAGGAGGTTGATAATGATTTTTACAGCAACGCTTCTGATCATCCCGAGTGGAACTTCGTTAACAATCCGTATCGACTTGTTGCTGAATATATTGATAAATACGATGCCTATTCGCATCCGCTGACGGCGCATCAGGAAAATGCGGGAGGAACAACGGCATACGGTGGCGGAAAGGGCACAGATGAAAAGCAGAAAAGATATACGAATAAAGATACATTTGCATCTGCTTTTCGTGATGTCGAGTCGCACAGCTGGTATGCGGCACAGTGGTCACCGAGTCTGACGAAGCAGACCGACTGCAAAATTCAGAAGGATTACTGGTACAATTCTCAGGGCAAGCCTGTTGTTGATTATGAGGGCAGATACTGTTACCTCTGGACAAAAAATTACGGTTCAAGAATGCAGGGCTGGGCAGCTTATCTGAGCGGAATGTTCGGTTATGGCTGGGGTGCTCACGATACTTGGAGTTATTTGAATATCTATGACGAGGACAAGGATTCAAATGACGGCATTGATGTGATTACCTCGCAGGAGAAAATCAATGCAACATGGCAGGATGCACTCGAATATCCAAGCGCATATCAGACAGGCTATACGAAAAAGTTCTTCACATCTTTTGACTGGTGGAATCTTGTGCCGAGGTTTAATGACAGCACATATTTCCTGCGTGCGGCAGGTGTATATTCATACACGGCAAGCAATGCGGATAATTCGGAGATGGTAATTTATTTCTACAGCTTCAGTGATAAATCTGTCGGCGAAAAGCCGAATGCAAATGAATTCGGCGGACGAATGACAGGCAGAATCGGCTGCCTTGAACCGAGTACGGTTTACAGGTATAAATGGTTCAATCCGCAGACAGGCGAGTTCTCCGAAGAACAGCAGTTCACTTCAACCGCATTCGGAACATATTCAATAGGTGAAAGAATGTGGAACGGTCAGCCTGTTGACTGCGATATGGTTTTTTATATGTATAAGTAAGTCTTAAGATAAAAAGTAAAAGAGCTGGTCGGCTGACCAGCTCTTAGTTATTTGTACGTGTTAATTATTCGCCCTTCATTTCAAGGAGCTTAACTGTTCCGTTGTAGGAAGCAACTGAAACCTTGATTGAATCTTCGATAGCAGCTGCAATGTCATCATCTGTTGCGCCAAGCTCACGAGCAAATGTATCGTTGATGAAAAGATCAAGATCCATGATGTCGGGAAGGTTGAACGGATCCATACCTGAATCAATTCCGCGATTCTTGTAATCTGCGGCAACCTTGAACATACCCATCTTCATCATCCACGGAGCAACGCTGACAATCTTTCTGTCTGCGCCCATACCGCGTGCCTTGTAAACAATTGAAAGGAACTTATCCCATTTGTAGTCATACATTCCGATAGGAATAGCCTCAAAGCCTGCCTTCTTCTTCTCGGCAGCACCTGCGATAACCTGACCAACCTGACGGCATGTAAGCATTGCTGTACCGCCGCCCGGATACATTGTGAACGGCCACTTGTCCATGAATGCAATCTGCTCGATGAGGATTGTCCAAACAGGCTTTCTGCCCGGCTGTGTGCCGAAGATGTACGGAAGCTCAAGAACTGCACAGCTGAAGCTGTCGTCGCAGAAGGATTCACAAACCTCTTCCTGCTGAATTCTTGACTTGAAGTACGGGTTCTTATCTGTGAGCTTCATGTCGGGACGAAGCTTTGAAAGATATGAGAAATAAGAACCGAGAACAACAGCTCTCTTAACGCCTGCTTTTTTGCAGAGCGGGAAAATTCTCTTAAGAGGAGCGATGTTAAACTTGTTGTAATAATCCATAACGGGTGCAGGGAACTCTACACGCTCGTCAACACCTGCGGCATAGATAAATACCTCGTTGCCGTTGAGGAGTTCCATGATTTCTTCATCTGACTTCTTGTTGATATCGCCAAAGATGATGTCCATCTCTTCAGGAATCGGAGCTCCTTCGGGGAGGGGAGGAAGTGCAACTGAAGTAACCTTGTGACCTTTTTCAATAAGAATTTTTGCGGCTTCACAACCGAGAAGACCTGTGCCGCCAATCATAAATACGTTCATTATGTTATACCTCACATATCTTTGAAGCCCTTGAAGATGGACTCGTCATAGTAGTTGTTTTCATCCTTGCTGTGAAGCGGATACCATACCTGTGCAAAGAAGGGGTTGATCTTTGCTTCTGTATCATAATCCCACGGCCAGGGAAGCTCTTCGGGGCACCAGTGACCGCCGAGAAGAACAAGGTTCGGAGTCATCTCGAACTCGTTGCCTCTTGCGCTCTTCCACTTAAGCGGAGTGTAAAGGTCGCCGGGAACCATTGTCTCTGAAAGGCATTCGCCGCCTCTGAATGCAGCAGCCTTCTTCATGTCTTCGATATCAAGCTTATGGAGAGGCTTGGTCTCATCATAACCGTGGTCAAGAAGAGTAACTTCTTCTGTCGGACGGATGATTTCAAATTCATCCCAGTTCTTCATATTGCGAACAGTTTCCATGTCACCGAAGTAAGCGGAAATTCTGTCAGGATTTTCTGTCTTCTTCCAGTTAAGTGTGCCGTAAACCTCAGCCTCCGCAATCTTCTTCATGAACGGCTTTGCGAGTGCCGCAACTGCGCCGCCCATAAACTTGGGAAGAAGCTTACATGCTCTGTAATATGCGGGAACCTGCTTTGCCATCTGGTCAAAATACTTCTGAATAGGAACGTTTGCACGGAAGTGGAGGAAGCTCTCAAGCTTGTCTGAGTCTGCGTACCACTGACCGTGGAAATTGCGAAGTGTGAACCAGTCAGCGTCAAACAGCTTCTTTGGTGAGGGAAGTCCGAGAGCACCGAGGAGAAGCTCTTCAAACTCATAGTTTGTGATTCTGTATTCCTTACCGCTGCCGATGTTATAGAACTTACGCCAGAAGTTGTCGGGAATGTCGTCACCGCAGACATTTGCGAGAAGACGTCCGGAATCTTCAACTGTTGCCCATTCAAGAACACCGTTGATCGGAACGTGATACATAATGGGATCCATGTTCTTAAGAATTGCTGGATAAAGGATACCTGACTGACGGAGTGAAACCCAGTATTTAAGACCTGACTCAGCAAAAATTGCCTCTGCCTTAACCTTGCTTATTGCATAGTGGTCATACATACTGATTTTGATGGGGTCACCTGTACGAGCCCAGTGAATAGGCGGGTTACGGTCACCTGTTTCGGCAACAGTACCGATGTAAACAACCTTGATGCTGTCGGGGTCGGGCTGAGCCTTAACAGCGTCAACAATGTTCTGTGCAGCTGTTGTATTTGTCTTAAGTGTGCGCTTGGGATAGTAGTCAGCAGCGGGAGAAACCATACCGCCGACATGGAGAACATAGTCTGCACCTGTTACAAGGTCAAAAACGTCCTCATACTTTGTGAGATCACCCCATACGATTCTGATTGAGGGATCGTTAATGAAATTCTTGAACTTTTCGCGATTCTTTTCGCTGTCTCTGAGGAGAAGAGCAATATTATATCTGTTTTTCTGTTTGTAAAGCTCTTTGAAGCCCTGGTAACCCATGTTACCCGAAGCACCTGTAAGAGCTACGGTTTTCTTTGCCATTGGAAACACTCCTTATTAAAGTATTGATTAAACTTTTTATAAGTCAGTCTTAATCTCTATAATATTAGCACAACTGTAATATTATCGTCAATGATATTTGAAAATTTTTAGCATAATAATCCAAAAAAATAATGAAAAATAATTCGGAAACAAACAAATAAAGGAAAATGTAAAAATATTTTTTAAAAAGAAATGTATTATCTATTGAAAATGCAGACAGAAAAGTAGTATAATCTGTCATATAAAAGAAAGGGTGGTCGAGGAAATGGAAAAATCATTTTGTGTTTTAACAGGTGCAACAGGTCATATCGGCTATGCACTTCTCAAAAAGCTTGTCGCCGAGGGCGAAAATGTAAAAATTCTTATTCGCAAGGATTCAAAGCAGTTTGACGGTATCGAGTGCGAAAAATTATTCGGTGACGTTACAGATCCCGCTTCACTTGAAAAAGCATTTGAGGGTGCTGACGTTGTTTATCACCTTGCAGGACTTATTGACATAAATGTCGGTCAGGACGATATGGTATGGAAGGTAAACTACGAGGGCACAAAGAATGTTGTTGAAGCCTGCAAGAAGTGCGGTGTCCGCCGTCTTGTTTATGCTTCATCGGTTGATGCATACAAGCCTCTCCCGAACAACCAGCTTATGGTTGAAAAGGAAACATTCCAGCCTGACGAGCTTGACGGTACATACGCAAAGACAAAGGCAAGCGCAACAAACTATGTTTTTGAAAATGTAAGAAACGGACTTCTTGACGCTGTTGTTGTTTATCCCGGTGCCTGTATCGGACCGTATGACTTCAAGGTTTCTAACATCGGTGAAATGGTAAGAACGGTTATCAAGCACGGCTATCCCGTTTCACTCAATTTCGGTGCATATAACTTTGTTGATATTCGTGATATCGCCGACGGTATGTATGCCGCTGCAAAGCAGGGCAGAACAGGTGAGGGCTATATCCTCTGCGGTGAGCAGATTTCAGTTGATGACTTCATCTGCACACTCTGCCGTGTCTGCGGAAAGAGAGAGCCGAAGCTCAAGATGGGCTACGGTATTGTCAGTCTCGGTGCTCCTGTTTGTGAGGTTTACTACAAAATCAGCAAGGCAACACCGCTGTTTACAAGATATTCAATCAGAAAGCTTATTTCCAACTGCAATTTCTCAATTGAGAAGGCAAAGAAAGAGCTTGGCTACTCACCGATGAGCGTTGAACAGTCGCTCAAGGATATGGTTGAGTGGATTAAAGAAAACGAAAAATAAAACTGGAAAAATGAACGCTATAACAGGCGTTCATTTTTGAATGGAGATTTATTATGAAAGTTCCGTCAGCTGTTTACAACAGAATAGAAAAATATTGCAAAAAGCTTGAAAACTATCCGAAGCTTGCCGAGCTTTACCGTAACTGCTATCCGAATACGCTTGAAACTACCGTAAAGGAAAAGGACAACGGCGAGCTTTTTGTTCTCACGGGAGATATTCCCGCAATGTGGCTCAGAGATTCAACCGCTCAGGTCAGCCATTATCTTCCGCTTGCAGGTGAGGATGAAGAAACAGGAAACATAATCAGAGGGGTAATTAAAACTCAGTTCAGCTATATTCTCAAGGATCCGTATGCCAATGCTTTTAACGAGGAGGCTAACTCTCACGGACATATCAAGGATATCCCGACCAACAGTCCGTGGGTGTGGGAGAGAAAATATGAGATTGACTCTCTTTGCTATCCTGTCAGACTCGCTTATCTCTATTATAAGTCCACAGGTGACGGAAGCATATTTGACGCGGATTTTGAAAAGGCTGCCAAAACAATTCTCAACCTCTGGAAAACAGAGCAGAGACATTTTGAAAATTCTTCTTACCGTTTCACACGTCTCGGCTGCCGCTGGAGCGATACACTTCACAACAACGGAATGGGTATGCCTGTTTCATACACGGGTATGACATGGTCAGGCTTCCGCCCGAGCGACGATGCCTGCACATTCGGATATCTTGTTCCGTCAAATATGTTTGCTGTTGTTGCACTCGGATACTTGATTGAAATTTTCGGTAAGGTCTATAATGACGAAGAGTTTATAAAAGAATGTGATATTCTCAGAGAAGAGATTGAGCACGGTATCGAAAGCTATGCGATTTATGACCATCCGAAGTACGGCAAAATCTATGCCTGCGAAACAGACGGTATGGGTAACCGAAAGCTGTTTGACGATGCTAACGTGCCGAGCTTGCTGTCGATTCCGTATATCGGTTATGCAGATAAGAATGACGAGATGTATAAGCGCACAAGAGCGTTCATTCTCAGCGAGGACAACCCGTATTTCTATAAGGGCAGGTTTGGCGAGGGTGTAGGAAGTCCGCATACAAAGCCGGGATTTATCTGGCATATTGCTCTGTCAATGCAGGGACTTACATCCGATGACCCCGATGAGATGCGCAGAATTCTTGATATACTTGCCTCCACAGATGCCGACACAGGCTATATGCACGAGGGCTTTAATGCAGATGACCCGACAGACTTTACGCGCAAATGGTTTGCGTGGTCAAACTCTATTTTTGCGGAGTTTGTTGAGTATGCTGTTGATAAAGGAATACTGTAAGACGCGGATGTGTTGATTTTTCAAGGGTAATGTGATAGTATTATCCTAAAAAGATTATAGAGAAGGTTGCAAATGGAAAAAACGAAAAACATACTGAAATTGATTAGAGTGAAGCACTATCTGAAAAACGTATTGGTTTTTCTTCCGTTGTTCTTTTCGGGAAATGTTTTTTCCGGAAAACTTTTTATAGTTCTGATAGCCTTTTGCGTTTTTTGTGTATTTTCTTCTGCAATTTATATTTTGAACGATTTATGCGATTACGAAAAGGATAAGCTGCATCCCAAGAAAAAGAACAGACCGATTGCAAGCGGCGCAATATCCAAGAAGGAAGCGGTAATTGTTTTGACTGTCTGTCTCTTGACAGGAACTGCGCTGAGCTTTGCCGCACCGATTCCTCCGCTGTGTATTTTATATCCGCTGACGTATTTTGTGCTTAATCTTGCATACAGTCTTAAGCTCAAGCATATACCGATTGTTGATATCGCTTTGCTTTCCTCGGGCTTCTTTATACGTGTTCTTTATGGCGGTGCGGTTATCGGTGTAACTGTTTCATCATGGCTGTATCTTACTGTTTCTTCTATTGCGTTTTTTATGGTGCTCGGCAAGAGAAAAAAAGAGCTTGAAAGACATTCCGATGGCGAAACAAGAGCGGTATTGAAAGAGTACACACCGGATTTCCTCGATAAATTTATGAACACTTGTATGACGCTGGCAATAGTATTCTATTCGCTTTGGGTCAGAGATCTTGAAAACAACATAATGATATGGACCGTTCCGCTTGTAATTATTATCGCTATGAAGTATAGCCTTGATATTCATAAGCCGGAATCGGACGGCGATCCGATAGACGTTATTGTCGGTGATGCCGTTCTGATGACAATGCTTGCGGCTTATGCAATTATTACCGCTGCGGTTTTATATCTGCCGAAATTATAAATGATTTGTTCAAGAGGTTTACTATGAGAAAACTGACAGAGTGGTTGTCATTTGCGAAAGACAACGAAAATTGTCCTCGTTTAAAATCGAACAGACCGAAGATTTTAAAGACTGCTGCAATTATTTCATGGGTTGTTATGGTGGTAATGCAGATTGTTCTTCTTATCAGATTTAACGGACCGCAGTTAAGCGATTCCGCGGGATTTGTACGACTTGCGGAACTGGATTTCAAAAACGGAGTGTTTTATCCGAGCAAGTATGATATGGCAGCTCCGTATATTTCAGGTAACGGAATAGTAAATATTCTTATCCTGATTTTCCATTTTACAAAGAGTCTGAAACCGTTTTTTGTACTAAATATTTTGCTGGTTCAGTTAATGCTTTTTTCCTGTATTTATATTGTAAAAAAACTGTTTGCAAATTCTACGGTGCATTACTGGTTTACAATTCTTTTCTGCCTTTTCTCTACTATGTTTATGGAGGTTGTAAACGTCAGAACAGAGATACCGTACACAGCTCTTTGCTTTTTCGCACTTGCGGTTTTTTATTCTGATTTTCGTTTTAAGTCAGTGCTTTGCGGTATAATACTTGCGATTGCCAACTGGATAAGACCGTTGAGTATTGTCGCAATAGTCGTTTGCTTGTTTATTGTGATTTACAAAAAAGATAAATTCAGACGTTTTATCGGTGTTGTTGCAGGCTATGCCTGTGTGCTTATGCTGATTGGCGGCATTTCATATGCTTCAAACGGTAATGTTATTTATCAGTCGACCACACTCGGATATAATCTTATAATGTCAGCTAACGACGAAGCAGACGGAAGCTATATGAGTGAGGTCTTTAAGGAAGGCAAGCCCGGATACATTCCGCCGGAGCAGGCTAAGACAATGAATTATAAGGATTACGATGAGTATTATAAGGATATTTCAATTGAATGGATAAAGAAAAATCCGGGCAAATATATTATGCAGTTCCCGAAGAAACTGTTTTACCTTTATTCGACCGAAACTTATTCAAGCTCAACGCTTTATAACAATCATGTCAGAACCTCGGGTATGGAGTATATAAAGTCAATAGCTGATAAGCTTATGGGCAGATCTTCTGAAAAGTTCAGCATTGCAGATGCGATTGCGTGTTTTAATCAATGCTGGTATATGATGATAGCTTTGCTGTTTGTGATCGGCACAGTTATTCTGCTTAAAATAAAAAAATGGCGAGGCATACTGCCGTTGTATTTGCTTATGGCGGGATTTACGGCGATAGTGGTTATAATAGTAGGCGGCGCACGATATCATTTTCCGATGCTTCCCGAAATGATAATTCCTGCTTCTGTTGCCGCACAATATTTAACGACACGGAAAAAGGTTAAAATGCCGGACGATAAAACAGCGTAAATATTATTTGTAAAACTATTGATTTCAACGGAATTATATGATATTATAGTTCCGTTGAAAACTAAATATGGGGGTGTAGCTCAGCTGGGAGAGCGAAACACCCGGAAACGCACCCCCCGATAATTGAGAAAAAAGTCGAATGAAAAGCGGGCAAAAAATAAAAAAGAATAAGGAATACGGGGCATTAGCTCAGCTGGGAGAGCGCTACACTGGCAGTGTAGAGGTCATCGGTTCGATCCCGACATGCTCCACCATATAACGCAAAACCGAGATGATGAAAGTCATCTCGGTTTTGCGTTTTCAATTTTTTAAACTACTGAATCTATCCCGTTGATGAACTGCTGAAAATCAAAGTTGAAATTAATCTTCAACTTGTAATCACGGTAAACATCAACTCTCCGAATAAGGCAGTTCACAATCATTTTCTTTTGTGCAAATTCTGCGTCGTCGTAGAGTTCAGCCCACGAAACAAGCTCATCAAAGGTTGCGGATAAATCTTTCAGAACATTTTCACTGTCAGATACTTCCTTTTCTGCATCTTCACACATATTCAGAAGTCTGCTGCATTTTACTTCTGATTCCGTAATCAAGCTTGATAGCATTTCCTGCGAAAATTTGCTTTCACCACGAATACACTTAATCACCTCAGATTTCAGAATGTTCAGATTATCGGCTTCTTTGGCATATTTGGATTTCAATGCAGTCAGTCTCATTTTTCTCTGCTCAAGCTCATCTGTATATCTTATCATCACCAAATCGTTTTTGGAAACACCTTTCATTTTGCTGAAAATATCACGAACTATTTTATCAATAATATCGTCAAGAATGTGCATGGTGTAACCCGTCTGTCCGTCGCAATCTGTCTGCTTTCGAGTTTTACCATAACAGGCATATCGTATTCGGGTACTTTCTTTTATCGTTCCGTCAGTACGCTTTCTGTATCGACCGCTTGTTGTAAGTGTTAGCTTTGAACCGCAATGCCCGCAATAAGCAATTCCGGCAAGCAATGACTGACCTCTCGTGTTAAGCGGTACTTTACATTCGGAAAGTGTTTTTTCTGAGCGTGCTTTCAAAATTTCCTGTGTTCTTTCAAACTGTTCAACAGGAATAATTTGCAATTCGGGTATTATCTCTGAACGGGATTCACCACTTCGCAATACACCCGTATAGGTCAGATTATGCAGTATGCCACGAATTGTTGCCGGATGCCACATTTTACCTGTTCTGGCTCTGTACCCTTGTTCATTAAGCCATGTTGTAATTCTCTGTGCTCCACAGCCTTCAGTTGTATATTTGTCAAAAATCATTCTGACAATATCGGCTTCTGCTTCATTGATTTTCAAATCATACAGCTCATGTTTTTTCTTGTTTAAACGCCCGCTTCTTACGAGATCATATCCAAAGGCGGCAGTGCCGCCCTTGAAATGTCCTTCCTCGACCATTTGACCGAGGCTTGTTTTTGTACGGATTGAGGTTTTCTCACTTTCACCGTCTGCCTGCCAAAATCGAATATAGTTCAGGAGTTTATCAATATGGTTATCAAAACGCTGTTCTCCCTCCTGGGTGCTCCACACTTCAATATTGTTTTTTACAAACCACTCAACAACAAACGGTGTTTCATCTGCGATTCTGCCGATACGGTCAAACATGAACACGAGCAAAATATCAAACTGCTTTTTCCTTGCAAGCTCTTTTATGATTTGTATTTTATCTCGGTTTTCTGCTCTGACCTTGTGCCCTGAAACGCCGTCTTCCTGTTCTTCATGAACAATCTCCCAACCCATCTGCTCGGCAAATTTGCGGCAGGCTTTTCGCTGCATGGGTATATCTGCCTCGTGGTTACTGTCGTAATCAACCTGCTTGTCGGTTGAAACTCTGTAAAGACAGCATACTCGTTTTGCCATCAGACCGCCTCCTTGATATTTTTCTCTATTTTACTGTCAGAAGGTGTATCATGTCGAATGTGCGGATAACCTAAAAGAATTTCACGCAGGCGGGGGAGTAACTCATCGTTTCGTTCTTCGGCAAATGTCGCTGTTATCTCATGACCGTCAACATTAAAGACAAAGGTTCCGCTTGTATCATTAAGGATAAAACGGAAATTCTCTCTTAAAACATAAAATATAGAGCGTAATTTCATTCAATCACCTCGCATCTCTGTTGCGCTGACGCTTGAGAAACTTTGCGTAGTGGTCACAAGCCTTAATGATAAATTCCTCTGCCTGCTTCGGTGGGGTATCGGGCTTGATAAACTGTGACAGCCTTTCAGCCGAAACCTTATACACAGGTCTTTGATTCGGCTTGTCCGCAGACAGCATTTCTGCAATGCTGTCATCTGATAATGTGCCGGAAAGAAAATCCTTGTGCATACGATTTGCTTGAGCGTATGACGGTGTGCAGTCAAGTTCTTCAATCAAGCCGAGAAGAACATACTGTTTTTCTTCGTCAAGGTAGGATAATTCCACGCCAACGGAGAAAGCAATTTTGTCTTCATCCATTAAATCGAGTAATTCAGGTATCAGATAGGTTAAACGTATATACCGTTTAACGGTATCTTTACTTGTACCATACTGTTCCGCTATAATTTCAGTTGTCAACTTCGGTGCAATTTGCTCCGAAGTTAAATCTGAACGTTTACCCTGATGAGACAGAGCATCCATTTTTAACTTATACGCCTTTGCTTTTTCACTCGGCAGAATGTGTTCACGGTGCAGGTTGCTGTCCACAACCATTACTGCCGCAGTATCTCGGTCGATGTCATAAACAAAGGCAGGTACTGTTTCCAGTCCTGCCTTCATTGCTGCGTGTAATCTTCGGTGTCCCGAAATTACTTCGTATTCATCCACTGTACTTTCTAACGGTCTGACCGTTATCGGTGAGAGAATGCCGTACTCTCTTACGCTTTCGGTAAGCTCACGCATTTCCTCATTGTCAAGCACTTTGTAAGGATGTCCCTCAAAGGTGTGAAGTTTGTTGATTGAAATTTCTGTAATATTTTTCATAAATAATTCCTCCTATATTATCTGTCACGGCTTCTTTCTATTGAAGCTCGTTCCATTCTTTTCTCCATGTCCAGCATGGGTTTTAATGCTTTGTACCGTTCATTTATCTTTTCTGCGGTTTTAATAAAATCACGCAGCGGCTTCATCTGTGCTGAAAGCTCGCTGCGTTTCTGCTTGTGTAGTTCTTTATCTTCTGTACTCTTTGGTCTTCTGATGCGGTTGTATTCCTTTTTACGCTGCTCTTCAAGTTCTGAAAACTGAGATTTTGCATTTTCTATTGCTTTTTCCAGTTCGATAACCGTGTGTATATTGTTGTCTGTCAAAAACTGATACTCTCTTTTCAGCTCGTTAATATGAGCGTATTCCATGCATATTTCCGCAGCCTGTGCCTGAAGTTCGCGCCTTTCATGTGCCGCTTCAAGCAGACTGATAATGAGATAGAATACCAAGTCAACAAGTACGGTTGACGCATCGTTTGAATGCTTTATCTCATATTCATACTCACGGAGCATTTTTCTTAACGGCTGCTGTTTGGGTACGGGAATATACAGCTTGTACGAATTGAGATTGTACATATTTCCTTCAAACCTCTTTTTTAGATTTTCATTTGTATATCCAATGCTATTAAGCCTTATTGCCCGTTCCCAGTTTGGTACCTTAACAGAATATCTCGTCTGGTCGACCTCGTATCCAAGCCTTTTCAATCCTCTGAAAAATCCGGCGTAATCCTTTGCCGATTCAAGACATCGTTCAATGTCTTCCGTTAAAATATCTCTGTGTGTTTTGCCTCCGTCCCTGTGTACCCAATAGGCACTTTTTTCTCCGCCGAAGAATGAAGCATTTTCAAGAACAGACTTTTCATGCTCACGGCAGATTTCGTCAGATATTTTTCTCAGTTCAAGATGATCACCGATTTTGTTTTTGAACTTTTCGCCTGTTCTGAAAGATACGCTGTTCACCACAAAATGATTGTGAAGATGATTCTGTGTATTTAAGTGAGTTGTAACAATAACTTCGTATTTATCTCCCCACATTAGTTTTGCGGTTTCAATTCCTATCCGATGACATTCTTCGGGGGTAACCTCGCCCTCGGCAAAGCTCTGAAAACCGTGATAGGCTAAATTGCCACCGAGCTTTCCGTATCTCTTTTTTGTTGACATCATACATTCGTATGCTCTTTCGGTTACGCAGTTAATGCCTGTAACAAACAGCTTTCTGTCGGTTTTGTCATCATTCTCAACATAACGGATTGCAGCATACAGATCATTATCGAGACATTTTTCGGCAGTTGTTTTATCGGGGTTTTCAGCATAATCAAGGGTATATTTAAGATTGCTCTTTACGGGCCAAAATCCGGTGGTTGCCATTTTTGAATCTCCTCCCGAATTTGCGTAACGCTTTGTTTCTTTTCCTTGAAAAACTCATTGTGAATTTCATCAAACAGATTGAGAGCTTTTTCTTTCAGTTCATTGTCATTCAAAGAGTTGATGAGCTCGCACAGCTTTTCATAGAAATCAAAAAAGACATCGGGAAGAACCGTTTTCGGCTCATATCCCAATGCTCTTTTCCTTACATATTCGCTGATTGAAAGTCCGCATTTATCTGCAAGGCTTTCAATCTTTTTCTTTTCCGTTTCACTTACCCGTGAAACGATTCTGACATTTTTGTTTGCAATAATCATATCCTTTCAAATTTATTGAGGGGTTTAAGGGGAAACTTCCCCTGAGTGGAGCGGGACTTGGCACACAAAGTCCCTGCTCGCTAAGGTATGAGACATACCTTACATTTTCATAAATATCAATCCTCCTTATTGTTGTTTCGGTACGCCTTTTGCCTGCAGGCATTACTGCAAAACCGAGCGTCATTTCGTTTGGTTGCAAAAGGTGCTGAACAGACAGAACAGATATGCTCTGAATAATGCTTCTGTTTTCTTTCTTCGTTTCGCTTCTGCTCTGCAATACTTCTGCAATCAGATAAATGACAATACTTGCGGTAATTGCAAATGGTGTAAAACACCTTGCCGCAGGTTTCACATTCCTTTTTCCAAACATGATAACCGATGTTATTTTCGTACCAATACCTTAATGTTTCCTGTTCGGCATATTCCCGTTCTGCAGCATTTTCGTGTTTACTTTTCTGCGTTACAGATAATTCTTCCGTTTGGTAGTGGATACTTTTTCCACCACCGTTTGGGTATTTTATCTGTAACATTGCTTCAGTCTTTGTTAACATAGCTTCACCTCCTCGCTATTCTTAATTTCAGATACTTATTAAACCGCCGCTTCGTCCTTTTGAGAGGAAGTTCACAAGTCCTCCGCCTTGGTCCATTTTCCTTGTCGTTCCGGCATAGTTCCTGCACCCGCATACCCTATGATATGGTCCGACTGCGTATTCACCACTTTGTGTTCGCTCGTCCGCTCCTCAATCGAGGGTACTTTCGTACCTTCCTCCGCGGACACAGAGCTTTTGCTCTGCTGTCATCGCAAACAGGTGTATCCTGCCGGCAAGGTATTCAGTTGTATGAAAGGCTTTGCCTTTCATATATACCCCGACAGAAAAAATCAAAATGTTCCTGAAAATCGAAAAATTTTTTAAAAATATTTTCGGACATAAAAAAACAGCCCTCCGAAAAATCAGAGAGCTGAAAATGTGTCGCAGTATTCTATTACCATAATACATTAAAAATTGTGCTACCAGTATTCATATTACAAATTGTACGAAATACCGATCTAAAAAAGTATATCTGGCGATGAAAATATTTTTTCAGTTGTTCCAGAAAGCCTCTTAATTCAAAAAAGCAGGGGTTTATACCCTGCTTTTAATGTGTTGTTTTAATAAAATCAATACCAAATCCAACCGAAGAGAAGGATTATAATAATCCACTGCCACCAGGCGTATTTAGCGTTGATATGAATAATATACTGACTTCCGTCTTCATATGTTGCTGTTGCGGTTGCCGAGCCTGTGCCGGCGACTCTGATACAGTTATTTCCTTCAACCAGAGCAACACTGCTGTTTGATGATACAAGCTGCTTCGGCTGATTTCCGTCAAAAGTCAGAACCTGCTTGTAATTTACAGCTATAGTTTCTTCTTTAACAAAAGGATTCCGCTTGGGAATTGAACGTGTTTCTTTATGCAAGCACTTTAAACACGTCCTTGCTTCAGTGCCTTCTTCAGAAACGGTTGCATTTTTAGTAACAGTCCATGCGCCGTAGCTGTGTCCTGTGGCAGATACGGTTTCTGTATAAGAAGTACCGCACGAGCATGTGAAAGTCTTTGTTCCCGATTCTGTACAGGTCGGATTTTTCGTTATTTTTTCTGTGTATGAATGCGTATGAGCTGCATTTGCAGTCCACTGTGCATAAAGAGTTACGGCTGCGTTTGAAGTGTAAGTAGCACCTGCAGAATAAGTTGTTCCTGTACCGTCCGCCTTTGTATTCCAGTTTTTGAATGTATAGCCTGCTTTTGTCGGCTTAGTTGAGCTCAGCGTAAGCGTTGTGCCGTAGGGCTTTGTCTGATTTGCAGGTGCACCTGAACCGCCGTTCGCATTATATGAAACGGTATAAGTATTCGCTGTCCAATGAGCATAAAGGGTTGTATTGCCTGCGGTTGTATATTTTGTGCTGCTTGTAACCTTACTTCCACCCAATGCAGATGTGTACCAGCCGTCAAATGTATAGCCTGTGCGTGTGGGAGTAGGAAGTGTGCTGTATGTTGAATTATATGTTACAGTCTTGCTTGATGTTGAGCAGTTACCGCCGTTGGGGTTGAATGTAACTGTATAATTGCCCGGAACAAGCTTCGGAATAGATTCTGTTTTTATTGTGTCGCAGTTTTTACAGCAATAAATCTTTGTACCAGCTTCTTCATAGGTGGGTTCTATAAGAATTTCTCCTAAATCAAAGTCATGGCTTTTTAATGCGGTATAATTGTCTTTATAACCTGCTGTACAGCGGCTGCACTGGTGAATTGTATATCCCTGCTCTGTACATGTTGATGCTATAACAGTTGCAGTATAACTATGTCCAAGCACGCCGATTGATTCAGTCTTTGTTGCTCCGCACTTCGTGCATGTAAATGTTTTTACTCCTAATTCTGTACAGGTTGCACTCTTGGTAACGAAACCTGAATTATATGTATGTGAGCAAGGAGTTGTAAATGTTGATGTCTCACTGTAAATATATGTTCCATCGGTTTTTATTATAAAGAAACGATAATAATATTTTGTTCCCGGACTGAGCTTTGCAGCTTCACTTCCGTCACATTTAACATAACAATATTGAAGTATTTGTTTAACAGGCCAACTCGCAACTGATTTGACACTTTCGCCCTCTTTCCATAACTGCAAACCTATTGTATTTATAACGCTTGTAGTTGCAGTTACATCAGTCTTGACTTCAGCGGATGTTTCTGTAATGTTTTCTACATAGACCTTTTTCCATGTAATAATGTTTGCTGTACTGCTTGGGGTAGTAAAGTTTTCAGAGGTACTGTATTCATATGTTCCGTCTGTTCGTACAATATAGAATCTGTAATTATACTTAGTACTTGCACTGAGTTTCGGAGCTTCTGTACCATCGCAGGCAACTGAACAGTATGTCAAAACATTACCTACAGACCAGCTCGCTACTGACTTAGCACTTTCTCCATCCTTCCACATCTGCAAACCTATTGTTTTAATCAAACTTGTAGTTGCAGTTACATCTGCTCTGATAACCGCTGAGTTTGCTGTCATATTACTTATGGAAAGTTTATCCCATCTGATTGCTGATGCCACTGTGCCTGATGTTGTGAAAAACTTTGTGTCGCTGTAGACATTGCTTCCGTCTGTTTTGACAATATAGAATCGGTAATTGTATTTTGTACCGGCACTGAGTTTCGGAGCCTCTGTACCATCGCAGGCAACTGAACAGTATGTCAAAACATTACCTACAGACCAGCTCGCTACTGACTTAGCACTTTCTCCATCCTTCCACATCTGCAAACCGATTGTTTTAATATATCCTGTTTTTGCCGTTACATCTGCTCTGACAACAGCGGATGTTGATGTAATATTACTCGCAGACAGTTTGTTCCATGATATTATATTATTGTCTACCGGAATTGCAGTATTAATATGAACGCAATAAACGCTCATGTTGTTTTCAAAACAATATTCACGCTTATCGGGTTCGATGGCTTTGAAATACTCTTCTTTTGTCATTGTGGGATGTTTATGTACCCATGTTTGTGCCTGAGAATTATTTTGCGGACTTGTATGACCATATACCGTTATGTATCCGTTTTTGTCGGTTCCTCCGCATAAAACGACATGAGGATACACTTCACAATTATTACAGTAATAAAAGATAGGGTCACCAGGAGACACCTTGCCTGTATTTGAAGAAGCTTTGATTTTTCCACTTGTTAAAGTAAGTTTGTATACCGTTCCATACCCTTTAACAGCATTGTATAATCCTCTTGTACCCGTTTTATTTACATTTATTCCACCCGCAGTTAGGCATTTTGAAACAAAATTTGCGCAATCTGCACTATATTGTGGTGTGTCATTACAATGAGCTGCAGCATAGTTTAATGCCGCATTCGGATCATAAGTTGCCGCATATGACGTTAATTCCAGTGTTGAAAAAATCGGAATTAACATAACAAGTGTCAGAACTAAGGATAAAAGTTTAGTCAACGATCCATTTGTTTTTTTCAAAATAATTCCTCCTAAAGTAAATAATTAATACCATATCCAACCGAAGAGGATGATAATAATAACCCACTGCCACCATGCATTTGATGCATTGACATGAATAATGTATTGACTTCCGTCTTCGTATGTTGCTGTTACATTCGCAGAACCCGTTCCTACAACTTTAACCTTGTTAGTACCCTCAACAACCGCAACATTTGTGTTTGAGGATACAAGATCTACAGGATAATTAATTCCGTTTAAAAGAAACGTTTCTTTATATCTTAACTCAACGGTTTCTTCTTTAAAAGTCTGTTTCAGTTTTGGAATTGAACGTGTTTCTTTATGATCGCATATTATACATGTTCTTGTCTCAGTTCCTTCTGCTGAGGTTGTAGCAGCCTTAGTAACCGTCCATAAATCATAGCTGTGTCCTGTTGCCGGAATGGTTTCCGTGTACGAATCACCGCATGAGCATGTGAATGATTTTTTTCCTGTTGTTGTACAGGTTGGTTCTGTAACTGTTAATTTGTAATTATGCTCGAGAGTATTAATCGTTTCTGTTTTTACTGCGCCGCATTTTGTACATACATATTTTTTTTCTCCGGGTTCTGTACATGTTGCGTTCCGAGTAACAGAACCTGAATTGTATGTATGACTGCACAGAGTTGCAAAAGATTTCTCAGAACTGTAAAGATATTTTCCGTCTGTTTTTACAATATAGAAACGGTAATAATACTCGGTTCCCGGATTCAGATTTATTGCTTCACTTCCGTCGCATTTAACATAGCAATAATTTAGAATAGTCTTTACAGGCCAGTGTGCGACAATTTCAAATGATTTCTCATCAGCTTTACGCAGTTGCAAACCTATTTCACTGATAACGCTTGTATCAGCTGAAACATCTGTTTTAATCTCCGCAGATATTTCCGTTATGTTATCCGCATAAACATTAATCCACTGAATAGGTTCTTTTGCTCCGCCTGGAGTTATAAAAGAATTTTCAGAGCTGTATTCATATTTCCCGTCTTTTTTTATAACATAAAAGCGATAATTGTATTTTGTGTTTTTATTCAGGCTCGGAGCTTCAGAGCCGTCACACGTAACATAGCAGTAAGTTAAGATACTGTCTACAGCCCAGCTTGCAACGGTTTCCGGATTTTCTCCGTCCTTCCACATTTCAAGACCGATTCTATCAAGAAGTCCTGTGTTCGCAGTTACATCAGTCTTCACAACAGCAGATGTTTCAGTTATATCGCTGACATAAACATTATTCCAGATGATCGGAGACAAAACGGACGTTCCATTATAATTAGGAATTCCGAATGCCTTAATATCACTGTCGTTAATGTCAATCGTATGACGTGAAACGTTATCATCACCATTTCCGTCAATATAGGTTATTTTTTTGCCATTAACACTTTCGATTATTCCGACATGCTTCCATACAGATGATGTACCGAAATAAATAATATCACCTGAGATTGGAGTATAACTTCCTTTCATAACATACGGAATATTCATGCTTCCTGATAACGGACTCGCAAAGGTTGAATTATTTAGTACCGAAATCGGAATATCCGCCTGTCTTGCGCACCAGCTGACAAATGTAGCGCACCATGCACGGTCATATCTTGAAACGTCATAATTTGCACCATTGGGTTTTGGACTCTCAAAGCTGCTTGTAAATCTGTTTCCGCTGCTTCCGTTCCATCTCCAATAATTATATTCGCATGAATCAAGATAACCTTTATAATCAGAATATTTTGAACCGTTATGATAACTGAGTGAAAGCGGATGTGTATTCCAGTTGTTTAAGCTGCCGTCCAAATCTTCATATGTCAAGCCTTCCTGATAACCAATCTGACTTCTAGCAATATTAACAATGTCTTCTCTTTGATCACCGGTTAATACGACATTTTTTAACGCAGTAAAGTATTGGCTGTTTTTATATGGCTCAGAAAAATCTGAGATATTACCCGGACTTACTGCTTCTGCTTTAATGTTATTAAGTCCAGTTAAAACTATGCCGATTACCATTCCGAAAGAAAGCCAAAAACTTAAAATTCTTTTTTTCATTTTTGTGAATATTAACCTCCTATTATTTATAAAAATTATTTGTTAATTCCGCTTAGAATTTCTGACCGTAAGAATAATTTGGAATTCTCAAATTCTATTTTACAACGGCAAAATCACCTTATTGGCTAATCAGTATTTTAACACATTATTTCCGATTATTTTATAACCCGCCCTGAAAAGCCGTTTCCGCGGCGTAGAAAGTGCCGCAATTGTGTTTGTTAATATTGAAAATAAAGCATTTAAAGTTTATAATTATATGTAACATAAAAAAAGGATGTGGCAAAAATTAACATTGCAGTTTGTGACAATAACAGCTCGGTTGTCAAGGATATTTCAAAGATAATTGAGGACTTTTCCGAAAAAAAGCATATTGACATAAAATACAGTACGTTTTCGGGATATGAACAGCTTCGTTACAGAATCAGCGATTTTGATTTGTTTATTCTTGATTACAATATGTCGGATAACGGCGATAAAATTGTTAGCGAAAACAAGCTGAACGGACTCGATTTTGCAAAGCTTATCAGACAAAATTCAGAAAAGAAGGGTATTATTTTTATCACGGCATACCCTGAGTTTGTCTATGAGTCCTTTGAGGTACGTACATACCGTTTCTTTGTGAAACCAATTGAAAAAGAAAAGATGTTTGATGCTATCCAGTCATTTATTAACAGCACTGCCGAAAGCGGAAAAATTCTTGTTAATATCAATAAAGAGATGTATCCCGTCGATATAGATAAAATTCTTTATCTCGAGGTTTCGGGTAAAAGAACCTTTATTTATACGGAAACGGATGTTATCAAGTGCAGAAAATCCATAACCTTATTTAATGAAGAACTAAAAGAATTTGGCTTTTACCGCGTTCATCGTTCATATATTGTTAATATAAATAAAATAAAGCAGTTTGACACAAGGACTGTTATTCTTCAGAACGGTGAAAAAATCTTTATAAGCCAAAAATGTTACCCCGGTTTATGCGAGCTGTATTTACAAACTAAAAACAATAATATATAATGTCTCTGAGGCGGTGATGCTGATGATGGCAGAATGTATTACCTGCGTATTGAAAAATATCGCAGGAATTTTTTTAACAGTATTTTTTCTGAGTAAATTGGCGGATTATGAGTTGAAAATAAAAAAGGCTGCTCTAACCGTTATTTCTGCAGTTGTTCTTGTTGTTGCGGTTGTTCCGTACTTTTGCTTTGACAGGGAGACCGCAGGCGAAACAGCAGATTTTTCAACCATGTTTTCTTTTACGCTGATTCCTTACTGTATATTCAAAAGAAAGAAAAGGCTTACGTTTGTTCTTTTCGGTCTGATACTTAATTCAGTGCTTGACCTTTTCAACGAGACTGCAGTTTATATATTCGGCATAAATTCTGTAACGGTATCAAATCTGATTTTTGTTTTAATTACAGCAATAGCCATGTTTATTATTTTAGCCGTAGGCAGAAACAACAAATCCGGTACGTCTATTGATATACTCGAAAATGTGCCGGTAATTGTTTATATTGTTATTTTTCTGTCAACGCTTTCAACCTATTACACAATGATGCTGTCCAAGGATTCTGAATTTACTCAGAGGAACTCATATATACTTCTTATCGGGTCGGCTTTTTTGGTGATAATATGTGTTGTTTTCATAATACTGAAATACATTTCTATTATTCAGGCTCAGAACAACGCTCGATTTCAGATTGAATCACAGTTAAAGCAATACGAAGAGCTTCTCAATAAAAATCAGGATATCAAACGCTTCAGACACGATTATAAAAATAATATGTTTGCAATCAGCTCTATGTTGAATAACGGAAAAATTGACGAGGCGAAAAAATTTATTGAGCAGATGAACAATTCTATTCAGAGTACAGAAATAATATTTGCAACAGGAAACTATCTTGCTGACGCTATTATTTCACACAAGGCTGCTGTTGCCGCAGAAAAGGGGATAGATGTTCATTTTGACGGAACAATTCCGTCGTCAGGTATTGCTAACAACGATTTGTGTACTGTGCTGTCAAATGCGCTTGACAATGCAATTGAAGGAAGTGCTGAGTGGTCTTCCGGTACAATTAACATTACTTCGTCTGAAAGCGGGGACGGAGCGATAATTGCGTTTTCCAATCCTGTTCTTAAAAAAATTAATATTAAAAATAACAGAATAGCATCAAGTAAAAAATTCAAAAAGAATCACGGCTTCGGAATAGAAAATATTAAATCCGCTGCAAAAAAATACAACGGATTTGTTACGCTGGAATGCACCGAAAGCATATTTACAATAAAAGTTGGCTTTGTTTTCAAACAGGAGGATGTTTATGCTTAAAAAGTTTTATAAAAAAGCAATGTCATTTATTATGGCTGCTGCGCTGTTGACAGGCGTTGTTCCATCAATTGATTTCATGGTGGAATCAAAAGCAGTTGACATCAGTTCGATGAATGTCGGCGATATTATAGAGTTTGGTTCATATCCTCAGTCTGAGGTTAAGGATAAAGATTTAATCTCTGAGCTTGACAAAGAAGATAAAACATGGATTTCGTATGATTATTATCTCGGAACTCATTCCGGTTTCATTCAAAGCGGTTCTGCCGACGGAACGATGTACAAATCTGATTATATGCGCTATGCTGATATAGAATATAACGGAGAAATGTACAGAGCGGTTATATTTGATTTATACCGTCCGTTTGATACAATGCGTTACGAAGGCCATTTCAGCGATCAGGAGGACAACGGGTATTTCCCGAATAATGTATATTATTTTAAATATGAGCCGATAGAATGGCGTATTCTTGATCCGGAAAACGGTTTTGTTTGCTGTAATAATGCTATTGACTGCCGAGATTTTAACGGCTATGTTTACCGCCCTGAAGGAGAAAGTAATTATTACAGCGATCCTGATTGCACCAACTACGCTTCTGATTACTCAACAAGCGAAATCAGAGAATGGCTTAACAACGATTTTCTTTATACGGCATTCAACAGCGAAGAACGCTTTATGATAAAGAAATCGCCAGTTGAAACGCCGAGCAGAGATAATGATGAGTACGGTTGTCCTTCAGTTACTGATAAAATTTTTCTTCTATCAGTATCGGATATTTCCAATACAGACTACGGATTTAAATCACCGTATAAAACTACCGATTCGGCAAGAATAATGCGATTTACAGATTATGCTGCGTGTCAGGGCTTAAGCTGTTCGGAAACGGGATATTCCTCAAACTGGGTACTCAGAACACCGATAGATTCTTATCGTGTCTGCAATGTACATTGTGAAGGCTATGGAGGAAATTATATCTCAGCAAACGAAACCGATTACTGTGGCGTTGTTCCCGCATTTAATTTGAAATCTGCTTTTACAGAATATGATGAATGCGGCGAAAATGCAGTTTGGTCATACAGCGACGGAGCACTCAGGATTTCCGGGACCGGTTCCGTTAGCGACAGCGACGAATATGGCTGGGAAGAATATAATGACAGCATTGAATACATCGAAACAGATGATGGGATTGTGTCGTTCCCGTATGATATTTTCAGCGGACTGAATAATCTGAAGGAGGTTCACTTAGGAAACGGACTTCAGTCAATCGGTAAAAATGCGTTTTCTGATTGCCCTCAGCTTTCAAACGTTTCTTTTATGGGAAACACGCAAATCGGGGACAACTCATTTTCGGGTGCGAATTCTGCTCTGATGTTTATATATGAAGACGGAAACACAGAGCCTGCTTTATTTGCAGAACAAAACAGTATTAAATCGTTGACTGTTTCATTCGACGAAGATAAAAAAATACTGAGTTTTAACGGTACGATAGATGTTAACAAAAATCTGTCATATTTTTTCTTTAAAAAATATCTTTTGATAAATCAAGACAGCGAATACATTTATTTTACAGAGCTTGATTTCCATAATGTTATTAGGGAACAAATCATTATTGAAAACGAGGAAATAGATGCCGAATTTAACGGAAACGATTTGACGCTTCATAATGTATATATCAGTTTGGAGGTTCTTTATGAGGACGGTCAGTATCAGATAAGCTTTGCAAAAATGCTTTCTCTGCTTGAAAGCGGAAATTACGATGCTTTTAAGCTTATTGTCGAAGCTGATGAAGAAACCGGAGAGAAAATTTTTTTTGAAAAGGTTGCATATTTTTTTGAAACCATAGTAACTGCAGCATTAAAGGCAATTTCAAAAATTATCAATGTAATAACCAAGTGGTTTAAATAACTATACAGATACGAGGTGCTCCCTACGCTTTTATTATTCTCTATTGTTTTTTTATTTTTATCATTCATTTGTTTTATTATATGTATGGTAAAAAGGAAGGGGAATCCAGTTAAATTTAAAGCCTTGACATTGATTTTTTTCTGACAGGACTGATTCTGTTTTTAATCACAATAGGAGATGAAAAATCAATTGCGATTATAATATGCTTTTTGCTGTTTGTTTTTTCAGTTGTATTTTTGATAATCGGCTTAGTAAAGAATAAAAAAACAAACAGCGGTAAAAGATTTATCAGTGCATTTAAGTTTTCTTTGAGACTGATGTTTGTTGCTTTTTCTTTGCTTTTTGCTGATAGCCTGCAGCAGATGGTTTTCTTTTTAAGCTTTGTTTTTTCATTTGCTTTTCTTTTCCTTCTGATAAAATTAATTGTTGATAAAACAAAGAAAAAACGGTTAAAAAGAATTTTGTCATTTTGATGGTTATATCATTAGTACTTGTTATCGGATGTTTCTCTTCAAGTTGTGCGACTGTAGAAAAACGGATAGAAGAAGCAAATGAAAATCATGAAATCGTAGAGAAAAAAATACAGATTGATGCTCCGGAAGGCTTCAAAATTGATACTCAAAGATATTATGATAATTTAAAAGATTATTGTAGTGAAATGGGCAAGTGATAAATAATTTCAGATTTAATATGTAAAAATAATTCCGGAATTCATGTTAAAGCAGAATTATTTTGGGGTGCGTTTCCGCTTATATCGGGAGAGCGCTTGAATGGCATTCAAGAGGTCAACGGTTCGATCCCGTCCATCTCCACCATATAACGCAAAACCGAGATGACGAAAATCATCTCGGTTTTGCGTTTTCAATTTTTTAAGCTGCTGAATCTATCCCGTTGATGAACTGCTGAAAATCAAAGTTAAAATCAATCTTCAACTTGTAATCACGGCACACATCAACCCGTCTAATCAAGCAGTTCACAATCATTTTCTTCTGTGCAAATTCTGCCTTTTCATAAAGCTCTGCCCACGAAACAAGTTCGTCAAAGGTTGCGGATAAATCTTTCAGAACACTCTCGCTGTCAGCAATTTCTTTTTCAGCAACTCCACACAAACTCAAAAGTCTGTTACATTCTGCTTCTGATTCCGTAATCAATCCCGAAAGCATTTCCTGTGAAAATTTACTTTCACCACGAATACACTTAATAACCTCAGATTTTAAAAGGTTCAGATTATCAGCTTCTTTTGTATATTCGGATTTCAATGCAAGCAGTCGGACTTTTCTTTGTTCAAGCTCATCTTCGTATCTTGCCATAACCAAGTCGTTTTTTGAAACACCTTTCATTTTGCTGAAAATATCACGAACTATTTTATCAATAATATCGTCAAGAATGTGCATGGTGTAACCCGTCTGTCCGTCGTAATCTGTCTGCTTTCGAGTTTTACCATAACAGGCATATCGTATTCGGTTTGACGGTACATCATTGTTTGCGTTACAGTATTCATCGATGGATAGCCTCCTTGTTGCTTTTTGGGTAGCAACTTAACTGTAACACAGGTTTTGGCTATTCGTCTCTTATTTTTTTATCTTTCTGTAACACATCAATTGTAAACCTACAATGCTGCATTTTTATTTTAGTGGTTATTCTTGATTTTTTTGTTTCTTAGTATTATAATGTATAACGTATGATATATTCAGAATGGTATAAAATACACTAATGGCTTTTTTCTTGAAAAATGAATTATTTGAAAGGTGTGAGTTTATGAAAGTTGTACTTCTTGCGGGCGGATACGGAACAAGAATTTCTGAGGAATCTCAGTATAAGCCGAAGCCGATGATTGAAATTGGCGGTATGCCTATTCTCTGGCACATTATGAAAGAGTATTCTCATTACGGATTTAATGAATTTGTAATCTGTGCGGGATACAAACAGCATGTAATAAAGGAGTGGTTTGCAAATTATTTTCTTTACACATCTGATGTTACCTTTGATTTTACAAAGGGAAATGATATAATTGTGCATAACAAATATTCTGAGAAGTGGAAAGTTACTGTTGTAAATACAGGTCTGAACACTATGACAGGCGGCAGAATTAAGCGTATTCAGTCGTATATCGGAAATGAGCCGTTCCTTATGACCTACGGTGACGGAGTATGCGACGTCAACATAAAAGAACTTGTTGATTTTCATAAGTCACACGGAAAAGTCGCAACTTTGACTGCTGTGCAGGTTGAACAGCAGAAAGGCGTTCTTGATATAGGCGGAGATAATGCGGTTCATTCATTCAGAGAGAAAAACGCAAATGACGGGGCACTTATTAACGCAGGTTATATGGTTCTTCAGCCGGAGATATTTGATTATATTGACGGTGATGAAACCGTATTTGAAAAATATCCGCTTGTCAAACTTGCCGAGCAGGGCGAACTGATGTCATACAAGCATACGGGATTCTGGCAGTGTATGGACAACAAGCGTGAAATGGACTTGCTTGAAAAACTCTGGAACAGTGAAAACGCTCCGTGGAAGGTATGGTAAAATGAATAATTTATTCGATTTTTACAAGGGGAAAAGGATTTTTGTCACAGGTCACACAGGGTTTAAAGGCACGTGGCTTTGCAAGATTCTTGCTATGGCAGGAGCCAGGGTTACAGGCTACAGCCTTGAAGCTCCGACGAGTCCGTCACTGTTTGAAATATCGGGAATTGAGAAAGAAATTAACAGTTTCATCGGTGATGTGCGTGACTTTGACTCAATGAAAAAATGCTTTGACGAGGCAAAGCCCGAAATCGTGCTTCATCTTGCGGCACAGCCGATTGTGCGTGACAGCTATAAAAATCCAAAATATACATATGAAACAAACGTACTCGGAACAATCAATATTCTTGAATGTATAAGAATTGCCGATTTTAAAGTTAAATCGTTCCTTAACGTCACGACAGATAAAGTTTATGAGAACAAAGAATGGGCATGGGGATACAGAGAAAATGAGCCGCTTGACGGCTTTGACCCGTATTCCAACTCCAAAAGCTGTTCAGAACTTGTAACTCACAGCTACAAATGCAGTTTCTTTACCGCCGAGGATTCAGCGGCAATAAGTACCGCACGTGCCGGAAACGTAATCGGCGGCGGTGATTTTGCAAACGACAGAATCATTCCCGACTGTATAAGAGCAGCGGTTGATAAAAAGGATATTGTTGTAAGAAATCCTTATTCGACAAGACCGTATCAGCACGTGCTTGAACCTCTTTATGCTTACCTTATGATAGCTATGGAGCAGTATAACGATAAGTCAAAAAGCGGCTGGTATAATGTAGGACCCGATGAATGTGACTGCGTGACAACAGGCGAGCTTGTGGATTTGTTCTGTTCTTTGTGGGGCGATATGAAATGGATAAATCAGTCGGAGAAAAATGCTCCGCACGAAGCAAACTTTCTTAAGCTTGATTGTTCAAAAATCAAGACCGTTTTCAAATGGTCACCACGCTGGCATATTTCGGACGCAATTGAGAAAACCTGTCAATGGACAAAGGTATGGATTGACGGTGGAAGTATACCGAAAGAAATGTCAGAAGAAATACTTGAATTTTTTAATAAATGATGGAGGGCAAAGTTATGCCTGATTGGAAAAGCGAAGAGCAGGCAAGAGCGGAAATAAAAGCTCTTGTATCTGAATATTATAATCAATTTAAAACAAAAAAAACATATAAAGAAGGCGACAGAATAACCTATGCTGCCAGAGTGTTTGACGAAAAGGAAATGTGTGCACTGACAGATGCGACACTTGATTTCTGGCTCACAACAGGCAGATTTTCCGATGAATTCGAGAATAATTTTGCTCAGTGGATTGGAGTGAAATATGCTCACCTTGTGAACAGCGGTTCTTCTGCAAACTTACTTGCTTTTATGGTGCTTACTGCTCCTGAGCTTGGAGAAAAGCAGATTAAACCGGGCGATGAGGTTATAACTGTTGCTTGCGGTTTTCCGACAACAGTTACCCCGATACTTCAATACGGTGCAGTCCCTGTTTTTGTTGACGTAACAATTCCGCAGTACAACATTGACATTAATGCACTCGAAGACGCCTACAGTGATAAAACAAAGGCGGTAATGATTGCTCATACTCTCGGCAATCCGTTCAATCTTAAGGCAGTGAAGGAGTTCTGTGACAAGCATAACCTTTGGCTTGTTGAGGATAACTGTGACGCACTCGGCTCAAAGTACACAATTGCCAGTGAAACAAAATTTACAGGCACATGGGGCGATATCGGAACAAGCAGTTTTTATCCTCCCCATCATATGACAATGGGTGAGGGCGGATGCGTATATACAGATAATCCGCTTCTTAACAGACTTATTCTCAGCTTCAGAGACTGGGGACGTGACTGCATCTGCCCGTCAGGAAGAGATAACTTCTGCGGTCGTAGATATGAGGGTCAGTATGGCGAGCTTCCGAAGGGCTATGACCATAAGTATGTTTATAGCCATTTCGGATATAACCTTAAAGTTACCGATATGCAGGCGGCTGTCGGCTGTGAACAGCTTAAGAAATTTCCGTTTTTTATAGAAAGAAGAAAACACAACTGGGCAAGACTGCACAAGGCACTTGAATGTGCGGAGGATAAGCTTATTCTTCCGTGCCCTGCCGAAAACAGCGACCCGAGCTGGTTTGGTTTCCTTATCAGTATTAAAGAGGATTCGGGTCTTGACAGAGAAAATGTTGTCAGATATATCGAAGGAAAAAATATTCAGACCAGAATGCTTTTCAGCGGTAATCTTATCAAACATCCATGCTTTGATTCGATAAGAGGAACCGATAAATACCGTGTTGTTGGTGACCTTAAAAACACAGATTACATTATGAATAATACATTTTGGGTTGGCGTTTATCCGGGTATGACGGATGAAATGATAGACTATATGGCTCAAGTGATTATAGAATCAATAGAATAGTTTAACAAGGCGGGAAGTAATATGTGGAAATTACGATGTGAAAAAAATTCAAACGAGGGAGTTCTATCCATAATAAAAAACGGATTGTCTTCGTATGTAAATGACAAATTCTATTTGTTGACTTTAATTATTACAGCAATAGGAAGCTATGGTTTCCTCGTTACACATTATTCTATCAGTCTTGATGACTTGGAATATGACAGGTATTATTATGGAGAATTGATTGCTCAGGGACGTCTAAGCGCAACCATATTTCACAGGTTTTTTGGTCTTACTGATAATTTTATTTGGATAGAAGATTTTTTAGGCGTTTTATTTATATGTATTGGTGTTATATTACTTTGCGTAGTATTTGACCAGTTTATTAATACAAAAAATCGAGTTCCTCAAGCCTTTTTTTCATGTGTGTTTGTTTCTTATCCTCTTCATTCTGAACTGTTTTCTTACAATGGCTGCTCAATTGCCGTTGGTCTTGGTTTAATACTTGTAGCCGTTTCGCTTTTATTAACAATACAATCTTTAAAGCAAAAAAACATATTATATTTGATTCTGTCTGTAGTTTCTTTATTTTTTGTGACATCATGGTATGAATCAGTAGTGTTAATATATGTCGGAATGGTTTTTGCCGGTTTTTTATTAAAACAAGTGGAAGGTCAAAACTATAAATTAAAACAAATGATTTCCGAGGGCATTAAATATGCTATTCCGTTGATTATTGCTGTTGTATCTGAATATATTATTTCTAATTCAATAAGAATACTTTTAAATTTAGAGAAAAGTAATAATGCCAAGAATGATTTTGCCCTTGGAATGTATTTTAAATATAGTCCTATCTACCATATTAAAAAATTTGTTATACCTGTAATATGTGATTATTTAATTTCTTTATCATGCTATTTTCCGATTATAATATTGTTTTTTGCAATGTTAATTATGATAGCGATTGTTTTATACGATTCAATAAAGAAACATCGCTTGTGTTTATCTTTATGTGAAATAATGATTTTGCTGTTTGTAATAGGTCTTTCGCCTATACTCTATTTCAGGCAGCCATACAGAACGTGTCAATATTATGCTTTTTTTGTTGCTTTTGAAGTATTTTTTATATTATTAAGATTATCTAAAGTCAATACGAAAAGATTTTTATATAAAACCGGTTGCTTTGCCTTTGCTGTATTTACCCTTTTTCAGATCTGTAAAATAAACTATTATTTTACCAATGATTATTTAAGATTTGAATATGAAAAGGATACAATAAAAAACGTCGGATATGAACTTAAGAAGGACTTTGATCTGTCAAAACCAGTTATTTTTATTGGCAAATATGAATTTCCGGAAGAAATAAAAAACAGAAACGCAATTAAAGAAGACAATAAATTATTTAATAAAGTAAAAAACGCAAAAATGTTCAAAACATGTTTCGATCAAACAGATGAATCAGATCAAACTTATTATATTCAGGAAACGAATTGTCTGAGTATTATTAACTGGTCAGAAGATTCATTTGAGGGAACCGGAAGAGCTGCTATTAAAATTTTGCGATTTTTTGGATATGATGGAATAAAAGAGCCTACTGAAGAGCAAGTCATAGAAGCACAAACGACATCCGATGATATGCCTTCATGGCCTAAAGAAGGCAGCATAGCTGACCGAGGCGATTATATCGTAGTCAAATTTTCGAATAATATAATCAAAAAAGAAGTATTATGAAAAAAATAATGTTGCAGATTATTAAATTTGGATTAGTCGGTATTGTAAACACTTTTGTATCGTATATTACATATTCTGTTTTGTTTTATTTTGGGGTTTCACCTCTTATTTGTAATATACCTGCATTTATTATCAGTGTTTTTGTATCCTTCCTTTTAAACAGCAAGTTCGTTTTCAAAAAGGACGAAAGTAAGGAAGAACGCAAATGGTGGCAGGTGTTGCTTAAAACTTATATTTCGTACAGTTTTACAGGACTGTTTCTTGCAGAAGTTTTGACTGCACTATGGCTCAATGTTATTCATATTGAAAATTATATCGGATTTGCATTGCCGTTATTTGAAAAATTCGGTATAAGTCTGACTCCTTTTGAGTTAGCAGGATATTTGGCTCCTGTGTTAAATCTTGTATTCTCTATACCGATTAACTTTGTCCTCAATAAATTTTGGGCATACAGACAAAAAAATAAAACTGATTCAGAGACGGAGAAACATACACAATGAAACAGAGACTTGCTGATTATATTGCCGATTTCCTTGTTGAACATGAGATAACTGACTGCTTTACAGTAGTTGGTGGCGGAGCTATGCATTTGAACGATGCTTTTGGTCATAAAGAAGGTATTAATTGTACATACAATCATCATGAACAGGCGAGTGCCATTGCTGCCGAAGCGTATGCACGATTAAATAATAAGCCGGCCTTGGTTTGCGTAACATCCGGACCGGGCGGAACCAATGCAATTACCGGTGTGCTTGGTGCATGGTTGGATTCAATACCGATGTTTATTGTAAGCGGACAAGTCAGGTATGATACAACTGCCAGATATACCAAGCAATTCACGGATGGATTGGAACTGAGAGCTGTCGGTGATCAGGAGTTTGATATTACAAAATCAATTTCATGTATGTGCAAATATGCTGATATGCTTGAAGACCCGAAAAAAATCAGATATATGCTTGAAAAAGCGTGGTGTAAGATGAAATCAGGTCGTCCCGGTCCGGTATGGCTTGACATTCCCGTTAATTTTCAGGGCGCAATCATTGAAACAGATGACCTTGTTGGATATGAGTCAGAAAGCGACGAGAATGTTCCGCCTCCGTTGAAGCTCGATACGGTAAGAAATATTATTGACAAAATTAAAAATGCCCAACGTCCTGTTATTTATGCGGGAAATGGTATCAGACTGTCCGGCGGAGAAAAAGATTTTAAAGAATTGATTGATAATCTCGGTGTGCCTGTTGTTACATATTGGGACAGTATTGATATTATTGAAACAACAAACCCACTTTACTGCGGACGTGGCGGAAATATGGGCGACAGAGCCGGAAATTTTGCCGTTCAGAATGCAGATTTTATTCTTGCAATCGGTACTCGTCTTTCAATTCGTCAGGTCGGATATAATTGGAAGACGTGGGCAAGAGCTGCTGAAGTTGCGATGGTAGATATTGATAAGGCAGAATTGAAAAAGCACACTATTCACGTTGATATACCTGTTTGGGCTGATGCAAAAGATTTTATAAAAAGAATTAACTGCCTTATTGAAAACGAGGAGTATCCGATATTCAAAAACGATTCATGGCGCGATCAGTGCGTTGATTGGAAAAATAATTATCCGGTTGTGTTGGAAAGACATAAAAATCAGTCTTGTCAGAATAACGCTAATGTTTTTGCGTTTACGGATTATTTGACCAAGCAGCTTCCTGAAAACAGTCTTACGGCAGTCAGCAACGGTGCTTGCTGTGTTGTCGGTCACCAGTGTTGGGATATTAAAAAGGGCACAAGGTTTATTATAAACAGTGCCGTTGCAAGTATGGGTTATGGACTTCCTGCCTCAATCGGACTTTGTGTTTCTGCAGGCAAAAAGGAGACAATATGCCTTGAAGGCGACGGAAGTATTATGATGAATCTTCAGGAGCTTCAAACTATTGCGACTAACAATCTTCCGATTAAAATCTTTTTGATAAACAATCAGGGTTATCACAGCATTAGACAGACTCAGAATAACATCTTTAAAGAACATTGCAAAGTTGGTATCGGACCGGAAAGCGGCGATCTTTCATTTCCTAAATTTGAAATGATTGCCAAAGCTTTTGGATATCCTTATTATTGTGCGAACAATAATGAGGACATGAAAACAGTTGTTGATAAAGCACTTGCAGAGAAAAGCTATGCATTTTGTGAAATCGTTACGGACACAGTTCAGGTATGGGAACCTAAGAGCAGTGCAAAGCGGCTTCCTGACGGTAAAATTGTCAGTCCGCCACTTGAAGATTTAGCTCCATTCCTGCCCAGAGAAGAGCTAGAAAAAAATATGTATATTCCGATGGTTGGTGAAGAATAATGCGGGAAATAAAGTCTGCGGTGATTACCGGCCCCACGGGCGCAATAGGAACTGCGATGTGCGGTCTGCTTGTAAAAAACGGAGTTCGTGTTTATGCTGTTTGCAGACCTGATTCAAAAAGATTATGTAATATACCCAACGGAGCGGAAATTATTGAATGCGACTTATCAGCTCTGAATTTACTGAAGGATAAAATCACTTCGCCGATTGATGTTTTTTTTCATTTCGGTTGGCAGGGAACAACAGGTGAAAGCAGAAATAATATGCTTTTGCAAAATGAAAATATTAAATTCACCCTTGACGCCGCTCACGCGGCTGACAGTCTCGGCTGCAAGGTCTTTATCACATCTGGCTCGCAGGCGGAATACGGCAGAGTGAACGGAACAATCACCCCGTCGACACCCTGTTTCCCCGAAAACGGTTACGGAATGGCAAAGCTCTGCGCCGGGCAGATGTGCAGAATTGAATGCGAAAAGCTCGGTATGGATTTTATCTGGACAAGAATTTTGAGCGTTTACGGACCTTTTGACGGTAATGCTACAATGATAATCTCAGTCATTAAACAGTTACTGAACGGTGACAAACCTGCTCTGACTTCGGGAGAACAGATGTGGGATTATATCTATGCCGACGATGCCGCAAGAGCATTTTATCTGCTCGCACAGAAAGGCATAAGCGGAAAGACATATGTTGTTGCAGGTGGCAAATCACAGCCGCTGAAAGAATATGTTAAAACGCTCCGTGACTGTATTAACCCTGCGTTACCGCTCGGTTTCGGAGAGGTTGATATTAAAAATCCTGTTGCGCTTCGGGCGGATACTTCGGATTTGAAAAAGGACACGGGCTTTGAACCGCAGATGTCATTTGAAAAAGGCATTAAGAAGACTATTGAATATGTAAAAAGCACACTATAATATGTTGGGAAGCGTTAAAATGAACGGTAAGAAAATTTCGATAATGATTCCTTGTTATAATGAAGAAGAAAACGCTTTTGAAATATATAAAGCGGTGAAAAATGAAATAGCAACAAATCTGCCTAAGTATGAATATGAAATTGTTTTTATTGACAACAAGTCAAAGGATAAGACCCGTGAGATTATCAGGGCAATCTGTCAGACGGATAAAAACGTAAAAGCGATATTTAATATTAAAAATTTCGGTCAGTTTAACAGCCCTTATTATGCTCTTACCCAGTGCACAGGTGACTGTGTAATTTCCATGTGTGCCGATTTTCAGGATCCCGTTGAGCTTATTCCCGAAATGGTTCACCAATGGGAAGACGGCAACAAGGTTATCTGTATGGTTAAAAAGTCAAGCAAGGAAAGCAAATTGATGTACTTTGCGAGAAGCTGTTACTACAAGCTCATTAAAAGGCTCAGTGATGTTGAGCAGATAGAGCATTTTACTGGCTTCGGACTTTATGATAAGAGCTTTATAGAAATCCTAAGAAATTTAAAGGATTCTATGCCGTTTATCAGAGGAATTGTTGCGGAGTATTCCCCCGACCATCTGGAAATCCCGTATGAACAGGCAAAAAGACGTGCGGGCAAAACACATAATAACTTCTATACTCTTTATGATGCGGCTATGCTCAGCTTTACAAGTTATACAAAAGCGGGTCTTCGTGTTGTAACATTCTTCGGATTTTTTGTTGCGCTAATCAGTTTGCTGGTATCACTTGTTTACCTGATATATAAATTAACGCACTGGAATTCGTTCGATGCAGGTGTTGCTCCCGTTATTATCGGGCTGTTCTTTGTCGGCGGTGTTCAACTCGGCGCATTAGGGTTTATAGGCGAGTACATAATGAATATGAATCAACGATTGATTAACAGACCGTTAGTTATTGAAGAAGAACGGATTAATTGGTAAATCATTTATTTGGATTTGCACCTGTAAAAATTAGACAGCTTGATATAACAAACAAAACAGTTATTAACCGCTGTACAAGACTTTCCGCAAATGCTTTTTTATACCGAACATCGAAAAAGAATATATCTTGTTTCATATATGGTAAGTGAATTTACAAAAGAAAATGACAAAGCCATTATTTCAGCTCTGTCATAGTAAATCTTTTGGGGTGCGTTTCTACTTATATCGGGAGAGCGCTTGAATGGCATTCAAGAGGTCAACGGTTCGATCCCGTCCATCTCCACCAAAGGCTTGATATTCCTATGTTTCTGGGGTATCAAGCTTATTTTTTTGCTTTTACTAGACCTCTTGATTTTTTAGGCAAATTTGAACTAATCAAGGAGTCTAAAAATGAAGAAAAGAATCACAATGATAAGTAATGCCTACTGAATAACAACAATTTTTTCAAAGCACACCCATTCAAGCAATATT
>JAKSQO010000001.1 GCA_024404095.1 Clostridia bacterium | reverse complement strand
GCATCGACTCCGGCGGTAATCATAAAGGAGGTACTTTCAACAATGTCGGAAAACACAAACGCAAACAATGTTATTGAAACAGCAGAGGAGGTGGCAAAAGCTTCTAACGCTGACGAAATGAATTTTGAAGAGTTACTCAAGGAGTCTCTTGATAATATGAGCACAGACCAGAAGGTCCGTGGTATCGTTACAGGAATCTCCCCCAGCGAGATTCAGGTAGATATCGGCAGAAAGCAGACAGGTTATGTTCCTGCTGACGAGTATAGTGCAGATCCTACAGCAGATCCTGCTAAGGAACTTAAAATCGGCGATGAGATCGGTCTCATCATCATGAAGACAAACGATCAGGAAGGCACAATCATGCTTTCTAAGAAGAGATTCGACGCTCAGGGCGCATGGGACAAGATCGAAGCAGCTAAGGAGAATGACGAAGTTGTTACAGGTACAGTAACAGACGTTATCAAGGGCGGCATCATCGTTGTTACAAACGGCGTAAGAGTTTTTGTTCCTGCATCTCTTGCAACAGCATCAAGAGGCGACTCACTTGAGGCTCTCCTCAAGACAAAGGTTGACCTTAAGATCATTGAGGTTAAGACAGAGCGCGGCCGCAAGAAGGCTGTCGGTTCAGTTAAGGCTGTTCTTCGTGAGGCTCGCAAGGCTGCTGAGGAAGCATTCTGGGCACAGGCTGAAGAGGGTCAGGTTTACAACGGAACAGTTAAGTCTCTCACAAATTACGGTGCATTCGTTGACATCGGCGGCGTAGATGGTATGGTACATATCAGCGAGATGTCATGGAAGCGTATCAAGCATCCTTCAGAGGTTCTTGCTGTTGGTCAGGAAATCGAAGTTTTCATCAAGTCACTTGACAAGGAAAACAAGAAGATTTCTCTCGGCTACAAGAAGGCAGAGGACAACCCCTGGGAAATCCTTCGCCGTGACTATCCTGTTGATACAGTTATCGAGTCAGAAATCGTTGGCATGACAACATTCGGCGCATTCGCAACTGTTATCCCGGGTATTGACGGTCTTATCCACATTTCTCAGATTGCTGACAAGCATATCAGCAAGCCCGAGGATGTTCTCAAGATTGGTGAGAAGGTTACATGCAAGATTACAGCTATTGACTTTGACAAGAGCCGTGTAAGCCTTTCAATCCGTGCACTTCTTGACACAGCAGACGCAGCTGAAGAGGCTGAGGAAGCACCTGTTGAGGAATAATCAATAACAAAAATCAGAGCTGACGAATTTCGTCAGCTCTTTTTTCATATTCAGATTGAATCAATAATCATCTGCATATCCTCGGGCGGAGGAGCGGTGATTGTCATTTTTTCCCTGCTTACAGGGTGTGTGAATGTAACCTTGCCGCAATGCAGAAGCTGATGTCCGATATCACCCTGAGTTCCGTACAGATAATCGCCGACAAGCGGCATACCGAGTGAAGCAAAGTGAACTCTTATCTGATGTGTTCTGCCTGTTTCAAGATTAACACGCACATAGCTGAGGTTTTTATTTTGCTTTATAACTTCCCAATGCGTTACAGCTCTGTCACCGCCTTCACCGACAGCACGTAGCGTTTTCATCGGATCAGGTCTGTAAATAGGAGCGTCAATAGTTCCTTTTTCTTCAAGATGACCTTCAACAACAGCATAGTATTCCTTCTCAACTGTTTTCGGTACGGAATTTGCGGCGTGCTTGTTCAACGCACAGATAACAATACCCGATGTACCCTTATCAAGTCTGCCGACAGCGCGGAACATTGTAGGCTTGTTTTCCTGCATAAGATGAAAAACAAGAGCATTCGCAAGTGTGTCACCCTGGTGATTGTGAGTCGGATGGCAGGCGAGGAACGGACTTTTGTTAATGATAATAAGATCATCGTCCTCATATAGAATGTCAATCGGCATTTCGACAGGCTCAATTTCACCGTCGGGGCAGGGAATGTCCACGCCGAGAATATCACCCGTATGCATTATGTCAACGGTACGTGTATGTACTCCGTTAAGGGTGATGCCTGTATCGTAATGTTTAAGAGTTCTGATAAGTCTGCTCGAAAGTTTTATTTCGCCACGCAGATAACTGATAACTCGTTTTTCGTTATATTCTTCGGGAATTATGTACTCGATTTTTCTGCCCATCAAAACACCTCGCCTGAATATTATACAATAAAAAAGAATAAATTCAAGGGATTGACAGCGTAAAATGGGATAAAATAGGTTTTGTATGATTTGTCTGCCAATATTCATTTGGCATTATTATCCTGTTTTTATGATAATTTCTGATTATTTTGTACAGAATACCAAAAGTTTCAAATTCGGGTTAAAAATATAACAAATCACTTGAAAAAATTACCGAAAAGTTATAGAATACTATGCGGTAAACAATTTAAATACTATTTTTGGAGGTAATTCAAAATGTCAGTTAAAGTTGCAATTAACGGTTTCGGTCGTATCGGCCGTCTCGCATTCCGTCAGATGTTTGGCGCAGAAGGCTACGAAGTAGTTGCTATCAACGATCTTACAAAGCCCTCAATGCTTGCACATCTTCTCAAGTATGATACCGCTCAGGGCGGCTACTGCGGTAAGATGGGTGAGAACCTTCACACAGTTTCTGCTGATGATGAAGCAGGCACAATCACAGTTGACGGCAAGACTCTTAAGATTTATGCTATGGCTAACGCTGCTGAGCTTCCCTGGGGCGAAATCGGCGTTGACGTTGTTCTTGAGTGCACAGGTTTCTACTGCTCAAAGGATAAGAGCATGGCTCACATCACAGCAGGTGCTAAGAAGGTTGTTATTTCTGCTCCCGCAGGCAACGATCTTAAGACAATCGTTTACTCAGTAAACAACGATACACTTACAGCTGATGATCAGATCATCTCTGCTGCATCTTGCACAACAAACTGCCTTGCTCCTATGGCTAAGGCTCTTAATGACTATGCTGCTATCCAGAGCGGTATCATGTCAACAATCCACGCTTACACAGGCGATCAGATGATCCTTGACGGTCCTCACAGAAAGGGTGACCTCAGAAGAGCTCGTGCAGGCGCAGCTAACATCGTTCCTAACTCAACAGGTGCTGCTAAGGCTATCGGTCTTGTTATCCCTGAGCTTAACGGCAAGCTCATCGGTTCTGCTCAGCGTGTTCCTGTTCCCACAGGTTCAACAACAATCCTTACAGCTGTTGTTAAGGGTGACAACGTAACTAAGGAAGGCATCAACGCTGCTATGAAGGCTGCTGCTTCTGAGTCTTTCGGCTACAATGAGGATCCCATCGTTTCTTCTGACGTTATCGGCATGAAGTTCGGTTCACTCTTCGACGCTACACAGACAATGGTTTCAGACCTTGGTGACGGCCTCTATCAGGTACAGGTTGTTTCATGGTATGACAACGAGAACAGCTACACAAGCCAGATGGTTCGTACAATCAAGTACTTCGCAGAGCTTGCATAAGTTATTCCTAAATAAATCAAGGAGCAGGATTTCCTGCTCCTTTTTGTTTAAACGCATAAAGAAACGGCATCCTTTCGGATGCCGCTTTTTATGCGTTTTCTTCGTAAATATATTTTAATCCTTCAAGAATAAGGTTAGCGTCATATATAACCTCACGCTCGCAGTTTTTGACAATTTCCTTAGAAAGACCGCCTGTTGCAATGGTTGATTTTACTTCCTTGCCGAAATCCTTTTCCATTCGTTTTGTAAGTCCGTCAAGCATAGCAGCTGTGCCGAAAACCGTACCCGATTTCATACAGTCAACTGTGTTCGTGCCTATTGATGTTTCAGGGGCGTGGAGGCTGATTGCAGGAAGCTGAGAGGTTCTGTCAGAAAGCGCATCGAGTGAAATGCGTACACCTGCGGAAATAGTACAGCCGAGGAACATTTCATTTTCATCAATAAGAATTATCTTTGTTGCTGTACCTAAATCCATAACAAAGCAGGGCAGAGGATATTTTTTAACAGCGGCAACGGAAACGGCGGCAATGTCCGCACCAACCTGTCCGATTGCGTTATTGATAATTTTCAGTCCCGATCCGATATCCGACTGAAGTACATACGGATTCTTTCCTGTTACAAAAACTACCGCACGTCGAAGAGCTTCGGTAACCTCAGGTACAACGCTGCTGATTATAGCCCCCTTGAACTCCGAGACTTTTGTCTTATGAAGCTTGAAAATATTAAGAAGCTCAACTGCATACTGATCCTCTGTACGCTTTCTGTCTGTTGCGAGACGGGAAGTGAAGCAAAGACTGTCACCGTCAAATATTCCCATTGTTATATTTGTGTTGCCTATATCGACCGTTAAAAGCATATAATCACTCCTGTGATGCTTAATGATATGTAAAAAGGGACGGAAAAACCCATCCCTCAAAGCTATAAATCGGTTATCCTATTTCACGTAAATATTACCATTTTTAATATATTTTGTCAAGTTCATTTAAAACGCTTCATTTTTTGGTTGACAGATAAACTCTTTGCAACTTATAATATATACAATAAATAGAGGAGGCTGATTCGTTGTGAAAAAATCTGTAAAGATTGCATTAAAAATTATTGTTCCGATAGCGGTGCTGGCGATAGCGGTACTTGTTACTCTTTTCTTCCTTTGGAATCCGATAGGGGATACACAGGACAAATATCTCGAAAGGGTTTATTCGAATACTCATTTTTCCAATGACCTTGAAACAGCGGTTCCGCAGACGGAAATTTACAATATAATTAAAGATCACTTTGATTCTCCGCTCCCGGAGGGTAAAACGGAAAAGAAAGCGATTGTTCTCGGCTATGACGGATGCCGTCTTGACAGAATCAAGGACATTGACGACAAGGAAGACGGAGCAATTAACCTTCTTCTTAATAACGGAGGCAAAGCGTATATTTCCTATGCCGGTGGTGTACCTTACCCGAAGATTAACACACAGGATACAAGTACAGCCCCGGGCTGGTGTTCAATGCTTACAGGTGTTCTTGCAGATGTGCACGGTATTACAAAAAATGATGTCATTAAATCCAATGATCATCTTACTCTTCTGACAACTCTTGTTGAGAATAAGATTGCTGACAGCTCCGCGTTTTATGTATCGTGGGCAGGTCATTTCTCACGCGAAAACGCAACATATCTTGATGAGGTACAGTATACCAAGGATAATAATCTTAATGTAAGCTTTGTACGCTCAAAGAATGATAAGGGTACTGCCGATACGATAAAAGCTGATGTTTCAAAGCCTGATTGTACTGATTTCATCTTTTCCACATTTGAATATTGCGACCACGCAGGGCATCAGACAGGGTTTTACAATGCACGTTATAACAACGGCTTTAAAAAGGCTGATGCAACGGCAGAGGATATAATCAGAACAATATACGCAAGGGATACATATGAAACAGAGGACTGGCTTATTGTGATTACCTCTGACCACGGCGGAATAGGCAGAGAACACGGCGGAGCAAGCATACAGGAAAGATACACTCCGATTATTGTTAGTAAAGATATAAATATAACCAAATGACACGTAAGGGGCTGACGCATTTAGCACAGCCCCTTTTTCAATACCGTAAAATAAAAAAGGACGGATAAATTTCCGTCCTTTAAGTTGGAGCTGATAACCGGACTCGAACCGGTGACCTCATCCTTACCAAGGATGTGCTCTACCACCTGAGCCATATCAGCGGGTCACAACGTCAAGTATAATACCACAATCAGTTGGACTTGTCAATAATTTTAGCTATATTTTTATCTTGTATTATTCGGGTATACCGTAAGATACCTTATACTGTTCAAACTTACCCTTGTCTGATGTGAAATCAACCTCTGCACTGTCCTTATTGAGGACAACACCCACACCTGTATATTCTTTGATTTTATTTGTTATTTTAGACTTTTTGAGTTCTGAACCGATAATTACGGGACAGGGTTGACCGTAGGTATCGTATTTACCGCCGAAATCACTTACAGCATATTCATGCAGGTGGCCGCTCAGAAGCAGGTCAGGCTTGATATTCTCTTTGAGCAGACGGCACCACTCGGTATATATTTCAGGCTCGATATCAAACGGAGCTTTTGTTTTATATGAGAACGGAACGTGGGAGAGAACAAGGCGGTAATTGATTCCGTCAGCGAGATATTTTTTTGAATCAATAATTTCTTTGATGTAATCTGTTACGTCCTGTCTGTATTCGTGACAGCAGATTGTTTCGCCGTATTCTTCGTGACTGTCAACCTTATCCTCACCGCAGTCGACAAGAATTCCCCATATACAGCCTACTTTGAAGGTGTAGTATGAGTTGCCGTAACGGTTAGGCATATGGTCAACAAGCACCTCGGCGTATTTACCTCTGAGGTCGTGATTGCCGCGTGAAATAATGCAGGGGACGGTACCCTCTGTAATTCCCGATGCAATCTTATAACAGGTTATAACCTGTTCAAATGTATCGGATGCGTTAGCAATATCGCCGTTGAGAATAAGGAGATCGATATCCTTATTGAAATTTTTTGCAGCACCGACTGTTTCGTCGATGTAGCCGTGTGCGTCAGCTATCTGATAGATATTTATTCCCTCAGTTTTTTCAATCGGCTTAAAGCTGTATGTAATTCTGATTTCATTCTGGTCTACAACCGAACGGTACGGTTTGCGTTCAATCATCTTCTTGCAGATAACAGTATATTCCTTTTCACGGTCAAGCTCCTTCGCAGGAACTGTGACACGCTGAATTTCAGCTGAAGAAATGCGTATTCCGTTCGAGTGATTATAGTAGATTCTGTCTCCGACTTTTACACAGAACAGCATCTGAAATTTAACGGGAACAATAATCTGATAATTATTTCCGACAGCGCAGACGGTAGGGTGGCAATGAAAGCCTTCGTAAATATTCATTCAGTTCTCCTTTATAAAAGGCATTACAATATCCATTGTACGGTCGCCCTCATCAAAGAGGAAGATGTGACCCGAGCCTTCAAATGTTTCAAATTTTGCGTGCGGACAGATTTCTTTCATACGGTCAATCTGATAGTAGGGCATTGTCTTGTCGGCAGTACCCCATATTACAAGCATCGGAAGCTTCTGCTTTGCAACGCTGTAATAGCCTTTAACAGTTTCACCTGTATTGAGAATAGTGTTTCTCAGACTTGAGAGTGTGCATTGATGCATACCCTTGTACTGAGCCGAATATGCAAATTCATTCATATAATATTCTTCAACATCGGTACCTGAATAGATAAGCTCGCTTGCGCACTTTTTCAGAAGAATTTTACCGCCGATAATGCTGAAGAGAAGATCTCCGAGCAAAGGAGAGGAGACAAGATGCATATAGAACGGGGGCTTGAACGTATCCATTCCCGCTGGTGCAAGAAGGATGAGCTTTTTAACCTTACCGGGATACATACGGCAGAACGCAGTTGTAACAGAACCGCCCATTGATGTGCCGAACAGATAGAATTTTTCATCCTTGCCGAGCAGAGCCTCGGTAAGCTCGTTGAGCTGTTTTGCGAAAAGCTCGGGTGTGTATTTTCCCTTAATTCGTTCCGAAAGACCTCTGCCGAGAAGATCGTAACGAATAACCTTGTAGCCTTCACTTACAAGACGGTCAAAAACCTTATCATAAATGAAGTAGGGGGTAGCGTAACCGTGAGCAAGCACGCAGACTTCGCCCTCTCCCTTCATTTCGTAATGTGTATTTCCGCTCGGAAGGTCAATAAAGCTTCCTTTTGCTTTTTTTCTTTCAGCGTCAGTAAGTGTTTTTGTTTCAATGTTCTTAACAAGAACCTTGAGTTTTTCTTTTTCCATAATGACATCTCCCTCAACAGCTTTTAACATTTTGGGTTAAAAGACAAAATGTAGATTACTTTTTCGATTTTACCACATTATTTATGAAAAATCAATAAAAAGTGTTTGACATGGATAGATTAAATTGATATCATATATTTAGTCTGAAAGGAGATTTTTATATGATATATAAGGAGTTTCAGAATATAAAACTTTCTGCACTCGGTTACGGCGCAATGCGTTTGCCCGTTATTGACGGTCAGGACAATGTGATTGATGAGGAAAAGTCGGTCGAGCTTATTGATTATGCTTATAAAAACGGAGTAAACTATTTCGATACAGCTTGGGGCTATCATTCCGGTAACTCTGAGATTGTTGTCGGTAAGCTGCTGAAAAAGTATCCGCGTGACAGCTTTTACCTTGCCTCAAAATTCCCGGGCTATGATTTGAGCAATATGCCTAAGGTTAAGGAAATCTTTGAAAAGCAGCTTGAAAAATGTCAGGTTGAGTATTTTGATTTCTATCTTTTCCATAATGTTTGCGAAAAGAATATTGATATGTATCTCGACAGGAGCTACGGAATTTTTGACTATCTTGTTGAGCAGAAGAAAAACGGCAGAATAAAGCATCTCGGTTTCTCTGCTCACGGAGACTGTGAGGTTATGAAGCGATTCCTTGACGCTTACGGTTCAGCTATGGAATTTTGCCAGCTTCAGATAAACTACATTGACTGGACATTCCAGAAGGCAAAGGAAAAGGTTGAGCTTCTTAATGAGTGGAATATTCCCGTATGGGTTATGGAGCCTGTAAGGGGAGGAAAGCTCGCAAAGCTGTCTGACGAAAATTCCGCAAAGCTTAAGGTGCTTCGTCCGGATGAAAGCGATGCGGCATGGGCATTAAGATTTATTCAGTCCGTTCCTGAGGCTGTTGTATGTCTTTCCGGTATGACGGAATTTAACCAGGTTGAGGAAAATATTAAAATTTTCAGCGAGGATAAGCCGCTGAATGAAAAAGAGCGGAAAACGCTTGATTCTATTACTCAAAGTATGCTCAATACCGTTCCGTGTACTGCGTGCCGCTACTGCACGGAGTATTGTCCGATGGAACTCGATATACCTAAGCTACTCGAGTTTTATAACGAGCATAAGTTTACAGGCGGCGGCTTCCTTGCACCGATGTATCTTTCATCAGTACCGGAGTCAAAGCACCCGTCAGCCTGCGTAGGCTGCAGAAGCTGTGAAGCAGTGTGCCCTCAGCAGATAAAAATTTCAGAAGCACTTGCAGATTTTTCAAGTCTGCTTAAATAATTAAAACCCAAGGAGTTTTTAAAATGGAAGATTTTGTATCAGCATCAGTAATAAAAAAGTTAGAAAAGCCTGTGCTTACACGCTTTGATATACCATATCAGACGGCGCTCACATTCAATGCAGGTGTTACAAAATACAACGGAAAGTATGTTATGGTGTTCCGTAATGACTACGGCGATTATGATGCTCACAGGCTTGACGGAACAAATCTCGGACTTGCTCTGAGTGATGACGGTATAAACTGGGAGGTTCAGCCCACACCTTGCTTCAAGCTTGAGGGCGGTGACTACAAGCGTGCCTATGACCCGAGACTTACTGTTATTGACGGCGAATGCTATATGTGCTTTGCGGTTGACACTCATCACGGACTTCACGGCGGAATCGCAAAGACAGAGGACTTCTATCACTATGATATTCTTTCAATCTCTGCACCCGATAACAGAAATATGGTTCTGTTCCCTGAAAAGGTTAACGGACTTTACACAAGACTTGAACGTCCGATGCCTGTTTATTCAAGAGGTCATCATGACAGATTTGATATGTGGCTTGCACAGTCACCTGACCTTAAGTTCTGGGGTAACAACAAGCTTGTTCTTGCGGTTGAAAATGTACCGTTTGCAAATGACAAGGTTGGCCCTGCTGCTCCTCCGGTAAAGACAGAAAAAGGCTGGCTTACAACCTTCCACGCTGTTTATCTTGATACAACAAGAGGCAAGCATGGCTGGGAGGACAGATGGCAGAAGATTTATACATCCGGTATTGCTCTTCTTGACCTTGAGGATCCGTCAAAGGTTATCGGAATGTATGACAAGCCGCTCATCGCTTCTGAAAAGACATGGGAAAAGGATGAGGGCTTCCGTACAGATGTTATCTTCCCCGGCGGAATGATTCTTGAGGACAGCGGTGAGGTTAAGATTTACTACGGTGCTGCTGATACCGTTGAGTGTGTTGCGACAGCTGACGTTGACGATCTTATCAAGCTTTGTATTGAAAAATAACTTTTGTTGTTTGTAAAGTTGTATGAAATCACAACTAAATTGTTAAAAAAATAGTTATAATATGACAAATCGCACAATCGATATTATGTAAATGTTGACAAAAAGGTATTGCGGTGATATACTTTCCTTTGGAAAGTTTAAGCTTGGTCTGCGGAGGTGATTGTGACGAACAGTACAGATGAACAAAGTTGTTTTGATTGCAGATTCTTTACACAAGCCATCGGAGAAAAAGGTTACTGTACTCTTTATCATCACGAAACCGTGCTTCCTGAAAAAATCTGTCCGCGATTTGAACGGATTGAAAACAATGAGACTGTGAACACTTCAAAACCGCAGAAAGTTGATGATGTATCAAGAAAGTTTGATACTTATCTTGTTGTCGGAGCTTTTTTTGCCAGTTTTATTCTCAGCGCTTTTGCTTTTATAATATTATTGGTTTTCGGAAAAAGTATAATAGTTGTTGGGGAAATACCCGATTACATTAAGGTTGTTTTAATTTCCGCAGCTTCATTTTTGTTATTGCTCTTTATCTATTTCCTTTTACGTTTCGGGAAAAAATATACATGGGCGAGAATTGTTGAAATGGTGCTTGCATTGATTGCGTGTGTAGTTGCGTTGATATATTTCAACAGCATTATCTTTTCTGCAAACGATGTGATAGCAAATATTATAGAAAAAATAATAAATGTGTTATAAATTAAAAGCTCTGCACAAGCAGGGCTTTTAAAATTTTTTAAAATTTTCTTAAAAACTATTGGAAGATTTTTGTTTTTATAGTATACTGTATCGGTAATAATATGGGTAACTGCGTTTTTTCAATTACCTGAAGTTCAATAGGAGTAAGGTTTATGGCAACAAAGTATTCCATATCTCTTGAAAAAATAGTCAAGACACATTCTCTTGATGTGTTTTATACACCAAAGCCTTTGAGTGAAATAATGGTAACATCTCCCGACGTTTACCGTCCCGGACTTTTGCTTGCGGGCTTTAACAAATATTTTGACCCCGACAGAATTCAGTTTCTCGGAATAGCTGAGCTTGAGTATATCAACAGCGGACGTCCTGAGGAAATGACAAGAAGAATCAAAAGATTTCTTTCCAAAAAGCCTGTTGCTGTTATTATAACAAGAGGCAAGAAATGCTCGGATGAATTTATTGAGCTTGCAAAGAAATATGAGGTTCCCGTATTAAGCTCGCAGGACGGTACATCCGACTGTATGGCAATTCTGATTTCATATCTGAGTGCGGAGCTTGCTCCCCGAATTACCCGTCACGGAGTTTTTGTCGAGGTTTACGGTGAAGGCGTTCTGATTCTCGGTGACAGCGGTGTAGGTAAGAGTGAAACTGCGCTTGAGCTTATTAAAAGAGGACATCGACTTATTGCCGATGATGCGGTTGAAATCAGAAACGTATCGCATAAAACGCTTGTCGGCTCGGCTCCCGAAAACATCAGGCATTTCATTGAGCTTCGCGGTGTCGGCGTTGTCAACGCAAGACGACTTTTCGGTGTCGGCTCCGTTAAGGTCTCTGACAAGATTGATATGGTTATTCAGCTTGAACCTTGGGACCCTCAGAAAAACTACGACAGGCTTGGTCTTGATTCGGAAACGATTGACATTCTCGGTGTTAAGGTTCCGTTTTCAGTTGTTCCGGTTACTCCCGGACGAAATATATCAATTATCATTGAGGCGGCTGCGATGAACAACCGTCAGAAAAAAATGGGTTATAATGCCGCACGTCAGCTCCTGCATAATCTTGGAATGACGGATGACATTGTACCCGAAGAAGAAGAACTTGAAATCTGGCACAATTTTTAATTTTTGGAGGAATTAGTTATGTATAGAATCGGTGTGGATTTAGGCGGAACAAATATTGCAGTAGGCGTTGTTGACGAAGAATATAAGATTATCGGCAGAGGCAAGGTAAAAACCAACGCTCCGCGCCCTGCAGAGGAAATTTTTGACGATATCGCAAAGGCTGTTTTTCTTGCGGTTGAGGATGCAGGCATCACAATGGATGATGTTAAATGCATCGGCGTCGGAACTCCCGGCTCGGTAAACAAAGAAAGCGGACTTATTGAGTTCTCAAACAACCTTAAGTTTGACAACGTACCCGCAAAGAAGATGCTTGAAGAGAGAACAGGCAAGCCCTGCGCATTTGAGAATGACGCAAATGCCGCTGCTCTCGGCGAGGCATATGCAGGCGCAGGCAACGGTGTCAAGAATCTTGTAGCTGTTACCCTCGGTACAGGTGTCGGAAGCGGAATTATCCTCGGCGGTAAGGTTCTCGGCGGTATCAATGATGCAGCCGGCGAGATGGGTCATACGGTAATCGTTGTAAACGGTGAGCAGTGCAACTGCGGACGTAAGGGCTGCTGGGAGAGATATGCTTCTGCAACTGCTCTTATTTCTCAGACAAAGGCAAAGATGCTTGAATGTCCCGACAGCAAGATGTGGGCAGAGTGTGACGGCGACATTGAAAAGGTTGGCGGCAGAACTGCATTTAACGCAATGTACGCAGGCGATAAGGCTGCAAAGGAAGTTGTTGACAAGTACATCTACTATGTATCAGTCGGCGTTACAAATATCGTAAATACATTCCAGCCTGATGTTGTATGTATCGGCGGCGGAATCAGCAACGAAGGCGACAATCTTCTTAACCCCATCAGAAAATATGTCGAAGAAGAAAGATATACAAAATACGCAAAAAAGCAGACAAAAATCTGCAAGGCTGTTCTCGGAAACGATGCCGGTATTATCGGTGCCGCTCTTGTTGAGTAATCGGAGATGTCAGCTATGAATTTTGAGAAGATATATAATCTTGCTCTGAGTGTCGGATGCAAAGCGGAGTATGATGTGCCGATGAGCGCATATACTACCTTTAAGATTGGCGGCAATGCACGTCTTATGGTTACTCCTGTATCCGATGAAGGTCTTGCCGCAGTTGTAAAATGCTGTAAGGATGAGGGTGTTGAGCCTTTTATCCTCGGTAACGGAAGCAATATGCTTATTTCCGACAACGGACTTGACAGAGTGGTTATAAATATGTGCCGTACGAACGCTTCAGTTTGGCTTTTTGATGATGAAACAATTGAGTGCGACGCAGGAATTACAATGGTTAAGGTCTGTAATTTTGCACTTGAGAATAATCTTTCGGGTCTTGAATTTGCGTTCGGTATACCCGGAAGTGCGGGCGGTGCGGCTTATATGAACGCAGGCGCGTACGGCGGAGAGATGAAGGATGTTCTTGTGTCCTGCAATTACATTGACCTTGACGGTAATGCAGGTTCTCTTTCGGACGGTGAGCTTGGACTTGGTTACCGCACAAGCGCATTTGAGCATAACGGCTTCATTATAACTTCGCTTAAAATAAAGCTTCACAAAGGTAACCGTGATGAAATCAAGTCGAAGATGTTTGAGCTTTTACAGCGAAGAAAAGATAAACAGCCGCTCGAATACCCGAGTGCAGGCAGTACCTTCAAGCGTCCCGAGGGCTATTTTGCAGGTGCGCTTATTCAGGAGTGCGGACTTAAGGGAGCTTCGGTCGGCGGTGCTCAGGTCAGCGAAAAGCATGCAGGCTTTGTAATTAACAAGGGCGGTGCTACTTCAGCTGATGTTATGAATCTGATAAAAATGGTGCAGGAAACTGTGCTTAAAGAAAAAGGGGTTCTGCTTGAACCTGAGGTAAGACTTATTGAAGAATAAAATCGGAGAGTGTTAGTATGGAATTATTGATTGTTACAGGTATGTCGGGCTCAGGTAAGTCCGCTGTTACAGATGCGTTAGAGGATCTTGGCTTTTTCTGCGCTGATAATATGCCTCCGAAGCTTATTCCGACTATCGCTCAGTTTATCAGCTCGTCACCCGACGCGAATAAAAAGGTTGCAACAATTACCGATATCCGTGTCGGCGAGCATAATTTAAAAAAGTTCCCTGAAGCATTTGAAGAGCTTCGCAGAAACAACGTGGATTTCAAAATTCTTTACGTTGATGCTGACGATGATGTGCTTATCCGCCGTTATAAAGAGACAAGGCGCAAACATCCTCTGCTTGAAAGATGTGACGGTTCGCTTACCGCTTCAATCGCAAGAGAGCGTGAGCTGACACTTGGAATCCGCACTATTGCTGACTATACGATTGATACTTCAAAATCATCGGTCGCCGAGTGCCGTCAGCGTGTTGCTGAACTTTTCCTTGAAGACCCTGTTTCTTCGCTTAAAATCCGTTGTATGTCTTTCGGCTTCAAGTTCGGCATACCGGGTGACGCAGACCTTGTTTTTGATGTTCGCTGTCTGCCAAATCCATTCTATATCCCGTCAATGAAATACAGAACAGGACTTGAAGAGGATGTCAGCAATTATGTTATGAACCACGAACAGTCGCAGGAGGTTCTTAAAAGACTCCAGAGCCTTATTGATTATTCTGTTCCGCTTTACAGGGCAGAAGGAAAGAGCCAGCTTGTTATTGCAATCGGATGCACAGGCGGCAGGCACCGTTCGGTAACATTTGCCGAGCAGATAAAGAATCATCTCTCATCGCAGGGATATTCAGTTTCAATCAAACACAGAGATATTGAAAAATAACAGAGGTAATACATATGTCCTTCACAGGTGATGTGAAAACCGAATTAACAGAAAATAATATAATGTCGGAAAGCTGTCTGCGTGCTTACACGTACGGCTTTCTCCTTTTTGGCAAAAGCTTTTCGCCCCGCTCAATCTGCTGTGCCTCGGATTATGAATGTGTAATAAATTCATTTGCAGAGTCGATTAAGACTGTTACAGGTGTAACTCCGCATATCAGCAGGCTGAAAAGCGGAAAATATACATTGAAAATCGCAACCTCTGCGGACAGAAAAAAGATTATTGAACATTTTGACCATTCGGTAAATGATATTTCCGTACGAATAAATCACGGAATTTTTGAGGATGATGAATGCTACGGCGCTTTTATAAAGGGCGTATTCCTTGTATGCGGTACAGTATCAAATCCCGACAAGAACTATCATCTTGAGTTTGTTGTTCCGCATATGAAGCTGAGTCAGGATCTGATTAAGCTTCTTAACAACCTTGATATCAATGCCAAATACATAGTCAGAAAATACTCAAATGTTGTCTATATGAAGGACAGCGAGAATATTGAGGATGTTCTGACGATGATGGGTGCTGTTAATTCAAGTATCTATATTATGGGCATCAAGGTTCAGAAGGATGTTCGCAACAAGATTAACCGAAGAATGAATTTTGAATCGGCGAACATGAGCCGTTCGATTGAAGCGGGTCTGAATCAAGTCAACGCAATCAGACTTATTGAGCAGAAGCAGGGACTTAATTCCTTACCTGCTGAGCTGAAAGAGCTTGCAGTTTTAAGACTTGAAAATCCCGATATGTCATTAAAGGAGCTTGGCGAATCACTTACAGTTCCGATTTCACGTTCGGGAGTAAATCACAGGTTTGAAAAAATTATATCAATAGCGGAAAAATACGAAAAATAAAGGGAGTGAGCTTCGTGCCGGGATTCACACATTTACATCTTCATACCGAATACAGTCTTCTGGACGGAGCCTGCCGACTTGACAATGTTCTTGACCGTGCGATTGAGCTTGGTCAGACTTCAATTGCAATTACCGACCACGGTGTTATGTACGGTGCTGTGGATTTTTATAAAAAAGCGAAGGCGAAGGGCATCAAGCCGATTATCGGATGTGAGGTCTATGTCGCTTCTCGAACACGTTTTGACAAGGTTCACGCTCTCGACAACGAAAGGTATCATCTTGTTTTGCTGTGCAAAAATGCGCAGGGATATCAGAATCTGATTGCAATGCTTTCAAAGGCGTGGACAGAGGGCTTTTATACAAAGCCGAGAATTGACAGACAGCTTCTTGAGGAGTACCATGACGGACTTATTGCACTGTCGGCCTGTCTTGCAGGCGAAATTCCGAGAGCCTTGACGGCGGGGGATTATGACAGGGCAAAGGAACGTGCGCTGTGGTATAATTCGATATTCGGCGAGGGAAATTTCTACCTTGAATTACAGAATCACGGAATACGTGAACAGCAGGTTATCGAACCTCAGCTGATTAAGCTGTCAAAGGAGACAGGTATACCGCTTGTTGCGACCAACGATACGCATTACGTAAAAAAAGATGACAGCAAAATTCAGCAGGTGCTAATCTGCATTGCTACAAACACAACTCTTGGGCAGAGCAACGGTCTTGAGTTTGAATCGGATGAGTTCTATCTCAAATCAGAGGATGAAATGCGGGAGCTTTTCAGTCACGTGCCCGAGGCAGTAGATAATACTCAGAAGATTGCCGATATGTGCAATTATGACTTTGAATTCGGCAACACGAAGCTTCCTCATTTTGAAGTTCCCGACGGCCGTGACCACTTTGACTGGTTCAGGGAGCAGTGCTATAAAGGACTTTATCGTAATTACGGCGAAAATCCCCCGAAGGAATACATTGAGCGGCTTGAATATGAGCTTGGTGTAATAAACAAGATGGGATATGTCGATTACTATCTTATTGTTCACGATTTTATCCGTCACGCAAAGGAAAAAGGTATTCCTGTCGGCCCCGGCAGAGGTTCGGGTGCAGGAAGTATAGCGGCTTACTGTATTGGTATCACGGGAATTGACCCGATGAAATACAGCCTTCTTTTTGAGCGTTTCCTCAATCCCGAACGTGTCAGTATGCCCGACTTTGACGTTGACTTCTGTTATGAGCGGCGCGGTGAGGTTATCGACTATGTTGTAAACAAGTACGGTGCTGACCACGTAGCGCAGATTGTTACTTTCGGAACACTTGCGGCTCGTGCGGCAATCCGTGACGTCGGACGTGCTATGGGCATAGCCTATAATGTGGTGGATAATGTTTCAAAGCAGGTTCCGAGAGAGCTGAATATTACTATTGAAAAGGCACTTAAAAAGTCACCCGAGTTAAAGGCTCTCTATGACAGCAGCGAGGAGATAAAGAACCTTATTGACACTTCAATGAAGGTCGAAGGTATGCCGAGACATACATCAACCCACGCGGCAGGTGTTGTTATTACACGTGACCCTGTTGCTTCATATGTTCCGCTTGCTCTGAACGATGATTCACCTGTAACTCAGTATACAATGACCACTCTTGAGGAGCTTGGTCTTCTGAAAATGGACTTCCTCGGACTTCGTACGCTGACGGTTATCAGCGATGCCGAGAAGATGATTCGCAGAAAAGAAAAGGATTTTGATATATATAAGGTCAGCACGGAGGATAAGGCTGTATTCAGAATGATGTCCGAGGGCAGTACCGAGGGCGTGTTCCAGTTTGAATCGGCAGGAATGAAAAACGTACTGACAGGACTTAAGCCTGTCAATATTGAAGATCTGATTGCCGTTATTTCTCTTTACCGCCCGGGTCCGATGGATTCGATTGACACTTATATTCATAACCGCCATCACCCTGAAGACACTAAATATAAAACAGAAAAGCTTCGTGATATTCTTGATGTTACCAACGGCTGTATGGTCTATCAGGAACAGGTTATGCAGATTTTCCGCTCTCTTGCAGGCTACTCATACGGCAGAGCTGATATTGTTCGCCGTGCTATGTCGAAGAAAAAGCATGACGTAATGGAACGGGAGCGAAAGAATTTTATTTACGGAATGATTCGTGAGGACGGAAGCGTTGAGTGTGACGGCTGTGTAAACAGGGGAATACCTGCCGAGGTTGCAAACGATATTTTTGACGATATGTCCTCATTTGCATCCTACGCTTTCAATAAATCTCACGCGGCAGCATATGCTTATGTTGCGTATCAGACCGCATATCTTAAATGTCACTATCCGTGTGAGTTTATGGCGGCACTTCTGTCGAGTGTGCTTGATTCTTCGGATAAGGTAGCAAACTATACAAATGAGTGCAACCGAATCAATATAAAGGTTCTGCCTCCGAATGTAAATGAGAGTGCGGAAAGCTTCACGGTAAGTGATGGCAATATCCGATTCGGTATGCTTGCAATAAAAAATCTCGGCAGAAACTTTATCAGAAATATTATCGCTGAACGCAGAACAGGCAGATTTACCTCGTTTTATAATTTCTGCTCAAGAATGCACGGTGCGGATTTCAACAAGCGTGCGGTCGAAAGCCTTATCAAGAGCGGTGCGCTTGACGGTCTGGGTGCAAACAGACGTCAGATGATGATTGGAATGAACGAGATTATTGATGACCTTGACAATAAACGCAGACGAAATGTCGAGGGTCAGATAGGTCTGTTTGATGTCGGATTCGGTGACAGCGAAGCGCCTGTTGAACCGAAGCTGAAATACGCTGACGAGTTTCCGCACAGCGAGCTTCTCAAAATGGAGAAGGAGACAACGGGACTTTATCTTTCGGGACATCCGATGTCACAGTTCGGCGAGGTCGCCGAAAAGCTGTACTGTGCTAAAATCGGAGATCTGCTTGAAGCTGGAAGTGAATCGGGTTCCCGTTATAAAGACGGCGAAAGAGTAAAAACTATGGGCATAATAAACCATGTGAAGAAAAAGGTTACCAAGAGTGACACCACCATGGCTTTTGTTGATGTTGAGGATATGACCGGCTCAGTTGAGACTGTTATTTTCCCGAAAACCCTGCTTGAAAACTCTCAGCTTGTAACAGAAGGAAATGTGCTTGTTTTCTCCGGCAGACTTGACGTCAGAGATGATGAACCGCCGAAGCTTATCTGTGAGCATATTATGACCGTGGATAAAGCTCTTGAGGGCAGAACTGCTCCGCAACAACCGAAGCAGGAAAACCTGAAGAAAAAGCGAAGCGGACTTTTTCTTCGTTTCAGCTCTGAAAACTCAGCTGAAAAGTTGCAAACGGAAAAGCTGCTTGCGATTTTTGACGGAAGAACACCGCTTTACTACTACTTTATGGATACAAAAAAGTATGTTCCCATGCCCTTTGACCGCTTTGTTGATATCAATGAGCCGCTTCTTAACGAGCTCAGACGGGTGCTTGGCGACGAAAATGTTGTTCTTCAATAATTATTCGATTTTATTTGACATTTTATAAAAACTGGTGTATCATACCAAATGTTGTATATTACAATCCAAGGAGGAAGTTTACTATGAAAACTATCGGTGTATTGACAAGCGGCGGAGACGCTCCGGGCATGAATGCCGCGGTAAGAGCGGTTGTACGCACAGCTTGCGAAAATAATGTTAAGGTTTACGGTATTGACCGCGGCTATAAGGGTCTTATGGAAGGCAATCTTATTCCTATGGAAATCCGTTCAGTATGTGATATCATCCACAGAGGCGGTACAGTTCTTCATTCAGCAAGAAGCAAGGAATTTGCAACTGAGGAAGGTATGCAGAAGGCTATTGATATGTGTAATGCATACGGCATTGAGGGTATCGTTGTTATCGGCGGTGATGGTTCTTTCAGAGGCGCACGTGACCTTTCAGAGAGAGGTATTCCCTGCGTAGGTGTTCCGGGCACAATCGACAATGATATCGCTTGCTGTGACTATACAATCGGTTATGATACATGTATGAATACAATCATGGAAATGGTTGACCGTATCCGTGATACATCAGCTTCACATGACCGCTGCTCAGTTATCGAGGTTATGGGCAGACGTGCAGGATACCTTGCTCTTAACGCAGGTATCGCAGTCGGAGCAACAGCAATTCTTATTCCTGAGGTCGAGTTTGACCTTAACCGCGACGTTTTTGAAAGAATCCGCCGTACACAGAGAACAGGCAAGAAGCATTTCCTTGTTATCGTTGCTGAGGGTATTGCTGCTGACGGTATAATTACAGTTGATGAGCTTGCAAAGGCTATCGAGGCTGAAACAGGTGTTGAGTCAAGAGCTATGGTTCTTGCTCACGTGCAGCGCGGCGGTTCACCGACAGTTCGTGACCGTGTTGTAGCAAGCCAGATGGGCTACCGTGCGGTTGAGCTTCTTATGAACGGCATCGGCAACCGTGTTGTTGCTATGCAGAAGGATCAGATTGTTGATTTCGATATCTTCGAGGCTCTTAATATGAAGAAGCACATTGATATGGATCTTTACAAGATGGCAAACGTAATTTCAATATAAAAGGACATTGATTATGTTTAATGACGAATTCTTTGAACTTCGCCGCCGCATAATTGCAAAAGATTTTTCAAAAATGAACGACAAGCAGCAAGAGGCTATTTATACAGTAAGAGGCCCCTTGCTGCTTCTTGCAGGTGCGGGCAGCGGAAAAACAACAGTTCTTGTTAACCGAATTGCTTCAATGATTAAATACGGTGATGCGTACAACTCCGATTATGTTGATTTTGAACCGACTGAGCAGGATATCGAGCTTATGCGCGCGTATCTTGATGACCCGACAATTGACATTTTTGATGTGTATGACCTGCTTACTGTCAACGCTCCTCAGCCTTGGGAGATTCTTGCAATCACATTCACAAACAAGGCGGCAGGCGAGCTTAAGGCAAGACTTTCCGCACTTCTCGGAGACGCAGCAAATGACATTTGGGCAAGCACGTTCCACTCAACCTGTGCACGCATACTGCGCCGTTACGGTGAGGCTCTCGGTTACAGCTCACATTTTACGATTTACGATACTGACGACAGCAAACGTGTAATGAAGGAAGCACAGAGACTTCTTGATATCAACGACAAGATGCTGTCACATAAAACTATACTTAAAGAAATCAGCCGCGCAAAGGATATGCTTATCGGTCCCGAGGAGTACATAGCCAATGCGGGTGCTGACATCAGACTTAAAACAATCGGTAAGGCTTATGAATGCTATCAGAAGCTTCTTAAGAATGCCGATGCAATGGACTTTGACGATATGATTTTCAAGACGGTTGAGCTTCTTGAAAAGAATGAAGAAGTCAGAAAATACTATCAGAACAAATTCAAGTACATTCTTGTTGACGAGTATCAGGACACCAACCACGCTCAGTATGTTCTGACAAGTATACTTGCGGATAAATACAGAAACATCTGTGTTGTCGGTGATGATGACCAGAGTATTTATAAATTCCGAGGAGCTACAATTGAGAATATTCTCAGCTTTGAGGAGCGTTATCCCGATGCCAAGGTTATAAGACTTGAGCAGAACTACCGTTCAACTCAGAATATTCTTGATGCCGCCAACGCTGTTATAAAGAATAATCAGCAGAGAAAGGGTAAAAACCTCTGGACTGATAACGGTAAGGGAGATAAAATTACCGTCAATACCTCATATGATGAGCGTGAGGAAGCACGTTATATTGCCGATACTATAATGAAAAATGTAGCTGACGGATTGAAAATGAGCGACCACGCAGTTCTTTATCGAATGAATGCTCAGTCAAGCAATGTCGAAAATGCGTTCGTCCGTGCAGGCGTTCCGTACAGAATTATCGGCGGACTCCGTTTCTATGAGCGTAAGGAAATCAAGGATGCGCTTGCCTATCTTACTCTTATCAACAATACTGCCGATAACGTAAGATTGAGAAGAATTATCAACGAACCGAAGAGGGGAATAGGTGATACAACGCTAAACAATGCTTCGGAAATTGCCGCAGGTCTCGGTGTAAGCATATTTGACGTTATCTCAAATGCCGATTCCTACCCGGCACTCAGCCGTGCAAGTGCAAAGCTTCTTGACTTCAGTCATATGATTTGTGAGCTGATTGAAGCAGGGCAGGAGCTGAAGCCGTCGGAGCTTCTTGAGATGACAATGAATAAGACGGGATATTATATTTCTCTTAATGCCGATAAGGAAACTGCTGAGGACAGAAAGCAGAACCTTAAGGAGCTTAAGAATAACCTGATTCGATACGAAGAGGAGACAGAAGAGCCGACGCTCAACGGTTTTCTTGAGGAAATTGCTCTTATGACGGATATTGATAACTACAATGCCGATACCGATGCGGTTGTAATGATGACGCTTCATTCGGCAAAGGGCTTGGAATTCCCTCACGTTTTCATTGTCGGAATGGAAGAGGGTATCTTCCCCGGTGCTCAGTCTATCTATAATCCCGACGATATGGAGGAGGAGCGCCGACTTGCATATGTAGGAATCACAAGAGCGAAAAAGTGCCTGTATCTTACCAATACAAGAACACGCCTTATGTTCGGCTCAACAACGCACAATCCTCAGTCAAGATTCATAAATGAAATTCCCGAGGAGCTGAAAAACTGCACAGGCGCAACTTCGTATACCTCATTTAAACGCAGTGCGGAGGATGAGCCTTACAGAGATTTCGGTGACGATTTCACAAGCGGCAAGCCGATAAACCGTGGGTTCTCTTCGCAGTTGTCACGTCAAAAGCCTGCTGCCGCGGCGGCAAAACCGTCCGCTCCGAAGGAAACATTTAAAATCGGCGATACTGTCAAGCATAAGGTTTTCGGCACGGGTGTGGTTCTTTCTTCACAGCCTGTCGGAAATGATACCTTGCTTGAAATTGCCTTTGAAAAGGCAGGTACAAAGAAGCTTATGGCTAATTTTGCCAAACTTACACGTTGACAAAACCGTTAAATTGTAACACCTTTCGGTCTTGCATTATTTTTTATGTAATGGTATAATGTATAAAAATGAAAATGATGAGGTGCTTTTATGAAAAAAACAATCAAAAAAGTTCTTTCAGTTATCCTTGCAATGACAGTTATATTTACCATTCCCGTGATTGCTTTTGCAGCAGATGATACATTTGATTTTGATTCTGTTTCTATTAAAGCTCTTACAGGCACTTGGAAAAAGGATACTGTTGATCGTGTTCAGATTACAATTACCGGCTCGGGCAGAAAGCTTTTGACAAAGGATGTGCTTCTCACAGTCGGTACAAACGATGCTGCAAACAACATCTGCACAATAACACTTGCAGATGCAACTGTTGAATTCAGCGGCAAAAAGACAATTATTGAGTTTGACCTCAATAAAAAGCTTGACCACAGCAAGGTTTACAACTTCCTTATCAAGGAAGGCGTATTCGGTACAACAAGAAATGCGGAAAATAATGCATACAAGTTCAGCGTTACAGGTAACGTTCTGGTTGAAACACTCGATGTTACACCTTATGATGTGCCGAACAATCCGATTTACAGATGGATAAACTATATGGAAGAATCAAAATACAGAACTCTTCTCTATCCTGTTATTGTAATTTTCAGATTTTTTGCAGGACTTTAATAAACATTTTTAAGAGACGGCTTATAACCGTCTCTTAGTTTTGAAAAAGGATTTTTTATGGAAAAGATTAAATACGCAATTTTTGATGTTGACGGAACGCTGACTGATTCAATGCATATATGGGATACCTGCGGTGGCGCATACCTTATGATGAGAGGTATCACACCTCACGCAGGCGAAACCTTCCGCACACGCGGTTATGTTGATGGCATAAAGTATATGATTGAGGAGTACAAGCTTCCTCTTACCTATGATGAGCTTATGGCAGAGCTTCTCAAAATTCTCGAATTTTATTATTTTAATATCGCCGAAGCGAAGCCGGGAGTTAAAGAGTTTCTTCAGAAGATGCAGGATAACGGTGTTAAAATGTGCATTATAACAGCCACGAATCAGTATCTTATTGACCCTGCGCTTGAGCGCAATGGAATTCTTAAATATTTCAGCAAGGTGTTTTCTACTCACGATATCGGAAAGCATAAGGACAAGCCTGAAATTTTTAATATGGCGCGAGATTTTCTCGGTGCGGAGAATAACAGCGACGTTTTTGTTTTTGAGGATGCGCTGTACTCGATAAAGACGGCAAAGTCCGCAGGCTACAAGGTAATCGGTGTTGCTGATTACTCTGCCGAGGTTGATCGTGAAGAGATTAAACAGCTTGCAGATTATTTCATAGACGATTATTCAGAAATATATAACATACTCGACCTGCGCTGATGTGCAGGTTTTTTTCTGTCATAAAATCCGTACAAGTTTCATATTGATATACAAAGATAAATTGACACCTGAACGGAGGAAAAACAATGACAGCAGCAAGCGTCAATATTTACCATGACATTCAGACAAGGACAGGCGGCGACATCTATATAGGTGTTGTCGGTCCTGTCAGAACAGGCAAATCAACCTTTATCAAAAAGTTTATGGACACACTTGTTCTTCCGAACATTGAGGATGCATCACGAAAAGAACGTGCAACTGATGAGCTTCCGCAGTCAGCCTCGGGCAGAACAATAATGACAACCGAGCCAAAATTTATACCCGAAAATGCGGTTGAAATCAATTTACAGGGCAACGCTCATTTTAAAGTGAGAATGATTGACTGTGTGGGCTATATTGTTCCGAGCTCTCTCGGTTATATTGAGAATGATCAGCCGCGAATGGTCAAAACACCGTGGTTTCCGCAGGAAATCCCATTCAATATGGCGGCAGAAATCGGAACGCAGAAGGTTATCAACGAGCATTCGACAATCGGACTTGTTGTTACTACGGATGCGACAATCAGCGATATACCTCGTGATGAATATGCAGAAGCGGAGGAAAGGGTAGTAAGTGAACTGAAAGCTCTTAACAAGCCTTTTGTTGTTCTGCTCAACAGCACTGAGCCTGAATCGCAGAATACACGAGAGCTTGGAGAGGAGCTGACAGCAAAATACTGTGTGCCTGTAATTCCCGTCAACTGTCTTCAGCTTGACGAGGAGAAAATTAAAAATATTCTTTCACAGATTCTTTTTGAATTTCCGCTCAAAGAGGTAAGCGTGGAACTGCCGGGTTGGGTAACGGCACTTGACCGCAAGCATTGGCTTAAGCGTGAAATTTTCGATTTTGTGACCGAAAAGGCAGCTTGCCTGACAAGAGCAAGGGATGTATCAAAATTTGCTGCCGATATGAGCGAGTGCAGCTATCTTGAATATGCTCATATGAGTAACATGGACCTTGCCGAGGGTAGTGCCTCAGTATGTGCGATAGTGCGGAACGATATGTTCTATAAAATCCTTGCTGAAAATACAGGACTTGACGTTGAAAACCAGGAGGATCTGATGCAGCAGGTAACAGAGCTGTCAAAAGTTAAAAAATCGTATGACAGAATCAAGGACGCACTTGATGAGGTTGAGGCAACCGGCTACGGAATTGTCATGCCGACAATGGAGGAGCTGACTCTCGAGGAGCCTGAAATTATGAAACAGGGCGGCAAGTACGGTGTTCGTCTGCGTGCAAGCGCACCGTCAATCCATCTGATGAAAGCCAATATCAATACAGAGGTTGCACCGCTTGTCGGCAGCGAATCGCAGTCGGAGGATCTGATAATGTATCTTCTTAAAGAATTTGAGGAAAATCCGACAAAAATATGGGAGTCGAATATTTTCGGCAAATCTCTCCATGAGCTTGTGAATGAAGGTTTGCATAACAAGCTCTTCCGTATGCCAACTGATGCGCGTATGAAAATTCAGGAAACGCTTGAAAAGGTAATTAACGAGGGATGCAGTGGCTTAATCTGCATAATTCTCTAAAGAAAAAGGGGCTGTCACATTTAGCTCAGACCGAAAAACAAGATAAAGCAAAATAGGGATTTAAGGCTATCCGAAACTCAGATATAAACCTTAAATCCCTTATTTTTAATAAATTCAATAAAAGTCAGCTGTTTTTCTAAGCGTTTTTTGCCCTCCCGGAGTATCATATACGCCTTCGGGTCGAAGAAAACGCTTTCTGCATCTGAATGCGACAGACCCTTTACTTGATTACTTATTAACTACATTTATCGGGTTTCCGTCACAAAATGCTTTAAGATTGTTATAAACAACATCGAGCAGTCTTACACGTGTTTCATAGCCTGCCCACGCAACGTGAGGTGTGATGAAGCATCTGTCACAGGAAAGCAGGGGATTGTCGGCTTTCGGCGGTTCGGTCGAAAGAACGTCAACGCCTGCACCGTATATTCTGCCCGAATTGATTGCGTCGGCAAGTGCCTTTTCGTCAACAGCAGGTCCTCTTGAGGTGTTGATAACAATTGCGCTTTTTTTCATCTTTGAGATGAATTCTTCATTTATAAGACCTGTTGTTTCGGGTGTGAGGGGACAGTGAAGTGAAATAATGTCAGCTTCCCTCGCAAGCTCATCAAGAGAAACAAAACGGAAATTTTTATAAGAGGGCAGCGGCTTTTTTCTCGGGACATAGCAAAGAATGTTCATTCCGAAAGCGTCTGCGATTTTTGCGACCTCATTTCCGATTTTACCGAAGCCGATAATACCGATTGTTTTACCGCTCAATTCAATAAGCGGTGTTTTCCAGAAACAGAAGTCACGGCAGGATGACCATTCACCGTTATGAACTGCATTGCTGTGAAGTCCTACCTGGTTGTAGGTTTCAAGAATGAGAGCAAATGTCAGCTGAGCAACGGCGGAGGTTGAGTATGTAGGCACGTTACTGACAACAATTCCGTGCTCCTTTGCGGCGGCAGTATCAATAACATTAAAGCCTGTGCTGAGCATTCCGATATATTTAAGCTGCGGAAGCTGCTCAATTATCTCGCGTGTGATTACAACCTTGTTGTCAATTATTGCGTCCGCATCCTTGCAGCGCTCAACAATTTTTTCATTCGGTGTGTAATCGTATACGGTTAATTCACCGAGACTTTCAATTTTATTCCAGCTCAGGTCACCGGGATTTGATGTAAATGCGTCAAGAATTACTGTTTTCATAACATTACCTCCGAATTTAATAAACACATTATATAACATAATTTTTATTTTGTGAAGTGATTAAATTATAAATGTAAATTAAGAATCATCTTTATTGACATTATAAAGAATAAATGTTATTATTACAATAGCGTAATGCTTATGGGGTTGGGGACAGAAAGGAGTGCATTTTTCTGAATCCTTTTACAGTCCAGAAAATTATTAACGAGAGCAAAAAGAAAGGTGAACGTCTTATCATTGAGGAGCTCAGCGAAAGATGCGGAGTAAGACTCAGACATCGTTTCCTTGTTATGTCGGATCAGATGTTTGAATGTCAGTCCTGCGGAGGCTTCCCACGCCATTGGGTAAAGGGCGTCAGCCTCAACGGATGGGTTTCTTTATGGAGATATGAACCGCCGAAGGAAACTGATTTTTCTCCTGTTGCAGCGGGTGAAATGCTGAAAAGCTTCGATGAAATAAGAGAAATTGAAGACGTCAAACGAATTGCAGAAGAACCAGAAGTAAAGGAAAACTGAAAAACTGCCGTACATTTTGTTGATGTACGGCATATTTTTTGTTGTAATTGTAAAAGTAATGTGATATAATTTACTAAATGTATAAAGGAGGAAATTTTTATGGCTGAAATAAAAAAGACCTGGTATAAAGAGATGTCTGTTTATCAGATATGGACAAGAAGCTTCTGCGACAGCAACGGTGACGGTATCGGTGACCTGCCCGGTGTTTACAGCAAGCTTGATTATATAAAGAGCCTCGGTGTTGACGGTATCTGGTTCTCACCGATTTACCCGACTCCCAATGCTGACTATGGTTACGATATTTCCGATTATAAGAATATTAACCCCGAATTCGGTACACTTGACGATTTTAAGATGATTCTTGACGGTGCTCATGAGCGCGGTATGCGTGTTTTCATGGATCTTGTTGTCAATCACACATCAGATAAGCATCAGTGGTTTATCGAAAGCTGTAAGAGCAAGGACAATCCCTACCATGATTACTATATCTGGCGCAAGGGTAACGGCAAGAATCCTCCCAATAACTGGCTTTCTATTTTTGAGGGCGGTGCATGGGAATACAATGAGAATCTTGACGAGTATTATCTTCACGTTTTTGCAAAGGGTCAGCCCGACCTCAATATGGACAACCCGAAGGTACGTGAAGAGGTTAAGTCAATTATGAAATTCTGGCTTGACATGGGTGTTGACGGCTTCCGTGAGGATGTTATTACATTTATTTCAAAGGCAGAGGGTCTCCCGAACGGATTCCCGCTTCCTGTTGCAACCGGTGTTGAGCATTACAAGCACGGTCCGCACCTTGAGGAATATCTTGCTGAGTTCAGAAAGGTAACTGACCAGTATGACTGCTTTACAGTCGGCGAGGGTCCGATGACAAGTGTCAATGACGCAGTTAAGTTTTGCTCAGACGGAAAGAATAAGCTTCTTGATATGCTTATTTCCTTTGACCATATGAACGCTGACTGCTTTATGGCAGACTGGGTTAAGGTTCCGTTCAGTCTTACAAAGCTTAAGTCAACACTTACAAAGTGGCAGGATAAGATGTACGGCATCGGCTGGAACTCACTTTATATTGAGAACCACGACCACGCTCGTATCATTGACCGTTACGGTAATTTGAAGTACAGAGTTGAGAGCGGTAAAATGCTTGCCGCAATGTATATTCTTCAGTGCGGTACACCGTTTATCTATCAGGGTCAGGAAATCGGTATGACCAATATGGCTGTCAAGAGCGTTGATGATTATAAGGACGTTCTTACATTCAACACATGGCGTATTTTCAAAAAACTCGGTTTCAGCGAAAAGCGTTTCCTCAAGCTCTCATCTGAGGTTAACAGAGAGAACGCAAGAACTCCCGTTCAGTGGAACAAGTCCGAGAATGCAGGCTTCACAACAGGTACACCGTGGTTTGGTATCAATGATAACTACAAGGAAATCAATGTTGAGGATGCTGAAAACGATCCCGATTCACTTCTTAATTTCTACCGTCAGCTTATTAACTTCCGTAAGGGCAATGAGCTTGTTATTTACGGTAAGTATAAGGAATATTATCATGCAAATCCCAACCTCTATGTTTATGAGCGTGTACTTGGAAATGAAAAGCTTCTTGTTGTATGCTCATTCAAGGAGGGTTCCGTTAAATTCAAAGCACCCAAGGGCTATGACCTCTCTGCGGGTGAGCTTGTTGCAAGCAACTATAAGGACAATAAGATTGTTGACAACGGTTTTGTTACAAAGCCGTATGAGGTCAGAGTCTATAAATTCTGAGGTGTGTTATGTTAAAAAATGCAATTAAAGTTGCCTGTTTTGTGCTTGTGGTTCTTATTGCAGTCGGTACAGGCTCATATTTCTACCTCAAGGATGTCTGGGATTTTGACTTTGTTGACGGAACCGAAAAGGGAACCGCAGTTCTTATGGGTTATTACGGTGATGCAAAGAATGTAAAGCTCCCCGACAGACTCAGAGGTAAAAAAGTCGTTTCTATCGGTGAGGGTGCTTTTAAGGATAGCGATGTTGTTTCGGTTGAAGTAAGCAAGTATGTTACAACAGTTGAAAAAAATGCGTTCAGAGATTGCAAGTCTCTCAAAAGCGTTAAGCTTCCCGACGGTCTCCGCAGTCTCGGAGAGAGTGCTTTCCTCAACTGTGCATCTCTTGAGGAGGTAAATATTCCCTCTGACCTTGAAAAAATCAATGATGCAGTATTTTTGAATACTGCGATTAAATCGCTTGATTTCAGCAAAAATGAAAACTTTATTTTTGAAAACGGTGTTATTTACAACAAGGACATGACAAAGATTTATCACGCGCTTTCCACGGCTGATCTGTCATCATATGCTTGCCCTGCATCTGTAAAAACAATCAGCCCTTATGCATTCAACGGTCACGAAGAGCTTAAATCATTTACAATCAATGACGGAGTTAAGCGACTTGAATCCGCAACCTTCCTCGGATGTAAGGGACTTAAGGAGCTTAAGCTTCCCGACAGCGTTCTTTATATCGGACCATTGGCTGTCTCAAATTCAGGTGTTCAGAAAATATATATTCCGAAACAGACAGCAACAATTGACAAGTCCGCATTTCTTCAGATGGAAAAGCAGATAACTATTGTTACTCCTGCGAATTCACCTGCGGCAAAGTTTGCACAGACAAACAAATTTAAGGTTGAAATTGTAAAATAAAAATATCCCCGAAATTCCGTAATGGTTTTTCGGGGATTGTTCTGTATATGGGATTATTCGATAATCTCTGCGCTCCAGGGGAATACAAACTCTTCATCAGTTCCTATATGCTGAATGTCACGCTTCTGAGAGAAATCTTCTTTATACTCGTCATCATCATTAAGACCGTACCACGGCTCAATGCAGACATACTCCGCACCCGGTTTTGCCCACAGACCGAGGTAGGGAACCTTGCCGAAGTTGAACTTGATAACCTGAGGACGGAAATCACTCTTAAGGTAAACTGTATCTGACTTGAAGCCTGAAAGAATATGAGCGTCATCAACGAAAACATCTGCTGTGATGTCAAAACGCTTACTGTCTGTAAGAGTTGGATAGTGCTTGCCGTCAAGAATGGCGTTTGGCGTTATTTTTTCGCAGACAAGTGTTTCGTTTTCCTCAAACTCAAGCCAGTCGCCGATTTTGCAGTTGAAGCCGGGATGTGCGCCGATTGAAAAATAAATTGTTCTGTCATCATCATTTTTAATTGTATGTGTAACTGTGAGCTTTTTGCCCTCAAGACGGAACTCAATGTCAAAAATGTATTTGTATGGGTAAGCCTTGAGTGATTCCTCGTTCCAGCTCTGTGTCAGTATGAGATAGCCCTCGCCCTGTTCCTTAAGCTCAAAATTTCTTCTTCTTGCTATGCCGTGGCGGAACATTTCGTACTCCTTACCGTCAACACGGAACTTGTTGTCAAGCACCTGTCCGACAATCGGAAAGAGGATAGGAGACTGACCTGACCATACATCAGGATTTCCCTGCCAGAGGTATTCGATTCCTGTTTCCTTGGACTTGAAAGATGAAAGCTCAGCACCGAGCTGTTTTACGGAAATTGAAACATATTCGTTTTCAGCTGTAAAAAGCATTGTAATCGCTCCTTGTATTTTATTTGAAAACATTATATACAATCCTGCAAAAAAAATCAATAAAGATATTGATATTTATACCTTAAAATGATATTATATACATTATATTGGGTTATTATCTAAAAGTATGTTCTTTTATAAAAAACGGAGGAAGCTATGGCAGCAAAGAAAAAGACCGACACCTTAGCTGATGCGGTTAAGAAAAACACAAAAAAGAATACTTCTTCCAAATCTGCGAAAACAGGTTCAGGAGGAAACAAAAGCTCGGGAGCAAGAAGCAAAAACAATGCTCCTGCTAAAAATGTGAGCCGTGAAAAAGCAAAGCTCACCAAACAGAATAAAATGATTCTTCTTGCAGGTGCGGCGGCTATTTTCCTTGCAGTCACACTTATTAAAGGTGAACACGTATGGCTTGCGATACATAATTTCTTCTTCTTTATGTTCGGCATTACGGCATATTTCTGGCCGCTTATGTTTATTTTTATCATCCTTGTAATTGCAACAAAAAGCTCGCTTTTCCCCGAAAAGATACGAATTATCGGCTCAGCGGCGTTTGTGATGATAATTTCGGGTATAATTCATCTGTTTTCAACGGCTTCTCAAGTGGGCAGCCTCGGCGAACAGATTGCCTATATATGGGATTATCGCGCGGATGTTGTTGAAAGTGCCGGTGGATTCTTCGGCGCGTTATTCGGAGGTATTCCGATAATGCTTTTCGGCAGAGTTGCGGCAGGCATACTTCTGTTTATTCTGCTGATTGTTGTATTTTGCCTTCTTGCAGATTCGCTTGTTGTTACCGCATGGCTGTTTGTTGTCGGAAAAATTAAGAACGGCGTTTCCGAAAGAAAGAATAACCGTCCTGTAAGAGATGATAACGAAGAAGAGATTCCCGTACGTCGCAAGGGTTTCAAGCCTACACCGCTCGGCCCGTCATTTACCGATGAAGAGGATGACGGAATGTATATTGAGGAGCTTGTCGGTAACGAGAAAAAACGTGAGGTTCCCGAAAATAAAAAAGCTCCTAAGCCTTTTATTGATATTACAACAGGCGAGGTTATTGAGGATACTGAGCCGAATTTTGACGAAATACTTCATAAAATAAATAAACCGAAGCCTGCTGTCAAGGCCGTAAAGGTCAAGGAAAAAGAGCCTGAGCAGGAAAAGCCGAAGACAGAAGAGCCTTTCGCGAAGCCTCCTGTTCCGAAGACTGAAAAGAAAGAGACAAAGGAAGAAAATACTTCGTCTGCATTATTTAAGCCTGTTTACCGCAAGCCTGACGCAACATGCCTTAATTATGCGAATAATGCGGATTCGGCAGACTATGAAGAAGAGCTTAAATACAAGGCAAAGAAGCTTGTTGATACGCTCAACAGCTTTGGTGTTTCAACAAAGATTGTTGACATCTGCCGAGGTCCCTCGGTTACACGTTATGAACTTCAGCCCGCCGCAGGTGTTAAAATCAGCAAGATTACAAGTCTTGCCGATGACCTTGCACTTGCACTTGCTTCAACGGGCGTACGAATCGAAGCTCCGATTCCGAATAAATCCGCTGTCGGTATTGAAGTTCCCAACAAGAACCGCTCGACAGTTTCGCTCAGAGAGATTCTTGAAACACCTGTTTATCAGAATGCAAAGAGCAAGCTGAATGTTGCTCTCGGTAAGGATATTGCAGGCAACACAATCTGTGCCGACATTGCCAAGATGCCTCACTTGCTTATCGCAGGTACTACGGGTTCAGGTAAGTCTGTCTGCCTTAATGCGATGATTGTCAGCATTCTTATGAATGCGACTCCTGACGAGGTCAAGCTTGTTATGATTGACCCGAAGCAGGTTGAATTTACTGTTTACAACGGTATTCCCCATCTTCTTGTTCCTGTTGTTTCCGACCCGCGTAAGGCCGCAGGTGCACTCGGATGGGCGGTTACCGAAATGCTTCAGAGATATAAGATGTTCTCTGAAAAAGCGGTAAGAGATATCAAGGGCTACAACCGTCTTGCCGAAACTGATGAAACTCTTACACCGATGCCCCATATAGTTATATTTATTGATGAGCTGTCTGACCTTATGATGGCGGCACCGAACGAGGTTGAGGATTCTATCTGCCGTCTTGCTCAGATGGCGCGTGCCGCAGGTATGCATCTTGTAATCGCTACACAGAGACCGTCTGTTAACGTTATTACTGGTATTATCAAGGCAAATATTCCGAGCCGTATCGCTCTTTCTGTTTCTTCACAGGTTGACTCAAGAACTATTCTCGACTCCGCAGGTGCTGAAAAGCTCCTCGGTAACGGTGATATGCTCTTCGGGCCTGTCGGTGTCTCAAAGCCGATACGTGTTCAGGGCTGCTTCCTCTCCGATGAAGAGGTTGAGGGTGTCTGCAAGTTCATAAAGAACCAGAGCAACGAAGAAAAGACATACGATGAAGATGTTATGAAGGAAATCGAAAATCAGCAGGCGGCTATGGAGACTAAGAAGACAAGCTCTGCCGCTATGGGTGGCGGTGATTCGGACGGCGGAAGTGACGGAGCGGACGAGATGCTCCCGAAGGCAATCGAGGTTGTTGTCGAGGCTCAGATGGCTTCCACAACTCTGCTTCAGCGTAAATTGAAGCTCGGTTATGCGCGAGCCGCAAGAATTGTTGATGAGCTTGAACAAAGACAGATTGTCGGTCCGTTTGAGGGCAGTAAGCCGAGAAAGGTTCTTATTTCCAAGCAGCAGTGGATGGAAATGAATGCGCTCGGAAATGCGTCCGCACCGATAGAAAACCCGATTGAAGAAGATAATTATGATGACGAGGAGAACGATTGATGTTTTTGCCGATTACAGCACAGGAGGTTGAAGACAGGGGATGGGACGGCGTTGACTTTGTTTATGTAACAGGTGACGCCTACGTTGACCACCCCAGCTTCGGCGCGGCAATCATTACAAGAGTTATGGAAGCCGAGGGCTATAATGTTGCCGTGCTTGTTCAGCCCGACTGGCATTCGACCGAAGACTTTAAACGCTTCGGCAGACCAAGGCTCGGCTTTATGGTTTCCTCGGGAAATATTGATTCAATGGTTGCTCACTATACAGCGGCAAAGAAGCACAGAAGTCAGGACGCATATTCCCCGGGAAAAGTTATGGGTCTGCGCCCCGACAGAGCCGTTATTGTTTACTGCAACCGTATAAGAGAAGCCTACGGTGATATTCCTATTATTATCGGCGGTCTTGAAGCGTCGCTTCGCCGTTTTGCCCACTATGATTACTGGGACGATAAAATCCGCAGAAGTATTCTTTTTGATTCACAGGCTGATATCCTTTCGTTCGGTATGGGCGAGAATCAGACAATAGAAATTTGCCGCAGACTTTCAAACGGTGAGGATATAAGCTCAATCCGTGATGTCAGAGGTACGTGCTATGCGTGTGATGTTACCGAAACACCTCTTTGCGGTGCAGAATGTCCCTCGTTTGAAAATGTTATAAAAAGTAAAAAGGAATACGCTGTTTCCTGCCGGATTCAACAGGACGAGCAGGATCACATAAGAGGTAAACTTATAAAACAGCGTCACGGCAATAAAATGCTTGTGCAGAATCCGCCTATGCCGCCGCTCACGCAGGAGGAAATGGACTGGGTTTATTCGCTGCCTTATGAGCGCAAATATCATCCTGTTTATGAAGAGCAGGGCGGTGTTCCTGCGATTGAAGAGGTTGAGTTTTCGATAACTCACAACCGCGGCTGCTTCGGTGCGTGCAATTTCTGTTCCATTGCTTTCCATCAGGGACGTTCGATTACGACAAGAAGTAAAGAATCCATAGTCAATGAAGCTAAGCTCCTTACAACATTGCCGAACTTCAAGGGCTATATTCACGATATAGGCGGACCTACCGCCAACTTCAGACGTTCGAGCTGTCTGAAACAGCTTGATCACGGACTTTGCAAGGGTAAAAAATGCCTTGCTCCTACTCCATGTAAGGCTTTGACGGCTGATCACAGCGAGTATCTTGATATTCTGAGAACCGTCCGTGAGTTGCCGAAGGTCAAAAAGGTTTTCATCCGTTCGGGCATCAGATATGACTATATGCTTAAGGATGAGGACGACACTTTTTTCCGTGAGCTTGTAAAATATCACGTCAGCGGTCAGCTTAAGGTCGCACCCGAGCATTGCTCTGCGGTTGTGCTTGATAAGATGGGCAAGCCGCATATTGATGCTTATATTGACTTTTCACGAAAGTATTTTCAGCTCAGCGATGACGCAGGAAAGGAGCAGTATCTTGTGCCTTATCTGATGTCATCACATCCCGGTTCAACCTTAAAGGAAGCTGTTGAGCTCGCGGTCTTTCTGAAAAAGAGAAAAATCAGACCCGAGCAGGTGCAGGATTTTTATCCGACACCGGGTACAATTTCAACCTGTATGTTTTACACGGGACTTGATCCGTATACAATGCAGGAGGTTTATGTTGCGAAAACTCCGCACGACAAGGCTTTACAGAGAGCTTTGCTTCAGTATTATGAGCCGCGCAACAGAGATTTGGTAGAAGAGGCTTTGAGAAAAGCAGGACGAGCTGACTTGATTGGTTTTTCTGAAAAGTGCCTTATAAAACCAAAGGCGAATACAAGACCGGATATCCGTCAGAGAAAGGGGTACGGCAATTATGGCAAAAAGAAAAACAAATTCTAAACTGACATCAATTCTTGTTATTGCCGCAATCCTTATCATATCTGCGATAATAACTCATTTCAGCGATTCGGATGGCTTATTCAAGGATGCAGGACTTGTTAATCAGCCTGTTGACGGCAAAATGTACGTTAATTTTATTGATGTCGGTCAGGGTGACTGCACACTTATAACCTGTAACGGAAAGACAATTCTTGTTGACGTTGGTGAAACAGGTGAGTCACAAACGGTAATCAATTACATTAAAAATCAGGGTATAAAAAAGCTTGACTGTGTTATCGGTACGCACCCTCATTCCGACCATATCGGTTGTATGGGTTATGTGCTGAATGCGTTCGACGTCGGTGACGTTATAATGCCTGAAATTCCCGATAAGATTGTTCCGACAACAACCTGTTATGAAAAATTCCTTGATGCTGTCGAGAAAAAAGCTGAGAACGCATACTTCGCCGAGGTTGGTGATGTCTATACATACGGTGATATGAAATTTCAGATTCTCGCACCCGTAAGGGATTATGACGATCTCAACAATATGTCGGTTGTTGTCAAGCTTACATTCGGCTCAACGTCAGTTATGCTGACAGGTGATGCCGAAAAAAAGTCGGAAAACGATATGTTGAAAAACAACTATGATTATTCCGCCGATATTCTTAAGTTAGGTCATCACGGAAGCAGCTCATCTTCATCTGCTAAATGGATGGATGCCGTCAATCCGACATATGCTGTTATCTGCTGCGGCAAGAACAATGACTACGGACATCCCCACAAGGAAACAAAATCAATGCTTAAAAAGCGTAATATTGAATCCTTCAGAACGGATTTACTCGGCGATATTGTTTTTGTTTCTGATGGAAAAAATTTCACAAGAGTGACTGAAACTGTTGACAATTAAAGGTCTGAGAGCCTATAATTATATGTTATTTATTTTATCTTTTAGGAGATTTTAGTTATGGAATGGACAGGATTAAATGAATTAAGAGAGAAATTTCTCTCGTTTTACGAGACAAAGGAGCACCTTCGTCTTCCGAGCTTTTCGCTCATACCACAGGGCGATAAGAGTCTTCTTCTTATCAATGCCGGTATGTCACCGATGAAGAAGTATTTCACAGGCGAAATCACACCGCCTGCATACCGTGTTACGACCTGTCAGAAGTGTATCCGTACACCTGATATTGAAAACGTCGGCAAGACTGCACGTCACGGAACATTCTTCGAGATGCTCGGTAACTTCTCATTCGGCAACTACTTCAAGAACGAAGCAATCGAATGGGCGTGGGAGTTCTGCACAAAGGTTATGGAGATGGATCCCGAAAGACTTTATATCAGCGTTTATCTCGATGATGATGAGGCTTATGACATCTGGACAAAGAAAATCGGTGTCAAAGAGGATCATATGGTTCGATTCGGCAAGGAGGATAACTTCTGGGAGCATGGCGCAGGTCCCTGCGGACCCTGTTCCGAGATTTACTATGACCGCGGTGAAAAGTACGGCTGCGGTAAGCCTGACTGCAAGGTAGGCTGTGAGTGCGACCGTTATGTTGAGTTCTGGAACCTCGTTTTCACTCAGTTTGAAAATGACGGCAAGAACAATTATACACCGCTTGCTCATCCGAATATTGATACAGGTATGGGTCTTGAAAGACTTGCCTGCATTGCTCAGGGTGTTGACAACCTTTTTGAGGTTGATACCGTTCAGAATATTATGAAGCATATCATAAAGATTGCCAATGTTGAGTATCACGCTGACGAAAAGGCTGACGTTTCTCTCCGTGTTGTTACCGACCATATCCGTTCAACAACATTTATGATTGGTGACGGTGTAATGCCGTCAAACAGCGGCCGCGGCTATGTTCTTCGCCGTCTGTTAAGACGTGCCGCGCGTCACGGCAGACTTTTAGGTATCAACCGTCCTTTCCTTGCGGAGGTATGTGATACTGTTATTAACGAAAATAAAAATGCTTATCCTAACCTTGTTGAAAAGCGTGATTTCATTGTCAACGTAATCAGCACAGAGGAGGAGAGCTTCAACAGAACAATTGATGCAGGTCTTTCCGTTCTCAATGAAATGATAGAAAACTCGGAGTCAAAGGAGCTTGATGCCACTGACGCATTTAAGCTTCAGGATACATTCGGCTTCCCGATTGACCTCACAAAGGAAATCCTCGAGGAAAAGGGCATGACCGTTGACGAGGAGAAGTTTAAGGAGCTTGTTCTTGAGCAGAGAAAGCGTTCACGTGATGCACACAAGGGCGCAGGTGCCGAGGGCTGGAACGACAAGGGCGTTGCCACCAAGGGAATTGAAAAGACAGAGTTCCTCGGCTATGATTCAACAGAAGCTGAGGGCAGGGTTATTGCTATTATTACAGACGGAATCCGTTGTGATAACCTTGAAAACGGCGTTGATGCCGCTGTTGTAACTGACAAAACCTCTTTCTATGCCGAGAGCGGCGGACAGGTTGGCGATACCGGTGTTATTCTCGGTGATGGCTTTAAGTTTGAGGTTGAGAATACAGCTAAGACAAATGACGGTGTATTCCTTCACTACGGCAGAATCATTGACGGTGACAATGCTAAGCTCGGCGATACTGTTAAGACTTCAGTTGACGCTCAGCGCAGAGGCTCAATTGCAAGAAACCATACAGCTGCACATCTTCTTCAGGCTGCTCTCAGAGATACACTCGGCTCACACGTTGAGCAGGCAGGTCAGCTCGTAAATGAAAATGCTGTCCGCTTCGACTTCTCACATTTCTCTGCTATGACAGCTGAGGAACTTGCAGTTGTTGAAAAGAAGGTAAATGACGTTATTCTTTCTGCAGCTTCTGTTACAATGACAGAGATGCCGATTGAGGAAGCAAAGAAGACAGGCGCAATGGCACTCTTCGGTGAGAAGTACGGCGATGTTGTTCGTGTTGTTAAGGCAGGCGACTTCTCAACAGAGCTTTGCGGCGGTACTCACGTTTCAAATACAGGCAATCTCGGTCTGTTCAAGATTATTTCCGAAACATCAGTTGCCGCAGGTGTAAGACGTATTGAGGCTGTTACAGGTACAGGTGTTCTGAAATACATCGACTCACTCAATTCTGTTCTTGCAAATTCAGCTAAGGCTCTTAAGGTTGCAAATGTTGCTGACCTTGAGAAGAAAGCAAATGCTGTTGTCAACGAGATGAGAGAAAAGGATAAGGAAATCGAATCTCTTACCGCTCAGCTTACAAATATGCGTTCAGGCAGTCTTTTTGACAATGTAACCGAAATAGGCGGTCTTAATGTTATTGCCGCTGTTGCGGGCGAGGTTACAGTTGACGAGCTTCGTCAGCTTTCAGACAAGGCTAAGGAAAAGGGCGACAATGTTGTCTGTGTTCTTGCCGCTCTCAACAAGGCTAAGGGCAGCGCAAACTTTGCCGCTTCCTGCGGTAAGGACGCAGTTAAGGCAGGCGTTAAAGCAGGCGACGTTGTAAGAGCTGTTGCACAGAAGGCGGGCGGTAACGGCGGCGGTAAGCCTGACTTCGCTATGGCAGGCGCAAAGGATATTGACAAGGTAAATGATGCGATAGCAGCTGTAAATGATATTGTTGCTTCGCTTATAAAATAAGGAGGGTTATCATGGATTGCTTATTCTGCAGTATTATAAACGGTGAAATCCCCTCAGCAAAGGTCTATGAGGATGAGCTTGTTTACGCGTTCAAGGATATTGAACCGCAGGCTCCCGTTCATGTTCTTATTATCCCGAAGGAGCATATTAAATCAGCTGCTGAAATTGACGAGACAAACAGCGCTGTTGTTGCTCACATTTTTGAGGTTGCCGCTAAAATCGCAAAGGAAGCAGGTCTTGATGACGGCTTCCGTATCGTAAACAACTGCGGTGACAGTGCAGGACAGACAGTAAAGCATCTTCATTTTCACCTTATGGGCGGAAGAGAATTTACATGGCCGGCAGGCTGATTATTTGAAAGGAAGTAATAATAATGGATAAGTTTTATAAAATGACAATCGCAGGTCTTGAAAGAGAGCTTCCTATCTGCAAGCTCAATGACGAGCTTTCTATCGCCGGCTTCATTATGTTCGGTGATGTTGAACTTACTGAAGCTTGCGCAAAGGAGCTTCTTGCCAAGATTCCCGGGGACTTTGATTATATCGTAACTCCCGAGGCAAAGAGCATTCCTCTTGCATATGAGATGTCACGTCAGAGCGGCAAGAAGTACATTGTTGTACGTAAAAAGCCAAAGGTTTATATGCAGAATCCGGTTTCTATCACAGTAAGATCAATCACAACTCAGTCTGAGCAGATGCTTTATCTTGACGGTGCAGAGGGAGAGCTTATGCGCGGCAAAAAGATTATTATTGTTGATGACGTTATCTCAACAGGTGAATCGCTCAGCGCAGTTGAGCAGCTTGTTGAAAAATTTGACGTTATTACAGTTGCAAAAACTGCTGTTCTTGCCGAGGGTGATGCAGCACATCGTCCCGACCTTACAGTTCTCGGCGAGCTTCCTCTTATTAAAAATTGAGTTTAAGATACAGACCGCTTGCGCTGACAGGCTTTACATTGTTTCTGGTGTTATTTCTGTCGCTTCTGGTTGACGAAAGAATATCACTTGTTTGTATCGCAGGCGGCACTCTTGTGTTTATTTGCAGCGTACTGTTTAAGAAAATAAGAAAAAGCGTTTTTCCGTTTTTTCTTGCTGCGGCACTTGTCGCGGGTGGTATGCTGTTCACAATTGAAAATGATTATTCATTGAAATATGCGCAGTCATTTGTAAGTGACGAACCGACCATTATCAGCGGTACGGTCACCGATTATGCGACATATTCCGATTCAAGATATTATTATCTTATCAGAATTGATTCAATTAACGGAAAGGCTGTTGAAACGAATTTACGACTTTCAATTCCGAACGATGTTTATGCTGAGCCCTATGACAGAATAAAAACTGAGGCAACCGTTTATCTGATAGGTAAATCGGCAGGGGAGGACATCGAAAGATATTTTCACTCAAAGGGAGTTTATCTCGGTGCATACTGCAACAGTAACGGTGAGGACGCAGCGGTTTCGGTTCAGAAAACTGATAATAAACCGCTCAGGTATCAGATTTTGAAGCTGAGAAAAGCGATTGAAACAAGAATTCTTGATAAGCTTCCTAATGAATACGGCGGTACAGCAGTGGCACTTTTGCTTGGTGATAAGAGCTTTATATCTGATGAAACGAAAAGTGAGCTTTACGAGGCAGGTATTGCACCTGTTTTTGCAGTATCGGGCCTACATTTATCCATATGGGTAATGGGACTTTACTCCGTGTTGAAAGGAATTGAAATCCGAAAAAGAACAAATTCGTTAATCTGTATCGGGTTTACTGTATTCTTTATGGCGCTGACAGGCTTTTCACCGTCTGTGTGCCGTTCGGGTCTGATGATGCTTTTGTTTTTGTCGGGTAATCTGTTTTATCGAAAGACGGATTCATTAAACTCACTTGGCTTTGCTGTGCTGATTCTTTGTATTATAAATCCGTTTATTGTCGAGGACACAGGCTTTTTGATGTCGTTCACCGCAACGCTTGCTATTGTCTCAGTAATGCCGTTTGCCGAAAAAAAGATAATCGGAAAAATATCAACGGGACTTATAAAGGCTGCTGTAACATCGGTTATTGTAAGCCTTTGTGCGATAGTCGGTTCACTTCCTGTTACGGTTTTCTTTATCGGATATATTTCGATATTTACGGTTATTACCAATCTGCTTATTACCTATGCCGCAACACTTTGCATGGTGTTCGCAGGTATTACCTCGATTCTATTCAGAGTGGAATTTATTTCTGATATGACAGCATTTATCAGCGGAATACTTGCAAAATATATCCTGTTTATTGTAAGAAGTGTAAATGCATTTCCTGTAACATCAATCTCAACCTCAGATATATTTTGGCAGTCAGGAATAATAATCAGTCTGTTTGTATTAGCTTTTTCGCTCTTTTTCTTAAAGAATAAAACCGCTCTGAGGTTTGCGTGTGCCGGTGTGGCAATTACGATTGTGACTGCTTCAACTTGTTCTTATTTTTATTATAACGGATTGACTGATGTTAATCTGCTTGATGTAGGTGACGGAATTGCTGTTGTTGTTACTGCAAACGGAAGAAAAATTCTTCTGAAAAGCGAAACCAAAAGCTACAATTCCATTTACACAATAGAGGATGAGCTGAACAGGCGGACAAGAAAAGACGGTAATCTGATGCTTATTGCAGACGGCGATGCGGCAGAAGATTTTTCAACATTGTATCTGCTGAAAAATTACGGCTTTATAAAGACAGCTTTACCGCTTAAATCTGATTCGGTTGAACAGGTTACAGACAAGAATAGTCTGATTGTTTCAGCGTGTTCAACTTTAAATGTTTGGGAGAACGGAATTATATCATTTAATTGCGACGAAAAAGCTTCCTATGCTTATTGTGAGTTTGACGGTAATACGTTTTTTGTTCTTTTCAAAGCTCGCAGGGGAGCTGTTATTCCCGAGAAATATCTTTCGGCTGACTTTCTTGTATGCAACGGATATTTACCCGAATATATTGATCTTTCAGAATTCCGTGCAGTATTTGTCAGCTCAGCTAAGAAAAAATCTGATTCGATAAAAAGCTATGTTACCGAAAACGGCGGCAGAGCATTTGATATCAGTAAATACGGCGGAATTAACGTCAGAATTAAAAACAATAATTATAAAATTGACGTATAGGAGGAGATTGATTTGCCCGCAATAAATGAGAGCGAACTGAAAATGCAGATTAAAAGCTCTGCTTTTTCTAATCTTTATTTCCTGTACGGTGAAGAAAAATATTTAATCAAGCATTATACAAATCTTTTGCTGAAAAAAATTGTACCCGCTGATTTTGCGGATTTTAATCTGCATACCTATGACGGCAAGGGTGCCGATATGGCTGAGATTTCGTATGCGGCAGAGGCTTTGCCGATGTTCAGCGAATACAGTTGTATCCTGATCAGGGATTTGCCGGTTGACAGCCTTAATGCGGACACATCGGAGAAGTTTGAAGCTTTGATTTCAGATATTTCCGATACAACGGTGATTATCGTTTCACTTCCGACTCTTGAGGTCAACATGAAGTCAGCAAAGGGAAAAAAAATGCTTGCCCTGATTGATAAATTCGGCACCTCAGTCTGCTTTTTACACGCAGGTGCGGCACAGCTTATTAAGCTGATTGAAAAGGGCGCTAAGGACAGAAACTGCATTTTCGGTGCGTCTGAGGCTAATTATCTGATTTCACTTATCGGCGATGATATGACGGTTATCATCAATGAGCTTGAAAAAATCTGTGCTTTCAAAAAAGAGGGCACAGTTACTAAGGCGGATATTGATGCCGTTGTTGTAAAAAATATGCAGGCGAGGGCATTTGACCTTGCAAAAGCGTTGACTGCCAATAACTGCGATTTGGCAATGTCGATTCTCGATACTCTTTTCTATATGAGAGAAGAACCGATAAGCATACTCGGAGCAATAATGACTCCGTATATTGATATGTACCGTGCAAAGGTTTATATCTCGGGCGGAATGCGTGCAGAGGAAGCGGCAAAGGATTTTAACTATAAAAATAAGGAATTCCGTCTTACAAACGGCGGTCGTTCCGCTTCAAAGTATTCCATTTCACAGCTCAGAAGCTTTCTTGATATTCTTTCGGAGGCAGATACTCTGCTTAAAAGCTCGGCTGTTGACGGAAGACTTATCCTTGAACAGACAATAACACGGCTTCTGCTTGTGTCAAACGGTGAAAAACTATGATAAAAGTAGACAGAGCGGTTATTGTTGAAGGAAGATATGACAAAATAAAGCTGTCTTCGATAATTGACGGCGTTATAATTGAGACGGAGGGCTTCGGAATTTTCAAGGATAAGGAAAAGCAGAAGCTTATAAGACGACTCGCCGAGGAAAAGGGTCTGCTGATTCTTACCGACAGCGATTCGGCAGGATTCTTTATTCGCTCATTTATTTCATCAATTGTTAACAATAAGTACATAGTTAACGCATATATTCCCGATATACTCGGAAAAGAAAAAAGGAAGGATTCTCCTTCAAAAGAGGGTAAGCTCGGTGTTGAGGGTGTTTCAAAGGAAGTAATTGAGTCGGCGCTGAGACAGGCAGGCGTAGGTTGTGAGGAAGTGCCTGCTTCTGAAAAAAGGCTTGTTACAAAAACAGATTTGTTTAATGACGGGTTGAGCGGCGGAGCTGAAAGCTCAATAAGAAGAAAAAAATTTCTTAAATATCTTGATTTACCCGAAAGAATGACTGCAAACGCAATGCTTGAACTGATAAATATTTTTATGACCTATGACGATTATAAGAATGCGGTCATAAAGAGTGCGGAGGAAGAAATATGAGAATAGGTCACGGCTATGATGTTCACCGCCTTTGCGAGGGAAGAAAGCTTATACTCGGCGGTGTTGAAATTGAATATGAAAAAGGCTTACTCGGACATTCCGATGCTGACGTTCTGCTTCACGCAATCAGCGATTCGCTTCTCGGCGCGGCGGCGCTTGGCGATATCGGTTGTATGTTTCCGGATAATGACCCGAAATACAAGGATGCGGACAGTCTTTTACTTCTCAAGGCTGTTGCCGACAGACTGGACGAGTATGGCTACCGCATTATAAATATTGACGCAACCGTGCTTGCTCAGAGACCGAAGCTTAAGCCTTTTATCCCCGAAATGAGAAATAAAATCGCTGCGGCTATCGGTGTTCATATTGACTCTGTCAGCGTAAAGGCTACTACCGAAGAAGGTCTTGGCTTCACCGGAACAGGTGAGGGTATGGCGGCACATTGCGTATGCCTTATTGATGAAAAATGATTATTCATAAAGGTCGGAACTGATTATGAAAGAAATAACTGAAAATATCAGCTTGTTTATAGAAAAGCTTACTTCGCTGATACAATCATACGATATAATTATTGATACGCTTGATATCGCTCTTGTTGCGTTCCTTATTTTTAATGCAATCAAAATGCTCAGACAGACACGTGGCATTCAGATTGTTAAGGGCCTTGTTCTTGTAGGAGTTGTATTCGGCGTTATCAGCCTTCTGCATATGCAGGCGAGCACTTTCCTTTTTAAAACTTTGCTTAGTGATTTTATTCTTGTGCTTATTATTCTGTTTGCACCTGAAATCCGTCACGCACTTGAAACGATGGGACGAAGTAAGCTCGGATTTTTTAACTTCTTCGGTGCACAGCAGGGTGACGCTCTTTATGAGCGTAAGAAAAGAGCAATTCTTGAAATTTGCAAAGCCTGCAATGATATGAGTGAGAAGAAAATCGGTGCGCTTATTGTTTTTGAGCGTGATACTCAGCTCGGTGATGTTGTAAAAACAGGCACAACGGTTGAAGCAAAGGTTTCAAAAGAGCTTATCGGTTCATTGTTTTTCCCGAATTCACCGCTCCACGACGGCGCTGTTGTTATCAGAGACGGACGGGTTCTTTCGGCAGGCTGTATACTTCCGCTTACTGAAAACAACAGGCTCAGCAGCGAGCTCGGCACAAGACACCGTGCTTCTCTCGGTATTACGGAAAACAGCGATGCGGTTGTAGTTGTTGTTTCTGAGGAAACAGGAAAAATTTCAATTTCCGTTGAGGGTAAAATGGAGAGGGATATCTCTGACGGTATTCTTATTGAACGTCTTATGGGCTATATTCTCCCGAACACCAACGACATGGTAAAGAATTCTTTGCCTGCCTTAATTAAATCAAAAATTAAGGAGAAGCGAAATAAATGAATACAAAGATAGTTAAACTGAGAGGCTTGTTTTCAAATACAAAATTCCTTGTTGTATTTTCAATTGTCTGTGCGGTAATATTCTGGGTTATAGTTGCAACTCAGTTTTCCCCGATTGTTGATGAAACAATTAAGGATGTTCCTGTTACACTTAACAGCTCTGCTTTGAGTCAATACGGTCTGCAGGGATTTGGTGCCGACAATTTTAAAGTCGATATTACTGTTGAGGGAAAAAGATATGTTGTCGGTGTGCTTTCTGCTGATGATTTTGTTGTTACTGCAGACACCGCTTATGTTGATACAGCAGGTAAATATACACTTCAGATAAAAGCGGTCCCGAAGGACAGCAATTCCGATTATAACGTTGTTGAGCTTTCAAACAGCTATATGGAGGTTTACTTTGATAAGCTTGTAAAGAATGTTGAAGTTCCCGTTGAACCGAGAATTGTCAACAGTCCGCAGAAGCTTACTGAGGACGGACTCGAATTCAATAACGATGATATCATTCTTACACAGACTACTGCTCTTATAAGCGGTGCAAAGACTGAGGTTGATAGAATTAAGAAGGTTTATGCTGATATAACTATTGATCGCACACTTTCTGTCAGCTCAACGGTCGAAGCCAAGCTCTCTTTTGATGATAATGTAAAGTATGTTGATTTTCTCAACATTTCAAAGAACAAGGACAACGATTATATTATTCCTGTTCATCTCTGTGTTTATAAGAATGAAAAAATCAATACAGACGTTGACATTATCAATGCACCGTCAGAGAATCTTAAAAATTTTTTGAAATACACACTCAGCTACAATGAACTGACTTTCTCGGTGCTTCAGACTAAGGACGGTATTGAACTCCCTGAAAAAATTTCAATCGGTGTAATTGATTTAAGCAAGGTTTCTCCGGATAATAAGAGCTTTAAATTTACCGCAGAGGAAATATCAAAATATGTAAGCGATAACTCTGCGATAGATAACGGAATCAAATACAGCGGAACGGTAAATTCTGTTTCTGCTAATCTCGATACATCAGCGTTTACATCAACAACTCTGACACTTCGTAATTCAAATCTTTCGTTTTCAGACGGTAACAAAGATAAATACAGCTTTGATATTACTCCGCTCAGACACATTACCGTTGTCGGACCCAAAGCGGATATTGCGGCACTTACATCCGAAAATCTTCAAGCGGTTGTTCAGCTCGGCGACGTAAAACCCGATAGCGAGAAGAAGAGCTTCCCTGTTATATTTAAGACAGGAAACAGCGAGATGTGCTGGGCGTATGGTGAATACAACATACAAGTTTCTAAAAAATAAAATAAATAAAAAGGAGAGGCGCGGGCTTCTCCTTTTTTGCTGTTTAATTTGTGAATAATATGAAAATTTCTTGAAATCGTATTGTAATATTGCTTTTATTTGTGCTATAATACACTGAATAATAATTTATATTGCCTTATTGTGTGCAATGAGAAAAAAGGAGGAAAAATATGAAACATTTTCGTGCCGTTATTGCGTTGATTCTTGTTGTTTCTATCTGTTTTTCCTTCGCGGGCTGTTCATTCAGATTCTCAAGCTTTGACTCGCTTTTAAGACCGCCGAGAGCTGTCGGAAAGTATCAGGATTTGCAGGAAGCCTTTGAAAAGGTTGTTTCAAAGGATTATGTCCTTTGTTCACCTGAAAACGGTGAATATAAATCTGCTTTCCTTACTTTTGACTGCGATTCTGACGGTGACGAGGATGCAATTGTTTTTTATTCATTAAAGAGTGAGCCTGACCTTGCTCGTTTGTGGTATTTCAAATATGAGGATGAGAAGTGGATACCTGTTTCGTCAGTTGACGGTGCCGGAAGCTCGGTTAATACCGTCCTGTTCTCGGATATAAATCTTGACGGAAGTTATGAGATTATTGTCGGCTGGAGTCTTCTGTCAGGTAAAACGAACAAATCTTTTGTTACCTATATGATTTCGGGGGAAAAGATTATTTCTCTTGCTCCTTATCCGTATAATTATATCTGTCTTCTTGATGCAAACGGTGACGGCAGGGAAGATATTTTTACAATGTCAATTGATTCTTCATCCGCTGAGTTAGTGGCAGGGTATGCACGTGTTTATAATTATAATGCTAACACGCTGACGCTTGATGTTCTCAGCGAAACGAGAACTGACGGTAATGTTTCGGGATATAATTCTGTTACAACTGAAAAGGTCGGCGATATAAATTATATTTATGTTGAAGCGACAAAAGGCGAAACGGACTCGCTTACCGAGGTGCTTTACTGGGACAGCAGAAAGAATGAAAACAAGCTTGTTTCACCGCTTTTTGATTCTGCGTCACAGACAACAAAAGCGACATGGAGAAATATCAACATTTCCTGTATGGATATTGACGGTGACGGTTTACTTGAGATTCCTGTCAGCGTAACTCAGAATGAAATTCTTAATAATTCGGATTATATAGAACAGCAGGATGAAAATACAGAGATAATGAGTTTTATCAAGTGGGTTAAGTTCAGAAACAACCGACTTAACGATGTTCAGTACTCTATTGTGAATCATAAGCTTGGTTATGTTCTGAAAATTCCGAGCAGCTGGGTTGAACGAATTATTATAAAAAATACCAAAGGTAACATTGAGGCTTACAGATGGCTGAGCGGACAGAACAAAACCGGTGACTTACTGTTCAGTATTGTTCATTATGACCGTTCTCAGAGTGAGAATAATTATTCAAATTATAAAACTATCGGTGTGAACGGAGATACAAACTACGTTTACCGCATAACTGACGCAGGTAATAAATTCGGTGTAAAAGATAAAATGTTTGAAAAAGATTTTATTATGAAGGATTTCGGGTGAAGAATATGAATAAGGTAAAGGTATTAGTTGCTGAAGATGAAGCAACAATCAGAGAATTTATTGTAATTAACCTTATCAGAGCAGGATATGAAGTCGTTGAGGCTGTTGACGGTCAGGACGCATATGAAAAATATCTTGAAGAAGAGGGCAATATTTCAATTGCCGTTCTTGATGTTATGATGCCGAGAATGGATGGCTTTGAGCTTTGTAAAAAGCTGAGAGGACTCAGCAGCAACATTGGAATTATGATGCTTACGGCGAAAACTCAGGAGATGGATAAGGTTTCGGGTCTTCTGCTCGGAGCTGATGATTATGTTACAAAGCCGTTTTCACCCTCGGAATTTACCGCAAGGGTTGACGCACTTGCAAGACGTGTTTCAACAGTAATGAACGCATCGGCAAACGTCAACGATGACAGCATTATTATTTCCGGTGATTTCAGACTTGATTGCAAGAGTCACTCACTTACAAAAGACGGAAAATACATAGATATCACTCAGGTTGAGTTTCAGATACTTGAATTTTTCTTTAAAAATCAGGGCGTTGCTCTCAGCCGTACAGACATTCTTAATCACGTCTGGGGCAGCGATTACTACGGTGAAGAAAAAATAGTTGATGTAAATATAAGACGTGTAAGAAAGAAAATTGAAGAGGATCCCTCAAATCCGAAGAATCTTTTAACGGTTTGGGGTCTCGGCTATAAATGGATATAAAATCGGAGGTGTGAACATTGGCAAAGAACGGTGAAAAATTGATTGTTGGTCTGACAAAAAGATGGTTTGTTCAGACTGCGACGATACTCATCGCCGTTTTGCTCATTGTTTGCATTGCCATCGCTTTTACAATCAAGAATTATTATTATTCATCGGTTGAAAGAAAAATAAGCTCCTACTCCAACAGCATAGTTGATACTTATTTTGAGAGCTATACAGAAAATGACAGGAATTTTGAGGCAGGCGCAAGAGCCTATATTTCTGATTTCAGTGACAAAACTTCAGTTGAGGTATGGGTTATCGACCGTTACGGCAAGGTTATTGTTTCGTCAAGCGGATTTGCCGTAAACGATAAGAGCTATATCGAAGAGTTTAACAACGCGATAGAAAATACCTTGTCTTTTGCACGCTGGACGGGCAAGCTTTCCTCAGGTGAGCATGTTACTACACTTACAAAGGCTGTGACAAATTCTGAAAATAAGCCCGTAGGCGCGATAAGATATCTTCTGTCTATGGAGGGAATTGATGCTCAGCTCAATTCGTGGTATCTGATTATTTCAGCAGGCTTCCTGTTGCTTGTTTTTCTCATTCTTATTTCGGGTACAATTTTTATAAATTCAATTGTTAAGCCGATACGTGAAATCAATGAAACATCAAAGCTTATTGCAGACGGCAACTATGATGCGAAAATTGACCATTATCTTTATAAGGATGAGGTCGGCGAGCTGTGTGACACCATTAACAATATGGCAAAGAAGCTCAAGGTGTCAGATAAAATCAGAAATGACTTTATTTCAACAGTTTCGCATGAACTCAGGACACCGCTCACGGCTATCAAGGGATGGGGCGAAACTCTGCTTCAGATTGGAGATACCGATCCGGCTCTTACCAAGAGAGGAATGGGAGTTATCATCAGCGAATCGTCAAGACTTAACGGTATCGTTGAAGAGCTTCTTGATTTCTCAAGAATGCAGAGCGGCAAAATCAATCTTAAAATTGAAAAAATGGATATACTTGCTGAGCTTGATGAAACGGTGTTTGCTTTTAAAGACCGTTCGATGCGAGAGGGTATAGAGCTGATATACAACGCACCGAATCTTCCCGCGCCTATGGACGGTGACCCCGACAGAATCAAGCAGGTATTTGTAAATGTTCTTGACAATGCGCTTAAGTACACTAAGCAGGGCGGAAAGATTTGTGCTGACGCTGAGATTAAGGACGATAAAATCAAAATCACAATTTCCGACACAGGCTGCGGAATTTCCGAGGAGGATCTGCCGCACGTCAAGGAAAAATTCTATAAGACAAATATGACTGTCCGCGGTTCCGGTATCGGACTTGCGGTTGTTGACGAGATTATTCGTCTGCACAACGGAACCTTTGATATTGACTCTGTTCTCGGTCAGGGTACAACTGTTACTATCTGTTTTGATATTGACCACGTTGAGCTTGATGATGTATGGGATATTGATGCGGCAATAGCAAAGGAAAATGAAAAGAAATCAATGGAGGAAAATGAAAATGGCTGATAAACAGAAGGTCAGCGTCGGCGGTCAGGCACTTATGGAGGGCGTTATGATGAATGGCCCCGAGGGTGTTGCAATGGCATTAAGACTTCCGAACGGCAAAATAGAAACACAGTTAAAGCATCAGAAGCTTTTAAAGGATAAATATAAATTTGCACGGATTCCGTTTATACGCGGTCCTATCAATTTTGTTGAGCAGATGATTTACGGCTACAAATGCCTTATGGAGTCTGCTGAAAAGACCGCTGTTATAGAAGAGGACGGTAATCCCGAGGATATGTCTAAGCTTGACAGATGGCTCAGCGATCATTTCGGTCCGACAATGATGACGGTTATCGGTATTATTTCTGCTGTTATTGCGTTTGGTATCGGATTTTTCCTCTTTATGTGGATGCCGTCATTTATAGCCGATCTTATTCTCGGCAAGGGCGAACACAGCGCATGGAAGCCTGCTATTGAGGGTGTAATGAGAATTGTTATTTTCATTGCATATATGTATATTGTATCGTTGATGAAAGATATTAAAAGGCTGTTTATGTACCACGGTGCTGAGCATAAATCAATTTTCTGCTATGAGAACGGACTTGAGCTTACTGTTGAAAATGTAAAGAAGCAGTCAAGATTTCATCCGCGCTGCGGAACAAGCTTTATCTTTCTTACACTTGTTCTGAGTATATTGATTTCAACGATTGTTGTTCTTGCTTTTCCCGGTATCAGAACCTACAAGGCAATCTGGATGATTGTAAAGATTCTTCTTCTGCCACTGATTATGAGCGTAGGCTATGAGCTTATCCGCTACGCCGGCAAACACGATAACCTCTTTTCAAGAGTTTCATCCGCGCCGGGTCAGTGGATGCAGAGAATAACAACCAAGGAGCCGACTGATGATATTATCGAGGTAGGCATTGCTTCAATTAAGGTTGCGCTCGGACTTGAAAAAGAGAACATCAATGACGTTGACGAGCCTGAAGAAAAGAACGATGAAAATGACAATCAATGAGCTGTGCCGACAGGGTGCGGAAATGCTTGAGGACGCAGGCAGAGAGAACGCAGGCTTTGACGCAAGATGCTTGCTGGAATACCTTTTAGAGATTAACACAACTCAATATATGCTCAGACGTTCCGACAAAGCTGATACAAAGCTTTTTAACGAGTATATGCGTCTTATTCGCAGACGTGCAACGGGTGAACCGCTTCAGTATATTCTCGGTAAGTGGGAGTTTATGGACGGTGAGTTCTATGTCGGTGAGGGCGTTCTGATACCCAGACCTGAAACAGAGCTGCTTGTTGATTTTGCTGTTGATTTCCTTAAGAACAGGGAAAATCCGATTGTTATTGACCTTTGCTCAGGCAGCGGATGCATTGCTATAAGTGTTGCCAAGGCGATAAAAAAAGCTGAGGTTTATGCAGTTGAAAAATACGATGATGCATTTTCGTATTTACAGAAAAATATTCTTCACAACAGAGTAAATAATGTGACGGCGGTCAAGGGAGATATTTTTGATAATTCGCTTTTGAATGATATTAAACCCGACCTGATTCTTTCAAATCCGCCCTACATTCGCTCGGAGGATTTGCCTTTTCTTCAGCAGGAGGTTCGACGTGAGCCTGCAACGGCTCTTGACGGCGGCAGAGACGGATATGACTTTTACCGTGTTCTTGCTTCTGACTGGCTTCAGCGTTTACCTAAAGGCGGTGCAATGGCTGTTGAATGTGCCGAGGATCAGGCAGATGAGATTTCACAGATGTTTTTCCTTTCACGTTCAAGTGTGAATACAATAAATGATTTAAGCGGCTTCCCAAGGGTAGTGACTGCTGTTAAATAGGAGATAATATGCTTTTACAATTATTAAGAGGCGGAGATATAACAGAAATTGTTATCGGAATTTGCGTAAGTGTATTTGTTGTTTTTTGCATAATCCCGATTCACGAATATGCACATGCCTGGGTCGCACATAAGCTCGGTGATGATACCGCGGAGCGACAGGGCAGGCTTACTATCAATCCGATGGCTCATATCAACTGGCTCGGAGCGTTGATGATTCTGCTTGTCGGTGTCGGCTATGCTCAGCCCGTTCCCGTTAATATTCGCAATGTTAAAATGGAAAATAAAAAGCTCGCAATGGCTCTGATTGCTCTTGCAGGACCGCTGTCGAATATTATTGCAGCTGTAGTTTCAATTTTAGCGATTTTTATAATTTATGCATCAAATGCAACTTCGGTTGTTGCTACATCGTTTGTAATATTTTTCCATTACAGTGCTCTTATAAATATCAATCTCGCTGTATTTAACTTTATACCTGTTCCGCCTCTTGACGGTTCAAGGATACTTTTTGCAATTCTCCCGACAAAGTATTATTTCTCAGTCATGAAGTATGAAAGATATATTACCGGTGTAATAATTGTTCTTCTGTTCACAGGTATACTTTCAACACCGCTTTCTTTAGCATCAGGTGCAATTTACAACGGTATTTACAGTTTCTTTTATATGATTTTCCGCGCAATAGGTTGAGGTATATTTATATGGAAACAATTTCCTACAAATTAGATGTGTTTGAGGGTCCTATGGATCTGCTTCTGCATCTTATCAGCAAACATAAAATTGATATAAATGATATCCCTATTCTTCTGCTTGTTGAACAGTATCTTGATTATGTTCGTCAAATGCAGGAGGCGGATATGGAGGTTGCCAGCGAATTTCTCGAAATGGCGGCAAGACTTGTCTATATTAAAACAGTTTCGCTCTTACCTGTTCACGAGGAGGAGGCTGAGGCTCTGAAAAATGAGCTTCAGGGTGATCTTTCCGAGTACAAGGACTGTCAGCTTATGGCAAAAAAGCTCTCCGAGCAGGCAGACGGATTTGACTACCTTTCACGCAAACCCGAGAAGTTTGCGCCGGATATGACTTACCGCCGTTCGCACGAGCCTTTTGAACTGATGAAGGCTTATATAGCTGCTATCGGACGTGGCAAGAGAAATCTTCCGCCGCCGTTTGAAGCTTTTTCGGGTATCGTAGCTCATAAAATTGTTCCGATCCGTGAGCGTGTGGGATTTATTATGCACAGGCTTTTCAAGGGTAAAAAGCAAAAATTCAGATCCTTCTTTGAAAATGCTGAATCACGCTCGGAAATGGTTGCAACATTTCTCGCTCTTCTCTCGCTGACAAAGGATAAAAAGATTGTTGTCAACAGCGTTGAGGGTGAGCTTGAGGTCGAAATTGTCGACTCGGATATTGAAAACTTTGATGTGGAGGGAGACTACACAGATGACAACGAATAAAATGCAGTCTGCCGTTGAAGCAATACTTTTTGCGGCAGGTGAGCCGCTTGAAATTGACAGAATCGCCGAGGCTCTTGAAGAGGATAAGGATATAATCGAGAGTGCGCTTGAGGGTCTGAAATTCAGCCTTGATAAGCGTGAGAGCGGTATCTGCCTTGTTAAAATGGATGATAAGTATCAGCTCTGTACCCGACAGGAGTATGCTCAGCAGGTCAGAGCCGTACTTGAAATAAAGAAAAATTCACCCCTTTCAAATGCCGCTTTTGAGGTTCTCGCTGTTATTGCTTATAATCAGCCTGTTACCAAGGCGTTTGTAGAACAGGTCAGAGGCGTTGACTGTTCGGGTGTAATCAGCACACTTATTGCAAAGGGTCTTATTGAAGAGCGCGGCAGACTTGAACTGCCCGGCAGACCGCTTATATACGGAACAACCTCGGAGTTCCTTAAGTGCTTCTGCGTCAGCTCGCTTGATGAGCTTCCCGAGCTTCCCGAGCATGAGGATGCTCCGAAAAATGAAGAATTGCCGAATCAGCTTGAAATCAATCTTGATGACGGCAAGATTATTGAGAATAAAATGATTACAGGCACAGTTGAGGAAGTACCGGCCGAATAACTACGGAGGTGATCGTGTGACAGGTTTGTTTATTTTTCTTGGAATAGTTCTTTTCTTTGTTATAGTGCTCAGTATTCCCGTTCTTGTTGATTTTGAATACACGGATGTTGTCAGACTTAAGGTTCAATGGCTCTTTCTGAAATTCAACATCTATCCGAAGGACGAGAAGAAGCCTAAAAAGGAAAAGAAGAAAAAAGAAAAACCCGAAGAAGAAAAAAAGGAAGAACCCGAAGAGGAAAAGAAGGAAGAGGAGCCAAAGCCTAAAAAAGAAAATCCCTTCAAAACCTTCTACAATAATCAGGGCGTCAGCGGTATGCTTCAGTTTATCGGTGATTGCTGTGCTGCGCTCGGCAAGTTCTCAAAGGGCTTTATCAGAAGCTTTTACATAAGAAAGCTCAGAATTTATATGAGTATTACCGAGGGTGATGCAGCCGCAACCGCTATTAAATACGGCAAGGTGTGCAGCGAGCTTTACCCCTCGCTCGGATTCATCTGTTCATCGTGCCATGTGAAGAATTATAAGGTTAACATCTATGCCGATTACATCGGTGAAAAGACGGTTGGTGAACTTGAAACAAGAATTGCGCTTATCCCGAGAAGAACTCTTAATGCGGGTATTGCGCTTGTGTTCAGGCTTGGCGTACAGCTGTTAAAGGTTGTATTTTCAAATATTAAATCAGCAAACAAAAAACAAGCAATTTCAGTAAAGAAAGGCGGACAAAAACAATGAAAGATCAGTCAGCATCAGGAATTCTTGCAACAGCCATCGAAAAAATCAAGGATATGGTAGATTGTCAGACAATTATCGGCGACGCTATTGACGCGGGTGACGGTATCAAGGTTATTCCTATTTCTAAGGTAACATACGGTTTTGCTTCAGGCGGTTCCGACTTCCCCACAAAGACAAGCAAGGAGCTTTTCGGCGGCGGCGGCGGAGCAGGAGTTACAATTTCTCCTGTTGCTTTCCTCGTAATCAACAACGGTGAAGTCAGCGTTAAGTACATCTCTGAGGGTGCAGAAAACTCAGCAGAGAGAATTATCGGTATGGTTCCCGATGTTGTTAATAAGGTTAGTGACGTTGTTACAAAGCTTAAGAACGACAAGAACGCTTCAGAAGAAGCTGCTGAATAAATAAAATCACTTCTGCCTGCATATAATTTACAGGCAGGTGGTTAAGTTGTTCAGAAAAATTATTGCATTATCTATTGTTTTAATACTTTCAGTTGTAAAGGTTTACGCTCTTAGTGCCGATGATATTTCGGCTGAATGCGCTGTTTTGATAACGGCTCAGACAGGTGAGGTCATTTTTGCAAAGAATGAGAACAAACGACATTCTATGGCAAGTACCACAAAAATAATGACCTCCCTTCTTGCCGTTGAGTCGGGCAGACTTTCGGAAGAAATTCGGATTACGGACGATATGCTTAATGTTGAGGGAACCTCTATGGGGCTTCTCGGCGGTGACAGCGTATCTCTTCGGGAACTGGCTTACGGTATGCTGCTTCCTTCGGGAAATGATGCGGCTAGTGTTACTGCGTTCTGTCTCGGCGGTTCTGTTGATAATTTTGCCGTTATGATGAACGAAAGAGCAAAAAGTATCGGTATGAAAAATACCAACTTTGTAACTCCGTCAGGTCTTGACGACGAAAATCATTACTCGACTGCATATGATATGGCTCTGCTCGGCAGGGAAGCTGTGAAGAATCCCGAGTTTTTGAATATCTGTTCAAGTCAGAAGGCGACGCTGACCTACGGCAATCCGCCGTACGAACGTACACTTTATAATCATAACCGGATGCTTACAGCTTATGAGGGTGCGCTCGGCATTAAAACAGGCTTTACAAAGAAAAGCGGGCGCTGCCTTGTTTCCTATGCTCAGAAGAACGGTGTCGGGCTTATTGCTGTCACCCTCAATGACGGCAATGACTGGTATGACCACAAGCAGATTTTTGATTACGGTTTTTCACAGGTTACCGCTGTTGAACCGCAGTATACTCTGCCCGAAACCATTCCTGTTGTCGGCGGACTTGTCTCAAAGGCCCGTTTCTCAGCCGAAAAGTTTGTGCTTGAGAGTACCGATAAAAATGTAAGCTATAAGTATTATCTTCCGCATTTTTTATATGCGCCGCTGAATACCGGTGATGTTGTCGGCAGGGTCGAAATATTTGCGGACGGAAAGCTTATTAAAAGTATCAGCTTAACCGCAACGGAAAATGTAAGTGTTAAAGCGTAAAAGGAGAATTAGAGTATGACTGATGATAGAATCAGGCTTCAGAAATACCTGTCACAGTGCGCAGTTGCTTCTCGACGTAAGTCGGAGGAGCTTATCCTTGCAGGCAAGGTTAAAGTAAACGGCAAGGTTGCCGGTCTCGGTGATAAGGTAAGTCCCCGAAAGGACGAGGTAACGGTCAGCGGTAAAAAGATTGTTATGAACAGAAAGCATTACTACATAATGCTTCATAAGCCGCGCGGATTTGTTACAACAATGGAGGATGAACTCGGCAGAAAATGTGTTGCTCAGCTTGTTAAGGATGTCGGAGCAAGAGTTTATCCCGTAGGCAGACTTGACAGAGATTCAGAGGGTCTGCTTATTATGACAAATGACGGCGAGTTTGCTAATCATATGACACATCCGTCAAAGCATATTCCGAAAACTTACAGAGTTACAGTTCGTCCCGATGTCACGGACGAAATGCTTGTTAAGTTCATGGACGGAATGGAGATTGACGGCAGAATGACAGCTCCTGCTGAGGCTCATATAATTGAGAAGCAGGAAAACAGAGTTGTGCTTGAAATTGTTCTTTATGAGGGCAGAAACCGTCAGATTAGAAAAATGTGTGAAGCAATGGGTCTTGAGGTTGCAAGACTTAAGAGAGTCAGCGTTGGTTCAATCAAGCTCGGTATGCTGCCGCAGGGCAAGTGGCGTGAGCTTTCCGAGGACGAGGTGCATAAGCTTATGGTATCCTCAGGCATGAAGGTAAATAAATTTTAGGAGCGCGTGAAATGATAAGATTTGTTCCGGTATTAACGGATAAGCTTTCTGAACCCTATTCGTCAGATGAAAACTGTTTCGGCTATATCGGTTATGATATGGCGGCAGGTGACATTGAGTGCGGTAAATGTGTGTTCAGGCTGAACGGGTACACTATGGATGTATGCTATGTGGAGGTGCTGAATGACGACGCTGAAACCGAAGAGGGTCTTATCCGAAGTGCTCTTAATTACGGAGCCAACAGAAATGTTTACATTGCTTATTATAAGGCAGAAACTGCCGTCAGCGTTGCAAAGCTTTTAGGCTTTGAGGAGGATGAAAACGGCGTGCTGAGCGGTGACATTCCCTCTCTTCTCAAAGGCAGCTGCTGTAAAGGAAAAAAGGAGAATTAACATGGTCAGAAGTATGACAGGTTATGGCCGCCATCAGGAAATGCTTGACGGTATGGATATAACCGTTGAAATAAAAAGTGTTAATCACAGATACTTTGACTTTTCTTCAAGAACACCGAGAACCTACGGATTCCTTGATGAAAAGCTTAAAACATATATTCAGTCAAGAGTTGCAAGAGGTAAGATAGAATGCTATGTTGCCGTTAACAATCTTGAGGATGACAGCGTTGTGGTCGAGGTCAATAAGTCACTTGCAAAGGGATATGTTGACGCGTTTAAGACACTTTCCGAAACATTCGGAATTGATAACAATATCTCAGCAGGTCAGCTTGCCCGCTTTAACGATGTTCTTGTTATCCGTAAGGAGGAAGATGACGAGGATAAAATCTGGACAGCTGTCAAGGCTGTTGCAGAGAAGGCTGTGGACAAGTTTATCTCAATGCGTGAAACCGAGGGTGAAAAGCTCAGAGATGACATCTGTTCAAGAGCAGATACAATCCTTTCAAAGGTTGAGTACGTTGAGAAGCGTTCACCTGAAACAGTTAAGGAATATACGGAAAAGCTCCTTGCGAGAATGAAGGATGTTCTCGGCGATATCAATGTTGATGAAACAAGAATACTTACCGAGGCGGCTATCTATGCAGATAAGATTGCTGTTGCAGAGGAAACTGTAAGACTCAGAAGTCACCTTGACCAGCTTAAGGATTTCTTCAATTCAGAAGAGGCTATCGGCAGAAAGATGGACTTCCTTGTTCAGGAAATCAACCGTGAGGCGAACACAATCGGCTCAAAGGCTAATGATGTTGATATCGCAAGATGCGTGCTTGACATCAAGTCTGAGGTTGAGAAAATCCGTGAGCAGGTACAGAATATCGAATAAAAGGTGATTGTATGAAGCTTGTAAATATCGGTTTCGGCAATATGGTCAACGCCGAAAGAATTGTTGCCATAATCAGCCCCGAATCCGCACCTATAAAAAGAATTATACAGGACTGCAAGGAAAAGGGTACGCTTATTGATGCCACCCACGGCAGACGTACAAGAGCTGTAATAGTAACCGACTGCGACCAGGTTATACTGACCTATCTTCAGGCGGAAACCGTTGCAAACCGTCTTGAGGATTATGACGATTACGAGGAGGACGAAGAGGATGAAGAATAACGGACTTCTTCTTGTTCTCTCGGGGCCGTCGGGTTCAGGAAAGGATACGGTAATCGCTGAGCTTATGAAGCTCGGTCTTGATATGGTTCAGTCAGTTTCAATGACTACACGTGCACCGCGTGAGGGTGAAAATCACGGAGTTGACTATCTTTTTGTTGATACGGATTACTTTACAGATGCGATTGAAAATAAAAAGATGCTTGAATATGCACAGTACGGTGTCAATTTCTACGGCACACCCAAAGAGCCTGTTGACAACTGGCTTTCAGAGGGCAAAATCGTAATTCTGAAAATTGATGTTCAGGGCTGTGAGAATATCAAAAAAATGTATCCCGATGCGCTGACTGTTTTCATTACACCGCCGAATATGACAGTTCTTGAAAAACGTCTGCGCCGCAGAGGAACAGAAACAGACGAAGATGTTGAGAGACGTCTTAAGATTGCGATTGACGAAATCAATAAGATTCCGTTGTATGACTATGTTGTTATCAACGATGAGCTGGAAAAGGCTGTCGATGATGTATATACAATAATTAAAGCTGAACAGTTGAAGGTCAGCAGAAGAACAAATATATTAAGTGAGGTAAAAGACAATGTTTGATCAGAACAAAAAATTCAAGTTTAATCCCGATCTCAGCGGTGTGCTTTCAAATCATATGAGCCGCTATTCTCTTGTAAGAGCAACTGCAAAGAGAGCAAGAGAGATTTCTGAAGAGGCTGAGGAAGAGAGCATCATCCTTGTTGAAAAGCCCGTAAGCATTGCTATTGATGAAATTGTTAACGGCGAATACAAGATTATTGAGCCCGACGAAATCAAGAATATCTGAACATAATATAAACTGAGGAGGAGAAGTATGCCTGAAATAAAGATTGCCGCGGTTGCTGTCGAAAACTCGGCTTATTCGTTTGACAAGGCATATGATTACCTTCTCAAGGATGAGTTTTTAAGTGCAAAGGCAGGCTGTCGTGTGCTTGTCCCTTTCGGAAAAGGAAATAAGTGCCGTCAGGGTATTATTACCGAAATAAAGGAAAATTATGATGGCACAGCGAAGCTGAAGCCTGTTGCACAGCTCATTGATTCCGAGCCTATTCTCAGTGATGAGATGCTGAAGCTTATCCCGTGGATGAAGGACAGAACATTCTGCACTCTTTTTGATGCGGCAAAGACGATTCTTCCTGCGGGAATGTGCCACAGAACAGTTACAACCTACACGGTAGTTCCGTATGCTGATTTATCGGACTGTGATGCTGATACCGTTCAGATTTACAACGCTTTTTCCGAGGCAAAGGGTTATACAGACGGCGAAAAAATCCTTAAATCATTGGGTTTTATGCCCGATATGACATTCCTCGAAAAAATGGTTAGAAACGGGCTTCTTCTTCGTAACTTCGATTCTGTCAGACGCATGGGTGACCTTACCGTTAAATCAGTAAGAATAACAGAGGACGGAACTGATGCATACGAAAACGGCGAAAAGCTGACTAAAAAACAGCGTGAAATCCTCGAAGTTCTTATGGATATCGGTACAGCTTCGGTTAAGGAAATATGCTATTTCACAGGCTTTACTCCGTCTGTTGTGCAGGCTCTTGAAAAGAAGGGTCTTGTCGAATTTTTCGACAGCGAGGTTTACCGCAATCCTTATGAGAATATTGACGGTAATGTTGATAAAAAAGAGATTGTTCTCAGTGATGAACAGCAGACGGCATATGACAATATGCTGAGTCAATATTCCGAGGGTAAGGGCGGAGTTTCTTTGCTTTACGGTGTTACCGGAAGCGGAAAAACTCAGGTTTATATGAAACTGATTGACGAGATGCTGATTCTCGGCAAACAGGTCATTGTTATGGTGCCTGAGATTGCTCTTACACCACAGACACTGAATCTTTTTCATAAAAGATACGGAAAAGACATTGCTGTTTTTCACAGCGCACTTTCGGCAGGTCAGCGGCTTGACGAATGGAAGCGTGTAAACAACGGTGAGGTTAAAATTGTAATCGGCACAAGAAGTGCTGTCTTTGCTCCGCTGAAAGATATCGGTCTTATAATTATTGATGAAGAGCAGGAGCATACTTATAAATCCGAACAGACACCGCGATATAATGCAAAGGATGTCGCAAAATTCCGATGCGCTTATCACAAGGGTTTGCTTGTACTTGCAAGCGCAACTCCGAGCGTCGAAACCTTTGCGGCGGCACAGCACGGACGTTATACAATAAACAGACTTACAAAAAGATATTCAGCCGCACAGCTGCCCGAGGTAAGGGTTATTGATATGTGCACAGAAGCTCTGAGTGAATCTTCATTTTTCAGCAGGGAGCTTGTTGACAGGCTGAACGATAATCTGAAAAACGGCAGGCAGTCAATCCTGCTTATGAACAGGCGGGGTTACAATACCTTTGCCACCTGCAAGGCGTGCGGATATGTTTTTACCTGTCCGTCATGCAGTATTTCAATGACATACCACCATGCCAACGGCAGACTGATGTGTCACTACTGCGGTTATTCCGAAAAATTCACCACAAAATGCCCCGAATGCGGAAGCGAAAACGTGCGTTATTCGGGCTTCGGTACTCAGAAAATTGAGGATGAGCTTACAACGCTTTTCCCTGACGCAAGAGTGCTTAGAATGGATGCCGACAGCACAATGAGCCGTCATTCTCACGAGGAAAAGCTGAATGCCTTTGCGGCGGGGAAGTATGATATTCTTCTCGGCACGCAGATGGTTGCAAAGGGACTTGATTTTGAAAATGTCACCCTTGTCGGTGTTATCAGCGCCGACGGTCAGCTTAATAATGACGATTTCCGCAGTCAGGAACGTACGTTTGACCTGCTTACACAGGTTGTCGGTCGTGCCGGACGGGGAAAGTATAAGGGAACAGCGGTTATTCAGACCATGAATCCCGAAAATGAAGTGATTGACATTGCGTCAAAGCAGGATTATGACAGCTTTTTCAAGACAGAGATAATGGCAAGAAAAATGCTCATCTATCCGCCGTATTGTGATATCTGTCTGGTTGGATTTTCAGGTACAAGTGAAGCAAAGGTCAAAGCCGCGGCGGCTAAATTCTTTGAAATACTTAAAAAACATCTCTCGTCAGATTATAGTGATGAAAAGATAATTGCTATGGGTCCTATGGCGGCGAGAGTTTCAAAAATAAGCAATAAATACCGATACAGACTTATTCTGAAATGTAAGAACTCAAAGACATTCAGAAAAATGACAGGGGAGGTACTCACGGAATTTTCGGGTGTGAGTGCGTTCAGTACTGTCTCGGTTTACATAGATATAAATCCCGAAAACATAGTTTGATAAGAGGTAATAAAATGGCAATCAGAAATATTGTAAAAATCGGTGATCCGATACTTACCAAAAAGAGCAGACCTGTTGAGAAATTTGATGACAGACTTGCTGTAATTCTTGATGATATGAAGGATACGCTTTATAAGGCACAGGGCGCAGGTCTTGCCGCTCCGCAGGTCGGAATACTTCGCAGAATCGTTGTTATGGACTGCGGTGACGGATATCTTGAACTTATAAATCCCGAAATTACAGAGCGCTCCGAGGAGCTTCAGCACGAGACTGAGGGCTGTCTTTCAATTCCCGGAAAATTCGGCACAACCGAAAGACCAAAGACTGTTATGGTTAAGGCTCAGAACCGTGAGGGCAAGTGGTGCGTTTACAAGGGAAGCGACCTCAAGGCTCGCTGCTTCTGTCACGAGATTGATCATCTTGACGGTATTCTTTACACAAGTCATGTTATCGGTGAGCTTGAAAGTGACGAATAATTTTACTCTTTAAAGGAGAAAATCAGATGGATATAGTTTTTATGGGAACACCCGAATTTGCAGTTCCCTGTCTTGAACGACTCATTTCCGACGGGCATAACGTCAAGGGCGTCTTCACTCAGCCCGACAAGCCGAAGGGAAGAGGTCATAAAATGCAGTTTCCTCCTGTAAAGGAATGTGCTGTCAATAATTCAATTCCGGTTTATCAGCCGACAAAAATGCGTGACGGCGAGGCGCTTTCAATACTCAAAGAGCTTAATCCCGAGCTTATTATTGTTGTTGCCTACGGTAAAATTCTTCCCGAGGAGATTCTTAATTTTCCGAAGTTCGGCTGCGTCAATATGCATGCTTCGCTTCTTCCTCGTTACCGAGGTGCCGCTCCGATTCAATGGTGTGTGCTCAACGGTGAAAAGGAGAGCGGTGTTACCGCAATGCAGATGGATGCCGGTCTTGACACAGGCGATATGCTCTATACAGAAAAAATTGAGATTACAGAGAATATGACGGCAGGAGAACTTCACGATAAGCTCTCTGTAATTGGTGCGGATGTAATGTCAAAAACAATCGAAATGATTGAAAAAAATGAACTGAAGCCTGTTAAACAGGATGATTCACTGTCAAATTATGCACCTATGCTTTCCAAGGATTTGTGCCCGATTGACTGGAATTGTTCGGCTCAGGAGGTTCATAATAAGATCAGAGGCTTAAGTCCGTGGCCTGTTGCAACAACAGTAATGAACGGCAAGCTTCTTAAAATTCACAGAACCGAGCTCGCAGGCAAATGCAAGGGCGAGAACGGTGAAATTATTAAAGCTGACAAGGAATTACTTGTAGCCTGCGGTGATGGCAACGCTGTTCGTGTGCTTGTACTTCAGGCTGAGGGAAAAAAGGCAATGCCGTCAGGCGATTTCCTTCGCGGAAATCCTATTGCTGTCGGTACTGTACTGAAATAAGGTGATAAAATGATTTTCGGTTACGGATATTTTGATTATCTGATTTATATGCTTCCTGTGCTTGTGTTTTCACTTTACGCGCAGTTTAAGGTTAAATCAGCTTATAATAAGTATTCTAAAATCAGTAATTCAAGAAGAATTACAGGTGCTCAGGCGGCTCAGGCCGTGCTGCACCACTACGGAATAACAGACGTCAGAATTGTGCCTTGTGCAGGTAAAATGACGGATAATTACAATCCTAAAAATAAAGTTATCAGCCTTTCCGAGGGAGTATTTAACGGAACATCGGTTGCTGCGGTCGGTATTGCCTGTCACGAAGCAGGCCATGCCGCTCAGCACGCTGAAAGCTATGTGCCTAATCAGATACGAACCGCACTTGTTCCTGTCACTAATTTCGGTTCTCGCTTCGGTCTGATAATCGCTTTTGCAGGCTATGCAATCGCTCTCGGCTCGATGATGGACCGAATCGGATATTATGTTATTATTGCAGGACTTGCACTCTATGCGCTGACGGCTGTTTTTCAGTTTGTCACATTGCCTGTTGAATTTAACGCAAGCAGTCGTGCTCTGAGAGTAATTGATGAAACAGGACTTCTTGCAGGCGATGAATACAAGGGCGCTAAAAAAGTTCTGACAGCGGCTGCAATGACTTATGTAGCTGCTCTCGCAACCTCGTTAAGAAATTTATTTTATTATGCAATGCGATTACTCGGAAGCAGTAACCGCAGACGAAACTGATATATGAAAAAAACTGCAAGACAGACCGCATTTGAACTTCTTAATAAAATTCAGCGTGACAATTCCTATTCAAATCTCGCTCTTGACGCCGTGCTTGAAAAAACACAGGCCGATATCAACGATAAACGATTGATTTCTGCCCTTGTTTACGGAGTAGTTGAGAGAAAAATTACGGTTGATTATGAGCTTTCGCTCTATCTTTCACAGCCTCTGAAAAAGCTAAAGCCACAGGTTCTGACAATTCTCAGAATGGGAGCGTATCAGCTCCTGTTTATGGATAAGATTCCTGCTTCAGCGGCAATAAATGAAAGTGTAAAGCTTGCAAAGAATAATCAGGCAGCGTTTGCTTCGGGACTTGTTAATGCGGTTTTACATAAAATTGACAGTAACGGTCTGAAACTTCCCGAAAATAACCGTTCGGTTAAATATTCATGTCCCGACTGGCTGATTGATATGTGGGACAGGGCTTACGGTCAGGAAAATACCAACAAGCTCCTTGAGTCATCATTCGGCGGTGTTGAAACGGTAGTAAGAGTTAATACTCTCAGAACCGACAGCGAAAGTTTGATTGAAAAGCTGTCGGAGGAGGGTATTAAATCGAGAAAAAGCGATACAGCAGCCGATGCTCTGATTATTGAAAACGGCGGAGCACTGCACAGAACTAAGGCTTATGCTGACGGACTTTTTCATGTGCAGGATACTGCCTCACAGCTTTGCTGTCAGTCGCTTGATGTTCGTGAGGGCGATACTGTGCTCGATATCTGCTCAGCTCCGGGCGGAAAGAGCTTTACGCTTGCACAGATGATGAAAAATAACGGCAGGCTTTATTCGTTTGACGTTTATGACCATAGATTGAAGCTGATTGAAAACGGTGCAGAAAGGCTCGGAATCACTTGCATTTCAACAATGAAAAATGACGGCTCTGTGTTCAATGACAACATCCCTTTTGCTGACAGAATTCTCTGTGATGTGCCGTGTGCCGGTCTCGGAGTTATTCGCAAAAAGCCTGAAATAAGGTACAAGGAAAGTGCAGAAGTTGACAAATTGCCTGATTTGCAGTATTCTATACTTTGTACTTCTGCAAAATATCTGAAAAATGAGGGCATTTTAGTTTATTCAACCTGCTCTCTTAACCCCGATGAAAATGAGAAAATCATTGAACGTTTTCTTTCGGAGCATAATAATTTTTCGAGTGTCAGGGTTCTTGACGGACATTTACGTTACGGCGAGAATACTGATTGTATATCACTTATGCCGCATATTCATAACTGCGACGGTTTCTTTATAGCGGCAATAAAGAAGATTAAGGATGTGTAACCATTGTCCGACAGGGATATTAAATCCATGACTCTTGATGAGCTTACTGAGGTTGCGGCGTCACTTTCGATACCGAAGTACCGTGCAGATCAGATTTATAACTGGCTTCAGATTCGAGGTGCTATGAGCTATGATGAAATGACTAATCTGCCTAAGGATCTCAGAGAGAAGCTTACTGAGCTTTATCCGATTAAATACTGTGAAGTCGAATTAAAGCAGGTTTCAAAGATTGATTCAACCGTTAAATATCTGTTCCGACTGAGTGACGGTAACTTTATTGAATCGGTTCTTATGAAATATAAATACGGCTATACACTCTGCATCTCCTCACAGGTCGGATGCAAGATGGGCTGTGTTTTTTGTGCTTCCACAAAGAGCGGATGCGTGCGCAATCTGTTACCGTCAGAGATGATAGGTCAGATTCACGCGGCGCAAAGAGATATGAATGTTCGTGTTTCTCACGTTGTTATGATGGGAATGGGCGAACCGCTTGACAATTTTGATAACGCGATGCGTTTCCTTCAGCTTGTCGGTGATGATAAGGGTCTCAATCTTTCTATCAGAAATATTTCTCTTTCAACCTGTGGTGTAGTTCCACGTATTTACGATCTTCTTGACAGGCATCTTCAGCTGACGCTTTCGGTTTCGCTTCATGCGCCGAATGATGAAATGCGTTCAAAGGTAATGCCTATTAACAGAAAATATCCCATTGCAGAGCTTATCAAAGCCTGCAGAATTTATACTAAAGAAACCTCAAGACGAATTTCATTTGAATATGCAATGATTAAGGATGTCAATGACAGCGATGCCTGTGCGTATGAGCTTGCATCTCTACTCAAGGGTATGCTGTGTCACGTCAATCTGATTCCTGCCAATGAGATTGTTGAAAGCAGTCACAGACGCAGTACAAATGAACGTCTTGAAAGATTTACTTCGATACTTAATTCCCGTGGTATAAATACCACTGTAAGACGAAGCCTCGGCTCGGATATTGACGCTTCCTGCGGACAGCTACGAAGCAGACATAACCGTGAGACTTCGGCAAAGGAGGGCAACTGATGAAAATATCAGCAAAGTCAGACATCGGTCGTGTGCGTTCTTCCAATCAGGACTACTACCTTGCGGGTGAGCTTGATAACGGTGTAACGTGGGCGGTTGTCTGTGACGGTATGGGTGGTGCAATGGGCGGCAATATTGCCAGCGAGACTGCCGCAAAGATGATAGCTGAAAAGCTTTCATCGGGTTATCACGCAGGAATGAATGATAATTCGGTAAAGCATCTGATTGTCTCTGCTGTCGAGGCCGCTAATGCAAGCGTATTTTCAAAGTCAAGAACAGATGAAACTCTCTCCGGAATGGGAACAACTGCTGTGGTTGCAGTTATAAATAGCGATACAATGTATCTCGCTCATGTCGGTGATTCAAGAATTTATGTTCTTTCAAAGGACAGCATCAACCAGCTTACAACTGACCATTCAGTTGTTCAGATGATGATTGATAACGGTGAAATCACCCGTGAAGAAGCAAAAGACCATCCAAAGAAAAATGTTATAACCCGTGCTCTCGGTGTTGAGGATTCAGTCAGAATTGATTATGCTCAGGAAGTGTATAATGAAGGTGAAACGGTTCTCCTGTGTTCTGACGGACTCACAAACTTTTTGACAGACGAGGAAATCCTTGAGCTGTGCAGGGATGAGGACAGCTATTCTCTTGCGGAAAAGCTTGTTGATGCTGCTAACTCCAACGGCGGCGGAGACAATATAACGGTTGTAACTATCAGCGATTGATGAATGGAGGACGCTTTTATGGAAAACTATACAGGCAAAAGACTTGACGGCCGATATGAAATTCAGGAGATTGTCGGCGTCGGCGGTATGGCTGTTGTATATAAGGCATACGATAACATAGATGACAGAATTGTTGCGGTTAAGATTCTTAAGGATGAATTTCTTGCAAATGAGGAATTCAGAAGAAGATTTAAAAATGAATCAAAGGCAATTGCGGTTCTTTCACATCCTAATATCGTAAAGGTTTATGATGTCAGCTACGGTGACAGACTTCAGTACATAGTTATGGAGTATGTTGAGGGTATTACTCTCAAAGAGTATATTCAGCAGCAGGGCGTTATCAACAGCCGAGAGGCAGTATTCTTTGTAATGCAGATTCTCCGTGCTCTTCAGCATGCTCACGACAAGGGCATTATCCACAGAGATATAAAGCCTCAGAATATTCTTCTGCTTGAAAACGGCGCAATTAAGGTAACTGATTTCGGTATTGCACGTTTTTCGGCGAGTGAAACAAGAACAATGACTGATTCTGCTATCGGTTCAGTTCACTATATCAGCCCTGAGCAGGCTCGAGGCGATATTACAAACGATAAGGCTGATATCTATTCTGTTGGTGTCATGCTCTATGAAATGCTTACAGGTAAGCTTCCGTTTGAATCGGACAACACGGTTTCAGTTGCAATTATGCAGCTTCAGCAGGATCCGATTATGCCGCGTGAAATCAATTCTTCAATTCCTGTCGGTCTTGAACAGATTGTTATCAGAGCGATGCAGAAGAATGTCAATGACCGTTATCAGTCTGCAGCTGAAATGCTTCTTGACCTTGAAGAATTCAAGCGCAATACTTCAATCAGATTTGATTATGATTACAGCAACAACGAGCCGACAAAGTATATTCCGACCGTTAATCCTCAGAGCGTTAAGTCAAATGTTCAGATTGACGATTCTGGAGATGACGAAGAGGATGAGCCCGAGGTTAAGAACAGAACTATTCCGATTCTTCTCGGTATTATCATAGCTTTGCTTATTGCGGTCGGCGGAATTGTTTTTGCCGTGTTCAATTCAAACGATTCGGGTAAGGGAATCATGAGTTCTCTTTTTGATTCAAAAGAGAAGGTTCCGAATTTTATCGGTGAGATTTATTCTGAAGAAGATATGCTTAACCGATACAGCGATATTTTTGCGTTTGAGGTCACAACAGAAATTGACCCCTCAAAGCAGATAAATGAGATAATCAGTCAGGAACCCAAGAGCGGGGAAAGAGTTAAGAAGGGTACAAAAATCAAGCTTGTTATCGCTGTCAGCAACGAAACAAAAACAGTTCCCTCTGACCTTATCGGAAAATCATATACCGATGTTTATGAAATTCTTGAAAGAGAAGGCTTTGATGTAGCTCTTAAGGAGATTGATGCCAATGAGTACAAAGGTGAAATTGACGCAGGTACTGTTGTAAATGTATCACCGAAGTCAGGTTCATCCGTTTCCAAGGGCTCAAGAATAACCGTTGAATATATTTCTTTTGAGGGTACAAAGGAAGAACTGTATATAGTTCCCGACCTTTCAAAGATTAAGGTTGAAGAAGCAAAGACGATTCTTTCAAGTCTCGGATTTAAGTGTACTGTTTCTGAGGATTACAGCGACAGAGTAAAGACAGGCTATGTTATTTCAAACTCATACTCTAATGTTAAGGTTCCTAAATCAACAACAATTACTCTTACGGTAAGTAAGGGCAAGAAGATAGAATATTCAACAACAGTTTCATTTAAGCTTCCTGATGAAAATGTAAGTGCTACAATTACCGCATCTCTTAACGGCAGATCAATTTCACTCATTACAAGCCATGTTACTCTCAATGGAATGGAGTTTACTGTTCCCGTAACTGGCTCAGGTTCAGGCTCAAAGCTTAAGGTATTCCTTGACGGCAAGACCTATTATGAGTGCACAATCGACTTCTCGACACCGTCCTGCAATGTTACGAATGATGTATATTACACATATGAGCGTTCCACAACTGAGCCGTCAACGGAGAAGAAAATACCTATTCCGGATGTTTTCGGTAAATCAGTTGAGGAAGCTATGGATGCATTTTCAAAGGCTGGATTTACAGAAAATCCGTATATTCAGCACGAAACAAATGAAAGCTCTTCGGGTGTTGTTTTTGAACAGTATCCTACCGCAGGTTCATCGGTAAGCCCGAATGCACAGATTACAATTATTGTCGGAGTATAAGCATTGATATTAAACGGTACAATTATTAAAGGCATAGGCGGCTTCTATTATGTGGAAGCCGCCGGTGAAATATATGAATGTAAGGCAAGGGGAGCGTTCCGTAAGGCGAAAATCACACCTCTTGTCGGCGACAGCGTTGAAATTCTTGTTGATAATAACGGCAAAAACTCGATAGAAACAATCGGTGAAAGACGTAATTACTTTAATCGTCCGCCGATTTCAAATGTAGATAACCTTGTTATTGTTGCTTCAACCTGTGACCCGAAGCCGAATGCGTTAATCATTGACAGACTGACAGCCGTTGCCTGTTACAAGGAGGTTCAGCCTGTTATTGTATTTACCAAAGAGGATATGAATACCGCAAAGGAGTTTATGGATATCTATGAGTCCACAGGTATTCCGTGTTTCTCAGTTTCAAACAGAACAGGCGAGGGTGTTGATGAAATAAAGAAATTCATTGACGGCTCTATAAGCGTGTTTACTGGCAATTCAGGTGTCGGAAAGTCCTCTTTAATTAACTGCATATGCCCGGAATTTTCGCTTGAAACAGGTGAAATCAGTCAGAAGCTCGGCAGAGGACGGCACACAACGCGACACGTTGAGCTGTTCAAAGTCAATGATGGCTATATCGCTGACACTCCCGGCTTTTCTTCCCTGGACTTTGAAACGAATGATATTATTATGAAGGATGAGCTTGCGTATTGTTTCCCTGAATTCAGAGATTATCTCGGTGACTGCAAGTTTGCATCCTCGTGCGCTCACGTTAATGACAAGGGCTGTAAGGTTCTTGAAGCGCTAAATGAAGGGAAAATAAATAAATCACGCCACGAGAGCTATGTTGCGCTTTATAACGAGGTGAAAGACATTAAGGAGTGGCAGCTGTAACACTTTCTGAATACCGCCATAGTATGATAGTAAAAGCTATGGTGGTGTTTTTTATGAGAAGAAACAGGTGCCGTTCATCAGGCAGGGTTGGACTTTACTTTGCGGCTTTCGGGTTCGGGATGATTGTTTCAATGCTTTGCCCGAAAACAGTTGTTGTTGCGATACTTTCGCTCGCACTTGTTATTCTCGGCATCGTCATATGTAAATAACGGAGGCGTCTGTATGAAAGTTGTAACGATTGAAAGTCCGAAGCTCTTTAAATGCATTTTGAGAATTATTTTTAAAATACCAAAAGAAGAACCGATTACATAAATGAACATTTTGTAAACCGTCCTCAAAAGGACGGCTTTTTTCTTGCAATATACAGACATTTATGATAAAATAACTTAAATATATTCAGGTGGTATAAAATATGTATAATAATAAATTAAAATTCAATTCGGACGGTAAATTCATAATTCTTCAGGTCAGCGATGCTCAGGATATGCATATCCCGAGAAAGGGTATGTTTAAAATGCTAAACAAGGTTTACGACAAGGTTAATCCTGACCTGATTGTTCTTACCGGAGATAATATTCTCGGTAATCATATCAACGATGCGCCAATCGGCAACCGTCAGAATGTTAAGACAAAAAAGGGTACTCTTAAAAGAATGAAAAAGGCTCTCGGATTTCTTCTTGATCCTATTGAAAAACGTGGTATTCCGTTTGCTTTCCACTATGGAAATCACGACGACAGAAATATGATTTCCAAAAAAGAACAGGCAGAAATCTATGGCTCATATGACCATTGTATTCCGTATGAAAATGATGATGAAACAGTTGACTATGTCAATTATAATGTGCCGATTTATGATTCCAAGGGCGAAAAGATGAAGTATAATATCTGGATGATTGACTCGGCAGGTGACGGTGAAAACGGTGTAGGCAGTCACGAGTGGGTTAAGCCTGAAACCCTTGACTGGTATGTCAGAAAGAGCCGTGAGCTACAGCTTGAAAACGGTTCTCCTGTTATGTCTCTTATGTTCCAGCATATTCCCGTGCTTGAAACCGTTGATTTCTTTATGGAATGTGATAAGGATGACAAGGGCGCTGTGCTTAACAGAGCTGACAATAAGTATTACAAGCTTAACCCCGAAAAGGCGACGGGATTTGCTTTTGAATATCCGGCGACTGTTGAAAAGGACTTCGGTCAGCTCGATATGCTCAGAAAAAGAGGGGATGTCTGCGCACTTGTTTTCGGCCACGATCACCTCAACAGCTTTACCGGTGAGCTTGACGGAGTGAACATCGTTCAGTCACCCGGTGCCTCATTCAGGAGCTACGGCAATATGATTTCACGTGGCGTACGTGTTTTTGAAATTGACGAAAACGACACGAGCTCATTCAGAACCTATACAATCAGCTATTTTGATCTGTTCGGTAAGAAATTTCCGTCTGTTCTGCGTTATATCTTTAATGCTGATGAGTATGAAAAAATCAAGGCTTTGATTATCGGACTTTTTGCGGTAATCGGTGTCGGACTTATTGCTTACCTTGTTTCAATTCTGAATTTATACAATAAATTCCTATTTTAAATTACTGGAGTTTTTCTGATGAATAAAATTTATGATTTTGTCATAAAGAAACCGAAGCTTATAATCATTGTAGCGGCTTTGCTTATCATTCCGTGCATTGTGGGCTTTATCTTTACTGACGTAAATTATGATATTCTGACTTATCTGCCCGGCAAGCTTGATTCGGTTAAGGGCGAGCAGATTCTTACAGACACATATAATGCCGGCTCCGCAACAATGGTGCTTGTAAAAAATATGTCCTCAAAGAATGTTGTCAGATTGAAAAATAAAATATCACAGGTTGAGAACGTTTCAAACGTACTGTGGGCTGATGACGTTATTGACACAAGTGTTCCGTCAGATATTCTGCCTGATTCCGTAAAGAATGTTTTTTACAGCGATGACGGCGAATACACAATGATGTTTGTTCTCTTTTCGCGTGATTCATCCTCAAAGGACAAGCTTGACGCTGTCAGGGAGATTAAATCCGTTACAGGTAAAGAGTGTCTGCTGAGCGGACTGACGCCGATAAGTGCCGATACAAGAGAGCTTTCAAACAGACAGCTGCCGATTTATGTCGGACTTGCCGTTGTTCTTGCTCTGGCGATTATGCTTATCACAATGGAATCAACCGTATTGCCCTTCATTCTGTTGATTGTTCTCGGAATGGCAGTTATTTATAATATGGGCACTAACATGATTTTCGGAAGTGTTTCGTACATTACTCAATGTATTGCCGCTATACTTCAGCTCGGTGTTACAATGGACTATTCGATTTTCCTTGTAAACAGGTACAGCGAGGAGAAATCATCCGCACATTCAAAGGAAGAAGCAATGAAAAATGCGCTTTCCGCATCTTTCACGTCACTTGCAGGCAGTTCAATGACTACTCTGTTCGGTTTCCTTGCGCTGTGCTTCATGCAGCTTGCCGTCGGCTTCAATATCGGTATGGTAATGGCAAAGGGTGTTTTGCTCGGTCTTGCTTCTGTGCTTGTTATTCTTCCTGCATTTTTGCTTGTTTTTGATAAAGCAATTACGAAGCATACGCATAAAAAGCATATGCTTAATTTCAAAAAGCCTGTTAAATTCAGCCTTAAAAAGAGAAAAGCATTTGCCGCAGCTTTTGTCATAGCGTTGATTCCTGCACTTCTTCTTGCGGCAAATGTAAAAAAGTATTATAACCTTACTTCAACACTTCCCGATGATCTCAATTCGGTTGTTGCTCTTGATACGCTGAAAAAGGAGTTTAATATGACAACAACTCATTTTATTGTTGTCCATGACAATATTTCGGCTGAAAAGCTTTTGAATATGGAAACAAAGCTTCAGAATGTTGACGGTATTGACAGCCTTATTGCCTATAATCTTTATGCAGGTACTTCGATTCCCGATTCTGTTGTTCCTGACAGTATAACAGATGTTATTAAACAGGGCGGCTACCAGGTTATGCTTGCTAATTCAGAGTATGACGCTGCAACAGATGAATCAAACAGACAGGTTGAAAAAATGTATAAAATCGTTAAAGAGTGCGACCCCGAGGGCTATATCACAGGTGAGGGCGCAATGTATAACGATCTGATCGGAATTACAAGAACAGACTTTACCGTTACAAGCATTATTTCGATTCTTGCAATCTTTGTGCTTATTGCTTTTATATTTAAATCGGTTTCAATTCCTGCAATTCTTATTGCATCCATTGAATTTGCAATTCTTATAAATGAAGCTGTTTCGACAATTTTCGGCGCAACTATACCGTTTATAGCTCCTACAATTATCTCCTGTGTTCAGCTCGGTGCTACGGTTGACTATGCTATCCTGCTGACTTCACGATTTAAGGAGGAAATTTCGCTCGGTAACAGCAGAAAGAAATCCATCAGAAAAGCATCGGTTGAATCAATGCGTTCAATTTTCCAGAGTGCTCTTATTTTCTTTGCGGTAACATTCGGAGTTTATCTTGTTTCGAGTATTACAATCGTTAAGGAAGTTTGCGTTATGCTTGCACGCGGTTCTGTAATCAGCGCGCTGGTAATTCTTTTCTTCCTGACTCCTATTCTTTATCTCTGTGAACCTTTTATTGCAAAGACAACAAAAGGCTGGCCTAAAGTAGGGGTAAGATCAAAGTCTGCTCCTGACACAGAAAAAAATGAAGGCACTTATATTGTAAACAGCTTTGATTTTGATGACAGCAGTTTTATCTCGGATTCATCATTTACACAGTTCAATATTACTGATGACGAATGAAAGGAGAAACAGAATGAAATATCTTAAAAAATTCATTTGTCTTTTAATGATTCCTGTTCTGCTTCTGCTCACCGCCTGCGGTTCGGTTGATAATCCGAAGCAGGATAATACAGCGGCACAGCAGGTAAAATATAATATTCCCGCAGGTCTTGTAAAAAAGACGGAAACGGTTTATGTCAATCTTGACAACAACGGTGCAGTTACTCAGACGATTGTCAGCGACTGGATTCATACAGATAAGGCACAGGTCTATGTTGATGATATTACATCTCTTTCTGAGATTGAGAATATTAAGGACGATTCAAGACCCGACGTCGGCGCGAACAATTCGCTTCGCTGGTATATGAATACAACCGACCTGTATTATCAGGGTATGTCAAAAAAGACATTGCCCGTAAATTTTGAAATTTCATATATGCTTGACGGTGTTCCTGCTGTTCCCTCGGAAATTATCGGTAAGAGCGGCAAGGTCGATATCACAATCCGTATGCATAACGTCGATATGTATGATGTTACAATCAACGGTCGTCCTGCTGTTATGTATAATCCGCTTCTTGTTATTGGCGGTGTTTCACTCTCTGAGTCAAAATTCCAGAACATTACCGTTAAAAACGGCAGAACAACAGGTAACGGAAATTCACAGGTTGCTGTGCTTGTAGGCTTCCCCGGAATAAACGAAAGCCTCGGTCTGTCGAGTGCGGCTTCAAGCGAAAGCTCTTCGTATGCATTTGATGATACTTTTGTCATCAGCGCAGATGTTACCGACTTTGAACTCGGCAACCTTATGTTTGCCGCTGTTCCTATCGGCTCACTCGGTCTCGGACTTAACAACATCACCAATTCAATGGGCGATGTACGTGACAACATTGCTAAGCTTCAGTCAATTCAGAAGAGTCTTCAGTCAGTTGACGCGAACGGACTGCTCAACACTCTGACCTCAAATCCCGATAAGATTAACGAACTCAGCAGTCTTGTGGGACAGGCATCGGCTTTATATGATAATAATAAGGCTCTTATTGATGTTCTTAACAAGTACGCAACTCCGCAGAATATGGAGACAATTCAGTTCCTTACAGAGTATATTTCTAACGCTGACTATAACGGACTTGAGAACGCTCTCGGGGTAATCAATACTTTCTTTGGTGATGAAGCAAGCAGCGCACAGATACAGGCGGGTATAAAAATTCTTCGTGAAATGTCAAATGACCTTAAAAACCCGCAGGTTCAGTCAGCTATAAACAACCTGCCGAAGACAATTTCAACAATTTCTTCTCTTCAAAAAGCTATCAATGAAAATAAAGATCTTATTGATGCACTTAAGGTGCTGTCAGAGAGCAATGTTCTTTCTTCGCTTGACGGCGCGCTTTCAGGTCTTGAGGGTTCAATTGCCGCAGGCAGCCTGACAGGATATGCCAATATCCCGGGTAACGCTGATGATCTGACAGCAAAGATGACAGCGTGGATTGAGCTTGGCAAGAGATATAAGATTTTCACGCTTTGCCGTGATACAATGGATTCAAGCGTTATGTTTGTATTTAAGGTTGACGGACTGAAAATGAACTCTGACAAAAATTCAGCCGATACAAAAGTTGAAGCTGAGGAGACGAGCGGACTTAGCTCAGTATTTAAGAAAATTTTCGGATAAAGAATGTTGAGGACAGAAAATGAAATACGATGTTTCTGTAATTATCCCTGTATATAATTGTGAAAAATTTCTGACAAGATGTGTTGAATCGGTGCTTAATCAGAATTGCGAACAAAAGCTTCAGATTATTCTTGTTGATGACGGTTCAACCGATGCGTCACCTGCGATATGCGATAGATTTCAGAGTGAGAACGACAATGTTTTATCTCTGCATCAGAAAAATGCAGGTGTTTCCGCCGCAAGAAATTTCGGTATTGCAAGGGCAGAGGGTGAGTGGATTTCTTTTGTTGACAGCGATGATTATCTGCTTGACGGTTTTTATGAAAAAATGCTCTCGGGCGATAATGCCGATCTGATTTGTTGCTCCTATACGGGAAATTCTGCTGTTTCAAATGAGCTTGATTCGATGCTCGAGGACAGGATTTATTCTTCAAGTGAGTTTTTTGAGTCTCTGTATCCTGTTATGGCAAACGATTATATTTTCTTTCAATGCTGGAACAAGCTTTTCAGACGCTCAATAATTGTTGAGAATAATGTCAGCTTTCCTATCGGTATCAAGTATGCCGAGGATATGGAGTTTGTTTATAATTATGTTAAGTATATTAAAAGCTTTAAATTTATAAAATCACCGCTTTATTATTATTATGTCAACGAGAACAATACTACAAGCATTGTAAAAAAGGGCTATGAAGCGTACGAGAGGATTTATCTTTTCCGAAAAAAATACTTTGAAGAGCTTGGATTTAATAATCATGACCTGAAGCAGGATTATATTTTCCGATCTCTCGGAGCGATTTATACAGCTGCAAAATTTCTTAATATTTTTTCAGCGTGTTTTTATATCAGAAAAATTTTAAAAAAATCAATGTTTTATGACGAATACAAAACCAAAAGGATTTATAAAGACTCTGACGGAGTTAACGGATATCTCGACAGATTTATTATAAAAAAACAGCCGTTGCTTATCGTTGCTCTTGTCAGATATGCTGAGTTTAAAAGCGAAAAGTTAGCAAAGGAGAAATCTGATGATTAAGCTGCCTTCATATGAATGGTTTATGGGAAATATTGTTTTCGGTAAAGCAGGAAACAGATATTCGGGTTCTTTCGGCTGTGACCCGTTAAAGGGAAATATTGCCGAAAAGACATTCAGATATTCAGTATGGCTTGATAAGGATGAGGAAGGAACAATGTTTCTTAAAGCTGTTCACTATATCGGTCCGAATGCATTGGATTCTACCGACAAAACAATAATTACAGAGAATAGATTTGACGCATCTTCCGAGGGTATTCTTGAAGCTCAGAACTGGATCAAGGAAGCGGCGGATGCATTTTATAACAACTGAATGGAGTTGAATAATAATGATTGAACTTAAAACAAAGTGGACTGATTCTGTCGATGTTGAATGTCCGCTTCCGGAATATCCGAGACCGCAGATGGTGAGATCGGACTGGCAGAATCTTAACGGACGTTTTGATTACGCAATCACGCCGATGAACGACAGCTTTCCCGAGTCATATGACGGAGAAATAATTGTGCCGTTCGCACCGGAGTGCTATCTTTCAGGTGTCGGCAGAACTGTTCAAAAGGATGAATTTCTGTGGTACAGAAAGAATTTCATTCTTAAGGATTGCTTTATCGGTAAGCGTACTTTACTTCATTTCGGTGCCGTTGACTGGAAATGTAAGGTTTATATTAACGGACACAAGGCAGGCTCTCACCAGGGCGGATACATTCCTTTTACAGTTGATATAACCGATTATCTTGCTGACGGTGAAAATGAGCTTGTTGTTCAGGTTTACGACCCGACAGATGATTACTGGCAGGACAGGGGTAAGCAGGTACACGAAAGTAAGGGCTTCTGGTACACCTCGACAAGCGGTATCTGGCAGACTGTATGGCTTGAGCCTGTGAGCGATACATATATTAAGAATATAAAATTTACTCCTGATATAGATTCATCTGAAATCAATATTAAAACTGATTTTGACGGCGAGGCTATCATAAAGGCGATAATCAAAGACGGCGAAGAAATAATTTTCGCTGGTAAGATTGAAAAGGATGAGTCTGTTAAAATTAAGGAGCAGAAGCTGTGGAGTCCCGAAAATCCGTTTCTTTATGATGTCGCCATTGCTCTTTGTGACGAAGAGGGCGGAATTATTGATGTAGTGACAAGCTATTTCGGTATGAGAAAGTTCTCTCTGGGATATGATGATAAAGCTATACCGAGGCTTTGCCTTAATAATAAGCCGTATTTTCAGAATGGACTTCTTGACCAGGGTTACTGGAGTGACGGCGGTCTTACAGCTCCGTGCGATGAGGCTATGATTTTTGATATCAAGTCAATGAAGGACCTCGGTTTCAATATGCTCAGAAAGCATATTAAGGTTGAACCTCACCGCTGGTATTATCATTGCGACAGGCTCGGAATGATTGTATGGCAGGATATGGTCAGCGGCGCAACTAATATTGATATGCTTCTTGTCGGTGTTCTTCCGAACATCTATGTCAGAAAAATAAAGGATGACAAGTACAAGTGGTTCGGTGTCGAGAATGAAAAGTGCCGTGAGGAGCACGAAAAAGCTATCTACGAAACAATTGATAATCTCTATAACTTCACTTCGATAGCCTGCTGGGTTCCGTTTAACGAGGCATGGGGTCAGTTTGACGCAAAGCGCATTGCCGAGGATATAAAAGCCTATGACCCGACACGTTTTGTTGATCACGCAAGCGGATGGCACGACCAGGGTGGCCCCGATTTCAAGAGCGTTCATCAGTACATTCTTCCTGTAACTATGCCGAAATCTGACGGCAGACCGTTCGTTCTTTCTGAATTCGGCGGTTACAGCCGTATTATAGAAAATCACGTATGGAACAGACAGAAGAGCTTCGGCTATGTAATGTTCAAGACAAAAGACAAGCTTACAGCCGCATACAAAAAGCTTTTTGAAAAGCAGATTATTCCGAAAATTGAAAAGGGACTTTCTGCAACGGTTTATACTCAGGTAAGTGACGTTGAATTTGAGGTTAACGGTATTTATACATACGACCGTGAGCTTTTAAAACTCAATGCCGAAACAGTTAAGGAAATCAACAGCAGAATGAAATATTGAGGTGCTTTGAATGTCTAAGGAAACAAACAAAGTCAAACTGTTATTTTTAAGCGATATTTTTATAAGACAGACGGATGAAAACCACGCTTTTTCCGCGACAGAGCTTTGCGATATGCTTGAGGGCTACGGCGTAAAGTGTGAGCGTAAGTCGATATACAGCGACATTGATGCGCTGTGTGAATACGGTCTTGATATTGTTAATGTCCGCACACCGAAACGCGGTTATTATCTGAGAAGCCGTAAATTTGACCTTGCGGAAGTCAGACTTCTTATTGATGCTGTTCAGGCGGCGAGATTTATTTCAACTGCAAAGACAAAGAGCCTTATATATAAAATCGGCAGCTTTCTCAGTGAATATCAGGAGGAAGAAATCCGCGAGCAGGTTTATATAAACAGCAGTTATAAGTCGGAAAAAGAGGATATCTATGATATCATCAGAACTCTCGATATTGCAATCAAGCAGTCGAAGCAGGTTAGAGTGACCTATGCTAAACGAAAGCTTGAAAACCGCTTTCTCAAAAAGAGCGAGGGTAAGACATTTATTATCAATCCTTATTCGCTTCTTTGGTCAAATGACCATTATTATCTTATCTGCAACAACGATAAGTACAGCAATCTGATGCATCTTCGCCTTGACAGAATCAGCGAAATTGAGCCGCTTGATACAAAGGCAAAGCATTTCTCAAAGGTATCGAAATATACAGATAAATTTGATACTTCGGATTACTCAAACCGCATATTCAATATGTTTACTGGTGAAAATGCTGAAATTGAGCTTTGCTGTTCAAATAATCTGATTGATGATATTCTTGAACGCTTCGGTGAATCAACACCTATCAAGATTTATGATGAATCACACTTCATTTTCCGTGCCGAGGTTGAATTAAGCAGCGGTCTTGTGAGCTGGATAATGCAGTTCGGAACGGATGTAAAGGTGCTTTCTCCGCATCAGCTTACAGAAGCGGTCAAGGAAAAAGCAAAGGAAATTCTTTCCTCTTATGAATAAAAACTGTTTTTAAAGTCAACTCTTCCTGTGAGGAGTTGATTTTATGAAATTCAGAAGAAAGATTGAAATATCGGTATCACTTGCGTTGGTTATAACTGTAATCTTTTCCATTGTATCATTTGCGAAAACTTCCGAACGAATCAGAGATGATGTACTTCGCCTGCACGTTATTGCAAATTCCGACAGCAGGGAAGACCAGCAGCTGAAGCTTAAGGTGCGTGACGCTGTGCTTACCGGGGGAGCAGAGATATTTGACGGAAGTGTGGATATAGATAATGCTGTTAAAAAAATCACTCCTGATATTCCAAAGCTCCAAAAGATTGCGGAAAGTGTTATCAAAGCTAACGGATTTGATTACAGCGTTAAAGTAATGCTCAGCCGTGAGTATTTCAACACACGCACATACGATACAGTTACTCTGCCTGCAGGAAAGTATCTTGCTCTGAGAATCGTTATCGGAGCAGGTGAGGGGCATAACTGGTGGTGCGTGATGTTTCCTGCAATGTGCCTTCCTGCCGCCGATAAGCACAGGAAAATTGACTCGGTTCTTGACAGCAATGAAGTGAAGCTTGTTGAGAAAAATCCGAAATATGAGGTTCGTTTTAAGGTTGTTGAGCTTTACGAAGAACTAAAAAATAAAATTCATTGTTAAAAGTGATGAAAAACCTGCTTTGATTTTGTGATTAAAGTAGGTTTTTTTTGTTTTTAGTTTACAATGAACTGACTTTGTGGTAATATATTCACAATTAGGGAGGTATGTCTAATGGCAAAAAAGAGCTTTTTGCATAATCTTTTCGGTACTACACCCGGTGAAGGTGTTCAGCCCCGAGAAGCGATAGCTTACAGTATCACAGGATTTGGTCAGAACCTTATTTGTACGATAATCGGTTCTTATCTTACGGTTTTTCTTACTGATGCGCTTCTTTTCGGCGGAGATGTTAAGATTGGTTCAATCACAGGTACAATGGCAGTTGCATATCTTATGCTTCTGACAAGAGTTTATGATGCAATGAATGACCCGATTATGGGTTCAATCGTTGACAAAACTCGAACTAAATGGGGTAAATGCAGACCGTTCCTTAAGTGGATGGCTATTCCTATTGCACTTGCAACTGTTGCTTGCTTCTGCCCCTTCCTTCCTGCAAAGGCAACATCAACATTTATTATCATTTCAATAATCTATGTTTTATGGTCAATGATTTATACCGTAGCTGATGTTCCTTACTGGGGACTTTCAACCTGTCTTACTAATGACACAGAAACAAGAGGCAAAATTCTCACCGTTGCACGTCTTGTATGTACTCTCGGTGCGGGTCTTGTTACTGTTCTTGTTCCGGTTATCACATCAGCCGTAACCGCAAAATATAAGGTTGACGGTGTTGTTGCGCCTCAGTTTATCAACGAGAATGCTAATACACTTAAGTGGACATATTTCATCTGTGCGGTTGTGTGCGTTGTTCTTGCGATACCGATGTTCTTCTACGGCTTCAAGAACACCAAGGAGCGTTTTACTTCTACCGACACACCACCCTCACTTGGTCACAATCTTAAACTTCTTTTCAAAAACAAGCAGCTTCTTCTCATTGTTCTGTCAGGTGTTCTCGGCGGTGCAAGAATGGTTTATACATATACGGGCGGACTTTATTTTGCAAAATATGTTCTTAAGGAAGAGGGACTTTTTGCACTTATTACAATGCTTGTGGTTCCCGGCGGACTTGTGGCATCAGTCCTTGTTCCGTGGCTTTCAAAGAAATTCACAAAGAAGTGGACATATATTATTGTTCATCTCTTTGGCGGTGCTGTAATGCTTGCAATGTATTTCATAGGATATGACGCACCTTGGAAACTTGCGGTTGCGGCTGTCGGTCTTGTTTGTCTCGGTATTCCTCAGGGCGTTAACAATATCATTACATATGCTATGATTGGTGATACTGTTGACTATCTCGAATGGAAAACAGGAGAGAGAGGCGAGGGTATCTGTTTCGCGATGCAGACTCTTATAAATAAAATCGGTATGGCTCTCGGCGCATTTATCGGTGTTTTCTCATATTCATGGGCAGGCATCAATCCCGAGGCAGCTGTTCCGATTACACCCGACGGAGAACATCTTCTCTGGAACATCCTCATTCTTTCGGGTGCAATTTCAATGTTTGCGTGTGCGATTCCGATGTTCTTCTATAACATTACAGAAGACAAGCAGCGTGAAATGATTGCTGAAATTGAGGCAAGAAAAAAGTCAAAATAAATTATTGTTTTAATATAAAGGAGTAAAAAAATGAGTAAATATTTAATTATCAACGCAGATGATTTCGGTATGTGCAGAGGATCTAACCTCGCTGTTATGGATCTTCTTAAGGACCCGAAGAGCGCACTTACATCTTCAACAATTATGGCACCCTGTGCATGGGCACCCGAGGCTTGTAAGTTTGCAAAAGAGAATCCCGAACTTGCTATCGGTGTTCACTGGACATTTACAAGTGAGTGGAGCAAGTATCGCTGGACTCCCGTCGGCACAAAGGATACAGATTCAATGAGAGATGAGGACGGCTTCTTCTATCATGAGAGCGATGATTTCGAGAAGCATGCTGACCTTGAGGAAGTAAGAAAAGAGTGTATCGCTCAGGTTGAGTGGCTTAAGAGACTCGGACTTAACCCCTCACACATTGATAATCACATGGGCTCTATCTACGGTATCGAAACAGGACGCTTTGAACTTCTTAACGTAGCTTTTGACGTATGCTCACAGTACGGACTTCCTTTCCGTTTCCCCAAGACTTTCACAGACGATCAGATCGGCAACACAATGCTTGACATCAAGATTCCTCTTGAAGCTGTCAAGGGTATGCTCGGTCAGGTTGTTATGCTTGCAGATGCTAAGAAGGTTGCTATTCCCGATTATCTTATGCCGACTGAATGGGGCGGACCTCAGGATGAGAGCTATGAAAACTTCAAGGAATATGTTTATAATTTCTATAAGAATCTTCCCGATGAGGGCGTTATTGAAACATATATGCATCCCTCTATTGAGACAGATGACCTTAAGGGTACATCAAGCTGCTGGCAGAGAAGAGTTTGGGAATATCAGCTTCTTAAGGATCCGCAGACAAAAGAGTACATTGAGTCTCTCGGCATAAAGCTTATCAATTATCGTGATCTTGCAGAATTAAGGAAATAAGGTGAATTTAAATGTCAGAATTCAGACAGCATGAAATTACAGCTCCTCAGCGTCTGCTTGACAGCAACGGCAATATTGCAGAACCCGGTTTTGCAAAGAAACTGTTCTGGGAGTACAGCAGAAACGATATCAAGGCTCCTAAATTCCGTATTAAGGAATGGGATTACTATTATATCGGAACTCAGGATTACGGCCTTTGTCTTACAATCTCCGACAGCGGTTATGTAAGCTGTCTGAGTATTTCTCTTATGGGCTTTGGCAGCAATCCGTTCCAGATGAACGACAGCGAGATTGGTGCTTTACCTCTCGGTAAGCTCAATCTTCCGAACACAAGTGTCAGGGGCGATATCAAGGCCAAGGTTGGTACAGCTGATATGACATTTGAGAACGACGGAACAAAGCGTCATCTCTACGGTACATATGATAATTTCTGCAACAGCAAGAAAACTCTTACCTTTGATGTTGTTCTCACGGAGATTCCTGAGGAAAGTATGGTTATCGCTACTCCTTTTGACAAGGATAAGCATTTCTACTATAACCAGAAAATCAACTGTATGAAGGCTGAGGGCTGGATGAAGTTTGATGACCTCAACTGGACATTCGGTGAGGAGAACAAGGCTCTTGGAACTCTTGACTGGGGTCGCGGAGTATGGACGTACGATAATACATGGTACTGGGGCAGCGGTCAGATGGTACTTGATGACGGCAATGTTTTCGGTTATAATATCGGCTACGGCTTCGGTAATACTTCCGCTGCAAGCGAAAATATGCTTTTCTACAATGGAAAGTCACATAAGCTTGATCAGATCAAGTTTAATATTCCTAACAGAAACGGTGAGTATTTCTATACCGAGCCGTGGACGTTCACAAGCAATGACGGCAGATTTGAAATGACATTCAAGCCTGTCATTGACCGTGAAGCACCGCTTGATCTCAAGGTTATCGCAATGCTTCCGCATCAGGTTTTCGGTCTGCTTTCGGGCAAGGCTGTACTTGACGACGGTACAGTTATCGAGGTTAAGGATAAAATGGTATTCGCAGAGCGGGTACATAATAAGTGGTAATGATTTCCGCAGTCTGATTTTCGGACTGCGGATTTTTGTAACTTTTTGTAAATTGAAAAATTAGAAAAGAATGGTATAATACTATGATAGAGGTGATATGAGTTGAAAGGTAAACTTATTGTTATAGAGGGTCTTGACGGAAGCGGAAAGAGCACACAGATTGAATTTCTGAAAAATAAGCTCAGCGGAAATAATATTCATCAGATAAAGCTTCCCGATTACGACAGTCCGTCCTGCACACTTGTAAAGATGTATCTCGGCGGTGAATTCGGCAAGAATCCTGATGATGTCAACGCTTATGCCGCATCGGCATTCTATGCTGTTGACCGTTTTGCTAACTATAAAATGAAGTGGAAGGATTTCTACGATAACGGAGATATTATTATCTCTGACAGATACACAACCTCAAACGCATATCATCAGGCAACAAAAATTCCGAAAGAAAACCGTAACGCTTTTTTTAACTGGCTTGAGGATTTTGAATACAACCTTATTGCTATTCCGAAGCCTGATATTGTGATTTATCTTGATATGCCTGTTGAGATTTCGCAGAAAATGATGTCCGAGCGTTACGAAGGCGATGAAAACAAAAAGGATATTCACGAGAGCAATGTTGACTATCTTCTCAAATGTCGTGATGCCGCACTTGACGCAGCAGATGAAATGGGCTGGAAGGTCGTTAAATGTAATAACGGTGATAAACCGAGAACTATTGAAGATATCGGCAATGAGATATTCGATATAGTTTCAAAGGAGATTTTTTAATGTTTGAATTTCGTTCACCGTCTATTGATGACACAGAATGGCTGAGAGATGTTCTGATGCAGGCTCAGCCCGAAAGCTGTGAATACACGGTCGGAAATATTCTCGGATGGCATTCATTTTACGGTGCTCAGATTGCCAACATCGAAAACTGCCTTGTCACAAAGATAAAAAAGAACAATTTGTTTGGCTTTCCGAAGGGTGAAAATAAAGATAAGGCACTTGAAACTGTTTTTTCTGAATTTGATTTTCCGTCATTTTACGGGCTGACGTCTGATGAATGTGACATTATCAGAGCAAGGTATCCGGGTGAATATGTTTTCTATCAGTCAAGAAACAGCTTTGATTATGTATACAGCGTGGAAAAATTGGCAAAACTCAGCGGAAAGAAATATCATTCAAAACGTAACCATATTTCATTTTTTGAGAAGAATTTTAACTGGTCGTACGAAGCTGTAACACCGGAAAACCTAAGAGAGTGCATTGAACTTAATGAGCAATGGTATAAGAATAACTTAGAAAAAGATCCCTATGGCATTGACAATGAGCGTAAGGTGCTGGATTTTGCTTTTAAAAATTATGAAAGACTTAATTACAGGGGCGGTCTGCTTCGTGTAGACGGGAAAATTATTGCTTTTACGTTCGGTGAAAAGCTTAATGATAAAACATTCGATACTCATTTTGAAAAGGCACTTTCAAGCGTTCGCGGCGCATATCCGATGATAAATATGATGTTCGCACGCGAGGGTATTAACGATTTTGAATTTGTAAACCGTGAGGATGATACAGGCTCCGAGGGACTGAGAAAGGCGAAGCTGTCCTATCATCCCGAAAAAATGATTGAAAAATTTACGGCGGTGAAGCTTTGATTCAGATAATTGATAAATCGGAACGCAGGGATGAAATTATCTCTCTGTGGCAGGAATGCTTCGGTGATGAAAAAGAATATATCTGTTATTTTCTTGATTGCTGTAAAAGCGATTGTCTTGGATTTGTTAAGGAAGGAAAGCTTGTTTCAATGCTTTTTCTGCTTGACGGTTTTATAAAAAATAACAGCGTCAGATATATTTATGCTGCCTGTACTCTGAAAAAATTCAGAGGCATGGGACTGATGGGTAAGCTTATTGAAGCTTCAAAAAAGCTCTGTGAAGAGACGGAATACGATGCTCTTTTTCTTGTACCGGGTGAAGATTCTCTTTATGATTATTACTCAAAATTCGGTTTTATCCCGCAGTTCAGACGAAGCGTTGCAGAACTTAAAAACACAAGTCTGAATACTGATTTATTAAATGAAATTACAGATGTGAATACAACCGTAAAAATCAGAAGTGAGATTCTTAGCGAATATGATTGTTTTGTTTTTGATGAGAAAACCATGAAATATTCGATAAAAGAGCATATGTATAACGGCGGAAAGATTTATTCAGCAGTTTTTTCAGGGAAAATAATCTTGCTTTTTGCACTAAAAAGAGAATCTGAAATTTACATTAAAGAATTATTATTTAATAAAAGTGTTAAAATGTCGAAAATTATCGAACATTTTACAAATAAAGGCAAAGAAAATATTTACATTCAATGTCCGATAGTGTATAATAGTACGGATAAAATGGTAAAATACGCAAAATGTGGTATGTACTGTCCTTTGACTGACAGAATTAAAGAGATGTCAGCCGATAAGGTTTTTTATGCAGGATTATATCTTGACTGAGAGGTAAGACTATGATTTATGTTTTCCTTGCAAAAGGTTTTGAGGAAATTGAAGCTTTGACGGTTGTTGACTTTCTTCGCAGAGCAGATCTGGAGGTTTATACAGTCGGAATCGGAAGTAAGATTGTTTCAGGCTCACACAATATTCCCGTTTTCTGTGACCTTGATGAAAGCGAAGCTGTTGCCGATGACAGTATTGATGCGATTGTTCTTCCGGGCGGTATGCCGGGAACGCTCAATCTTGAGGCAAGCGGTAAGGTTAACGAAATGATTGACTACTGTGTTCAGAATGACAAATATGTCTGTGCAATCTGTGCCGCACCGTCGATACTCGGCCATAAAAACCTGCTTAACGGTAAGAAAGCAACCTGTTTCCCGGGATTTGAGGAAGAGCTTCTCGGTGCGGATGTAAGCTCCGATTTTGTCTGCTGTGACGGCAAGATAATCACGGCAAAGGGTATGGGTGCAGCGATACTTTTCAGTAAAGAGATTGCTTCAAAATTTACAGATAAAAATAAAGCGGAAAGAATTAAGGACTCGCTTCAATGTCCGTTCTGAGAAAGGAGAGAGAAATTTGGCAGAAGATAATTCAAAGAAGTATTCAGACGAAGAGCTTGACAGAATTATTGCTGAGTATACAAATATCAGTAAAAGCAGACAGAACACATATGCTGATATTGACAATGTAGATTCAGACATTGTTCCTGAGCAGCCGAAGAAGAAATTTGTTCTTCATATTGATGAAAGCATTATTGATTCTCAGCCTCAGACAGAAGCTCCGAAGGAATCACATGGCAATACAGGCGGTATATATTTCTCTAACTATCAGAGAAGAAATTCAGTACAACGTCAAAACGCTCGACCTGTTGAAACTCAGCAGTCTGCTCCGACTCAGCAGCGCAGACAGCCGCAGTCTTCCTCAGCAGTTGTAAACGGTCTTGAAAATGTCAAGAATCAGATTACAAAAACTGTCAAGAAAAAGACAAAGGCTATCGGCGGAAAAGCTGCGTTATCGTTCTTTATCTTTATAATGATTTCCACAATTGTACTTTCGTCAATCGGACTTGCATGTGTGGGTGATATGCTTGCGATTAACAGAAGCGAAGAAAATGTTGAAGTCGAAATCAAGCCTGATGCCGATTACAAGGAAATAATTGATGTTCTGAAAAAGAACAAGCTTATTAAGCAGAAGCTTTTCTGTTATACATTTGCAAAATACCGTGGCTTTGACGAGAAGGATTTCCTCAGCGGAAACTACTATCTTAACAGTAAGATGGGTGTTGAAGGTATGCTTCGTGAGCTTATGGAGGCTCCGGCAACTTCTGAAACAGTTACGCTTTCTTTCCCCGAAGGCTTTACAACCTCCGAAATTTTTGAAAAGCTTTCAAAGTACGATGTCGGTGACGCAAATAAGCTTTATTCAGCCGCTCGTTCGGAAACATATAATAAATACAGCTTTATCAATGATATAAAAGCAGACGATTCACGTTATCTCAAGCTTGACGGTTATCTCTTCCCGGATACTTACGATTTCTATGTTGGTGCTGACGCCAACTATATTATCAAGAAATTTCTTGATAACTTTGAAGCCAAGTGGGAAGATGAATACGACGCAAGAGCTAAGAAGATGGGCTACACAAGAGATGAAATCATTATAATTGCTTCTATCATTCAGAAAGAGGCTGCAAATAATGATCAGATGAGAATTGTTTCATCAATCATCCACAACCGTCTTAATAATTCTGCTAACTTCCCGACACTCGGATGTGACAGTACAAAAGATTACATTGAATTTTATGTTAAACCTGTTATCGGTGAGGGCAAGGGCGCTTTCTATGCTTCAAAATACAGTACCGCCGCTAATGCAGGTCTTCCTCCGGGACCAATCTGTAACCCGGGACTTGAAGCTATCAGGGCTGCTCTTTATCCCGATGATACAGATTATTACTTCTTCTGTCACGATGATTCAAGAAAAATTTATGTTGCAAAGACTCAGAAAGAGCATGAGGCTAATGTTGCAAAGGCGAAGATTGCCAATGCAAAAGCCGCTCAGAGCAACTGATCAGGTGTATTATGAGTAAATTTAAAACAGCTCTGCCGGAGCTTCTTGCGCCGGCAGGGGATATGGAACGGTTTCAGCGTGCCTTATACTTCGGCGCAGATGCAATTTATGTCGGCGGCTCAGCGTTTTCAATGCGTGCCGCACCTGCAAATTTCAGCTTTGAGGAGCTGAAAAAGGCGACATCCGATGCGCACAGCAAGGGTGTAAAGGTTTATCTTACGTGCAACACCGTTCCGAAAAATGATGAAATAGAAAAACTTCCCGATTTCCTTATGCAGGCACGTGACTGCGATGTTGACGCGTTTATCATTTCAGATATGGGTGTTATGTCACTTGCAAAGAAGTATACTCCCGATGTTGATATACACATTTCAACTCAGGCAGGTATCACGAACTACGCATCCGCAGCTCAATGGTATGAGCTTGGTGCGACAAGAGTTGTTACTGCACGTGAGCTTTCAATCAACGATATTGCCGAGATGAGAGAAAAAACTCCGAAAGAACTGGAAATTGAATGCTTTGTTCACGGTGCAATGTGTGTTTCTTTTTCGGGCAGATGTTTGCTTTCAAATTATCTTGTCGGCAGAGACTCAAACCGAGGCGACTGTGCTCAGCCCTGCAGATGGCAGTACAGCCTTATGGAAAAGACTCGTGAGGGCGAATATTTCCCGATTGATGAGGATGAAAACGGCACTTACATTATGAACTCAAAGGATATGTGCATGATTGAACACATTCCCGATATGGTTAAGGCCGGTATTACAAGCTTTAAGATTGAGGGCAGAGCGAAATCTGCTTATTATACTTCAGTTATCACCAACGCATACAGAAAGGCGATTGACGGTTATCTTGCCAATCCGTCTGATGACTATGTGCCTGAAAAATGGGTGCTTGACGAGATGAACAAGGTCAGCAGCCGTGAATATTGCACAGGCTTTTACTACGGACATCCGCGTGATAACGCACAGATTTTCTATGACGGCGGTTATAAGCGTGACTGGAGCGTTATGGCTGAGGTTATTGATTACAAGGACGGCAGAGTTATATGCCGTCAACGCAACAGAATTTTTGAGGGTGACACTCTTGAGGTTCTTGCACGCGGTGAAAAACCATATGATATTACAATAAGGGATTTGCGTGACGAAAACGGCGAATCCATAGAAAAAGCCCCGCATCCGATGATGATATTCAGTTTTGAATGTGACAAGAAGATTCCTGCGGAGGCACTGCTGAGAAAAGCATTATAATCGGAGGCTGATTATGCTTTTAAGTAAAATCCTTGATAAAATTGAATATGAAGGAATAAATTTCTCTGATACAGATATTTCGGACATTGTTTACGATTCAAGAAAAGTTAAAGAAAACGTGATGTTTGTCTGTCTCAGAGGCGCAAGATTTGACGGACACAGCTATGCTGAAAATGCATATAAGGACGGCTGCCGTTGCCTTATGGTTGAGGAAAAGATGAATATTCCCGACGACTGCGTGCAGATAGTTGTAAAAAATACACGTGCGTCGCTTGCTGTCGCAGCGGTTAATCTTTTTGAGCATCCCTGTGATGAGCTTAAGATTATCGGTATTACAGGAACAAAGGGCAAGACTTCTTCCGCTCACCTTGTTAAAGCACTTCTTGATGCTTCAGGTATGAAATGCGGTATAATCGGTACTGTCGGCGCATACTATGACGATGTCAAAATTCCGACAGTCAACACAACCCCCGAAAGCTATGAGCTTCAGAAGATTTTTCGCATAATGGCTGACAACGGCTGTAAGGCTTGTGTAATTGAGGTTTCATCAATCGGACTTATGGCGCACAGAGTTGACGGCATAACATTTGAAGTCGGTGTGTTCACAAATCTTTCACCCGACCATATAGGACCTAATGAGCATCCCGATTTCGCAGATTATATGTACTGGAAGTCAGTTCTTTTCGAGCGTTGCCGCTTTGCAGTTGTCAACAATGACGATCCTGCATATGAGGAAATGCTTAAAAACTGCAAGGCTCCTGTTACAACCTACGGTATTGAGAAAGCAGATATCATCGCAAAGGATGTCAAGCTTCTTAAAAACAATAAATTTATCGGCATCTCATTTGACTGTATCGAAAATGACAGCAAATACTATGTTGAGGTTGCGCTTCCCGGACTGTTCAATGTTCACAATGCGCTTGCCGCTATCGGTGTATGCAAGGCACTCGGAATCAGCGCAAAGGAAAATATAGATTGTCTTAAAGAAATCAGAGTTCGCGGCAGAGCAGAGTGCGTTTATGTCAGCGATGATTTCGACGTAATTATAGATTACGCACATAACGGTATCAGCATGAAGAGTATGCTTGATACACTTAAGAGTTATCCGCATAACCGAATTATAGCGCTTTACGGTGCTGTCGGCGGAAGAACTCAGCTCAGACGAAAAGAGCTCGGACTAATTACAGGTAAGGAATGTGATCTTTCAATTCTTACCTCTGACGATCCCGATTTTGAAGATCCGAACGATATAATAAAAGAAATCGGAAAATATGTTGAGGAAGCAGGCGGAAAGTATGTCGGTATTGCTGACAGAGGTGAAGCCGTTGAATACGCTCTGAGCATTATGGAAAAAGGCGATATTCTTCTTCTTGCAGGCAAGGGTCACGAGCAGTATATGAAAATAAAGGGCGAATATGTTCCGTTCTCCGAGAAGGAGCATATCGAGAATTTTAAAAGAAAGAGAGCACAGAAATAATGTATAGCTTTAGTGCAGAAAAAGATTTTAAAGCATATGACGATTATCTTATTGCCAACGGCGGTACCTATATGCAGTGCTCACTTTGGCCCGAGGCAAAACCCGCTTGGTCATCACATTTTTACTGTGGCTTTGAGGGTGAAAAAAGAGTTTTTCAGTGTCTTATTTTAGGCCGTAATCTCCCGACAGCAGGTCTTATATGGTATCTGCCGGACGGATTTATATGTGATTACAAAAACAAACAGCTTATAAAAGAGTTCTGCGATTTTATTAAGGGAGAGATGAAGAAGAACAATGTAACCGCTCTTCTTACCGATCCCCATATTCCGCTGAGAATCAATCACGAATATCAGGACGAGGGTCTTGAAGCTCACAAGATGCTTATTGACCTTGGCTTCAAGCTGAATCATAATATTGAGAATTATATTTATAAAGCTCCTGTTCAGTACTATATACCGCTTAAGGATAAGGAAACAGGGGAGCAGCTGACTGCTGACGGCATTATTCATAAGTGTGAAAAGGGTGTGCGTTACAGCGTCAGAATCGGCGATCAGCGTGGTCTTACCTCAAGAATCTGTTCGTATGAGGATGTCAAAAATGACCCGACCCTCATGGATGATTTTATGGAGGTTATGGGCGATACATCGGAGCGAAATGACTTTATGGAGCGCAACGCAGAATACACAACGCACCTTATGGAAGTTTTCAGGGACTATATGGATCTTTCACTTGTGTATTATGATAAGTCGGTTGACAAGGCTCTTCAGGACAAGCGTGACGAGCAGGTAGCCGCTAACCTTAAAAAGATGGAAACCTGCAATGAAAAGCAGAAGAAAAAGCTTTCAAACGAGAATGAAGCAATTCAGCAGCAGACAGATAACTATATGAAGCGTTATGAGCTTGCTAAGAATTTTTCGGACAAAGAGAAATTCTGCGTTGCAGGCGGTCTGACAATCAGATATAACGGCATCGCAGGCTGTATTTTCGGCGGAAGCAGAAACATTCTCCGCAACGAAACAAGGCCGAGCCACTTTGTCAATTATCTTAGACTTAAGAAAAGTGTTGACCTCGGCTGCGATATTCACGATCTCGGTTATATTTTTGTTGATGAAACCGAACATCCCGCCGATCCGGATGCTCCGCTTTCCGAGTTTACCTGCAGAGATGATTTCACCGGTATCCGTGATTTCAAAGCGAGCTTCAATTCTGATTTGATAGAATTTATCGGTGAATACGCACTTGTTAACAATAAGTTCAAGTTTAAATGCTATAATGACTTTGTACCAAAGGCAAGGAAGCTTAAAGTAAAAGTTATGAGAAAAATAAGGAAATAATCTGAAAGGAGGCTGTTTGAATGGCTAATAACCAGAGCGCAAACAAGAAAAAGAGAAGACGTTCCAACGCAGGTGCGTTTTTGATTTCTCTGCTTGCTATTGCAGGATTTACCTGTATCATCGTATTCGGATATGTTTTCATTAACATTCTTTCTGTAACTAACGGTGACCCGATTATTAACCTTGAAGTTGAAAAAAACAATCAGAATCAGACATCTTTCCTTTATGCTCAGGGTTCAGACGGGAAAGAAATGGAAATCTTACGACTTCACGGTTCAGAAAACCGAATCTGGGTTGATCTTGACAAGATTCCTCAATGTATGAGAGACAGCTTCGTCGCTCTTGAGGATAAGCGTTTTAACGATCACCACGGTGTTGACTGGATAAGAACAGTCGGCGTTATGGTCAAGCCTGCGAACTCAGGTCAGGGTGGTTCAACCATTACACAGCAGCTTGTAAAAAATATTACAGGCAACAACGAGGTTACTTATGTAAGAAAGTATAACGAAATTCTTACAGCGCTTAACCTTGAAAAGAACTACTCAAAGGAACAGATTCTTGAGGCTTACCTCAATACTCTTTACCTCGGTCAGGGCTGTTATGGTGTTGAAACTGCCGCTGAAACATACTTTGGCAAATCGGTTTCCGAGCTTAATTACGCTGAATGCGCTTGTATTGCTGCTATTACAAAGAAGCCATATTCGCTTGACCCGATAAAGAATATCGAAAAGAACCGTATCCGTCAGGTCGAGTGTCTTAAGGATCTTCTTGAACAGGGTAAGATTGATCAGGCAACATATGATGAGGCTTACAACTATGACCTTATTCTTACTACTGACTCAAGATATGTCCCGAGCGCTGAGGAGATAGAAAGACAGAAAAATAAGGAAGAGGCTAACGGCAGCAGCGAGTTCAACAGCTTCTATGTTGACTTTGTTATTGAACAGCTTACCGATCACCTTCAGAAGGAGCTTGGCTGCTCATATAAGGAAGCAACCGGTATGGTTTACGGCGGCGGACTTAAGATTCATACAGCAGTTGACCTTGATGTTCAGAAAAAGCTTGAGGACGTTTATGTAAACAAGACTAACTGGCTTGATAAAAAGGCTCAGTCTGCTATGACAATTATGGACTATAACGGACGAGTTGTTGCTATTATCGGTCAGGCAGGTGAGAAGGAGGGCAACCTCGTTCTTAACCGAGCAAGCAAATCCCCGAGACCCCCGGGATCTACAATTAAGCCGCTTACCGCTTATGCACCCGGCATTGAACTTGGTGAAATCACATGGTCAACCTACATTCTTGACTATGCTCTGAGATATCAGGGACAGCTCCGTCCGAAGAATTACAGCGGAAGCTACGGTTCAGACAGCAATGTAACTGTTCAGGTTGCACTTGCAAAGTCACTTAATACAGTTCCCGCAAGAATTATTTATAAGAATCTCGGCTTCAAGACATCATATGACTGGCTTAAGAATAAGTTCCATATCACAACAGGTGTCGATGAAAAGGATGCTGACCTTTCACCTCTTAGCGTTGGTGCTATGACATACGGTATTACATCACTTGAGCTTACTGCGGCTTACGCTGCATTCGGTAACGGCGGTTACTACTATGCTCCTTACTCATATTTCTATGTAGAGGATTCACAGGGCAATGTTATTCTTGATAACAGAAATCCCAAGGGCGAACAGATAATGTCTGCTGAGACAGCTGATGTTATGCGTCATATGCTTGAGACTGTTACAAGTCAGTCTATCGGTACCGGTTACGATTACAAGACAAGAGGCTTTACAAACTACGCTAAGACAGGTACAACAGATAACAACTACGATAAGTGGATGGTCGGCGGTACACCTTATTATGTCGCAGCTACATGGTACGGCTACGATATGCCCAAGACTATTGTTACATCTGCTAACCCTGCGGGTAGAATTTACAAAACAGTTATGGATAAGGTTCATAAGAACCTTGACAACGACAAGGAATTTGAAGATACAGGCAATGTTGTAAAGAGGTATTACTGTACTCACACAGGTAAGCTTGCTTCTTCAAGCTGTTATTCTACGGCAGTTGGCTGGTACAATGCGGATGACCTTCCGGGTTATTGCCGCGGACATTATTATTCCAGCTCAAAGAGTGATGACGACGATAAAAAATCTGATTCATCCTCAAACTCAAATTCAACCGGAGGAGCGTCCGACAGCGGCGGTTCCTCGGGTTCTGAAGACTAATATTTAATACGGAGGCGGTCATAATGGTTATTATGTCAGTTGATTACGGAGATGTAAGGACGGGCATAGCAATCTGTGACCGCCTTGAAGCTTTAGCACACCCTGTTACGGTTATAAAAGAAGCGTATGAGCCGAAGCTTATTAAAAAAATTGCCGAACTTATTCCCGAGCATAAGCCCGAGCTTATTGTTGTCGGCTATCCGAAAAATATGGATTCATCTGAGGGCAGCAGAGCGCAGAAATGCCGCGATTTCAGTATTCATCTTTCAGAAGAAACAGGGATAAAAACGGATTTATGGGATGAGAGACTGACTACCGTTTCGGCTCATTCCTATCTCAATGCGACAAATACACGGGGAAAAAAACGTAAGGAGACTGTTGATGCGGTTGCGGCTACAATAATTCTTCAGGATTATATTGATCACAGGAGAAATACTCATGTCTGAAAGAATAAAAAAATTTGCGGAGATTGCTTTGTTTGAAATCATCTCCGCTGTTGTTATTTCATATTCGGTCGTTCCCGGATTTAATAATATCGGTCATCTTTTATTTCAGGTATCAATTACTGCACTTATAGTGATCGGATTTCTTTTTGTTGTTGATTCAAAAAAAATCACACCTGTTACAGTTTCTCATTCACTGATTTTTATGGCGGTCTACTGGGTGTCTGTTGCTATTATCAAACAGATCAAACTTCACATTGCTCAGGGTGACAGATCACTTAAATGGTACTTTCTTTTTTACTATGACCGACCTGCCTTGCTTATTGTCGCTTTTTCAGCCGCAGGACTCTTTTTTGCGGTTAAGCTGATACTTAAATATAATGATGAAAAATTTATAAATCAGTATAAAAAGTTTCAGAAAACAACACTGATAAGCTTTACTGTATATTATTTTCTTGTGATGTATTACAGCTTTTTCTTTATCAGAAGCTCGAGTGGCTCGAGTGATGCGGTAAATCTGATTCCTTTTAAAGTTTTTGAAGGCATGAAGGCCGCAAATTTTGAATATGAATTGATTTTTCTTTTTGTCGGAAATATTGCGATTTTTCTTCCTCTTGGCGTTATTGTTCCTGCTTTACTTAAAAAAAGATTAAAAATTTTGCAGTTAGCATTTCCTTTTATCATAAGTATCGGAATTGAAGCTTCGCAGTATTTTCTCGGCAACGGTCAGCCTGATATTGACGATGTTATACTCAATGTAATCGGCTTTTATATTGGCTTTGCCGCTAAAATTATTCTTGATAAATTGATTTATAAAGCTTCAAAGGGAAAGTTCAACTCAGTTTTTATTTTTTGAAAAAAGCTCTTTAAGTCCCATAAGAATAAGAATTACGGAGAATATTTTTCGCACGGTGTTTTCTTCAATGAATTTCAGAAAAATAAATCCTAAAATTACTCCGACCAGACCGTAGCCTATATATTTAAATGCTGTTTTCCAATCAATAAGTTTATTCTTAGTGTGCAGAACGAGGGCGAGAACAGCTGACGGAATAAAGAAAATCAGATTTATTCCCTGAGCGTTTAACTGAGGCAAATTGCGGAACATTGTCAGGTACAATATCAGTATTCCGCCTCCGCCGAAGCCCATTGCTCCGAGTATTCCCGAAAGCACTCCTGCGATAATATTCAATATCATTTCAAAATCATCCTGACACCTGCGTAGATTATAAATACAGAAAAAATTTTGCTGAGCATTTTTTTCGGAATTTTCGGAAGAAGCCATGAACCGATTATAGCCCCGACAAGCCCGGGTATTATATAAATATAGCTGTCACTCAGCTTCACATCGCCACGGTACAGATACATTCCTGCGCTGATTACTGTCAGCGGAAGTATGACGGCGATTGCCGTTGCGTGCGATTGCGTCTGATTAAGCTTGTCTTTTTTCAGGCTTTCAACTGCTATGATTCCGCCGCATGAGCCTACAACAATATTTGTAAATCCAATCAGCACTCCGAGCAGTGCTTTTGTTATTTTTTTCATATTTTCAGTTCTCCTGCATAACTATTTTATGTGAGGCGATTTTATGAAAAAACGTACAGTTCTTACAGTTATATTCTGCTTTGCGTTTATTGTTTTATTCTCAGTATTTTTTTACTTTTTTTCTGATATAAGCAAAGCGGTTGTTCTTCAGAAAAGAATTGATTCATTGCCGACAATTATTGTTGACGCGGGACACGGCGGTGCTGACGGCGGAGCTGTTGCGCTTGATAATACAGCTGAAAAAGATTATAATCTTGATATTGCATTAAAGCTTGAACAGATTCTTAAAATAAACGGCTTCAAAGTGATTATGACACGAACTGAAGATATAATGACCTGCGATGAAGGTCTGAATTCTTTACGTTCCAAGAAAGTTTCGGATATCCATAACCGATTCGGCTTAATTGAAAATAACCCTGACGCAATATTTATCAGTATACATCAGAATAAATTTCCCGATTCATCTCAGCATGGAACGCAGGTTTTTTATTCGGGCAATAATTCCGAAAGTAAAATTCTTGCTGACACAATTCAACAGACTATTGTAAATGCAATTCAAAAGGATAATGTCCGTCAGACGAAAAAATCGGGAACTCAAATATATCTTCTTTATCATTCAAAAATTCCGTCCGTTCTTGTCGAGTGCGGTTTTATTTCAAACTATGAGGATCTTCAAAAGCTCAGAACGGATGAATATAAAACTATGATGGCAATGCTTATTGCCGATGGAATAATAAAATATAAAACAGGTGATTAAATGGCTCAGAAAGCTAAAACTGTATATGTTTGCTCCGATTGCGGATACGAAAGCGCCAAATGGTACGGTTGTTGTCCGGGCTGCGGAGAATGGAATACAATGAGTGAGACTTTTAAAGCTCCCGAAAATCCTAAAAAGAATGTCCGTGAACCGTCTCACGTCTTTTCATCAGAGGTTCAGCGTATTAACGAGATAACCTGCGACAGCGAGATTCGATATAAAACAGGTCTGAGTGAGCTTGACCGTGTTCTCGGCGGCGGTATTGTCAAGGGTTCACTTGTTCTTCTGAGCGGTGACCCGGGTATAGGAAAGTCAACTATTCTTCTTCAGATATGCCAGTTCCTCGGTCAGACGTTGAAGATTCTCTATGTTTCAGGTGAGGAATCAGCTCATCAGATTAAGCTTCGTGCCGACCGTTTAGGCGTAAGTACAGATAATCTTTCTGTATTCTGTGAAACTGATGTTCAGATTATCAGCGAATATATGCGTTCGTCAAAGCCCGACCTTGTAATAATCGACTCGATTCAGACGATGAATTTCACGGAGTTAAACTCTTCACTCGGAAGTGTTGCTCAGGTTCGTGAATGCACTAACTGCCTTATGCAGGCGGCAAAAAGTCTGAATATTCCGACTATTGTTGTCGGGCATGTAAACAAGGACGGAAATATTGCAGGCCCCAAGGTGCTTGAACATATTGTTGACGCAGTTCTCTATTTCGAGGGTGAAAGGCATCTTTCATACAGAATTCTGCGTGCTGTCAAGAATCGTTACGGCTCAACCAATGAAATCGGTGTGTTTGAGATGAAAGATAACGGACTTTCCGAGGTGGAAAATCCGTCACAGATGATGATTTCGGGCAGACCGAACAATACTTCCGGTTCGTGTGTTGCCTGCCTTATGGAAGGTTCGCGTCCGATTCTTGCCGAGGTTCAGGCACTTGTCAGTTCAAGCGGATACGGCAATCCGAGAAGAACTGCAAACGGCTTTGATTATAACCGTCTTGCTATGCTTCTTGCCGTTCTTGAAAAGCGTGCAGGATACTTTTACGGAAACACCGATGTTTATATAAATGTAGTCGGCGGTCTAAAGCTGGACGAGCCTGCGTCAGACCTTTCGGTTGCGCTTGCTCTGATTTCAAGTCTCAAGGATGTCCCGATACGTGATGATGTAATCGCCTTCGGAGAAATCGGTCTCGGCGGTGAAATACGTTCAATTGGCAGCTGTGAAGCAAGAATTAAGGAAGCTGTGCGTCTCGGCTTTACAAAATGTATTGTTCCGTATCATAATTATAAAAATCTGAATAATTCAGTTAAAGCTTCTGCCGAGATTGTTCCTGCAAGAACAATACGTGCTGCTTTTGAAGCCGCAACTGATTAAGGAGGAAGTATAATGTCATTGATGATAAAAGGTCTTGAAGCGTTCTGGAACGGATTTGTCAAAAAAAGCGACGCAAAGGTTCATGCAAAGCAGACAGAGCCGGAAGGGATTGAAAGGGTATATGATATTCCTTATCTTGATGACGGACATATTCATCATCAGCTTGATATTTTTTATCCTGAAAAGCGTGACGGAAATCTTCCAGTAATTATTGATGTGCATGGCGGCGGATGGATGTACGGTGACAAGGAGCTCAATAGAATGTACTGTCTGAACCTTGCCAAAAGGGGATTCACGGTTTTTGATATCAGCTACCGTCTTGTTCCCGAGGCTACCGTAAACGAACAGATTCAGGATGTTATGCACGCGCTTAAGTGGATTCAGAATAATATGAACAATTATCCCTGTACCGATGAAATTATGCTGACAGGTGATTCTGCGGGCGGAATGCTTGCGGCTTTTACGGCTTCAATGCTTACAAGTGAAAAGCTGAGAAATATTTTTAAAACTGTCAATCCCGAAATGAAGCTCAATTGTATGCTTCTGACTTCGCCTGTTCCTTATATGATTGACAGCGTTGGCATGATTGGTGTTTATTCGAGAAAAGTTCTCGCAGAATACTGCGAGAAATCGACAATAAATTATATGAATATTGACAGACTTCTGCCTTATGCAGAGCTTCCGCCGACTTGCATGATTACAAGCAGCGGTGACGGCTTCGGCTTGAAGCAGACAAGGCGTGCTGCGGCTGATTTCAGAAAGCAGGGGATTACTGTTAAGCTGATTGACCTTCCGAAGTTTGAAGGTAAAAATCTTCCCCATGTGTTCAGTATTCTTGAACCGGAATCAAAAGCGGGTAAAATGGTTATTGATGATGCCATTGATTTTTACATAGACAGTATCAAATCAAAGAAAAATAGGTAAAAAAAGGGAGCAGGTGACTGCTCCTTTTTGTTTCATATATTAAATAATTCGCGTGCGTTATTATTTGCGTTGTTTATAAGCTCCTGTGTATCCGTTTTTTTGACCTCAGCAAGTTTTTCGGCTGTATATATAATAAGGTCGGAGGTATTTCTTTTGCCACGGAAAGGCACAGGCGTCATATACGGACAGTCGGTTTCGAGCAGAAGTCTGTCGGTCGGGAGCATTTCCGCTACTTCAAGAGGCCTGCGTGCGTTCTTGAATGTGACTGCGCCGCCGAGACCGATATACATTCCAAGCTTCAGCACTTCTCTTGCCATTTCAACGCTGCCCGAGAAGCAATGAACTACACCTTTGGGCTGATATTTTTTCAGCAGATTCATAGTGTCCTCGTGAGCCTCTCTGTCGTGAACAATTACTGGCAGGTCAAGCTCCTTTGAAAGAATCAGCTGTTTTTCAAAAATATCAAGTTGTATTTCCTTCGGAATAAAATCATAGTGATACTCAAGTCCGATTTCACCGATTGCAACGCATTTTTTATATGAGTAAAGCTCTTTTATCTGTTCAAGCTCACGGTAAGAATCTTCAGTTATGTCACTTGGATGAATACCGAGCGCACAGTAGAAATAGTCATATTTTTCGGAAAGCTCAATGCTTTCTTTGCACGATTTCAGACTGCAACCGCAGTTGATTACGTTAATAACGCCCAAAGAGGGCAGGGATGAAAGTAATTCATCTCTGTCCTCATCAAATTTTTCGTCTGAATAATGTGCGTGTGTATCAAAAATATTGCTGTAAATCATCTTATTCTTGCACCTGCGGGCATACCGTCAACAAAGATTACCTTAACATCATCCTCACCGCAGTCACCTGCAAGAATCATACCGTTACTCTCAACACCGCAAAGAACAGCCGGCTTGAGGTTAGCAACAACAACTACCTTGTGACCGATAAGATCCTCGGGCTTGTACCACTTGGCAATACCGCTTGCAACAATTCTCGGAGTTCCTGTACCGTCATCAAGTGTAAGTTTGAGAAGCTTCTTTGCCTTCTTAATTGGCTCGCAGTCTTTGATTTCAGCTACGCGAAGCTCAACCTTTGCAAAATCCTCAATTCCAATCTGAGCAAGGCCCTCAATCTCGGGCTTTTCCTCTTTCTTAGCCTCAGCCATCTGAGCCTTCTGCATCTCTTCAATCTTTTCAAACATCTCTTTTGCATCAATTCTGCCGAAGAGAGGCTCTGCCTTACCTACTGTACCGCCGACCTTGAGCGCGCCAAACTCAGAAAGGCTGTCATAATCCTTGATTTCTGTATTGAGCTGAGCAAAAATCTTTTCTGCTGTCTCGGGGATGAAAGGAGTGAGAAGAACGGCAAGGAATCGGATGGATTCAAGAAGATTGTAAAGAACCGCACCGAGTCTGTCTTTCTTAGCTTCGTCCTTGGCAAGTGCCCACGGCATTGTTTCGTCGATGTACTTGTTGCATCTCTTTGCAAGATTGAAGATTGCTTCAAGAGTATCGCTTACACGGTACTCAGCAAAAAGCTCATCAACCTTTTTAACTGTTTCAACTGCCAGATTTTTAAGCTCATCGTCAAGAGGCTCGTATGCGTCATTGGACATTACCTTGCCGTCAAAATATTTGTTTGTCATGGCGATTGTTCGGTTAACGAGATTGCCGAGTGTGTTCGCAAGGTCAGAGTTGTAACGCTCAATCATTGTTTCGTATGTGATAGAACCGTCAGAGGTGTAAGGCATCTCTGAGAGAAGATAATATCTGACAGCGTCAACACCGAAAAGCTTAACAAGGTCATCAGCGTAAATAACATTACCGCGTGACTTTGACATTTTGTCCGCACCGAAAAGGAGCCACGGATGACCGAATACCTGCTTCGGAAGCGGCTCGCCGAGTGCCATGAGCATAATCGGCCAGTAAATTGTATGGAAACGAACAATATCCTTGCCGATAATATGAACATCAGCAGGCCAGTATTTTTTATACATATCGGATGAACCGTCGGGATCGTAGCCGATACCTGTGATATAGTTTGACAGTGCGTCGAGCCAGACATAAACTACATGGTCAGGGTCAAAGTCAACGGGAATTCCCCATTTGAAGGATGTACGTGAAACGCAGAGATCCTGAAGACCGGGCTTGATGAAGTTGTTTATCATTTCCTTTTTGCGGCTTTCGGGATAGATGAAGTTTTCGTTTTCTTCAATATATGCTTCAAGCTGCTTCTGATATTTTGAGAGCTTAAGGAAGTATGCTTCCTCCTGTGCTGGCTTTACCTCACGACCGCAGTCGGGGCACTTGCCGTCAACAAGCTGTGACTCTGTCCAGAATGATTCGCACGGTGTGCAGTAAAGTCCCTCATAGTGACCCTTATAGATATCACCCTGATCATAGAGCTTTTTGAAAATCTTCTGAATAACTTTTTCGTGATCCGGGTCTGTTGTACGGATAAATTTATCGTAGGTTGTATTGAGCAGGTCGCAGATTTCCTTGATTTCGCCTGCAACCTTGTCAACGTGCTCCTTCGGAGTTATACCTGCCGCCTTGGCGATTTCCTCGATTTTCTGACCGTGTTCGTCAGTTCCTGTCTGGAAGAAAACGTCATAACCCTGCATACGCTTGTAGCGTGCAAGAGCGTCAGTCATAACGATTTCGTAGGTGTTTCCGATATGGGGCTTTCTTGATGTATATGCAATAGCGGTTGTAATATAATATTTTCCTTTATTCACATTGATTCCTCCTATCATTGCACATAGCTGTTCAATATACAGCATATGAAAATATTATACCATTATTATAAAATTTATCAAGTAAAAATCGCTAATTCCTTGACCCGTTTTAATTATTATGGTAAAATTTTTATGATTTTTTGGAGGTGATGCCATGCAGGTGTATAACAAACTTGCAATGGACAGGTTTATGTCTCGACATGACCTTGTATTTAATGAAATACCGCATATATGGTATGAAGCTCCGTTTCTCGGCAACGGATTTATGGGTACAACACTCTGCTTTTCTGAGGACAACAAACAGCTTTTTATCAATCTCGGACATACATGTGTTTATGATAACAGACCGATTTACGGCTCCCATGACGATCAGATGTACCTGACACCGAGACTTCCTGTCGGTAAGATAGCTGTCTCATTTGACGGAACGGTTACAGCTGTTGATTTAAGACTTGATATATACAATGCACGTGTTTTCGGAGAAATCAGCACAACAAGCGGCAAGGTGGAAATCAACTGTATGGTTTTCAATGATACCGATTGTATGGTTATGGAACACAAGGAGTCGGCTTGGGAGAAAATCTCATTTACTTACATACCGTCAATCGCTGAAAGTCCTCGTTATAATTTAGGTGTTATTGACGATGAGACGGCTTACAAAAAATACGGCAGAGCAAGACCTTCAAGAATGTTTACTCATAACAATATGAATGCATATCTCCAGCCTTATTACTGCGGAGGCGGATATTGTGTTTCATTTACTGATGCAGACAGCAAGTTCTTTGTCGGAATCAATCAGGGAAATGACCTGAAGGCTGTCGCTCCCGATGGGTTGAGACTTCTTAAAAATGCTGTTGTAAACTGTGAATCGCTGACTGACCGCCATATAAAATGGTGGAACGGCTATTTCTCAAAGAGCTTTATTACAATAGACAACGGTGTGTATGAAAGCTTTGTATACATTCAGCTTTATAAGCTTGCGTGTGCAAGCCGTGAAAACGGACGTCCTTACGATACCTGCGGTCCGTGGCTGTCTGATATCACACGCTGGCCGGGCGGCTGGTGGAATCTCAATGTTGAGCTTACTATTTCTCCGCTCTATGTGACAAATCATATTGATATTGCACATTGTGTTAATAATGCGCTGAGAAACAATACTCAACAGCTGATTGACAATGTGCCCGAGAAATACAGGGTTGACTGCGCTGCACTCGGCAGATATACAACTTCATCCTTGTATGCGCCTGTTACCGAGCCGGGTAATCTTGACGCTCCGAACAGAGAGCGTGAAGCGGGAAATCTTATCTGGACTTTGTTCTATATCTGGCAGGAATACCGCATAACAGGTAACGAGGAGCTTATAAGAAGCATTGTTTATCCGCTTTTAAAGCGTGCTGTCAAGTTCTACTCTTACTTCCTTGAGGCTGACCTGCTTGGTAAATTTCATCTGAGAGCTACGCTTTCACCTGAGTATGAAAAATCGGATTCCGAGGACGTTAACTATGATTTATCCCTTCTTCGCTGGGGATGTAAGACGCTTCTCGAAATAACGGAAATCCTCGGCGCAGATGACGTCGACAGCGATATGTGGGCAAGAATTCTTCGAAATCTTGTTGATTATCCTCACTCGGATGCTGAGGGAATGTTTATTGCCGGCAAAACTCCGTATGCAACCTCACACAGACATTATTCACACCTGCTCGCGTTCTATCCACTCCATGTTCTTAATGAGAATAATCCCAAGGAAAGAGAGCTTGTTGAAAAATCAATTCTTTACTGGCAGAGCAAAAAAGAAGCGCTTCTCGGATATTCACAGTCGGGTGCGGCTTCAATGTATGCCATGCTTCACAACGGAAACAAGGCTCTTACTCATCTTGAAAATCTGTGGAAAGGCTTTATTCAGCCAAACACAATGTATCACGAAGACGGTAATCCGGTTATTGAAACACCGCCGTCAGCCGCAACTGCAATAATTGAAATGCTGATTCAAAGTCACAACGGCTATATAGATATTTTCCCCGCTGTTCCCGATGCGTGGAAGAATATCTGCTTTGACGGGCTTCTCTGCTATGACGGCTTTGAGGTTGGCGCAAGATTGACTGGCGGAAAGCTTGAATGGCTTACAATCAAATCTAATCTCGGTAAGCCTTGCCGATTCAAGGCAACATTTGCAAATTATCCCGAATTTTCAAATGTTACATTTACAAGAACTAATTTCGGCATTTATGATGTCGAGCTAAAAAAGGGTGAGACAGCGATTATTTCGACTGTTCCGTCACCGATTATTGACTGTGTTGCTGTTCCGGGTTCGACCGTAAACTGCTACGGACTTAATAAAAAGAACCGCATTATCAGCGGAAAAGCATAAAACAACAGGCTGTCAAATTTACGACAGCCTGTTGTTTGCTATATTTGACTTTATTTAATCAGCTCGATTGTTTCGTCATATCTTGTGAGCCAACGGCCTGTGGAGAAGTTTCTCGCACGGAGCATAACCTCGTTTTCATAAACCTCAATAACGTAGCCTGTGCCGTTATTGGGATAGTTGCCGCGCTGAACATCGGGATATTCATAGCAGGGGACATTTATAAGAGTGTAGCCGTCATGCTTCTCAACTGATGTATAGAAGCTGTGACTCTTTTCATTAGAAAGTCCTGCGTGAATATGACCGCTTATGTAGAACACGTTGTTGTACTTTTCGATGATGTGAAGAATGTCGTCAGATGCTTCGCCGATGCCGCCCTCATCATAGGGGTCAGTCTCATCCAATCCCCAGTTATAGGGAAGACCGTGTGTGCCGTTGATTGACTGATGAAGAAATACGAAAATCGGAAGTCCTGTCTTTGAAGCCTTTTCCATTTCTGCTGCGAACCAGTCAATCTGTGTCTGAGAAATTGTAGCTGATGTGTGATCTTCTTCACTTCCGAGAACAATTACAGGATAACCCTTGACATTGGTCGTGTAATACATTCCGTTAATATCTCTGTCGCTTACCTTTTTATTGTAATCAATGAAAGTCTGCTTGACGGTTTCGATGTTATCTCTGTCGGGACCCCATGTGTCATGGTTGCCTGCAACAAGAATTGTCTGGTCGGCAATGTCATACTTTGACATTGTTTTTGCAAAGCCTTCCCAATGTTCAATATAACCGTGGTCGGTGATATCGCCGTCAAAAACGACAGCGTCAAGTCTGTCCTTAGCCTTGGACATATCAAGGAGACCGAATTCGAGCATACCCAGACGGATGAAGTTATCCTTAAGATGTGTGTCGGAAATTACGCCGATACTTACTTTGCAGTCATCCTTGTAATGCTTAATTTTCTGAAGCTTTTTGCCTGTGACAGGTGAAAAAATTGTTGTAAGTGCGAGCACAGCACTGATAAGAATTCGTGCCGCCTTTACAATGAAAGATAACATAAAATCATTCCTTTACGTTTAATGTGAATATTATAATATAATATGAATTGTTTTTCAATTTGCAAAATCAACTGTTTTGAGATGTTGTTTTATGTCATTTTAAACAAAGCGAATCTTTTATATAATTCTGTTTATCATTTCAATTTCGCTGATTTCCTCTGCGATTTCCTGCATAAATTCCGCACATTCAGGGTCTGAATAAAGCAACTCACCGACTCTTTCTACACGTCTCAGGAAACGGCGGCTGAATTTTATTTCGTCGAGGCGTGCAAGCATAGGGCAGATATTTATTCCTCTGAGGTCGGGTACTGCACGCACACGACCGTTTATTCTGACAGGGAAAAACGGAAATATCCGACAGCTTAGCGGTCTTTCACTTCTGTTGCATCTGCCGTCACACACAGCAAGCCGTCTGCCATCTGATTCAATTACCTTGAGCGTGGTTTCCTCTTCGGGAAAAAGGAGCATACCTGTTTTCTCGTCACCCTTACAACAGCTCTGTCCGCAGAGCTGACCGCAGTCTGCTTTGAGCGGAGTAAAGCTTCCGAGTATTGCGAAAGCCTGATTATAAAGTTCTGTTTTCATTTTTTAACCATCCGATTCGTTATTCAGCGGAGCTTTTTCAATTGAAAATACGTTGTCTGCTTCAATTTCTGTTCCGTCTGTAAAAATCATTTTTCGATTGATATTATCTATCTTTTTGAGCAGTCTGTCAACTGTAACATACTTTCCGCCGTCCTTCCACGGGTCGGGGATGAAATAAGTTACTCTTACAGCGGGTCTATTATGCAGTACGGCAACAAGCTCCGAGAGCTTTCGGTCGAGCTTTTCCTTTTCATCCTCGTCAAGCTCGATTTTTCTGTCGGTAAGCCGTGCGGTTTCGTTTATAGCCTCTCCGTATCCGCTCAGAGCCGCAAACGGTGCAAACTGCGCGGCGCGGTTGTAATTTGTCATATGAGCACGTGATGTTATATGCCGTTCGGTTTTGAGTATATCAAAGTATGGATTTATATAATTGTTTACGGGTATATCATAAAGTTTGTTCACGCCTTGTGACCTCCGATTTGTCCGTTGCGTTCTATTGACGTTGCGCCCTCCTGAAGATTCATTCCTTTCAGGACGGCATTCTTTCCGTATTTGCTTTCAAGCTTGATTATCGCTTTTTGCAGCTTTTTCTCTTTGTTCAGAGCCAGCTCCTCAGCCTCACGTTTTTTTATCTGCTCCTCGCTGTCCGTGAACAGATTGAGCTGCTCATAAGCAGGGGAGGCATCGACATCCTTTTCACGCAGAACGTGATTTGCGACAACATACATACGTCTGACAAGCAGATCGGGGTTGACAATGCTGTCAAACAGCTCGACAAACTCGTTTACAATTATCTTTGTTGAGGACATATGGCGTGTCAGATTGCGTGAACCGTGAGCTGCTTTCGGAACCTTGCGCCCATAGTAGTCGGCTGTAATCTCGCCTGTGTATTTCTGCCGTATTTCCCTGTTGGAAAGACACTCGATGTCATAGCCGACAGTCAGAACAATCTGGTCAGTAACGAGACCTTTTTTGACAAGGTCAAGAACAAGAAGCTCCGCCATTTCACGTACAATAAGCCGTGCTTTCTGAAAATCATACGGGCACTTAAGTACCTGACCTATGCTCAGGCTGTTGGTGGTCGGCTTGTATGCCTTGATGTCGGCGATTGTGCACGGCTCCCAGCCCCACGCGTGGTCGATAAGCAGCTCGGCATTAACCCCGAACAGGCGGTAAAGCAGATTTTCGCTGTAAAACTCTCCGTCGTTTCCGAGCGAACATCGCGCAACATCGCCCATTGTATACATTCCGTAGCTTTCAAGCTTTTTTGCGTATCCCTTGCCTATGCGCCAAAAGTCGGTAAGCGGACGGTGATCCCACAGCTGACGGCGGTAGCTCATTTCATTAAGCTCAGCGATTCGAACTCCGTTTTCGTCGGGGGCGGTTTTCTTTGCCATGATATCCATTGCGATTTTGCAAAGATACAGGTTTGTACCAATGCCTGCGGTTGCGGTGATGTCGGTAGTTTCGTATACATCCTTTACAATGGTGCTCACAAGCTCACGCGGAGACATTTTATAGGTTTTGAGATAGGGGGTAAGCTCCATAAAAACCTCATCAACGGAGTAGACGTGGATATCCTCGGGAGCGATATATTTGAGGTAAATGTTATATATTTTAGTACTGTATTCCATATACAGCGACATCCTCGGCTGAGCGGCAATGTAGGACAGCTCAAGCTCGGGGGAGGCGTTCAGTTCATCGGCAAAATACGATTTTTCAGTCAGCTTCCTGTCAGGAGCGTTCATACGTCTTACCGCATTGACCTCCCGCACCTTCTGAATAACCTCAAAAAGCCTTGCTCTTCCGGGTATGCCGTAAGCTTTTAATGACGGCGAAACAGCAAGACAGATTGTTTTCTCTGTACGGCTTTCGTCAGCGACAACAAGATTTGTATTAAGCGGATCAAGACCACGGCTGACACATTCTACCGAGGCGTAGAATGACTTTAAGTCAATCGCAGCATATATACGTTCTTTTTCAGCCATTCTTTCACCTCCGTGTATATTATATCGAACAAATGTTCACTTGTCAAGCGGTATTTTTATCAGATTGTGTTTATTGACAAAGGAAAATTATGAGATTATAATGAAGAAAATTTTGACATTCTGAAGGGAAAGTAGATATGTTAAAGAATAAGCGTACCGATATTTTGCGGTACATAGTATACATTGTTTCTTTCGGTTTTCTTTTTTATATAATGAAATGCTGTCCGATGATAAACGACGATTTCAAGTTTCTGACCTATCACAGCGGCAGCTTGAGCGAGATGTGGAGCACGTCGCTTTATTACGGCAACGGCAGACTGCTCGGCAATTTTCTGTCAATATTGCTGGTTAATCATCCGCTGCTTATTGCATTGCAGAAGTCTACGGTGATATTCCTTATTATATTTCTGCTTTCAAAGATTTTCGCATACGGAAGCAGGGAAAAAGAGCTTCCGGTTTATGTCGTGTCATACATCACGGTAATGGCTGTTTCACCGAGGGTACTTCAGGAGGTATTCACATGGTTTACCTGCTTTCAAAATTATGTAATGCCGATTGCGGGACTTCTTATCTGTCTGTATCTGATACGGATTGAGGAGAACAAAAAACTGAGAACACCGATATTTGTATTGATTTTCTTGTTTGGCTTTACAAGTCAGCTGTACCTTGAGCTGAACACCGGTGCCAATATTTTTCTTGCGGGTGTACTGTTCTTAGTCTGCCTCAGGCATAACAAAAAAAGAACGGCAAAATCGGCGGTACTTCTACTTTCAACACTTCTCGGCGGTGCGCTGATGTTTGTCATTCCAAAAGCTTTTGTTGACTCTGAGCGTGCAAGGCTTATGTCGAAGTACAGGGGAGTGCACCTTGATAGCTTTTCTGATTTCAGACGTACATTTGTTGACAATTCTCTTAAGTCGCTTTTTAAGCTCGAAGCATCAATTATTCCTGTACTGATACTCTCGGTATGCGTATTTATTATAATATCAAAATTCTGCACAAATAATAAAATTAAGAGCTTCGGAAAATTCTCTGTTATGCTTTTCCCGATTTTCAACATTGTATTTCAGACCTTGTCATCAATACAGCCGGGTGAAAGAAGACTGCTTTATATACCCTTGTTTCTGACATCATTTTTTCTGTTTGCCGCCGGCTTGATAATTGCCGTTCTGTCTATGGAAAGGGGATTTGAAAGGGATGCGGCAGGCATAGCTCTTGTTATGTCGGCAGTATCTTTTATGCCTGTTACAATAATATCTCCGTTCGGAGCAAGGTGTGCGTATCTTTATATATTCTTTCTGTTCTGCACTGCTGTGAGTATGTTTGTATATCTGATTAAAAAGAATATGATCAGTTCAACGGCTGTTCTCGTTCTGTCTGTTACCGCTTGTGTTCTGACGGTTCATATCGGAATGAGCTACTGTAACATTGAGAATATGAGCAGAGAACGTGACAGATACATCCGTACACAGCTCGAGAACAGTAATTGTGCGGTGATAGAAATTCCGCATGTGCCAAATCACTATATGCATGATTCGGCAGTATATATGTACGGCGCGTATTATTACAGAGAAAAACCGTTTGACACTGAGTTCGTTTACACCGATAACATCCCGAATTCGTTGGCGGAATAACGCGAAAGCATCGCTTAAACGGCGGTGCTTTCTTGCTTTTTTATCATTTTAGTGAAATTATACAATATATTTTTCTACTTTTCTATGAGAAATTGCACATAACTGTTTGACTTTTCTATTTTGTTTTGGTACAATTAAATGGCAAATATGTTTGATACTGTCGGATATTTATGATGAAGTATCAAAACACCAAGGAGGAATACACTTTGACAGATGCAAAAACATTGGCATACATCAATATGTATGCTGTACTCGGCTCACTTGAAAATCTGTGCCAGCTCGATCCCAAAGCAAGCGCACTTGTCGCTGACAGAAAGCCTATTTCAATCGGCTTTGAGGTTAAGGGCGGTCCGTCTGCTACAATCACTTTCAAAAACGGCAAATGCCGTATGGAACAGGGTTGCGGCGAATGTGACGTTAAGCTTCCCTTCTCATCATGTGAGAAGTTCAATGGCCTTATCGACGGTACTGTAACACCTATTCCCTCAAAGGGATTCCAGCATATCAAGTTCCTTTTGAAGACCTTTACACCTCTTACTGATATGCTTTCAAATTATATGCGTCCTTCAGAAGAGGATCTCAAGGACGAAGAGTTCTTCAATATCAGCACATCACTTCTTTTCTATACAGTAACAGTTGCTATTTCTCAGATCGGCAACAACGACGAAATCGGTAAGTTCTCAGCTGACCATATTCCTGACGGCGACATTCAGATGTCAATCGCAGGCGGTCCCGCTGCAACAATTCGCTGCAGAAACCATCGTCTTGTTACAATCAAGCAGCGTCCCGATGATCCGCGTTCAGTTATGGAATTCGGCAGCATGAAGCTTGCTAATGACCTCTTCAACGGTAAGGTAAGCGCAATGGCTCAGATCGGCGAGGGCACAATCACAATGCTCGGTATGATCAACATGATCGACAATATCAACCGTATCCTTGATAGAGTCGGACTTTATCTTGCATAAGGAGGACAACGAAATGGCAGATTTTAAGATTAACACATACGACAAAAGCCGTGAGCTTTTCAATCGTGCTACAAAGGTAATTCCCGCCGGTGTTTACGGTCATCTCGGCCCGGCAGAAGGTAACTTCATTCCCGTAAGTGCATGGCCCTTCTTCTCACAGAAGGCTAAGGGTGCATACTTCTGGGATGTTGACGGTAACAAGTTTATCGACTATATGTGCGCATACGGTCCCAATATCATGGGTTACAATGATCCCGATGTTGACAAGGCTGCTATGGAGCAGGCTAAGATCGGTAACTGCACAACTTCTCCTTCTTACAAGATGGTTGAGCTTGCAGAGCTTATGGTTGACACAGTTAACACAGCTGACTGGGCTTTCTTCGCAAAGAACGGTAACGACGTTACAACACTTGCTATTATGGCTGCACGTAACGCTACACATAAGAAGAAGATTATTTTCGTAAACGGCTTCTATCACGGTGTTTCAGCTGTTGTTCAGAAGATTGACTATCCGGGCGTTCTTCCCGAGGATGTTGCAAACAACCTCTATGTTGACTGGAACGACTTCGACGCTCTTGAGAAGCTCGTTGCTGAGAATGAGGGCGAAATCGCTGCATTCATCTCAACACCTTATCTTCACGGCAACTACTTTGACAACCAGCTTCCTGCTGACGGTTACTGGCAGAAGGTTCGTAACCTCTGCACAGAGAAGGGCATCGTTCTTATCGTTGACGACGTTCGTGCAGGCTTCCGTCTTGACCTTGCAGGTTCTGACCATTACTATGGCTTCGAAGCTGATATGATCTGCTTCTGTAAGGCTATTGCTAACGGCTGGAACGTATCCTGCCTCTGCGGTAAGGAATTCCTCAAGGACGCTGTTGCAGGTATGTCATACACAGGCTCTTACTGGATGAGTGCTATCCCGTTTGCAGCAGGTATTGCAAATATCACTAAGATGCGTGAGCTCAACCTGCCCACACTTCTTCTTGAAAAGGGTAAGAAGCTTACTGACGGTCTTAAGGACGCAGCTAAGAACAACGGCTTCGACCTCGTTGTTTCAGGTGAGCCTTCACTCTTCTATCTCCGAATTGCTAACGACAACACAATGATGCTTCATCAGGAGTGGATTGCTGAGTGCGTTAAGCGTGGTATCTTCTTTGCAGGTCACCACAACCACTTCATGAACTATGCTATGTCTGACGCTGACCTCAAGCACACCTGGGAGGTTGCTGACGAGGCATTCAAGGTTGTTGCAAAGAATCATCCCGAATTATTCTGATTTAATACACAGTAATTAGTTGCACGGGGAGGCGAGCTCCCTGTGCAATGCTGAAATATAAAATACTAAGGAGGAAAACCTCATGGCATTAACCAAAACAGAATGGTTGGCACTTGAAAAGAAAGCTCATGAGCTTCGTAACCTCTGCCTTGATACAACATACTGGGCAGGCAGCGGTCATATCGGCGGCGGTATGAGCGTTATGGATATGCTTACTATTCTCTATCACAAGTACATGAACATCAAAGTTGACGATCCCAACTGGGAAGACAGAGACCGTTTCATCCTTTCAAAGGGTCACTCAGGTATCGCTTATGCACCTGTTCTCTGCGACCTCGGATACAACGATCCCGAACAGCTCAAGACATTCAACCTCACAAACTCAAAGATGGGTATTCATCTTGACTCAAACAAGGTTGTAGGTGTTGACGCTTCAACAGGTTCACTCGGCCACGGACTTTCAATCGCTCTCGGCACAGGCCTTGCAGCTAAGGTTCTCGGCAAGGATTATAAGACATACTGTATCCTCGGCGACGGTGAATGCGACGAGGGTTCAAACTGGGAAGCAGCTATGTCAATCGCAGCTTTCAAGGCTACAAACGTTATCTCATTTGTTGACCGTAACAAGTGCATGATCGACGGTCGTACAGAGGATGTTATGCCTCTTGAGCCTTTTGCTGACAAGTGGCGTTCATTCGGCTTCCACGTAATCGAAGTTGACGGTCAGAACCTCAACGAGCTTTCAGAGGCTATTGATTACGCACTTGGTGAGCCCGATGCTCCTGTTATGATTATTGCCAACACAATCAAGGGCGCAGGTATTGACTTCATGGAGGACGATTACCACTGGCACTACGGCGCAGTTGATGAGACAAAGTATCAGCAGGCTAAGGAAAGCCTTCAGAAATATTATGAGAAGCGTTGCGCTCGTGCAGAAAAGGAGGGCAAATAATTATGGCAGGCGGACTTTCATATACAGCTCTTGAGTCAACAGAACTCTCTACCGCTGAAATCTACGGTCAGACTCTTGTTGAGCTCGGTGAAGAGCATAAGGAAATCGTTGGTCTCTCAGCAGACCTTGCAGGTTCTACAAAAATCGGTGTATTCGGCAAGAAGTTCCCCGATCGTTTCTTTAACGTAGGTATTGCTGAGCAGAATATGTTCGGTATTGCAGCAGGTATGGCAAAGGCAGGTCTTGTTCCTTTCGTTTCTACCTTCTCAACATTTGCATCTCTCCGTTCAGCTGACCAGCTTCACACTGATATCTGCTATCAGAATATCAATGTTAAGACAATCGCTACACATTCAGGTACATCTTTCGGTCAGGCAGGTTCAACTCACCACGCAATCTGCGATATGGCTGTTATGCGTTCAATGCCCAATATGACACTTATCTGCCCCGCAGACGGTGTTGAAACAGCTGAGGCTGTTAAGGCAGCATATGAAAACTTCGGTCCTTACTATATCCGTATCAACCGCGGATTTGACCGTGTTCTTTACGGCAAGGATTATCCGAACGAGTACAAGTTCGAGGTAGGTAAGGCAATCGAGGTTAACCCCGGTACAGATATCACAGTTATCGCCTGCGGTTCATGCGTATTCCAGGCATACCAGGCAGCTAAGTTCCTCAAGGAGAGCGAAGGACTTTCAGTTCGTGTTCTTGATATGCACACAATCAAGCCTCTTGATAAGGAAGCTGTTCTTAAAGCTATCCAGGATACTCGCCGTATTATCACAGTTGAGGACCACACAGTTATCGGCGGTCTCGGCTCAGCAGTTGCTGAGGTTATGGCTGAAGCAGGTAAGGGCTGTGCATTCACACGCCTTGGTCTTCAGGATAAGTTTGCTCCTATCGGTCTTCACGAGGATATCATGTCAATGCTCGGCATCGACGCTAACGGTATCGCAAGTGCTGTTCTCGAGGCTATGAATAAGGACTTCGAGGAAGATGACAACTGGGACGACGATGTATAATATCGGAAAGGAATGATTTATAATGGCAAATGAAGTTTTATTAACCAATAAAATCTTCCTTAACGCTGCATTGCCTCTTCTTAAGGTTATCGCTACTGACGACCCCAAGCTTGCAAAGAAGTTTGAAAAGGTACATTGTATTTATCAGGTAAGTGCTCTTGATGCAAACGCTCCCGAAGGAAAGTATGCTACTCACTTTACTGTAAACAGCGGTGAGTGGAAGGTTTGCGCTGACAAGGTTGCAACAAACGCTCACATTGAGCTTGAGTTCAAGTCAATGGAAGCTATGAATGCTTTCTTCAAGGGCAAAATTGCTCCAAACACACTTCCGAAGATGAAGGGTATTGTAAAAAAGCCTGTTGAATTCGCATCATTTATGGCGGTTCTTCTCAAGATGTCATCTCTTCTTAACATCAAGGAAGCTCCCGCTGATGAAGCAACACAGGTTCTTGCATGTAAGTGCTTCTTCTATCTTCTTTCTTCAGGTATCAGCCAGCTCAACAAGAACGGCCACGAGGGCGTTCAGGATTGGGCTAAGAAGAGCCCTGACCGTGTTTATGCATGGGCAGTTGACGGTCATCCCGAGGTTTCTGCTTACCTCCGTGTTAAGGCAGGTAAAACACGAGCAGGCCGCGGCACATACAAGAGAGCTATGCCTTTCTTCACAATGAGATTCGACAGCCTTCCGAGTGCATTCGGTATTCTTCTTTCAACAGACGATATGCTTGAATCAACAAAGCTTGGTAAGCTCATTATGGACGGTGCTCCCGAGTTCGGTGCTCAGATCGGTGACTTCATGATGCAGGTCGGTGCGTTCGCACAGGGTTAATTTATACGTAAAGATTTATATTTCACCCGCTGTTTTTCAGCGGGTGTTTTTCTTACAAAGTGCTTACATTTTTAAATATCCATTGAAAAAATGTGATTTTATGATATAATAAATGCATATTTTAACAGGAGGTAGAAATTATGTCAGCAGCAGCCGCTTGGTTAAACAGCACATTTGCAGGGTTTGACCACAGTATTTTTGCATTTTTCCACAGCCTTCAGGCAGGTCCTTTAGGCGGATTTTTCAGCGTTTTTTTCAAGGGAATAACAATTCTCGGTGAGGATGGATTGTTCCTCATATTTTTCTCACTTTTTCTAATGCTTTTTAAAAAGACACGCAAGGCAGGTTCTGCAATGCTTTTCGGCGTTATAATAGGTGCTGTATTCACAAACGTAACAATCAAGCCCCTTGTAGCTCGTCCGAGACCGTATGTATGGTACGAGGGCAAGGATGTGTGGGAATGGTGGAAGGCGGCAGGCTCAACACTTGAGAGTGAATTCTCTTTCCCGTCGGGTCACACAACAGCCGCAATGTCTGCGATGACAGGTCTGTTCTTTGTCGGCAACAGGAAGTACAGCTGGACAGCGTTCATTTTTGCAGTTCTTATGGGTATGTCACGCGTTTTCCTCTGCGTTCATTTCCCGTCAGATATTCTCGGCGGTTTTGTTATCGGTTTTGTTGCAGGTCTTATTTCTTCGATTATCGTTAAGAAAATCTATGACAAGTACAGCAATCCTATAAATCAGAAAATAATTGATTTTGACATCATCAAGCTTATTAAAAAATAAAATTTTGCTCCGAAGAAAGCTTCGGAGCATTTTAAAAGGTGATATTATGAAAAAGATTATTTCAATTATGCTCTGCGTGATTATCGCGTTTTCATGCTGTACGGCAGGATTCGCAAAGACAAAAGAGCCTGAATATCCACTTGTTGTAATTGAGGGGATAATGATTACAGAAAATTTCCTTGATTACGGCACAGAAAATGAGCGCAATACAATCAGCGAGATAAATATTCCTATGATAATCTTAGGCGTAGTTAAGGCGATTGTTTTCGGTTCAATTCTTCATGATTCAAGCGTTTTTGTTGATGAATTTTGCGCAACCGCAAGCGAGGCGCTGAAGTATTTCAGATGTGATAAAAACGGAAACTCGGTTTATGAAATTCAGTCTCCTAAGTATAAAAAGGCTTTGTCCGAGTGTGAAAGAAAACCTGTCGGCGATATGTATGAACCGGGTCTTATTAGTGATGCGGCAGAGTATTACGGCGCAGAGAACTGTTATTTTTATGCTTATGACTGGAGGCTTGACCCGCTTGACAATGCGGATGAAATCAACGAACTGATTGAAACCGCAAAGAAAGATCACAACTGTGACAAGGTTAATCTTGTTTCCGCAAGTCTCGGCGGTGTTAACGCACTTGCTTACCTTACCAAGTACGGCAGCGACAGCGTACATAACTGCATTTTTCTCTCTTCGACATTCTGCGGTACATATGTTGCGACTGACCTTTTCAGCGGTAAGATTGATTTTAACGGCAATACGCTGACTAATTTCCTGATTTCTATGATTGGCGACGTGCCTGTTCTTCCAATTCTTTTTAAGGCAATTAACAAGACAGGTATTATAGATTTCGGTTGTTCTTTCCTCAACAGATTTATCGAGAAAAACAAGCGACAGATTTATGACGAGGTTTTGCGTGACGCTTTCGCTACAATGCCATCGTTATGGGCGGTTGTTCTTCCTGAGGAATACGACGACTGTATCAACTTCATCTTTAATACAGAAGAGCTTAAGAGCGAATATGCCGGTGTTATAAAGCGTGCTGATGCCTTACAGGATATGATTAAAAACAGAGATACGATGCTTAAAAAGGCGATGGCAAACGGAATGAATGTTATGGTTGTAGCAAGCTATAATCTCGCTCCGATACCTGCATACGAAAGAGCTGACGTGCAGGGGGACGGCACACTTGAAACTGAGCTTATGCTCGGCGGCGCAACTGTTGCGAAGTTCGGTGAAACTCTCGGCGAAAACTACATTGCTAAAGACCCGAAGCTTGTTTCTCCGGATAACATAGTCGATTTGTCAAGCGCACTTTTCCCTGAGTACACGTGGGTAATAAAGAATGAGCCTCACGTCGGATGTGCGGTCGGCTCGGATTTCAACAAGTTTATCTTTTCACTTACTGAGGCTGATAAACAGCCGAATGCCGATTCATACTGCGGTTATTCACGCTTTATGTGCGTTGATAAAAATCAGAACTTTATAGATTTTTAAGGATTAAGCACTTTTATATAAAAAATCTCCGCTATACTTAAAGTACAGCGGAGATTTTTTGTTATTTACTAAAATTGAAAACCTCACCAAACGCGTTCATTGTTTCGATAAACGGATCGTTTTCCTCAATTACAGGTCCCTTTGTAGTCGGATCTGACGCACTCAGAAAATCTCCCATGATATTCTCGAAAGTAAATTTCTCAATTTTAAGCTCGGGCTTTTTGTATTCCATTTTAATTTACCTCCTATCAGAATAATGCGATAATTGCCTGAATGAGAGACATTATTGCATTGATGATGCTTGTAATGATTGAAACAATCGTTGGTGTTTCTGTCTCTTCCTGAGCAGGAACGTCATCGGCTGTCGGGATAATTTCATCAGCCTGAACAAGCATAGAATCAAATGAGCTGCAAACGAGAATCTCAGAATCAATGCTTTCTGTGCTGAGTGTTACATCAATGGTCTGAAGCTTGCCGTAAACAACATTACCGTCTGCATCAACTATATAGGATTTTGCGTAAACCTTTTCAGCGTTTTCATCAACTTTAACAGTTGTTCTCTGAAGACCCGAAAGTGAGTTCATCGTTTTTGTTGCAGCTGATACCTTAACATTCTCGTTTGCGCCGTTGAATGTAAGATTGTCAATCTGCGAAGCGTCTGTTGTATAAACAATGCCGTGCTGAGTAATTGCACCGCCGACAGCAGCCTTACTTGCTGAATGCTCTGCATAGAGAGTAGCAGTACCGTCACCGTTGTTATCAGCTCTTACTATGTCAGTTACAAGAATTGCCTTTGCTCTTTCTGTTTCATATTCATCTGGTGATACATAAACAGGGGTAAGAGTTCTGTCCTCAACAGCAAAGAAGCTGTATGTTGAATATGTGCTTACGATTTTACCCGTCTGATCTACCCAGTAAACAAACCATTTGCCGTCCTTAATACCGTTATCCTCTGCAATCTTAACTGTTGCGATTTCATATTTTGTTGACTTATCAAGATTAAGTGACTTTGTAACTGTTGCACCGTTTGTTGCGGTTACACTGTGTATTTCGGGAACAAACTCGTTAAGAGCCTTGAGTCCGTTTGCAAGAGCTTCGTCAGCTTCCTTTTTGTTATCGGCTGTGATAATTTCTTTCTTGATGTTATTAACAGCAGTCTTAAACTGATTAAGTTCCTGTGTTGCAGATGGAACATTCTCTTTAACAAATTTATCAATTTCAGCTTTTGCTCTCTCAATGGCATCAATGTATGCCATTTCCTCAAGCAATAATTCTTTCTGATGGTTAACTGTTTCAACTGTTTCACAAGTGTTTATCATGTATTTTGCAGCTTCGGCATACTCTGCGTTATATTCTGTCGTTGCGGCATCAATCGCTGCAATTGCAGCTGTCTTTGCTTCTGCAAGCTTGGTTGCCGCATCTTTCTCACCGCAGACTGTGCATACGCCGTCAACAAAGTTATGGTCAAGCTGAGTGTATATAAAATTATCAGATGTGTTGTAAACATCCATAAATTCTTTTACTGACTCGACATCACTATCGCAGAAGCAATAAATATTTGTGAGGCTTTCGCAGTTATCAAATACATCTACATCAGTAACAACATTACCTGAAATTGTTATACTTGCAAGGTTTGTACAGTTACTAAATGCAGAATCGCCAATTCTTTTTACACTGCATGGAATAACAACAGAAGTAAGCGACATACAATTCTCAAACGCTTTAGCTCCAATTTTTGTTACGCTGTTGGGAATAGTAACAGAAGTAATTGAAGTATCTTGAAAAGCTGATCTGATTTCTGTTACACCGTCGGGGATAACCACATCTCCGCCGTTGCCGTTATACGCATAAAGAACACCATTTTTAATATCGAATTCCGGAGCACCGCAAACCTGACATTCATTGTCTTTAAAATCATGGTTAAGCTTAGTGTAATGATAGTTTCCGTAAACCTCCATAATTCCACGCACTGCTTTAATATCACTGTCGCAAGAAACAAATACATCTGTGAGCTTATTACATTCATCAAACGCGCGGGCTCCCATATCTGTTACATTGTCTGAGATTGTTATACTCTCAAGGCCTGTGCAGTGACTGAATGCACAGACACCAATCTTTTCCACACTATTCGGAATTATTACGTTTTTAAGTCCCGTACAATTTCCGAAAGCTGAATCTCCGATACTTTCTACGCTGTCAGGAATTGTAACATTTTTCAGATTTATACAATTCATGAAAGTTTCATTTTCTATGGCTTTCAAACCGTTCGGAAGTGTTACACTTGTAAGATTAGAGCAATCTTCAAAAGCCAAAGAACCAATGATTATTACACTATCGGGGATTTTTACACTTGTAAGATTTTCGCAGCCCTCAAATACGCTCTTACCAATGCTTGTTACGCCGTCAGGGATAACAACATCTCCGCCGTTGCCGTTGTATTCTACAAGAACACCGTTTTCAATCACAAACTCTTCCACACCGCAAGATGTGCATACACCGTCAACAAAGTTATGTTCAAACTGAGTGTAATTATAGTCTCCGTAAGACTGCATAATTCCACGCACTGCTTTAATATCACTGTCGCAAGAAACAAATACATCTGTGAGCTTATTACATTCATCAAACGCGCGGGCTCCCATATCTGTTACATTGTCTGAGATTGTTATACTCTCAAGGCCTGTGCAGTGACTGAATGCACAGACACCAATCTTTTCCACACTATTCGGAATTATTACGTTTTTAAGTCCCGTACAATTTCCGAAAGCTGAATCTCCGATACTTTCTACGCTGTCAGGAATTGTAACATTTTTCAGATTTATACAATTCATGAAAGTTTCATTTTCTATGGCTTTCAAACCGTTCGGAAGTGTTACACTTGTAAGATTAGAGCAATCTTCAAAAGCCAAAGAACCAATGATTATTACACTATCGGGGATTTTTACACTTGTAAGATTTTCGCAGCCCTCAAATACGCTCTTACCAATGCCTGTTACGCCGTCAGGGATAACAACGTCTCCGCCGTTGCCTGTGTAGCCAATAAGCACACCGTTTTTATCAATGATGAACTCAGGCTCTTCCTCACCGCAATATTTGCAAGCCTTGTTTACATAATCATGACCGCATTCATATCCGCAAACGGAGCATTTGCCGTCTGCCCATGTATGTGCGGCATAAGCTGCGTCCTCGATTCCGCAGGATGCGTAATCTGTGATGTCGCAGTCGTCTGCTGTGCAGGCATACCAGTGAGCTGTTTCATTTGTTGACCATGTTTCTGCAAACTCATGTACGTGGGGTATGGGTACAATGCTTACATAAGCATCTCTTGATGTTGTGTATGCTTCAACAGTGGTTTCCTGTGCCTCAGCTTCTCTTGAGCCTGCTTTAATCGAAACTTTGCCGTTAACTGTAAGTGTACCGTGACTACTACACCCTGTTCCACCGCCGATACCGACACCGCTACCATTTGTACCGCCTGTGGCTGTGACAGTACCTCCGTTGATTGTTACAGTACCGCCATCGCCGCCTTTACCGCCGCCAATAGCTGCACCCAAGTTGTTGCCTCTGACCGTTACAGTACCGCCGTTAATTGTTACAGTACCGCTGTTTTTTTCTGAGCCGCTACCGATACCTGCAGCGAGAGAGCCGGCATGAACAGTTATTTGGCCACCATTAATTGTGATTTCGCCACAGTCAGTTTTTTTGTTCATGCTGCCGATTCCTGCGCCATCTGTCGCTCCTGATGCAAATAATCGTCCTGTTTCATCTGACTGAGCGTAAATATACAGCATATTACCCTTTGCAACATTGATACCCCTCGCAGCATTGAGATAACATCCGTCTTTCAGAATAATGTGTGTCGGACTTGTACTGGTTCCGTTGACGGTTATTCTGCTGTCAGAAGTTACATTACCGTCAACATAATACCAATTTCCGTAAAGGTATGTTGTTTCTGATGTGATTTGTTTTGCATTCGCAGGAATTTCCTTAACGGTTTTAACAACCTTTGTGCCGTCCCATGTGCGGTCAACATAGGTTTCAGCCGCAAACGCTGTCATACCCGCAAAGGGCACTGCGCCCAGTATCATCATAACCGCAAGAATAATACTGATGATTCTTTTTGTTTTTTTCATATTATTTTCCTTTCTTTGATATATTTGTTTTTAGAGCTTATTTTTATAATGATATAAGTAAAAAACACTTGTTAAAATTATATCATATTATTTTAATTTTGCAAAAAATTATTTATAATATTTTTGTTACAATTTAAGTGTTCTGTTTGATTATTATGATGCTAAAGCTTCATTTCAGACAAAGAGAAAAAGTGTCCTATTATCTAAGAATATAATAAAATTATTTTACGCTCTGTACCATTTTGCAGCTGAAATAGTATCTGATAAAATCAATGTCATTCTGAGAAGCTTGTGACAAAAGAATCTAATGCAACTTGAAGAAGAGATTCATCACTTTGTTCAGAATGACAGGACTTAATATTATTATGAAATTTTTTCAAAGGCTTTGAGCCACTCTTCAGCTATGAGTGCATGACCTGCGATAGTCGGGTGCGTGCCGTCCCAGATGAAATACTCCGGTTTCGCTTTTGCCATTTCCTGCTCAAAGCGTTCCGCAAGCGGAACAAATATATCCGCCATTTCATCAGCTACGTTTTTCGCAACATTTTGAATTGACTTTATTGCTTCAAGTCGGAACGCACACATTTCGTCGGTATCGAACCTGTCGGGACGAAGAAACTCACGCTCGCAATAGGGGTGAGGTGTTTTACTGTAATCGAGATTTGTGCGGTCAAGAGGGAAGTAGAACGGCTCACAAATTATAATCTTAACCTCAGGATTGGCTTCTTTGGTAAGTCTGATTGCTTCTATAAGACTGTTTTTATATTTCTCTGTAATCTCTGTAATCGACATTCCTCGATTATATCCGTCATGACAATCGTTCACGCCTGCAAGTATACTTAATATTCTCGGCTTGTAGGGTATAACATCCTCCTGCCATTTGTCGAGGAGCTGTGTCATAGTGTAGCCTGAGTAACCTTTGTTGATGAATTTTGGTGCTTTTGCAGAATTTTTCAACGCAAGCTCAGCGGCAACAATAAACTGATAGCCGTGACCCATAATATGGTTGCAATCCATACATTCGCCTCGACCGCCATGCGTTATTGAATCTCCTGAAAAAAGAATAATATCTCTCGGGTAAATTTTCATAGTTTTCTTTCCTTTTTTATATTTTTTTATATTATATCATCCTTATGTTGACGTTTCAATAAAATCAAAAAATATAATTATATAATTTGTTTATTGTTTGTTAAAAATCAAACATTCTATTATGTAATATATACAAAAAATATAAGGTTTTTTAATGAAAAGGACTTGTTATATTTTTTCTTTTGTGATATAATCTACGTCCGTGAGAGATCACGTTTTCAGCACATTTAGGAGGAAGAATTAAAGCAATGAGAATCAGAAAACAGGAACTCGGTGATATGAATATCATCGGAGGAAAAGTCGAAAAGCAGCGCAAGGCAATCGGTATGAAGCAGAAGGATCTTTTGGCTCAGCTTCAGATTCGCGGAGTCGATCTTAATGCATCAGGATTATCAAAGCTTGAAGGACAACTCAGAGGAGTTTCCGATTATGAGCTTAAGGCTATTGCAGAATCGCTTGATGTCAGCGTAAACTGGCTTCTTGGAATTGAATAACTGATAAATCAAAAGGAACCGAAATTCGGTTCCTTTTAATTTATTTCGCCTGTGCCTCACAGTAAAGACAGCGGTAAATCTTATTCTGTTTATCTGTAAGCTTGAATACATGGTCAAGCTCCTGCTCACACGATGTAATACATCTCGGGTTTTTGCATTTAATAACATTTGTAAGAAGCTCGGGGATCTCAATTGTGTGCTTATCAACGAGCTTTCCGTTTTTAATAATATTTACTGTAACGTCGGGGTCAACATAACCGATAACATCAAGGTTAACAGGTATATCGGCATCAATTTTGATAATATCCTTTTTGCCCATCTTGTTGCTTGTTACATTTTTGATTATAGCTATTGAACAGTCAAGCTCATCAAGCCCGAGCAGCTCATAAAGTCGCATTCCTTTGCCTGCTGTGATGTGGTCAATAACAACACCGTTTGTGATTGAATCTATATTCATTTTGCTGCCTCCTCAAGAAGTTTAAGGATGAGAGCCATTCGCATATATTTTCCGTTAAGCACCTGCTTAAAATAGCACGCACGCGGATCATCATCAATGGCAACGCTGATTTCATTTACTCTCGGCAGGGGATGCATTATGCAAAGATCTGATTTTGCGTTTTTAAGCTTGCTCGGCTCAAGGATGTAACTGTCTTTAAGTCGGAGATAATCCTCCTCGTTAAAGAAACGCTCACGCTGAACACGTGTCATATAAAGAACATCAAGCTCAGGCATTACTTCTTCAAGGTCAGTTGTCTGAACATAAGTAATGTTGTTCTTTTCAAGAACATCTTTTTTTACATAACTCGGAAGTTTAAGCTCAAGAGGGGAGATGAGAACAATTTTAATTCCTGTGTAACGAGAAAGAGCGTTAATGAGTGAATGAACTGTTCTGCCGAATTTGAGGTCTCCGCAGAATCCGACTGTCAGATTATCGAATCTGCCTTTCTCACGGTAAATTGTAAGCAGGTCGGCAAGTGTCTGTGTCGGGTGACAATGACCGCCGTCACCGGCGTTGATAACAGGGATGGTTGCATTTTTAGCGGCAACATAAGCAGCACCCTCCTTGGGGTGACGCATGGCAATGATATCTGCGTAACAGCTGATAACCTTTGCTGTATCGGCTACGCTTTCGCCCTTTGCGGCTGAAGAGCTTTTTGCCTCGGAGAAGCCGATAACATTACCGCCGAGCTCATACATAGCCGCCTCAAAGCTCAGACGTGTACGTGTGGACGGCTCAAAGAAAAGTGTTGCAAGCTTTTTGCCCTTGCACTTTTCGGAATATTTGGCAGGATTGTCTATAATATCGCAGGCTGTTGCGATAAGAGCGTCAAGCTCTTCAACAGAAAAGTCAACGATGTCAATAAGACTTCTCATTTTTATTCCCCCTTGGAAATCCAGCTTTCGTCAGACGGGTTATCACGGAACGCTATAAGCTTTTTAACATCCTCAGGCTTGATATAGCCTTCCTTTGCGGCTACATCAGCGATAACGTCAAAGTTAGTAAGAGATACGTTCTTAACATCAGCTTCGCTGAGTCTCTTAAGACCCTTTGCCATTCCGTAAGTGAAAATGCTGACAATACCGAGAACCTCCGCACCTGCTTCACGAAGTACGTTAACAACCTCGATAACGCTTCCGCCTGTCGAGATAAGATCCTCAACAACAACAACCTTCTGACCCTTTTCAAGCTTACCCTCGATCTGGTTCTGTCTGCCGTGATCCTTTGCACCTGAGCGAACATAACCCATGGGAAGTCCCATAAGATGAGCTGTGATTGCTGCGTGAGCGATACCTGCGGTTGAAGTTCCCATAAGAACCTCAGCTTCGGGATAATTCATCTTGATAAGCTGTGCAAGTCCGTTTTCAACGTCTGTACGAACCTCGGGAGCTGTGAGTGTAAGGCGGTTGTCGCAGTAAACAGGGCTTTTGATTCCGCTTGCCCATGTGAACGGTTCTTCGGGACGGAAGAAAACTGCTTTAATTGAAAGTAAATCTTTTGCGATAAGTTCCTGCATCTCGGTTATCTCCTTTATAATTAGTCAACAAATTCGTTTATACATCTTTCATATGCCGCAACGGGGTCATCGGCGGCTGTAATCGGACGGCCGACTACAATGTAGTCAGAGCCGATTTTTTTAGCTTCGGCAGGGGTCATAACTCTCTTCTGATCGCCGATATCGCCGTCTGCAAAGCGCACGCCGGGTGTTACGGTAAGAAAATCAGAACCGCAGATTTCGTGAACCTTACCTGCTTCAAGAGGTGAGCAGACTACGCCGTCAAGTCCTGCCTTCTTTGCGTTGTGTGCGTAGTGCATAACAACCTTATCAATAGGCTCTTTTATAAGCAGGTCATTTTCCATGCTTTCCTGATCGGTTGAGGTAAGCTGAGTAACAGCGATAAGCAGAGGTCTTGTTCCGTCGGGACGTGTAAGACCTTCAAGAGCGGCTTCCATCATACGGCAGGTTCCGCTTGCGTGGAGGTTGCAGATGTCAACATCGAGGTTTGAAAGAACAGCCATGCTCTTTTTAACCGTATTGGGTATATCGTGAAGCTTGAGGTCAAGGAAAATTTTGTGACCTCTCTTTTTTATTTCACGAACAATCTGCGGACCTTCGGCATAAAAAAGCTCCATACCTATTTTGACAAAAGGCTTTTTACCTGTGAACTTGTCAAGAAATCTGAATGTATCCTCAGCGCTTGCAAAATCACAGGCAATGATTACGTCCTTACCCATTATTCGACTCCTCCTATTATATCCGATAAATTTTCTATATTATATTTCTTCATTGTTTCGGGCAGATCGTTGATTATGTTCAGACAGGCGAACGGATCAACAAGATTTGCAGCGCCGACTTCGACTGCTGTCGCACCTGCAAGCATCATTTCTATAACATCCTCTGCTGTTGAAACACCGCCCATTCCGATTACGGGAATTTTAACAGAGTGAGCAACCTGATACACCATTCTGACAGCAAGCGGGAAAATCGCAGGTCCTGAGAAACCGCCCATTTTATTTGCGATAACAGGTTTCTTTGTCTTTAAATCAATTCTCATTCCGAGAAGAGTGTTTATAAGACTGATGCCGTCTGCACCTGCATCCTCGCAGGCTTTTGCAATTGCAGCAATGTCGGTGACATTGGGCGAAAGCTTGACGATAACAGGCTTTGCGGTAACAGCCTTGACTGCTCTGACAACCTCAGCCGCCGCATCGGGGCTTGTTCCGAAGCTCATTCCGCCGCCGTGAACATTCGGGCAGCTGACGTTTACCTCAAGCCAGCCGACCTGCTCTTCTTTATCGAGCTTTTCGCAGGTGAATGCATAATCGTCAACCGAAAATCCACTGACGTTTGCCATTACGGGTTTATTGAAGCATTTTTTCAGCTTAGGAAGTTCCTCAGCAATTACCTTTTCAACGCCCGGATTCTGAAGCCCGACAGCGTTAATCATACCGGCGGTACATTCGGCGATTCGTGGTGTCGGGTTGCCGAAGCGCGGGTCTTTGGTTGTACCCTTGAACGAGAACGTTCCGAGTTTGTTTATATCGTAAAGCTCTGCAAACTCATATCCGAATCCGAATGTGCCCGAAGCAGGAATTACAGGATTGTCAAGCTCAATACCGCAGAGATTGACTTTTAAGCTTCCCATAAAATTTCCTCCTTCATCATAACAGGACCGTCCTTGCAGATACGCTTATATCCTGTGATAGTTTTGCACGAGCAGCCCATGCACGCACCGAAGCCGCAACCCATACGCTCCTCAAAGCTAAATTGACCGCTTGTTTTTGTGAATTTATATACTGCTTTAAGCATCGGCTCGGGTCCGCAGCAGAAGAAATGCGTATAATTTTCGGGCAGAGCGTTTGTTACAAAGCCCTTTACACCGTATGAGCCGTCAACGGTTGTAACTGTAACATCAGCGCCGAGTGCTTTGAAATCATCCTCACAGAAAATTTCATCTTTTGTGTTGAAGCCGAGAATAACGCTGACCTTCCTGCCGTTTTTAATAAGCTTTTTTGCAAGCATATAAAGCGGAGGTACACCGACACCGCCGCCGATAAGCAGGGGAGCATCACCCGAAAGTGAAAGGTCATAGCCGTTGCCGAGACCTGTCAGAACGTCAAGCTTTTCACCTGCTGTCATTTTGCTCATTTTCTCGGTTCCGTGTCCGACAACCTTGTAGATTATTGTTACAAAATTATCTCCGCAGTCGTAAACTGAAATCGGACGTCTGAGAAACAGATCGTCAAGCTGAATATTGATGAACTGACCGGGAGCGGTTATTGCGGCAGCGTCACCGCACAGCGTCATTTTCATAACACTGTCGGTGAGCTTGATATTTTCTTTTATTTCAAAAATTCCCTTTTTCATAAATCTATCCTTATGAATCAATTGTAGAGATTGTGAGTGTTGTTTCCTCGAGAACATCAAGGAGAACCTTAACTGTGTCGAGTGAAGTGAAGATTGTAACATTGTTCTCAGTTGCGCACTGACGAATCTGAATACCGTCATCGTAATGAACGCCCGAAAGAACTGCTCTTGTGTTGATAACATAGCTTACATAGCCTGCGCGAATTGAGTCGAGAATTTCTTCGCTTCCCTCGCTGATCTTACCTCTTACTCTTGTTCGGATTCCACGCTCTTTGAAGTAGTTTGCTGTGCCGATTGTGGCTTCAATGTTAAAGCCCATATCGTAGAAACGTCTGATAAGCGGGAGAGCTTCTTCTTTATCCTCATCGGCGAGTGTTACAAGAACTGTACCGTAGTTCTGGAGGTTCATGCCTGAGGCTGTGAGTGCCTTGAACATAGCTCTGTGAAGCTTGTTGTCATAGCCGATTGCTTCACCTGTTGACTTCATTTCAGGTGAGAGGTAAGCGTCAAGACCCTTGATTTTATTGAATGAGAATACGGGAACCTTAACGTAGAAGCGTTTCTTCTCCTCAGGATAAATATCAAAGATGCCCTGCTCCTTAAGTGACTTGCCGAGGATAACCTCTGTTGCAATATCAGCAAGAGAAAAGCCTGTTGACTTTGAAAGGAACGGAACTGTTCTTGATGAACGGGGGTTTACCTCGATAATGTAAACATCGTCATTCTTGTCAACAATGAACTGAATATTGAACAGACCGACAATTCCGATACCAAGGCCGAGCTTCTTAGCATACTGAAGAATGATGCCCTTGACCTTATCTGAAATGCTGAATGTCGGATAAACGCTGATTGAGTCGCCTGAGTGAATACCTGTACGCTCAACAAGCTCCATAATTCCGGGAACAAATACATCTCTGCCGTCGCAGATTGCGTCAACCTCAACCTCTTTACCCTGTATATATTTGTCAACAAGAACCGGCTTGTCAACGTCAATTTCAACGGCAGTCTTGAGGTAGTGACGAAGGCTTTCATCATTTGAAACTATCTGCATTGCACGACCGCCGAGAACAAAGCTCGGACGAACAAGTACGGGGTAACCGATTTCATTTGCAGCCTTAAGACCGTCCTCGATATTTGTAACTGCCTTGCCCTTCGGCTGAGGAATGTTTAGGTCGGAAAGAATCTTTTCAAAGCTGTCACGGTTCTCAGCACGCTCAATAGCCTCACAGTCAGTACCGATAATCTTAACACCTCTGTCCATAAGCGGCTGAGCAAGGTTGATTGCAGTCTGACCGCCGAGTGAAGCGATAACACCCTCAGGCTGCTCAAAGTCGATGATAGCCATAACATCCTCGGGAGTAAGCGGCTCAAAGTAAAGCTTGTCCGCTGTTGTGTAGTCAGTTGAAACTGTTTCGGGATTGTTATTTATGATTATTGCCTCGTAGCCCTCACGCTTGATTGTCTGAACAGCGTGAACGGTTGAGTAGTCGAACTCAACGCCCTGACCGATACGGATAGGACCTGCGCCGAGAACAATGATTTTCTTCTTATCTGTAAGTCTTGATGCGTTCTCGCCTGTGTATGATGAGTAGAGATATGCAATGTATTTGCCTGTGTGGAGAGTGTCAACCATCTTGAAAATGGGAAGAATCTTCTCCTGCTTGCGAAGCTTATAAATGCTTACCTCGTCAACACCCCAGAGCTTTGAGATGAATTTATCGGAGAAGCCCATAACCTTGGCATCCTTGAGAACCTTAACGTCATTCGGATTAGCCTTGATTACCTTTTCCATATCAATTATCTTCTTGATGCTCTCGAGGAAGAGATCGGTAATCATAGTTACTTCGTGGAGCTTTTTCATATCACAGCCACGGCGGATAAGTTCAGAAACCGCATAGATGTTGTCATCCTTGAAATCCCTGATGTAGTCGAAGATTTCATCATCTGACATATTGTCAAACTTTGAGAGGTGGAAGTGGCAAACGCCTGTTTCAAGTGAACGTACGCTCTTAAGGAAGCATTCCTCAAGGGTTGAGCCAATACCCATAACCTCACCTGTTGCCTTCATCTGTGTGCCGAGTGTGTTGGGAGCGGTAGCGAATTTATCGAACGGGAAACGGGGAAACTTTGCTACAATGTAGTCAAGACTCGGTTCAATTGCAGCTGTCCCGCCTGCAACAGGGATGTCCTCAAGTGCCATACCAAGAGCAATCTTAGCTGTTACTCTCGCGATAGGATAGCCGCTTGCCTTTGAAGCAAGAGCGGAAGAACGTGAAACTCGGGGATTAACCTCAATAAGGAAGTATTCGCTTGATGTGGGATTGAGTGCAAACTGAACGTTGCAGCCGCCCTCGATTTTAAGCTCGCGAATAATTTTTATTGCGCTGTCGTTAAGCATCTTAAGGTCGTGGTCGTTGAGTGAAAGGATGGGAGCTACAACGATTGAGTCACCTGTGTGAACGCCGACAGGATCAACATTTTCCATACCGCAGATTGTGATTGCGTGGTCGTTCGAGTCACGCATAACCTCAAATTCGATTTCCTTGTAGCCCTTAACGCTCTTTTCTATAAGTACCTGATGAACAGGGGAGAGCTTGAATGCGTTAAGACCGATTTCATAAAGATCTTCTTCGTTGTTTGCAAAGCCGCCGCCTGTACCGCCGAGTGTGAATGCGGGACGCAGAACAACAGGGTAACCGATTTTCTCGGCAGCTGCCTTTGCTTCCTCGATGCTGTAAGTGATTTCCGAGGGGATAACAGGCTCGCCGATTGACTGACACATCTCCTTGAAAAGCTCACGGTCCTCAGCACGCTCAATGCTTTCGCTGCTTGTGCCGAGAAGCTCAACTCCGCATTCCTTAAGAACGCCTTTCTTTTCAAGCTGCATAGCAAGGTTAAGACCTGTCTGTCCACCGATGCCCGGAACAATTGCATCAGGACGCTCATAGCGGAGAATCTTAGCGATATATTCAAGTGTAAGCGGTTCCATGTAAACCTTGTCAGCGATTGTTGTATCTGTCATGATTGTTGCAGGGTTAGAGTTGCAGAGAATAACCTCGTAGCCCTCTTCCTTAAGCGCAAGGCAAGCCTGAGTACCTGCATAGTCAAACTCAGCTGCCTGTCCGATAACAATAGGACCTGAGCCGATAATCAATACCTTTTTGATGTCTGTTCTTTTTGCCATATTATATTTCCTCCTTATTTATATACAATCTTATTGCCGCAAACGGTCATAATGCATTTTCCGTAAAGCTCCTCACCCTCATACGGTGTTGCACGGCCTTTTGACAAAAATTCATTTGGACTTACAGTAAATTTTTCATTCAGATTCCATACGGTGTAATCGTTACCGAGCGGAATATTGAAACGCTTTCTCGGGTTGACAGCAAGAAGCTCGATAAGCTTTTCAAGAGAGATTATGTTCTCCTTGACGAGCCTTGTGTAAAGAACAGGAAAAGCGGTTTCAATTCCGACAATTCCGAATGCGCTCTTTTCAAGCCCTCTGCTTTTTTCCTCGGCGCTGTGCGGTGCGTGGTCGGTTGCAATCATATCAATTGTACCGTCCTTAATGCCCTCAATCAGAGCCAGCCTGTCCTCATTGCTTCGAAGCGGAGGATTCATTTTGAATTTTCCGTCCTCCCTGAGGTCGGCGTCACACATTGTAAGATAGTGCGGACCTGTCTCGCAGGTGATGTCAACTCCGTCAGCCTTGGCTTTTCTGATAAGCTCAACGCTCTCCTTGCAGGAAATGTGACAGACGTGATAACCGCATCCTGTTTCCCTGGCAAGTCGGATATCACGCTCAATCGGCTTCCACTCACTCTCTGAACAAATTCCACGGTGACCGTGTTTTTTTGCATATTCACCGTCATGAATATAACCTCCGTGAAGTAGCGTGTTATCCTCGCAATGAGCGACAATTATTTTGCCGAGTGACTTAGCCTTGAGCATAGCCTCACGCATAAGATTCTCAGGCTGAACACCCTTGCCGTCATCGGAAAATGCAATAGCATCCTTTGTCATGCCGTCCATATCGGAGAGTTTTTCTCCGTTCTGTCCCACGGTGATCGAACCGTACGGATAAACATTGATTACAGCGTCGGATTCGATGATTTTCAGCTGTTCCGAAAGATGTTCAACGCTGTCGGGGACAGGGTTGAGATTAGGCATTGTGCATACAGCGGTATATCCGCCGTGAGCCGCAGCCCTTGAACCTGAAAGAATTGTTTCTTTATAAGAAAAACCCGGCTCGCGAAAATGAACGTGCACATCGCAAAAGCCGGGAAAAATACAATATTCTGAATCAGAAGTGAAATCAGCAAATGACAGGTCAACCATTGGATTGAACTGGGGAAAATCTTTTATTTTCATTACGTTGATTCCGCTCATAATTTTCTCCTTTTATTATAATAATAAGCCCTGCCGGAAGGCAAGGCTTAGACACACTTAATCAAGGTGCAATACACCTGTGTATATTTTAATCTTGCCGATATCTCTGTATCGAATTTAAAGATTTATCATTAAAATTATATCACAGAAAGCTTATTTGTCAATCCAAATTTATGCTCTTTTTTTCGGTGGAATCTGTGCAATAAGTATAGCGATAAACATAATTCCACAGCCTATGTATTCGGGAACATCAAGCTTCTCGTGAGGGGGAAGCAGGAATGAGAAAAGAACAGAAAATACTGACTCGAGGCACAGGAGCATTGATGCGAGCGTCGGATCGGTTTTCTTCTGACCGATAATCTGAAATGTGAATGCGATTGCCGAGCTGAACACACCGGCATAGATAATTGTAATTGCAGCACTCTTAAGTCCGCCGATGTCAGGCTTTTCAAATATCAGCATCAGAATAAGCGAGAGTACGGCAGCTACAACGAACTGACCGCAGGAAAGCTCAATGCTGTCAACATCGGAAAAATGGTCTATAACAAGGATATGAAGTGTAAAAGCGACAGCACACAGCAGGGTGAGCATTTCACCTGTTCCGAGCTTAAAGTCGCCTCCTTTGCCGCCCATGCAGATAAGATATAATCCGCACATCCCGAGAGCAACGCCAATCCATACTGTGAACGGCGGTTTCTTTTTTAAGAAAAGACCGAAAATCGGAACAAGAAGCATATAAAGTGCTGTCAGAAATCCGACCTTGCCTGCTTCGATATAATTGAAAGCGAATTGCTGAAGATTAAGTCCGACAAAAAGGCAAAGACCTACACAGATGATACCTTTGAACTTTCTTTTATCTTTAATTTTCTTTTCCTCAACAGAGAGCGTTTCGGGGTTTTTCTTTCTGTTAAATATTATTACCGGAAGAAGCGTCAGTGAGGCAAGAATAAGTCGGATTGTGGTGAACGTAAAGCCTTCAACATATGCCATTCCCGATTTCTGCGCAACGAAAGAAAGTCCCCATATCATCGCCGCTGTAACAAGTATTATCGGTCCTATAATTTTATTTTGCTTTTTCTCAGTCATTTTTTACCTACCTACATTTTTTAATCAGTTGATTATAATTTATCTCCGCAGCAGAACGAAACAATCAAGTGCTTTGGATTTTTAAGAAAGTCGCTCATTTTATCGTAGTCAACAGGACGGGGATTGCCGTTTGAACGGTTGTAAACACGAACCTTTCCGTCAATGTTTCTTATGAAGACTGTGTGAATACCGTAAAAGCCGCTTTTGAGCTTTACCCAAAAGGCGATCAAAGCACTTTCTGATTTTTCAAAATTGTTTACAAACTCATCAAAGTCAGAAGCTCTTTTATATTCTATACCGTGATCATCAAGGAATCTGCCGATTTTTTTCGGTGCACTTCCGAAAATACCCATAAGAACAGATGCATAGGGATATGCTTCGCGTGCAACGTCCTTCAGCTCCATTTTTCTGCCGATAGAATACATAAAATTATAAAGTGCGATAATCTCACAGCCGTTGAAAGACATCGGGAACAGTCCGTATCGCATATTTGCTACATTGCCGCAACCCTGGCCGTTTATATATCCGTTCCAGAGCTTTATATTCTTGTTGTGCATATAATTCTTGTTTTCTATCATCAGATTCACCTCAACCTGTATATTATAAGTATAATAATGTTGATTGTCAAATATTTATCGTTGATTTATTTCCGATTTATGCTATAATAAATAAAAGTTTAATTTGGAGATGAAAAAATGGCTGAATGTAATGTAATTTCTCACAGAGGTTCTAACAGGGTAGCACCCCAGAATACGCTTCCTGCGTTCAGACAATCAATCTTGTATAAGGCTGACGGCTTTGAAACTGATGTTCATTTGTCTGCCGACGGCATACCCGTTATATGTCATAACTATGATGTTGATAAAACTTCTAACGGTACAGGCGAGATTACTTCAATGTTTCTTGAGGATCTTAAGGAGCTTGATTTCGGCAGAAGCTTTCATCATTCATATAAAAATACTCCGCTTCCGACGCTTGAGGAATTTCTCGCTCTGAGCGAAAAGGCGAATCTTAAGATTCTTAATATTGAAATTAAACCGCCGAAAAACAGGGAGTATGAGGTTGTAAAGAAAACGATAGATGCTGTAAAAGCTCACGGGCTTTTTAATGAACTGATTATTTCAAGCTTTGATTCCGATGCATTGATTGCCGCAAAGGACTTCGATGAAAAATGCAAAACCGCCTTTTTGTATTGTCCGAACAAGGTGAAATCAATCAAGTATTTCAAACACGCTGTCGAGTTTGCTAAAGAAATCGGCGCTGACGCACTTCACCCACACAAATATTACATAAACAAAAGATTTGTTGACGAGGCGCACGAAGCAGGAATAATGGTTAATCCGTGGACAATAAATACCGAAAGAGAGATTAAGCATTGCCTTGACTGCGGTGTTGACAGCGTTATCACCGACGTACCGAAGTTTGCAAGAGAGATAATTGAAAAATATTAAATAATGAATCCTGCCGGCTTATGCTGACAGGATTTTGTTTTTAATATACGATTTTTAATATGTCTGAAAATTTTTCAATGCTGTAATCATATTTTTTTACGTTTCCGAAGCCGAATTCCGCAAACACAAACGGAACACCTGCACCGTATGCCGCGTCAGCATCGCCCTGAGTGTCGCCGACATAAATTGAATTTTTGAATCCGTTTCGATTTATAACCGATTTTATATTTTCACTTTTCGGAACACATTCTCTGCCTGACCACTGAAAATCGCAGAAATATTTTTCAAGTTTATGATATCCGAGAAATGTTTCAATGTAACCCGGCTGACAGTTACTGACAATGTAAAGCTTGAAATCCTTTGACAGCTTTTCAATAGTCTCAGCCATTCCGTCAAAAAGCACACCTCCGTGTTCAGCGAGAAGCTCATTGCACTTTTTACTTGCCTTGCCGAAAAAAACAAGCTTGTCATCTTGAGGCATATCGGGGTAAAGCTTTGTCATAAGCTGAATTTCATTAAGTCCCATAACACCTGCCATCTGTTCCTCATTCGGTTTATAAACGCCGTATTCGGAGGCTATAATATCCCATGCCTGTGTTACTGCGGGGATTGAGCTCCATAAAGTTCCGTCAAGGTCAAAACCAATGCTGTCATATTTCATTAAAATCACTCCAATTCCCGAAAATAATACAACAATATATTTTTAATGTCAAGTTATAAGTACAATTTAGAAATAAAACAATAAAATGTAAAATTTTTATTAAGTATTTGTTTACTTTTAATTTACTTTATGATAAAATGCTAATGTTTATTTTATAAAAGGAGTGAAAAAATTGAAATTTAATCTCGAATTAGTGGTTTTCGTTGTTTATCTGTTCTTTATGCTTGGAATAGGCTTCTTTTTCTTCTTCAAGGATAAAAACGGCAGCGAAAAATCATATTTCCTCGGAGGAAGAGAGATGGGTCCCTGGGTCTCCGCTCTTTCTGCAGGCGCTTCAGACATGAGCGCATGGGTTCTTATGGGACTTCCGGCTTCAATTTATCTTTACGGTATCGGTCAGGCATGGATCGCAATAGGTCTTGCAATCGGTTATGCTTTAAGCTGGATTTTTGAGGCACCCCGTCTTCGTAAGTTCACTATCGTCTGCAACGACTCAATTACACTTCCGCAGTATCTGACAAACCGTTTTCTTTCAAAGAGCGGTGCTGTACGTGTAATTTGCGCTGTTATTTTTCTTATAGCTTATACCGTTTACGCTGCTTCAAGTATGAAAGCCTGCGGTACACTTTTCAATACTGTTCTCGGTATTGATCCTTCTAAAGCAATGTATCTGGCTGCCGTTGTTATTCTTATTTATACATTCCTCGGCGGTTTCAAGGCTGTTTGCTGGACTGATTTCTTCCAGGGAATGCTTATGCTTGCCGCTTTGCTTGCCGCACCTATTTTCGCGGTTTTCGTTATGAAAAACAACGGCGGTTCAGAAACAGTAACACAGCTTCCCGACGGATACTGGAATGCATTCAGCAGCTGGAAGGATGTAGCTTCCGGTCTCGGCTGGGGACTCGGATACTTTGGTATGCCTCACATTATCGTAAGATTTATGTCACTTGAATCCGACAAGTCTCTCAAAAAGAGCGCAAAGATCGGTATTACATGGAATGTACTTATTGTTATTTTCTCAGTTGCGGCAGGCTGTGTCGGTCATCTTCTTCTCGGTGAGATTGCTGACAGCTCAACTGTTTTCATTCAGATGACACGTTTCCTTTTCCCTGCAATAATTTCAGGTATCGTTCTTACGGCAATTCTTGCAGCTTCTATGTCAACAGCTGACTCTCAGCTTCTTGCTTCATCATCAGCATTTGCAAGTGATTTATACAAACCGATTATCCGTAAGAATAAAGCTTCAGATAAAGAAATGCTTTGGGCAGGTCGATTTGTTGTTCTTGCAATTTCAGTTGTTGCCGTAATTATTGCATCTAACCCCAATTCAGGTACGATTATGGGTCTTGTAGAAAATGCATGGGGTCTTTTCGGCGCAGCATTCAGCTCTGTAATTCTTCTTTCACTTTTCTGGAAGCGATTCAATATCGCAGGCGCAATTTCAGGTATCGTTACAGGTGCTGTTGTTGATATTGCATGGCTGCTTATGTTCAACTACTCGTTCGCAGACGGCAGTCATTTGGGTGCATTGGTTGCTCCGTTACACGATGGCGCACTTGGCGGATTATATGAAATCATTCCCGGATTCATTGCAAGCTTAATTGTTGCTGTTGTCGTAACTCTTCTTACAAAAGCTCCCTCAGAAGATGTCGAAAAGATTTTTGATGATGCTGTAAATTTCAGCGATAAATAATTATATATTCAAACCATTTCAAACCGACTCCATTATTTGGGGTCGGTTTTTTCTTGACAACACAGAGATTTTTATTTATAATAAATATACCCTATGGGGGTATATTGCAAAGGATGATATAATGAATATTGATTGTAAATGCTGTGGTGAGAAAATTACAGAAAGACAGGATGAAGAAAAGAAAAAGCTTCTGAACAGGCTTTCGAGAATCGAAGGTCAGATAAGAGGCATAAAAAAGATGATTGAAAATGACGCTTACTGTGTTGATGTTCTGACACAGACCTCCGCCGCAAGCTCTGCACTCAATTCTTTCAGCAGGGATGTGTTGACAAGACATCTGAAAATCTGTGTTGTGCGTGATATAAAAGCAGATGACGAGTCAGCAGTCGAAGAACTTGCAGAGCTTGTAAAAAAGCTTATGAAATGAGGATAAAGATGCAGAAATATGATGTAATCGGTATGAGCTGTGCAGCGTGCAGTACGAGAGTTGAGAAAGCTGTCAGTTCGGTTGAGGGTGTCACCTCGTGCTCAGTTAATCTGCTTACAAACTCAATGGGCGTTGAGGGCTCGGCGACAGCGGAGCAGATTATTTCAGCTGTGCGCAGGGCAGGGTACGATGCTAAACTAAACGGCTCACAAAGTATAAAGGTCGAAGCCTCAGATTCTCTTGAAGATACACAGACTCCGAAGCTCAGAAAAAGACTTCTGTGGTCGCTCGTTTTTCTTATTGTTCTGATGTATATTTCAATGGGTCACATTATGTTGGGCTTTCCTGTGCCTGCATTTTTTGACGGCAATCAGCTTGCGCTCGGACTTCTCGAAATGCTTCTGACTGTTGCTGTTATGATAATCAATCAGAAATTTTTTGTTTCCGGTTTTAAAGGCATCATCAACCGTGCTCCCAATATGGATACGCTTGTCGCTCTCGGCTCCTCTGCGGCATTTATTTACAGCACAGTTGAGCTTTTCAGAATGACGGCGACTAACGATAATCTGTTGCATGGATTATATTTTGAATCCGCGTCAATGATTCTTGCGCTGATTACTGTCGGTAAAATGCTTGAAGCCCGTTCAAAAGGTAAAACAACTGACGCTCTCAAAAGCCTTATGAATCTCAGCCCTGAAACAGCAACAGTTGAACGAAACGGAAAGGAAACGGAAATTCCTGTCGACGAAGTAATTACAGGTGATATATTTGTTGTCCGTTCGGGTCAGACGATACCTGTTGACGGTTTTATTATTGATGGCGGTTGTTCACTTGACGAGTCAAGTCTGACAGGTGAGAGCGTTCCCGTTGATAAATCAGAGAATGATACTGTTTTTGCAGGAACGGTAAATAAATCGGGTTTTATTCGTTGTAAAGCGACACGCACAGGTGAGAATACAACTCTTTCTCATATTATTAAAATGGTAAGCGACGCTTCGGCAACTAAAGCTCCTATTGCGAAGATAGCCGACAGGGTGTCAGGTGTGTTTGTCCCTGTTGTTATCGGCATTTCAGTTCTGACAGCAATTATATGGTTTATTTCAGGAAAGAATTTCGGTTTTGTGCTTGCACGTGCGATATCCGTACTTGTAATCAGCTGTCCGTGCGCTCTCGGTCTTGCTACTCCTGTTGCAATAATGGTCGGGAGCGGTGTCGGCGCAAAGAACGGAATACTTTTCAAAACTGCTGTTTCTCTTGAACAGACAGGCAAGGCGAGAACTGTTATTTTTGACAAAACAGGAACTGTTACGGAGGGTAAACCTGTTGTGACGGATATAATTCCGTTTGGCAATACAAGTGAAAATGAGCTGCTAAGCGTTGCATATTCACTTGAATATAAAAGTGAGCATCCGCTCGGCAATGCAATCGTTGTTTACGCTGAAAAAAATCAGGCAGAGATTAAAGAAACAACGGATTTTATAACTCATGCCGGCAACGGCATTGAAGCTCTGATTGACGGCAAACCCGCTTTCGGCGGTAAAAGTGAGTTTATAAAATCAAAAACAGACTCTGATCAGGATACTGCTGAACAGGTGGAAATATTATCAGAGAACGGTAAAACACCGCTGTTGTTTTCGTATGACGGCAGGCTTCTCGGAATTATCGCAGTTGCCGATGCAGTCAAAGAAGAGAGTAAGCAGGCTGTTGCTGAGCTAAAAAACATGGGAATTGACGTCGTTATGCTGACAGGTGACAACAAAAAAACCGCCCGTGCAATAGCAGGGCAGGCGGGAATTGATAATGTTGTCGTAGGCGTACTGCCTGATGAAAAAGAAAAATATGTCCGGGATATTCATAAAAACGGCAAGGTTATAATGGTCGGTGACGGCATAAACGATTCACCTGCGCTTGCGAGAGCTGATGTCGGCATTGCAATCGGTGCCGGTACGGACATTGCGGTTGAAGCGGCTGATGTGGTTCTGATGAACAGCAAGCTGACGGATGTTTCAGCTGCGATAAGGCTGAGCCGTGCGGTATACAAAAATATAAAAGAAAATCTTTTCTGGGCATTTTTCTATAACGCAATCTGTATTCCCGTTGCGGCAGGTGTGTTGATTCCTCATTTCGGAATTGAACTTAATCCGATGCTTGCAGCGGCTGCAATGAGTTTATCAAGCTTCTGTGTTGTAAGTAATGCATTAAGATTAAATTTAGTTGATATACGCTCTCCGAAGCGTGATAAGCATAAACATTTCAAGGAGGTAAAAGCAATGGAAAAAACAGTTAAAATCGAAGGAATGATGTGTCCTCATTGTGAAGCAAGAGTTAAACAGGTGCTTGAAGCGCTCCCGCAGGTTGACGAGGCAACACCGAGCCACGAGAGCGGTACAGCTGTAATTAAGCTCAACGCTGACCTTGCCGACAGCGAAATAAAGGCTGTTATTGAGGCGCAGGGCTACAAGGTATTATAACTCAGATAAAAAGACTTCGGACAAAAATCCGAAGTCTTTTGCTGTAATATAATTAACCGTTGATAATGCTGTGAAGCTTTGCTCTGATTGCTTCAAGAGTTGCATTTGCGTTATCTTTGTTCTCATCCTGAATTGAGTAGTAAACCTTGAGCTTCGGCTCTGTGCCTGAGGGACGGATTGCTATCCATGAACCGTCATCAAATACATACTTGAGCACATTCTCCTTCGGAAGCTCGCCGATTCCCTTTGAGAAGTCGGTAATTTCCTTAATATTGTCAAAGAAGCTTGAGCCGTTCTCACGGAAATCAGTCATAATGCTCTGAATCTTCTGCGCGCCGTCAATACCCTTAAGTACGAATGTATCAAGAGCGTCAAGGTAGTAACCGTACTTAGCATAGATTTCGTCAAGAGCGTCAATAAGAGTCATACCCTTGTTGAAGTAATATGAAGCCATCTGACATACAAGCATTGAAGAAACAACAGCGTCCTTATCACGTGCGTGAGTACCGACAAGATAGCCGTAGCTCTCCTCGTAACCCATAACGAATTCCTTGTCACCGTTCTTTTCGTAATTGTTAATCTGCTCACCGATGTACTTGAAGCCTGTGAGTGTTTCAACGATATTAAGACCGAAGCTTCTTGCTATATTTGCGCCGAGATCGCTTGTAACAATAGTCTTGATAAGTGTTGACTTCTCATTAAGCTCGTCTTTCTTCATATTGAGAACGAAGTTTGTGAGAAGAGCGCCCATCTGATTACCTGTGATAAGCTTGTATTCACCGTTGTGCTTAACACCGACACCAATACGGTCACAGTCGGGGTCCGTACCGAATACAAGGTCTGCGTCCTCTTTCTCAGCCTGCTTGAGTGCGAGCGTAAGAGCGTCCTTTTCCTCGGGGTTGGGGGAGCGAACAGTTGAGAAATTGCCGTCAGGCATTTCCTGCTCCTTAACGATTGAAATTTCCTTTCCTTCAAGAATCTTTCTTACAGGAACGTTGCCTGTGCCGTGAAGGGGAGTGTAGACGATTTTGATATCCGACTTTTCTTCATAGAGTGACTGCTTTCTTACAGCCTCAAGGAATGCGTCAAGAACATCCGAGCCGATAGGTGTGTAAAGTCCCTTTGCCTTTGCCTCGTCAAGATCCATATGAGGAACTGAGGTAAGGTCTGTTACAGCGTTAACGTAGTCAATAACCTTGTTTGCATATGCCGGTACGAGCTGACAGCCGTTCTCATCATAGAGCTTGTAGCCGTTGTACTCCTTGGGATTATGGCTTGCGGTAAGGACAATACCTGCTGTGCAGCCGAGATACTTTGTTGTGAACGAAAGAACAGGTGTGGGCATAAGAGTATCATAAAGGAAAACCTTGATACCGTTAGCGCAGAGAACCTCTGCGGCATAGATTGCGAACTGTCTTGAATTGTTTCTTGAATCGTGTGCGATTGCAACGCTCTTTTCACCGCAGAACTCACTTCTGAGATACTGTGCAAGACCCTGTGTAGCCTTGCTGACGGTGTACTTGTTCATTCTGTTTGCGCCTGCGCCCATAACTCCTCTAAGACCGCCTGTGCCGAATTCAAGATCCTTGTAGAATCTGTCTTCGATTTCCTTTTCATCATTGATTGCAAGAAGCTCAGCTTTTGTTTCTTCGTCAAAGGTAAGCCACTGTTCATACTTTTCTTTATAATTCATTGTAAGACCTCGCTTTACATAAATTTCCGAATAAATTTTATCACAATTAAGTCTAATAGTCAATAAAACAAAATCGCAACTTTACGACAAATATTTTTTAATACATATTGACCTTAATGGTAAAAATAGTTATAATAAGAGAGTTATATTGGTTTAATCTGCGTTAAAGCAAATTTTAATGAGGAGGCGGTGCCGTTGGCGAAGAAAACTACACAGGGTCATGTTGTAACAATTCTTAAAATTCTTTCGGCTCTTGGCTTTATTCTTGCCGCCGTTTTTATATTCTTACTTGTTATTTCACAGAGCGATAAAATCCAACTCTGGTATCAGACATATCAGTCAACGCTTCAGGCCGCTGAGGACAGAGTTGAAGCTATGACAGACAGAGGTCTTGTTGTATTTATTGTTCTTTTCCTGTTTATGTTCAAGGGTGTTTTTCCCGTCTATCTTTATCCGCTTCCCGCACTCTGCGCAGTTACGAGTACGGTTTTTGATCCGTATATTTCAATACCGATAAATATTGCAGGTCTGATAATACTTTATTCACTCAAATTTATGTGGGGAAGACGTGTAGGAGCGAATGAAGTTTCGAGAATACTTCAGCGCAACGAAACGGTTAAATACTTTATTGAAAAGGACGGGCGGGGAAATCCGTGGCTTCTTCCGCTTTTCAGGTTCATTCCCGGTATTCCTATAAATATGGTCAGCAAGCTTTACGGAGCTATGGGCTTCAGATACAGAGATTTCATTCTTCTCTCACTTACAGGATATTTCCCGCTTTTGATTTTTTATACATTCATCGGTCGAAATGTCTTTAATCCGCTTTCAACGGCTTTCCTTTTGCCGTTTGTATTGATGTTCTCGCTTGTAGGCATCGCAACATTTACTTTAAGCAAGATTCTTCAGAAACAATCCAGGAGGAAGAAAAAAAATGGCTGATTCAAAAAAGTTACTTGAAATGCTTTCTGACGGCAGTTTTGACAACCGCCTTAAGGAAGTTTATATGACTGACAGTGCAGTTGAAGATGAAAAAGAGCGTGAAGCTGAAATAATTAAAAGCTTTGTGGAAATCTACGGTGACTGCGACGGTATTGGTCTTTTCAGCGCACCGGGCAGAACCGAGGTCGGCGGCAATCACACCGACCATAATCACGGCAAGGTTCTTGCGGCGGGCGTCAATCTTGACAGCGTTGCCGCAGCGGCTAAGCGTGATGATACGGTTGCCTGTGAAAAGACTCGAGGCTACGGTATGATTGAAATTGATATCTCTGACCTCAGCGTTCACGAGGAGGAGTTCGGTAAGTCCTCAGGTCTTATCAGAGGTATGTGTGCAGGCTTTAAGGAGTACGGCTACAATATCGGCGGATTTAATGCCGCAAGCGCAAGCAACGTGCTTTCAGGCTCAGGTCTTTCATCATCTGCTGCTTACGAGGTTCTTATCGGAACAATTCTCAATCACCTTTACAATGACGGTAAGGTTTCACCTGTTGATATCGCAAAGATTGCACAGTACGCTGAGAATAAATATTTCGGCAAGCCCTGCGGCCTTATGGATCAGATGGCATCATCAGTCGGAAGCTTTATAACAATTGACTTCAAAGACCCTGCACAGCCTGTTATCAATAAGGTTGAATTTGATTTTGCATCCTGCGGTCACGCACTCTGCATAGTTGACACAGGCGGAAGCCACGCTGACCTTACAGATGATTATGCTGCTGTAAGAGGTGAGATGGAGGCTGCTGCCGAGTGCTTCGGTAAGAGTGTTCTTCGTGAGGTCTGCGAGGATGAATTTATGAAGAATATACCTGCCGTACGTGAAAAAGCAGGTGACAGGGCGGTTCTTCGTGCGCTTCATTTCTTCAATGAAAATAAGCGTGTTGATGCAGAGGTCAAGGCTCTTACCGAAAATGACTTTGAAGCGTTTAAGTCACTTGTTATCGAGAGCGGATTCTCATCATATATGTATAATCAGAATGTTTTCACCGTTAAGGCTCCTGCACAGCAGGGTGTTTCACTTGCACTTGCAATCTGTGAAAAGATGCTCAAGGGCAAGGGAGCTTGGCGAGTACACGGCGGCGGCTTTGCAGGTACAATCCAGGCTTTCGTTCCTGTCAGCATGCTTGAAGAGTTCCGCAATGCAATTGAGGCAGTTTATTCCGAGGGTTCATGTCACGTGCTCAGCGTAAGACCCTTTGGCGGAATTAAATTATATTAAATCTGAGGAGGATAAAAAGTATGAAAACAGCAATTTACGGCGCAGGTTCATTAGGCACGGTTTTAGGTGCATACATATCCAAGGCAGGCGGACAGGTCGATCTTATCACAAGAAACAAGGATCACGTTGACGCTATGAACAAGGATGGTGCTCATATCATCGGTACTGTTGATTTTGTTGCCAAGGTTCACGCACTCACACCCGATCAGCTTACAGAAAAGTATGATCTTATCATCCTTATGACCAAGCAGCTTGACAATAAAAACGTTCTTGAAAATCTTAAGAAGAACATGGCAGAGGGCTGTATTGTCTGCACAATGCAGAACGGACTTCCCGAGCTTTCGGTTTCTGAAGTTGTCGGCGAGGATTACACAATGGGATGCTCCGTTGCATGGGGCGCAACTCTTCACGGACACGGCGTATCAGAGCTTACAAGTGAGCCTGACAGCATGACATTCGGTCTCGGCAGAATGAACGGCAAGGTTGACGACAAGCTTATGGAAGTAAAGAAGATTCTTGAGCTTATGTGTCCTGTTGAGGTCGAGGAAAACTTTATGGGTGTTCGCTGGTCAAAGCTTCTTATCAACTCAGCATTCAGCGGTATGTCAGCAGTTATGGGCGGCACATTCGGTGATGCGGCTGAACGCAAGGATTCCCGTGTTTGCTGTCAGAATATCATAAAGGAAGTTATTGACGTATGCAATGCCGCAGGTATCAAAATTGAGCCTGTTCAGGGCAAGGATATCGTTAAACTCCTCTACTATAAGGGCAACGGCATTAAGAAGAAGATTTCAAACTTCCTTATTCCTATCTGCATCAAGAAGCACAGACTTCTTAAGGCAAGTATGCTTCAGGATCTTGAAAAGGGAAGAAAGTGCGAAATCGACGCTATCAACGGTGTTGTATGCGCTTACGGAAGAAAGTACGGTGTTCCCACTCCTTACAATGATAAGGTTTGTGAAATCGTTCACGGCATTGAGAACGGCGATTATAAGTATTGCTTCGAGAACGTCAAGCTTTTCGCAGGTCTTGACAAGTAAGGAAGTGAAATTTTGAAAACTGCCAAAAAAATAATTTCCGTGTTCGTCGCTTTAGTTATGGTGCTCAGCTGTTTTGCTGTTTCCGCAAGTGCCGCGGACAAAAAGCTGAATTACCTTGTTATCGGCGATTCAATCGCTGAGGGCTTCGGAGTTACAAACCGTGACGAGAGCGCATACGGTAAAATCGTAGCTGACACAAACGGCTACAACTATAAAGACCTCGGTCATATGGGTTACACAAGCGACTATCTGCTTGAATTGCTCCAGACAAACGATACATATGAGTACTATGTTAAGTGGGCTGATATTATCAGCGTTTCAGTCGGCGGAAACGATTTTCTGCTTGATAATCCTGTCGGACTTGTTCTCAGCGGAATCATTCACTATTACAAGCCGTTTGATAAGAGAGCGGTTGACTTCAATAATAATTTTGAAGCCTTGATTGAGAAGATTCATGAGATAAATCCTGACGCTGTCGTTCTTGTTCAGACGCTTTACAATTCATGGACAACATTTGCCCACGATATTTTTGGAGCCTGCGCCGATAGAATTAACAACGAGATTTTTTCCTACCTTGAAAAAAATCCGGGCAGCTACTATGTTGTTGACACAAGAGAGCCTTTCTATAAGAATCCCTCACTTATCACAACTGATACAATCCATCCGAACGCGGCAGGAAATGTAGAACTCGCAAGAGTTACTCTTCAGACACTTTACGATATCGGTCTTGGCGCAACAACCGAGCCTGTTATACTTGTTGAGGGTATCGACAGAGATTATCTTATTGAGTATTTCCCTGTTCCGCTCGGACAAATTATTACATTTGCGGCTTGCTTTGCGACAGGCGTACGCTATCATTAAAAATATAAAGCTGTTGATTTAAACGTCAACAGCTTTATTTATTAAGAAAAAAGTCATTCTGAGCAGTATTTATCTGACAGAATGACTTTTGCTTTTATTCGGATTTATGCGGTCTGCAGGGGAGTAGCCTTATTTTTCTTAGACATTAATAACTGTAAAACAGTTATTGCGGCAACAACTGCGAAACCGATGATATCAGTTGTAGTGTCAGGAATCATCATTGCGATACCGCCTGCAACAAGGAGAATTCTGAACGGAACAGGAATCTTCTTGAAGAGGTGACCATTAAGAGCAGCGGCAACACCGTAAAGACCTACAAGAGATGTAGCGGCAATCTGAAGTACCTCGTACCAGTGCTGAACACCCTCGAAGAGCATTTCGGGGCTGAAAGCGAAAATGTACGGAACGATAAATGCCGCAATGGCAAGCTTCGTTGCATTCAAACCTGTCTTCATCGGATTGGATTTTGCAATCGCAGATCCTGCGTAAGCCGCCAAAGCAACAGGTGGTGTGATGTCGGCAACGATACCGAAGTAGAATACGAAGAAATGAGCGGCAACAACAGGGAAGCCGAGCTGTGTAAGAATCGGTGCACAAGTTGAAGCCATAATGCAGTAGTTTGCGGTTGTGGGAACACCCATGCCGAGAACGATACAGCAAAGCATTGTAAGAAGAAGACCGATAATCTTTGCATTACCTGCAATCTGAACAATACCGTTGATAAGAACTGATGCAAGACCTGTTACTGTGATACAGCCTGCGATGATACCTGCCATTGAGCAGGCAACAGCAACTGTGATTGCACCCTTACCACCTGCAACAAGTGCGTCAAGTCCTACGTTAAGTGACTTTGCAACTGTCTTGCCGATAACCTTTCCTGCGCCGTCACCTGTGTTTTTCTTCTCAGCAAAAGCTGATGTAAGGAAATTGATGAAGCCTACAAGGAAAGCTGCACCGATGGAAATTACAGCAGCCATTCTCATTGTGTTCTTACCTGAAGCAACAAGTGCAACAAGAACAACAAGGGGAATCATGAGGTAGATATTCTTGAAGAGGTAGCTGAACTTCGGAAGATCCTTTACGGAAATACCTTTAAGTCCGAGCTTCTTAGCCTCAAGATGAACCGCGATGAAAATACCTGTGAAATAAAGAACTGCAGGAAGAATAGCTTTAACTGCAACTGAACCGTAATCGAGGTTCATGTACTCAGCCATAAGGAAAGCTGCGGCACCCATAATCGGGGGCATGATCTGACCGCCTGTTGATGCGGCGGCTTCAACTGCACCTGCAAATTCAGGTTTGTAGCCTGTTTTCTTCATCATCGGAATTGTAACAGAACCTGTTGTAACTGTATTACCGACAGATGAACCCGAAACCATACCGCAGAGGGCAGATGAGATAACCGCAACCTTTGCAGGACCGCCGCTTGACCAGCCTGCAATTCTGTTAGCAAAATCAATAAAGAAGTTTGCAATGCCTGTTCTTTCAAGGAATGCACCGAAAATTATGAACAGAACAATGTACTTTGTACATACGTCAACAGGCGTACCGATGATTCCGTTGGTTGAGTAGAACAGCTTATAAATGATAACCTTAAGAGCCTGGAAAATGTCAGCACCGTATGAGAACTGATTTACAAAGGCATAAATTATCAATGCGCCCGCTACACAAAGAATCGGAACACCTACACAGCGGCGACAAAGCTCAGCCATAATCAGAATGCCGACGACACCGATAAGAATGTCGGTTATTTCATATACATAACCCGGCTGCTGCATAGCCTGTGCCTTGAGTGTAAAATAGAAGAAAGCCGCCGCACCGACAGCCATAAGCAGAATGTCGTAAATCGGCATTGAGTTTACTTTAACCTTTTTCTTGTTTGCCGGATATGTGATATATCCGATTATAGTGATAAGTCCGAGGAAAGAAGAAAGCTTGATTTCGGGAAGCGTTTTCATGAATGCAATCGCAATACAGTAAAACGCAAAAAGTGCAATGATGATTGTAACAACAATTTTCGGTTTACCTTCCCAGATCCTTGTATTTGACTCACGGTCAAACTTTCGCATAACTGCATCAAGATCCTGCTCTGAGGCTGTATCAACAACAGCTTCAGCCGTGTTTCCTTTTTTCTTCATCGTAATCACTCCTTTCCGATAAAATAACTACGGCAGGTTTTACGCTGCCGCAGTCTGTTTACAATTAAATTACAGCTTTACTATTAAACTGTGGGAACTGTGATGCCCTTTTCTGCAAAGTACTTGGCAGCACCTGCATGGTAGGGAACAGATGTGATTGATGAAGCAAACTCAAGGCTAAGCTCGGCATACTTTGCGTGTGCGCCAATCTGTGATTCAGCGTTATCAAAGATATCCTTTACAAAAGCATAAATAGCATCCTCAGAAACTGTGTCCTTAGCGATGATAACTGCGCCAACACCAACTGTTGTTGCTTCAGCAACGCCCTTGTATGTTTCTGCGGGGATTACGCACTTTGAGTAGAAGGGTGACTTTTCGATAAGCTTATTGATATGCTCGTCATCAAGTGATACAAGGTAAACATTCTTTGTTGTAGCGAGGTCTGTAACAGCTGATGTGGGAGCACCTGCAACGATGAATGCTGCATCGATAAGGCCGTCCTTGATAGCCTCAGCGCTGTCGCCGAATGACTGGTATGTCGGCTTAATGTCCTTTTCTGTAAGACCGTAAACACCGAGGATGTCGATAGCGTTGAAGTAAACGCCTGAACCTGCTGCGCCAATTGAAACGTTCTTGCCCTTGAGGTCAGCAACTGACTTGATTGAAGGATCAGTTGTGATGAGCTGAACCTGCTCTGTGTAAAGAGCTGCAACAGTCTTGAAGCAATCTACCTTACCTGTCTCAGCGAAAAGGTTTGTGCCCTGATAAGCATAAGCCATAACGTCTGACTGGCAGAATGCAAGCTCTGCGTTGCCGTCCTGAAGCTCAACGATATTCTTCTGTGAGCCGTTACCTACAACGCCTGTAACCTTAACGTTTGTGTTGTTTGTTGCGTGCTGTGCGATAACTGAACCGAATGCGTAGTATGTACCTGATTCGCCGCCTGTTACAAAACGAAGCTTAACAGGAGCCTGTTCGTTACCACCTGATGTCTTTCCGCAGGCTGCAAATGAGAAAACAAGTGCAACTGCAAGAAGAACTGCGAGAATTCTTTTCATAAGTTTTCTTCCTTTCACTTTTTCGGATATTTTTATCCTGAATATTACTAATTATAATATTTTCATAAGAATTAGTCAAGTATATTTGTATTTTTATAATCAATATATTATATTTTGTCAGGTATAGAATAATGTATAAATATTTTTCTTGTAAATTTGTATTTAATGTGATAAAATCAATATATATTAACAAGAGGAGAACTGTTATGAAAAACTTAAAGCTTAAGGCATATAAAATTGAAGAAATCGAATTTGTGAATAAAATCAGAGGCAACACTAAGATTGAGCTTAAAAACAGCTATGCGTACAATGTTCGCTATACAAATCAAAGCATCTGCGAGGGCAAATTTACTGTTACAATTACAGACAAGACAAATCCCGAGCAGTTCAATATTAAGCTTGTTCTTGCAGGTATTTTTGAGTATGATACAAATGTCGCACGTGAGATTCTTCACGTTCAGACTTATAAGGAGCTGTTCCCGTATGCAAGAGCTGTTGTTACAACAATCACAGCCAACGCAGGTATTCAGCCGATTATGATTCCCGATATGGATATTGAGAACCGTGAGATTTATCGTTTTGATAATCCGAATAACGCACAGTAAAGATTTTAACGCTGAAAAGGATTTTTCCTCTTCAGCGTTCTTTTATTTTATATTTTTAAACTTTGATACAGGAGTTTCTTCGGGATTATAGTTTTCGATGTAACTGATTATTTCCTCGCAGCTGTCAGAGATAAAAAACATTTTATGACATTCCTCATTGAGAAAATTCTCGTCAATGCTGTTCTGAATGAACGATTTGAAATGATCATAGTAGCCGTTTGTATTCAGAAGTGCAATAGGCTTGTTGTGTCTGCCGAGCTGTTTGAGCGTGAGGATCTCAAAGAATTCGTCAAACGTTCCGATACCGCCGGGTGTGACGATAAAAGCTTCGGACATCTCTTCCATAATTGCTTTTCTCTTACGCATATTCTCGGGATAGATAAACTGAGTGCAATGCTCGTAAAGTATGCCGTCAACGTTGAAGAACGCAGGGGCTATACCGATAATTTCTGTCTTGCCGACCTGATTAACTCCGCGTGCAACCGCACCCATAAGTCCGTTCGCACCGCCGCCGAAAACAAGTCCGAAGCCGTGCTCTCCCATAATTCTGCCGAGCCTTTCTCCATCCTCGATATATGATTTGTCAATTGTTGTGCTTGACGCACCGTAAACACAGATGTTCATTTTATACCTCGCTGAAATATTTTTCTATTTCCGTACGTGTAGCTTTAACGCTTCCCTGAATCAGCTCATCCGAGCCGCCGCCCTTGCCGTTGAGGACGGTGTTTATTTCTTTTGACATAGCTCTGAGCTTGATGTTCTGACTTGAAGCAACATAAATATATCCGTTTTTATCATTACCCGAAAAGCCTGCACAAATACCGCCCGCGTGCTTTGCTCCGTCGAGAACGGCCGTTCTCAGAGTCGGCATATCGCATTCATCCTCAAAAAGTAAAATGTTACCGTCGGTATCCTCAATACTCTGAGCCTTAAGTGCTGCAAGCTCCTTGCTGAGCTTTGTCAGCTTCTGCTTGAGTTCAAGCGTGTCATTACTGAATTTATCAAATACATCCGCCGCTTCATTCTGCTTAGCGCAGAGGGCGGTTGAAATTCTCGCAAGATTGTTGCATTTGATACAGTAATCTTCAAAAGCGTCAAGTCCGCATTTGATAAATATACGCACACCGCCGCGATGTCGCATAAAGTTCAATACTTTAATAATACCGATTTCGCCTGTATAGCTTACGTGCGGCGCACAACAGGCGCAGACATCAATACCGTCAACCGTTACGATTCGTACGTCCTCGGTCAGTTCAAGCTTGCTTCTGTAATCAAGCGTTGAAAGCGTTTTACTGTCGGGATATTCGGCTGTTATCTTAAGATTTTTACATACAGCTTCATTTGCTTTTGCTTCAATTCGTCTGATCTGAGCTTCGTTCAGCTCGATATCAAAGTCAACAGTAACCTCATCACCGAGATGAAAGCCGACATTTTCACAGCCGTAAAGCGTGTGCGCTATACCGGAGAAAATATGCTCACCCGAATGGTTCTGCATATGTCTGAAGCGCCTTCTTTCGTCAATTCCGCACTTAACCCTCTGACCGGCTTCAACAGGGGAGTCGGCATAGTGATAAATTATCTTGTTTCTTATCTGAACATCAGTTACGGCAGATTTTTCTATAAACCCAGTATCTGACTTCTGACCGCCGCCCTCGGGAAAGAATGCCGTGCGGTCAAGTACGATTATATATTTATCATCTGATTTTTCACAGCTGATAACCTCAGCCTCAAAATTATAAAGATGACTGTCCTCATCATAAAGCTTTATTGTTTTCATTTTGTCGCTTCCTCGAATGCTTTTTTGAACAGCGGAATTGAGCGTTCAATCATCTCATAGTCAACACAGTACGCCGCTCTGAAATGTGTCGGACAGCCAAATTCCGAACCCGGAACAATAAAGAGATTATCCTCCATCGCTTTCATGCAGAACGGTGTTGCGTCACCGTTCGGAGCCTTGACAAAGAGATAGAAAGCTCCTGCCGGCTCGGCACATTCATAGCCGATTTCGGTAAGTGATTTATAAAGGAAATCACGGTTCTTTCTGTAAACGCTTATATCAGGCTCAATGTCCGCACATCTTGCGATAACCTTCTGCATAAGTGACGGAGCGCAGATGAAGCCCGAAGCACGAGCACCGCCTGCAACCGCGCTGTAAACCTCTTCCCAGTTATCCGCTTCACCGGGAACAAGAACATAACCGATTCTTTCACCCGGGAGTGAAAATGATTTACTGTAAGAGTAGCAAACGATTGTGTTATTATAGAATTTAGCTGTGAAGGGCAGAGGCTCATCACCGTAAACAAGCTCACGGTACGGCTCGTCGGAAATCAGATAAATTATATGACCGTACTCGCAGCTTTTTTCTTTAAGCAGAGCCGAGAGCTTTCTGAGAGTTTCAGCCGAATAAATAACACCTGAGGGATTGTTAGGTGAGTTTATGATAACACCCTGAGTTTTCTCTGTTATCAGGGCTTCAAGAGCATCAAAATTTATCTGAAATTTCTCTGTATCCGCCGGAACAAGCTTGAACCTGCCGCCGTTGCCCTCGGTAAAAGCCTTATACTCCGCAAAATACGGAGCAATGCCGATAATCTCGCTGTCAGCGTCCTTAAGCACAGCCTTGATAGCACATACAAGTGATGTTGACGCACCCGAGGTGATATAAAGATTCTTGCCTGTGTAGCTCGTCCCGAAACGCTTATTAAGATTTTCAGCGATAGCGTCACGTGTTTCCATCATACCCGGCGCGCTCGTGTAGCTGTGAATATTGAGCGGATTTTCATTCGTGAGAATGTCAAGCATTGCTTCACGTACAGCAAGGGGAGAGGGTACACTCGGATTGCCGATGCTGAAATCGCAGAGATTTTCTCTTCCTATTTCAGCTGCTTTTTTGTTGCAGATTTCACTTATTTCTCTTATAAGACAGCGGTTATTGCCGTATTCAGTCATCAATTCTGATACCATTTTATCTACCTCGCATTCAGTAATATGCAGAAATTATATCATAATAGTTTATTAAAATCAAATTATAATTGTACTTTCAGAGTATTTGTGTTACAATAAGAAAAAATTGCCGAGGCGGTGAAATATGGAATACAGTATTATTCGATCAAGCAGAAAAACTCTTGCCGTTCAGATTACACAGAACTGTGAAATTATTGTTCGTGCGCCGAAGCTTTGTTCACAGCGAAAAATTGATACATTTCTTTCCGAACACTCCGAATGGATAGAAAACGCACTGAAAAAGCAGCAGAAAGTCAAAGCAGGTAAGGTTGAGCTTAACGAAGAAACAATTGCTAAGCTCAAAGCTCTTGCAAAGAAGATTCTTCCCGAAAAGGCAGAATACTTTGCGAAAATTATGGGTGTTGACTTCAGTTCTGTGAAAATTACATCCGCTCAGAAGCGTTTCGGAAGCTGTAACACAAAGAATAATATTTGTTTTTCGTACATTCTTATGCTGTATCCCGAAAGTGCGGTTGATTACGTTGTTGTTCATGAGCTCGCACATACTGTTCACCACGACCACAGCAGACAATTCTACAAATGCATTGAAGCTGTTTTGCCCGATTATAAAGAGCGTGAAAAGCTCCTTGAGGGTGCACAGAAAATTCCAGATTGTCTCTCTTAATACAATAAAAAAGGGGTATTACTATGAAAAAGATTCTTTCGTTATTTCTCGCACTTGTCATGACTTTCCTGCTCGGTGCGCAGACGCTTGCGTTTAACGCCGAGGATATGGAAAACACATACCCGATAATAATTGTTGCCGGCTATGGCTCGACAAGTCTTTATGCTGTCAATGAGGACGGCAGTCACTCACATGCGTGGGGCATTGAGATGGATAAAATCGTTATGCGTGTGCTCGCCCGAATTGTTGATGTCGCAATCGGCGTCGGCAGGCTGACAAAGGGAGACGCAAAATACATAGCCGATGTTGTCGGCGGTGAGTTTGTTAAAATGTTTGAAAATCTTCGCTGTAACCCCGACGGAACAAGTGCTCACGATGTGCACCGCTACTGTAACACAGCCGCAGACTCGAATTATGCTTATCTTTATGAAAATGAGGACGGAAAATATCTTTTTGAGCCGGAAATTATGGCGATGTACGGCAGTTACCTCGGTGAGGATTGGAAAGAGTATATATTTAACTTTAATCCCGATTTCCGAATGGGCGCTATCGACTGCGCCGCTGAGCTTGACAGCTATGTTGACGAGGTTCTTGAATACACAGGCGCAGAAAAGGTCAATCTCTATTGTGTCAGCCACGGCGGACAGATAGGCGCAACCTATCTTAATCTTTACGGTGTAAGCGATGCCGATAAGCTCAATAATGTAATTATTACCGTTCCTGCTATCGGCGGTGCGGGAATTGCGTATGATTTCTTCAGCAGAGATATTGATTTCGGCGAAGAAAACCTGATGTACTTTATCGAAAACGGAATGATGTTTGAAACAGATATCCATTGGCTTTTTGCCGAGGAAAACCTCGATTTTCTTGATGATATACTATATTATTTCCTGCCTTATGCCAACGAGATTCTCGGCTACTGGGGCAGTATGTGGGACTTCGTTCCCGCAAAAGAATATGATAAAATAAAAGAGCAATATCTCGACCCCGTTGAGAGTGCCGAGCTTATTGCGAAATCTGACCGCTTCCATTATGAGGTTTATCCTCAGATGAGTGAGCGGCTTCAGGAATGTATTGACAGCGGTATCAATGTTTATATTCTCGCAGGCTGCGGTTCAAATGACATTGCAGGCTACAACGTAAACTCCGATTCGATTATTCCGACGTCATCCGCAACAGGTGCCGTCTGCGCACCTTACGGACAGCGCTTTGATGACGGATATCAGCCGCTTTGCACTGTATGTAAGGACAAAACACACCGTCATGTTTCTCCCGATATGGAAATCGACGCTTCAACCGCTTATCTTCCCGAGCAGACGTGGTTTGTTGACGGACTGTATCACGGCATGACAATCAAGAGCAGATACTGTGAGGCACTTATCACCGAGCTGATGTTCAAGAATAATCTTCACAGCATATACACCTGCAAGGAGTTTCCGCAGTTCCACGCAGACACTAACCGCTGTCAGTCGGTTACTGCATATTTTGACAACAGCACAGAGGGCTATGTCAATTCAGGCGACACAAAGCTGATTGTTGAAAACGTGTCTGAAAAATATAAAGTAAGGCTTGTCTCTGTTTCGTGTGACGGAATGGATATTAAACTTGATAATTCGTTTATGACCGAAATTCCTGTCGGCGGTAAGATTGAGATTCCTTTTAAGGGAGAAATCCCCGATATTGACTGCGTTCTTACTCAGGTGACCGTTAACTACATTCTTGTCGGTTCTGTAACTCCGTTCGGTTCACGTACGCTTGACTTTACAATTTGCGGCTCTGAGCAGGTTGAAAACAGCGGTAACTCTATAATTGATATAGAAAAAAATTATGATTGTCTTCTCAATATCATAATGAAGTTCATCCCGTCACTTGCGGCACAGAAAATCACAGCTATGTTTTACAATGCGATAAAGGCACTTGTGCTCAGCGTCTAATCACAGAAAGGATTGATAATATGAAAAGTAATCTTACACGTGCGGAGGCGCTTGAGCTTCTGAAAAAATATAATAAAGAAAGCTTCCATCTTCAGCACGCTCTGACAGTTGAGGGCGTTATGGGCTGGTATGCCGCAAATCTCGGCTACGCTGAAGATAAAGAATACTGGAGCATTGTCGGACTTCTACACGATATAGATTTTGAGCTTTATCCTGATGAGCATTGCAAAAAAGCTCCCGAGCTTCTTCGAGAGGGCGGAGCAGGTGAGGACATGATTCACGCTGTCTGTGCCCACGGATACGGCATCTGTGTTGACGTGAAGCCTGAGCACGAAATGGAAAAAGTTCTTTTTGCTGCGGATGAGCTTACAGGTCTTATCTGGGCGGCGGCACTTATGCGTCCGTCAAAGAGTACACAGGATATGGAGCTTAAGAGTCTTAAAAAGAAATTTAAGGATAAGAAGTTTGCGGCAGGCTGTTCACGTGAGATTATTGCGCAAGGTGCCCAAATGCTCGGATGGACAATTGATGAACTGCTCGAAAAGACTCTCGAAGCAATGAAATCCTGCGAAGAATATATTGCAAAAGAGATGCAAATAATATAATTGAAAAAATTAAAAAAATATTCAAAAAGCTATTGACAAAAGCAAACATTTGTTATATAATAGCTAAGCGTTCTGAGGGAACGCTTGAATATCGCGGAGTAGAGCAGCTTGGTAGCTCATCGGGCTCATAACCCGAAGGTCGTAGGTTCAAATCCTGCCTCCGCAACCATTTTTTAAGGATGTAACTGATTTCAGTTACATCCACTTTTTTTAGAAAAAAGTATTGACAAGGGTATCATTCGTGAGTATACTTTAATGATTTAGCGAAAACGCTGAATGGGTGGCATGGGCGAAGAAGAAAGGATTATAATATGAAACATGATTTTAAGTTCATATCAAAACATTCGCCCCAAGTTAAGTCTGCCTATTCTGACCTTATGGAAATTCTCAGCCTTGTTCATGACGACTTACGAAAGCAATACACTTTTCAGCATGAGCCTGTTGGCAGTTACTCTCGTAACATGATTACCTATGACGCAAAATCAAATATTGGTTTCGATTTTGACATCAACATTTATCCAAATGATGAAGAAAACCGTTTCAAGGCAAAACAGATCAAGTTACTGTTCAAGCAATCATTGGATAAATTCGCACATCGGTATGGCTACGACTTTGCCGAAGACTCAACTCGCGTTTTGACCATCAAGGTTAAAGATCGCAAGAATTCCCGTATCCTTCATAGTGTGGACTTTGCCTTTGTTAATGACTATGAGGATGATGACGGATACGATTGTCAAGAATACATTCACTATAACAAGAAGCAGAATACTTACTCGTGGTTAGAACAATCTCAAGGATTCTATATGCTTCCGGAACGCTTTCAATGGATAAAAGATAATGGGCTGAAAGACGAACTGGACGCACTATACATCCGCAAGAAAAATAGCAATGATGATCCGAATAAGCATTCCCGTTCAATATTCGCCGAAGCAGTCAATGCTTGTTATAATGAAAATTGTGATGAATGAATTATCCTATGTACGGAGCAGGTTTACGCCTGCTCTATTTTATTTTGCTTAATACTTGTTTTATTCTCACATATGTAGTAAAATAAACGTACTTTGTGAGGTATGTTATGGTTATTTTAAATTTTCAGAACCTCGGGTTCTCATTCGGTGAACGTGAGCTGTTCTCTAATGTAAATTTTGATATTCAGGAAAAAGAAAAGGTTGGCTTTATCGGCTCAAACGGAGTCGGAAAGACGACCCTTTTCCGCATGATAAGAGGGGAGTTCGAGCCCACGGAGGGTGCTGTTATCAAGAGCAAGGATGTTACTGTCGGCTATATGGAGCAGCACACCTGCTCGAGCAAGGGCAGAACTCTTTATGAGGAGCTTGTCAGCGTTTTTGATTATTTGCGTGAACTTGAAATCAAGCTTGCCGAGGTCAACGCAAAGCTCTCAAATAATATCGGCAATCTTGAAGAAAATATCAGAATTCAGGATGAACTGACGCTTAAATACAACAACGAGGGCGGTCTGACATATAAAAGCCGCACACGTAGTGCGCTTTTGGGACTTGGCTTCACAGAGGATGATTTTTCACTTACAACCGACAAGCTCAGCGGCGGTCAGCGTTCAAAGGTTGCCCTTGCGAAGCTTCTTCTTTCGCCCTGCAATCTTCTGCTTCTTGACGAGCCTACAAATCACCTCGATATCAAGAGTGTTGAATGGCTCGAAAACTTTCTTAAAAATTTTAACGGTGCTGTTTTTGTAATATCGCATGACCGTTATTTTCTTGATAAAATCACAGATAAAACCGTTGAGCTTGAAAACCGAAAAATCAGATGCTACAAGGGCAATTATTCTGAATTTCTTATCAAGAAAAAAGCCGAGCAGAAGGCGATTGAAGAGAAATATGAAAATGATATGCGTGAGATTCAGCGTCTTGAGGGCGTTGTTGCTCAGCAGAGACAATGGAACAGAGAGAAAAACATCCGCACGGCTGAAAGCAAGCTCAAACAGATTGACCGCATTAAGGAACAGCTTGTTATTCCCGACAGTAAGGTTGAAAGAATCAGAGTGAATTTCGAGCCGAAATCTGTCAGCTCAAATGATGTAATTATTGCCGACGGACTTTCAAAGAGCTTCGGCAGTAAAGAGATTTTTTCTAATGTTAAAATGCACATTACAAGGGGAGAGCGTGTCTTTCTTCTGGGCGATAACGGCTGCGGCAAAACCACTCTGTTAAAGACGCTTATGGGTGAATACCGTGCCGATTCGGGCACTTTCTCATTCGGTGAAAACCTGTTTAAGGGCTATTTTGACCAGGTTCAGGCAAAGCTTGATTTAAATAAAACCGCAATTGACGAGATATGGACGGCTTATCCGAGAATGTCGCAGACGGAAATCCGCAGCTCGCTTGCCGCTTTTCTCTTTAAGGGTGATGAGGTGTTCAAGCAGCTGTCCAAGCTCAGCGGCGGTGAAAGAGCGAGAATCGCTCTTCTCAAGCTCATGCTCGGTGGATATAATCTGCTTTTGCTTGACGAGCCGACAAATCATCTTGACGCATTTTCGCGCGAGGAGCTTGAAAACACTCTGCTTGAATACAGCGGAACAATGCTGATTGTTTCGCATGACCGATATTTTATAAATAAGCTCAGCACACGAATTCTTGAGCTAAGTTCTGACGGATTGACTGAGTACCTCGGGAATTACGATTATTATATTGAGAGGAAATCCGCTTCTTCAACACAGGCTGCTCCTGTAAAATCGGCTCAGCCTGTTAAAAAGGTGAATGACTATAAGTTTAAAAAGGAGCAGGCGGCAGAGCTTCGCAAAATGAAAACTCAGCTGACTAAAACCGAGGAACAGATTGCCCTGACGGAGGCTGAAATTGAGGAGATTCAAGAGCTTATGAATCTGCCGGAAACGCAGTCGGATTACGAAAAAATCATAGAGCTTACAGAAAAGCTTCAGCAAAAAAACGACAATCTTGAGGATTTGTATAGCTTATGGGAAGAACTTCATGAAAAAATTGGTGAAGAAGTTTAAAATAGGCTATTGACAATTACATTTTGTCATGTTAAAATCAGATAAAAAAGAAAAGGCGTTGACGAAAAGTGCCTGTAATCAAGTAATTTCTCAGAGAGTCGGTATTGGTGAAAACCGATAAATGAAAGTTGCAGGTTTGTAGTTTCTGAGCCGGAGGGAAGAAAGCAAAGGCGAGTAGAACCCTTCCGTATGGCTGCGTAAAAGCACAGGACTTGTCAGAGTCCGTAAGAGGTATTCTTCGGAATGCAATTTGAGTGGTACCGCGGGTTTATAACTCGTCTCAAAGATTTTTACTTTGGGACGGGTTTTTTATTTTTTCTGTCCCCGAAAGAAAGGTGTAGATTATGAAAGAAATGACAGGACTTGATTTCAAAATCAGCGAAATGGCTCAGCGTATCCGTGAGCTTCGCGAGGTTGTCGGCTTCACACCCGCTGAGATGGCTGAAAAGACGGATGTTACAATCGAAGAATATATCGCCTGCGAGCGTGGCGAAAAAGATCTTAACTTCGCTTTCCTTTACAGATGTGCTATCGCTTTCAATGTTGATGTAACAGATATTATCGAAGGTAAAAGCCCCGTTCTTGCCTCCTATACTGTTACAAGAAACGGCGAGGGACAGCTGATTGACCATGCGCACGGCATGGAATACTATAACCTTGCTTCCACATTTAAAAATAAAATCTGCGAACCGCTTTTTGTTAAGTGCGACCCCGGCAAGGGTGATAACGATATCGCTCTTACAACCCATGAGGGACAGGAGCTTGACATTGTTGTAAGCGGTACTCTTCGTGTTCAGGTCGGCAATCACGTTGAAATTCTCAACGCAGGCGACACAATTTACTACGATTCATCCACACCTCACGGTATGATTTCCGTTGGTGATAAGGAAACAATTTTCTATGCTCTTGTTTTCAATCCGTCGGGCGAAACTCCGTCAGAAATCAACAAGATTGATGACAATTCACCGAAGAGAACAGGCACAGGCAAGCGTATTTATCATAACTTTATTCATCCGAAAGAGGACGAGAACGGCGCACTGCTGTCACTCTCATATGAAAATGAAGAGATGTTCAATTTCGCATTCGATATTGTTGACGGCCTCGGCAGGAAATGTCCCGATAAGACAGCCATGATACACGTTGACAACAACAAGCAGGAGAGAAGATTCACATTCAGAGACATGATGGAATATTCCTCACAAACCGCAAATTACTTTAAGTCGCTCGGCATTAAAAAGGGTGACAGAGTTATGCTTATACTTAAACGTCACTATCAGTACTGGTTCTCGATTCTCGCTCTTCATAAGCTCGGCGCAATCGCCATTCCCGCAACATATCTTCTCCAGGAGCACGACCTTGACTACCGCTTTAATGCGGCAGGAGTAAGCGCTGTCATCTGCACCTCTGACGGTGATTCCGCAAATCAGGTTGATCTTGCAATTAAGAATTCTCCGACTGTTAAGACAAAGATTATTGTCGGCAGTGAGCGTGAGGGCTGGCACAACTTCAACGAGGAATATAAGCTCTATTCAAATACATTTGAGCGCACCGAGGATTCAGCCTGCGGCAGTGATATGATGCTCATGTTCTTTACTTCGGGCACAACAGGCTATCCGAAAATCGCAACTCATAACTTCAAATATCCGCTCGGCCATTTTGTTACAGCCAACTACTGGCATTGCGTTAACCCCAACGGACTTCATCTTACCATTTCCGACACAGGCTGGGCAAAGGCTATGTGGGGTAAGCTCTACGGTCAATGGCTCTGCGAGGGCGCGATTTTTGTTTACGATTTTGACCGCTTCAACGCCGCAGAAATACTTCCGATGTTTAAAAAATATAATATTACAACATTCTGCTGTCCGCCGACAATGTACCGTATGATGATTAAGGAAGATCTCACAAAGTACGATCTCAGCTCGGTTGAGCACGCAACAATAGCAGGTGAGGCACTCAATCCCGAAGTATTCCGACAGCTCAACAAGCTCACGGGGCTTAAGGTTATGGAGGGCTTCGGTCAGAGTGAATCAACACTTCTTATCGGCAATCTCTTCGGTTCAGACCACCGTCTCGGCTCAATGGGTAAGCCTGTTCCGTCTTATGATATCGACCTTGTTGACGCTGACGGCAAGCCGGTCGGAGTAGGTGAGGAGGGCGAAATTGTCGTTCGTACAGGTGATACAATTCCGTGCGGTCTGTTCATCGGCTACTACGGCGCTGAGGACAAAACAAAGGAATGCTGGCATGACGGAATGTACCATACAGGCGATGTCGCATGGAAGGACGAGGACGGCTTCTACTGGTATGTCGGCCGTGTTGACGACGTAATCAAATCATCAGGCTACCGTATCGGACCATTTGAGATTGAAAACGTTATCATGGAGCTTCCGTATGTTCTTGAGTGCGGAGTTTCTGCCGCTCCGGATGAAATCAGAGGTCAGGTTGTTAAGGCGAGCATTGTTCTTACCAAGGGAACTGAACCGACCGAAGAACTTAAAAAGGAAATTCAGACTTACGTTAAGGAACACACCGCACCTTATAAGTATCCGAGAATTGTTGTATTCAAGGATGAGCTTCCGAAAACGACAAGCGGCAAGATTATCAGAAATAAGCTTTAAAAATGTGGCTCACGGAAAAGAAAAATCCGTGAGCTTTTGTCTTTTTCAGTTGCAAATACATAAGACGTGTAGTATAATATTAACCTGTACATATATATTAACAATACTATTCTTTCGGAGGGAAACTGATGTTGGCAACATATTTTCTCAATATTATAAAATCGCTCATCTTCGGAGTTATCGAGGGTATAACCGAATGGCTCCCGATAAGCAGTACGGGACATCTGATTATCGCTGAAAAGTTTATGGAATTCGGCGATGTTTCCGACGGCTTTTTCGATATGTTCCTTGTTGTTATCCAGCTCGGAGCAATTCTTGCCGTTGTTGTAATGTTCTGGAACAAGCTGTGTCCGTTCAGACGTGTAGTCAGCGATAACGGCACAAAGGTTATGAAGGTCAGAAAGGGCATTATCAATCTCTGGCTTAAGGTCATTGCCGGCTGTATCCCTGCGGGTATTCTCGGTGTTCTGCTCGATGATCTGCTTGACAAGTATCTTTACAACTATAAAACAGTTGCGATTACTCTTATTATCTACGGCGTTCTGTTTATTGTTGTTGAATTTCTTAATCAAAAACGTCCTCCTAAAATTCGCAAGCTGACTCAACTGACCTTCAAGGATGCACTTATCATGGGTGCTTTTCAGGCACTTGCACTTATTCCCGGCACCTCACGTTCAGGCGCTACAATTCTCGGCGGTATAACATTCGGCAATTCAAGACGTGTTGCATCCGAGTTTTCATTTTTCCTCGCAGTTCCCGTTATGCTCGGTGCATCTGCACTTAAGCTGCTTAAATTCGGCTTCAATTTCTCTGCAATGGAGTTTGTAATTCTCATTGACGGAATGATTGCCGCATTTACAATTTCTCTTCTTGCGATAAGACTTCTGATGAATTATATCAAAAAGCATAATTTTACCCTTTTCGGTGTTTACAGAATTATCCTCGGTATTATTGTACTTCTTGTTTTCAAAGGAGCGTAAAATGGAGTATCGCAGAAGAATCAATCTGACTCATATACTCAACTGCCGTGATCTCGGCGGCTTTGAAAGTCAGTACGGCATTACGAAATTCGGCAGGTTCTTAAGAGCGGGCGTAGTTGAAGTACCCGATGACGAAGAGGTTAAGCTTCTTGAAAATTACGGTGTAAGAACCGTTATCGACCTCAGAGGCGAGTTTGAAACCAACGATATGAACCCTGATTTCGGAAGAATAAAAGGTGCTGAGGTCAGAAACATTTCGCTGTATGAAGCCAATGTCGCCAATGCAAACGGTACGCTTGCCGTGCTCAACGACATCTATCATCACATTGTTGATGAAAACAAAGAAAGCATCAGAGCTGTGCTTGAAGCGATTGCCGACGCAAAGGAAGGTACACTGATGTATCATTGCTTCTTCGGCAAGGACAGAACAGGTATTCTGACACTTCTGCTTCTGACAATTGCAGGTGTGCAGGAGGACGATATCATTGCCGATTACCAGGTTACATACACCTATGTTGAAAAATATGTCGAGGAACATTCAGCTACATTGTGGAGCAAGGACAGAGAGATGCATTACTCAAAGCCCGAAACAATGAAAAGTCTTATTTCTCATTTCAATGAAAAGTACGGCTCTGTTTATAATTACATTCTCAGCACAGGACTTTCCGAAGAGAAAATTGAAAAGATAAGAAGAAAATTCTTTTAAAAAAAGACATTCCGAAAAAAGGAATGTCTTTAACTTTATATGTGCGATATTGTTTAATCTTCAAACAATCCGTATTTTGTCAGAATTGCTTTGCCGACTTCGTACATCATTGTAACAGCGGCTTTTTTTACTTCGGCAGTCGGTTCAGCGGCAATTGACGGCATACTGTGGTTACGTCTTCCTGCAAAGCTGACTATGTCATCACATTCAAAAGTAAAAACACCGTTTCGGTCAACAAACCCATTGTCTTTAAGTCCGCACATAACAGCATCGATATCAAGCGTTCCCATGTAGGGACAAATATGGTCATCATGCTGTCCCATGTTGTCCTGAATATGTACAGCCTTAAGCTTATCACCGAGATTGACAATATCATTATACTGTGCAGGATTGATCATATTTGCGTGACCGACGTCCCAGCAGATACCGAGAAGCGGATGGTTACAGTAATCAAGAAGCTCCAGCAGATTGTCACTGTTATACAGAGAGCATACGCCTTCCTTTGCCGGTGTATAGTTTTCTGCAAGAACAAATACGTTGTACTTTTCCATGGCAGGGTATAAGGCTTCATAAAAACGCTTGATACCGTCAAAATATTTCTTTTTGCCGTCGGGCATAACAAATCTGTCCGATCTGCCTGAATGAACTACAATCTTGTCAATTCCGAGGTAGCTGCAGGCTTCTATCGAACGTATATTGCCCTTGACAACGGTATCGAAATCATCTCTGAACGGGTCATTTCCCGGGGAATGAGCCTGAACGAAATCATAACCGAGCTTTTCGGCAGCAGTAGCTGCATCAATAACCTCTTTCATCCAGTCTTTATCACTCATAAACGGCGAATCAGGGTAGTTTGCTTTATAAAATGAATAATCGAGATGTCTGAAGCCTGTTCCTTCGTAAGCTCTTACCCATTCGGCAGGGGTTTCAAAGTAGCCTCGGAAATCGGCTGTTGTAGTTGATAATTTCATAGTTTTCTCCTGTATTATTTAAAATTTTAAGAAATCGTGTCTGGTAATTCAGAAGTAACGATCGAATACTCCGAGATGTCTTCTATATAATCTTCAGTGATTACAGTAGAGGTTTCTGCAGTACTTCTGTCTTCATTTTCAACGTCGGTCGGGAAAAAGATCAGGAACGGTATATATAGTACGACAGCAACTGCGACAAAAAATGTTTTATTAACCGACATATTTATTTTGTTGGTTTCCTTCAGCCAGACAAGGAAGAACAGAAGTGCCTGAACAAGAGCGATTGCAAAAGCAACGAAACTTTTTTCTTCGCTGTAAACTGAAGCGTAGGCAAAGAGAAGAGACAGACATGTTAATACCATATATTTTTTAGACTTACTTTTCTTTTTCTCCTCATGCACTGTTATTTCTTTAATAATTACTGTTTCATTCTTTTTAATGTAATCTGAAACCGGGTATACTGTTTCACAATATTCACATTTGACAACTTCAGCATTTGGGTCAATGTCAAGCGGCGCACCGCAGTTAGTGCATAAGGTTGAATGTTGTTTTTCGCTCATAGGATTTCCTCCTAAAAAAATAGTCCACCGGACTGTTTTTTACGCTCTTTACACTCTCAGTGTTTGAGTCATTATAATAAAAAATCTGCGAGTACACTACATGTACCGCAGATTTTTTGGTCGGAGTGAGGTGACTCGAACACCCGACATCTTGCTCCCAAAGCAAGCGCGCTACCAACTGCGCTACACCCCGAATTATTTGGTGCCCTCAAAGCACCGTGTTATTATATCTTAATCGGGGCAAAATGTCAACTTATTTTTGATTTATTTTTCAATTCTTCTTCTGAAGCATTCGCCTGTACTCTGAATCAGCTTCATCCACGGATAAAGCATATCTTCGTCAAAGTTCATTACAAGATTTGTCTGAGCGAAGGTTTCAAAGCTGAGGTCATTATCGTAACCGATTTCATTCATAGCCGTACAGAAGTTTTCCCAGTCGAGAGTACCTGTCAGCGGTGCAAGATGCTGATCGTTCTGACCGTTGTTATCGTGAATATGAAGGCACTTGATACGCTTGCCGAGTGTCAGAATGAAGCTTCTGATATCGTGGTGAAGCAGATTTGCGTGACCCGTGTCAAGACAGAAGCCGAAAACCTCCTTGCCCGCAAGCGCGTTCAGCTCATCAATCTCTTTCTTAGCCTCCTCGGGATAAGAGCAATGTCCCTGATAGCAGACACCTCTCTGTGAGGAGAAAAGATTTTCAAGACAAACCGTAACATTATTTTCAAGCAGGGTAGGGATAAGTGAGCTGTAAAGCTTTCTGTTCTTTCTGTCGATTTCATCCTTGCTGAACTTGTCACCGAGCCTGTAAGAAATACCGTGAATTACAAGGTTCTTACAGCCTGCGTATGAACAGTATTCGATATTTCTCTTGTAAACCTCGATTGCGTAGTCAAGCGTTTCCTCAATATTATCCATGCAGGCAGGAAACGGTGCGTGAGCCTGTGTGATTTCAAGTCCGTTGCTTTTAATTATATTCAGCTCATATTCATAATGCTTAATGACATCCTCGAGCGGCTTTTCAAAAATGCACTTACCTCTGTAATCACCCGAACGCAGGTCTGCTGACTTCCACGCATGGTCAAGGTTCCAGTCGACAGCGTCAAATCCAATATCTTTTATGGCTTTATATCCTTTTTCAAGTCCGAGGCGGTCAACAATATCGCCTGTCTGAATGCTTAATTTCATAGTTCTATCTCCTCACTTTGTGACAATAATACAGTTAAATTCATCTCTTATAAGCTTATCAAACGGTCGGAAAAGGTCTGCGGGATTTGAGTGCAGAACAAATTCAGCGCCGCGTTTTGTATAAATTACAGACGAACCGCCGCCATCAAGGTTCAGCGCTCTGTCAGCACCTCTTGAAATCATAAAATCAGCAAGGTCAACAAGAGTTGCGCCATTTGAGTAATCGGGTATTCTGCCGTCAACAACAAGCAGAAGTATCTTTCCGTCCTTTGTCAGTCCTGCGGCTGTTCTCGGATGTCTTACATAGCTGAACGGTTCAAGCTCGCCCCATTCAAAGATTTTGCCGTCTTTGACAATCATCTCAAGTCCTGCGGCTGCGCAGTCAAGCTCGTTTATTACATCGGGATTTTCTGTAAGTGTGGTCAGCAGGGGAGTTCCGTCCTTTTTAATTCCGATAAACGGTCGGCTGCTGTCTGCGTTGGCAACAACTCTGCCGTTCTTTACGCACAGTCCCGACGGACTTTTATTTCCGAAAATATCAAAGAAATCCGCATTGACGGCAGCAACGGCGTTATGTCCGTTCTTAACCGCCGAGTTAATCATTTCGGGAACCTTTGCACAGACCTCAACATTATCATATCCGTCATCGGGAGTACCGACATAAAGTGAAGCCTTACTGCTGTCAACCTCAAGAAGAAACATATGAACAGGCGCGTTATTTTTGTCCTCGCAGAGCATATGAGAATAAACAACGCCGTCACATACCACCTCGGTTTCCTCTTTCACAGTTTCAATATGGCTGTTGTATTCAGCTAAGAGCGCATCTCTGTCAGCGAATTCGGGTTCACCGTATGTAAGCTCAATGTAGAGTAAATCGCCATCCTCAAAAGCATCCTCAGCGGTGAACAGCAGCTCGCTTTCAGCTGTCAGAAGCTCCTCGGGAACATAGAAAAAGTGTGTGTTGTTGTCATACGGCTCTTTATCGTTGAAGCCGTCAACGAACACCTTATCGCCGATACGCAGTGTTGCTCTGAAGCAGGCAACGCTGAAATAAAATACAATTTTAATTTTTCCGTCAGCAGTCCTGTAATATTTTATCTCGTCAATATCATCCTCATCAAAAGGGTCAATACCGCTTTTAATATCCTCGTACATAGCCTTACCTCACAGCTTCATTTTCTTCGTCAGGTCGCCGTAGCTCTTGTCAAACTGAGCCTTTGATATAACTCCTTTTTCAAGGAACATTTTAAGCATCTCGACCTGGCGTTCATAAAGTTCTTTATTATCGTGTATTTCTTTTTCATCCGACATAAAATCATCCCTTTTAGCCGTTTTTCTGATTATAGCACAACAAATTTTAAAATTCTACATTTTCAACAATTATTACTGAATAATTCTTGAAAATGAATTATTCATATAATATAATAATTATACATTTATTGTAATAAAGGGGTTATTTTATGTCAAAAAAAGCTAAAGAATCCTCGCAGAACACTCACCCGAATAAAATAGGAATCAAAGAAGGACTCGGATATATGCTCGGTGACGCAGGTAATCTGTTTGTACTGACATATGTTTCGTCATTCCTTAAGGTTTTCTACACCGATGTTTTAAAGATTGCGCCGAAAAAGGTTGCCAATCTCTTTCTTTTCACCCGTCTGTGGGACGCAATCAATGACCCGCTGTGGGGTGCGGTTGTCGCAAAAAGAAAACCCGATAAAAACGGCAAATACCGCTCGTACTTAAAGTGGATTGCGATTCCTCTTGCGGCTTCACAGCTTCTCTGCTTTATGAATATCCGCTCATTTACTGAAAAAGACTGGATAATTCTCGCTTTTGCTTACGTTACATATATCGCTTTCGGTATGCTTTATACGGGAATGAACGTACCGTTCGGCTCGCTCGCTTCTGTTATAACCGATGACCCCGACGGCAGAACCCTGCTTTCAACTTTCCGCACAATCGGCGGCGGTATCGGCGGCGCCGCTCCGCTTCTTCTTGCGCCGTACATTATCTATACTAAGGTCGAGGACGGAAACGGCGGTACATACAATGTTGCCAATGCAAACGGTATGTTTATTTTCGCTGTTGCTATGGCTGTTTGTGCGGTCATATTCTATTTTGCCTGCTACGGCACAACAAAGGAACGCGTTCCCTCGGCGGCAGAGCCGAATGTCGATTTCAAAAAGACTTACGGCGCAATGTTCAAGAGCCGTCCGTTTATCGTACTCGCAGTCACAGGTATACTTATCAGCGGTCAGCTTCAGTTCGCTTCGCTCAACCAGTATCTTTATAAAAACTACTTCTGCAACACAAGTCTTTCTGTCCTCGGTACAATCGCTCAGTATCTGCCTATGGCGATTATGATTCCGTTTGTACCGAAGCTTGTAAAGCGTTACGGAAAAAAGGAGCTCAGCGGCTTCGGTGCGTTTTTCTCAGCTGCTGCCGCTATTGCAACCTTTGTTGTCAAGCCCAGACCCGACCAGTCATGGCTTTTCATTCTATTCCTGTTTGTTATCGGCTTCGGCTATTCGTTTGTTTCAATCACAAACTGGGCTGTTGTCGCCGACGTTATTGACTATCAGGAATATAAGACAGGTATCAAGGGTGAGAGCGCAATATACGCTGTTTATACATTCTGCCGTAAGCTCGGTCAGACAGCGGCTGACTACGGCGGACTTACACTTCTCGCAAAGGTTGGCTATGACGTAAATGTTATGGCAAACGCAGGCTATGTAAAGGGTGTCAGCGAAGGAATCCTGACAGTATGCACCGTTATCCCTGCAATAACATACACGTTAATCTTCATTCTTTACAAATTTGCATACCCGCTCACCAAGGAAAAGCTTGAGCCAGTTTACGCATATGTAAGAAAATCTAATGAATTAAAATGAAAAATCAGAAAAAACACTTGACATTTTAAGAATGAATAATTATACTATATTTCTGTAATATTATACAGCCGTTGAGGCGGATAGGAGACATTTATGGAAATTATCAGATCAGAAAACTTACAGCCCGTACATTCCGATATAAGAGGTCCTCTTTATCTTGAAAGCCAGCGTATGAACAAAGAGGGAATCAAGGTTCTCCGCCTTAATACAGGTAACCCTGCTACGTTCGGCTTCGGTATGCCCGACAGCGTTAAGGAAGCTCTTCTTAACAATGCCGACAAGGCTGTTGCGTACTGCGACCTTAAGGGTATGCCCAATGCAAGAGAAGCAATCTGCAACTATCACAAGTCAAAGGGTATTCAGGGCATAACTCCCGACGATATCTATATCGGCAACGGTGTTTCAGAGCTTGTTCTTATGGCGCTTCTTCCTCTGCTTAACAAGGGTGATGAGGTTCTTATGCCTTCGCCGAGCTACTCGCTCTGGTCAAACTCAACATACATTGCAGGCGGTCAGCCCGTTTTCTATACATGTAACGAAGAGAACAACTGGTATCCGGACATTGACGATATCAAGGCTAAGGTTTCAAAGAAAACAAAGGCTATCGTAATCATCAACCCCAACAACCCCACAGGTACAGTTTACCCGAAGGAGGTTCTTGAGGACATTATCGAGGTTGCACGTCAGAATGACCTCATCATCTTCTCTGATGAAATTTATGACAGACTTGTTATGGACGGTGTTGAGCATTATTCAACAGCTGCTCTTGCTCCCGACAGAATGGTTATCACAATGAACGGTCTTTCAAAGTCTCACATCATTTGCGGTTTCCGCTGCGGCTGGATGTGCATAAGCGGTTACAAGGGTAAGGCTGACGATTATGTAGAGGGTATCTTCCAGATGGCAGCCATGCGTCTTTGCTCAAACACACTTACACAGCTTGTAATTCCTGCAGCACTTGAGGACAACGCTTCAACACAGGCTATGCTTGTTCCCGGCGGACGTCTTTATGAGCAGAGAGAGGCAACAATGAGAGAGATTGAAAAGATTGACGGTCTTACCTGCGTCAAGAATCACGGTGCATTCTATGTGTTCCCGAAGCTTGACATCAAGAAGTTCAACATCACAAATGACAAGAAGTTTGCGTTTGACCTTCTTCACGAGAAGCACATTTTCATTGTTCCAGGTTCAGGCTTTGATTGGCATACACCCGACCACTTCCGCATTGTTATGCTTCCCGAACCGAACGAGATGGCACAGGCTATGCGTGACATCGGCGACTTCCTTAACGGATATTGGCAGAAGAATGACTAAAACAGTTTATACCATCCGAGCAATCGGGTGGTATTTTTATTAAGAGATAAAAATGAAAAAGTTTCGGCAACCTTTTCAAAGGCTGCGGGTTATCAGGGCAGAGTCCTGAGACGCACTCCGCAGAGTGTCATTCTGAGCGAAGAATCACAGCTTTGATATATATAAGATTCTTCGTCGCAAGCTCCTTAGAATGACATTTTTAATTATAAATAACGGAACAGAATAACTTATACACTCTTGACAAAATGTAATAATTGTGATATAAGAAAATAAAGCGATTTCAGAAAGGAGGATGTCCGCATTATATCCGTGTGGGCGAAAAGGTATGTCAGCATTCTGGGATTTCGGAATTTTAATCATCCTCGGTGTTCTCAAACATCTTGCAGGCTGGATTTTCTAAACTATACATAAGATTAAAAAAAGCTTCGGGTCATTCCGAAGCTTTTTTGTTATCTTTATAAATTTTATTATAATAATTATATGCTTTTCTTTCTTTTAAATATCCGAAAAGACTGTACGCTGACGATAAAATTAAGAACACAAAAACGGATATAAACAATGCGTTTCCGTTTCCGCCATTATTTCCGTGCAGAGAAAGAATAAACATAACGACAAACCAAACCAGAAATACAAGGTCTCCGATTAAAATGCTGCGGTAAAGCCTACGGAAAAAATCAGCACGCATTCGTTTGAATTCAGTAAAATCATCCGTCTTTAATGTTCGAAATACATTATATCCTGTATGCGGCTCAAATTTGCCAATGGGTGAACAATGATGCTCGACTGTCAGATTAAGATCAAGATTAATAGAAGTATCACTGCTCTCTTGGTAATACTTCGTAATAAAATACAATGCATTCTTTGGTTTAGATTCTTTAAATTCAAAGATATACGGGAATCTTATTGATGTAAATCTGAATCCTTCTTTTTCATACTCAGCAAGTAATTTTTCCGTTTGTTCAATTTTCCACATGGGAGTAAAAATAAACTTTTTCATTTTTAATCTTCCTCTTCTTCTTCAGCAGGGAGAACCTCAACCTTTAGTGTTTCGACACGCTTTCCTTCGGTTTCGATAACAGTAATTTTCAGATTTTCATACGTGAATTCGTCACCGACTGAGGGGAATTTGTCGAGCATTTCCGTTGCCCAGCCGCCGACAGTTACATATTCCGATTCAAAATCGTTCGGCTCATCAAACTCAATTTCATCGAACATATCGTAAATATTCATACCTCCGTCAACTTCATAGGTGTTCTCGCCGACCGTTGATACATCAATCTCAACCGAGTCACGTTCATCAAAGATTTCTCCGACAATCTCCTCGGTTATATCCTCAAAAGTAAGAATACCCATTGTGCCGCCGTACTCGTCAAGGACAACAGCAAGCTGCTGATGTTTTTTTCTGAATTCTTCAATAATAGAAGAAACAGTCCTTGTCATATGAACAAAAATCGGTTCATACATCATTGAACGAATGTCAACCTCTTCGCCCGAGGCAATCGTTTTCATCAGCTGTTTGGTTGTAACAACACCGATAATATTATCAATGCTTTCCTCATAGACAGGGATGCGTGTGTGCTTGCAGATATCATCAGTCAGCTCAAACGGCTCATCAATGTCGATCGCAACAACATCAACACGCGGAACAAGAATATCCTTTGCGAGGGTATCCGTAAACTCAATGGCCGACCGTATAAGCTCTGACTCGTCCTCGGAGAAAACGCCTTCCTCCTCGATATCTTCAAGAATTTCAACAAGCTCTTCACTCGTTACGTCGGGAGTTTCCTCCTTCGGCGTCCATATGGGAGAGAGAAGATTAACAAATTTATTGACAACAACCACAACAGGCTTAAAAATTATCATGCATAGGTTGAGCGCACCTGCGTATAATTTTGCCGTGGAGTCGGGTATAGCCGCCGCAATAATCTTGGGCAGAGTTTCACCGAAGATAAGGATAACGGCTGTTACAGCGACCGTAGCGACAGTTTCACCGCGTGCCTTGCCGATAAGTGAGGTTGCCACAACGGTTGCAAGTGATGATGCTGCGATATTTACAAGATTATTGCCGACAAGAATTGTCGAAAGCTGATTTGTGTAATCCTCACAGATTTTAAGAACTGTTTTTGCCGTTTTGTTTCCCTCGTCGGCAAGACGTTCAAAGCGAAGCTTATTACATTTTGCAAATGCAATTTCAGCAGAAGAGAAAAATGCTGACAGAACTACAAAAAGAAAAAGCGCAATTCCGCTGACTGTGTAGAAAAATGCAGACATTACTCCGACACCTCCTCTTCCTCGGTGTCATCCTCGTCATAAATTTCGCCGACAATCTCTTCAAGAATATCCTCCATTGTGATAATTCCGAGGGTTCGCTCGTCATCATCACGGATAACGGCAAAATGATTTTTTCGGTTGCACATACGTTCAAAAATTACTGCGATTTCATCATCGGGGGAGCAGAACATCGGTCTGACCATTGTTTCACGCAGGTCAAACTCGTCGGGATCGTTTATAATCTTCCACAGCGCAGCGGATGAACGTACAATGCCGACAATATTGTTCACACTTCCACGGTAAACGGGAAAACGTGAGTATTTCTCATCAATAAGAATACGTTTGATTTCGTCCTCGTCAGCCTTGACTGAAATAGCGACAATATCCGATTTCGGTGTCATGATTTCGCTTACCTTTGTATCGCCGAATTCAATTGCAGACTGAATAATTTCGTTTTCCTCAGGTTCAAAAATATCGTCCTCAGCCGCATCCTCAACCATAGCGGAAAATTCATCCTCGGTAACGGACGGTTCTGAATCCTCGAGATGAAAAACCTTTTTGACAAGCTCACCGAATTTTGTCAGAAGCCATGCAAGAGGGTAGAGCATTATTGTAAAAAATCGGATTACTGTACCGAAGCTCAGGCAGAAAGCGTCGCTGTTGACCTTGGCTATATTTTTCGGAATTGTTTCGCTGAAAATAAAAATTGCCAGAGTGATGATGATTGTAGCAAGAAGCGAACCAACCGCCGTACTGCCTGTCAGGTCAATGAACAGAGATGTTGCGATTACCGAAGCAACAATGTGAACAATGTTAATGACAATAAGCAGCGTGACAATGGTCATATCAAAATCATCAATTATTCTGACAACACGTTTTGCCCTGCGGCTTTCCTCGGCAAGCATTCTAATTCTGACCGCATTTACATATGAAAATGCAGTCTCAGCTGCCGCAAAAAATCCGCCGGAAATTATTAAAAATATTAAAATTATACTTCGTGGTATGGTATCGTCCATGGACTGATATCACTCTCCTGGGTTGTTTTATAGTCTGAATTATATCGGTGCTGTGCTGTTCGACATAAGCACGGCACATTCTCAGTATTGCCGTTAATTGGTTAAATAAAGCTTTTATCCGTTTTCACCTAATCAATAGCTTTCTGTAAACGGTGAATAAAGCTTGCCGTGCCTGTAATCAATCGGCTTGCCGACCTTGGATGAGCGGTAGACGCTGAGAACAAGTCCGATTGCGATATATATGCAAAGATTGGACGAACCGCCCGCACTCATAAACGGAAGCGTAATTCCGACACAGGGAAGAACATTCAGACACATTCCGACGTTGACAACAATGTGAGTTGCGATCATTACGGCAACGGCGTTGCAGATAAGCTTGCCTGTAAGTGAAACCGCTTTCTGACCGATGCAGACAATTTTGATGATAAGAAGCGTAAGAACCAGAAGAACACCGACCGCGCCGACAAAACCTAATTCCTCGCCGATAGCAGAGAAAATCATATCGTTCTGACTTTCGGGAACTGTTCCCGCCTGAGTATAAGTGCCCTGAAAAAGCCCCTGACCGAATATTTTGCCCGAGCCGATTGCGTTAAGGCAAAGCTTCTGCTGAAGAATAACATCCTTATATGTAGCCTCGGTAAGCGAAGCAGGGGAATAAATAGCCATAAATCTCTGCTTCTGAAAGTCGGAAAGAAATTCAAACCAAGCAATGGGAGCAACCGCGATAACCGCACCTGCGCCGAAAATGAAATAGCGAAGATAGAGTCCGCAGACAAAAAGCATACCGATTGTCATAACCATGAAAACAAGAGCCGAACCGAGGTCACCCGTAAGAATAACAAGACCGATTGCTATCATAGCGTGTATTCCGAGGAAAATTACGTTTTTTAGGCTGTTGATTTCATCCTTTACTGCGTCAAGATGAACAGAAAACGTAATAATAAAACCGATTTTCAACAGCTCTGACGGCTGAAAATAGAAGCTGCCGAACTTAAGCCACGAAATAGCGTCCTGTCGGCCGCTCGGAGAATTACCGAAGAAAAACAACGAAACCATCAGCCCGAGACAGACAACGGCAATTATGGGCCATAGTCGCGTGACAGCCTCGTAATCGACAAGTGACATTACAACCGCAATGCATACGCCGAGAAAAACAGCAATAATCATTGTACGTGCGTCACGTGAAATAATCATATTTTCTTTCAGATTTACCCGTGTTGCGCTGTAAACCATAAGAATACCTATTGATGAAAGAACAAGACAGATGCCGAGCAGGAGCTTATCCGTGCCGCGCATGATATCCTTGAACCAATATATAAATTTATTCATTACATAACCTCTGTATTTTAATTAAATTATATTATATATGTATTCTGCGCTAATTTCAAGTATAAAGTTATTTACTTATTCAAAATATGTGATATAATATCCTAAGAAAAATTACGAAAGGGTGTTTTAATTGTCGGTTTTTCAGAGTCACAGCGTTGCCGATACGGTTGAGCTTGGTAAAAAGCTCGGTGAAAAGCTCAGAAAAGGCGATGTTGTCGCTTACTTTGGTCCTATGGGTATGGGCAAAACCGCATTCACTCACGGACTTGCCGAGGGTCTCGGCATTGACGAAAAGAATGTCAGCAGTCCGACCTTTGCTCTTGTTCACGAGTACAGAGGCGAAAAAAACACTCTTTATCATTTTGATATGTATAGAATTTCGGGTTGGGACGATCTGTATTCAACAGGCTTTTTCGACTATCTTGACAACAATGAAATTCTTGCAGTTGAATGGAGCGAAAATATAGAAAATGCGCTTCCCGACAATTGCATCAGAATTTATTTCTCCCACGGGGAAAACGAAAACGACAGAACAATTGAAATTATCGGAGATATACTGTAATGAAAATTCTCGGAATTGACAGCTCGGCGAAGTCAGCTTCGGCGGCTGTGACAGAAAACGGAAAAATAATAAGCAGCTTTTACATCAATACGGGGCTTACTCACTCGCAGACGCTTATGCCGATGATTGACAGCGCGCTCAAGTGTGCCGACGTCAAGCTTGATGATATCGGTCTGATTGCAGTCAACAAGGGACCGGGCTCATTTACGGGAGTTCGGATCGGTGTTGCGGCGGCTAAGGGACTTGCGGATGTCAGGGACATACCGTGCGCTGGTATTTCAACACTTGAATCAATGGCTTACAATCTAATCAATAACGACTGTATCGCTGTTTGCGTAATGGATGCAAGATGTAATCAGGTTTATACAGCTCTTTTTGACATTTCCGATAAATGTATAAACAGATTGACTGATGACGAGGCGATTTCCATTGATGAACTCGGAAAAAAACTGAAAAATTACAAAAAATCTAAAATTTTTGTTGGCGATGGCGCAGAAATATGTTATAATAAGCTGAGAAATGATGATAAAGAGCTGAGAATTGCCTCTGATAGCATCAGATATCAGAACGCAGTCGGCGTCTGCCACGCCGCTGAAAAGCTGAGCGGGGAGGATTACATTCCTGCGTCGGCACTTGTTCCCGAGTATCTGCGTCTTCCGCAGGCGGAAAGGGAGCTTAAGGCAAAGAAAGATTTAAAATAAAGGTGTGATAAATAATGAAAATAGCTATCGGTGCTGACCACGGCGGATTCGAGCTTAAGGAATCAATCAAAAAGCATCTTGAGGAGCTTGGCGGTTATGAGGTTGTTGACTACGGTACATACAGCCCCGAGTCAGTTGACTATGCCGCAATCGCTTATAAGGTCGGCAAGGCAGTTACAAGCGAGAATATTCTCGGTATTCTCTGCTGCGGTACAGGTATCGGCATCAGCATGGCCGCTAACAAGGTCAAGGGTGTCAGAGCTGCCTGCTGTTCAGATTATTTCAGCGCAAAATTTACAAGAATGCACAATGACGCAAATATTCTCTGTATGGGCGGACGTGTTGTCGGTGCAGGTCTTGCTAATGAGCTTGTTGACGTTTTCCTCACAACCGAGTTTGAGGGCGGCGGAAGACATCAGCGACGCATAGATCAGATTACAGCAATTGAAAACGGAACATTCGTTGAATAATATCGGAGGTAAAAATCATGTCTAAAGTTACTATTACAAATCATCCCCTTATCCAGCACAAGCTCTCAATTCTCAGAGATGTCAACACATCTTCAAAGGATTTCAGAACACTCATCAGTGAAATCGCTACACTTGAGTGCTATGAGGCAACAAGAGATCTTCCTCTTCAGGAGATTGAAATTCAGACACCTGTCGCAAAGTGTGTTGCTCACAACCTTGCAGGTAAGAAACTCGCTTTTGTTCCGATTCTCCGTGCAGGTCTCGGCATGGTTGACGGTGTTCTTTCACTCGTTCCCTCAGCTCGTGTAGGTCATATCGGTCTTTACCGTGACCCCGAAACACTCAAGCCGGTTGAGTATTACTGCAAGCTTCCCGCAGATATCGAGGAAAGAGACGTTATCGTTCTCGACCCGATGCTCGCAACAGGCGGCTCGGCAATCGACGCTATCTCTCTTATCAAAGCTAAAAACCCCCGTTCCATCAAGTTCATGGGTATCATCGCTGCTCCCGAGGGACTTGACGCTCTTCAGAAGGCTCATCCCGATGTTGACATTTACTGCGCAGCACTCGACGATCACCTTAATGAGCATTGCTACATTGTTCCCGGTCTCGGCGACGCAGGCGACAGAATCTTCGGTACAAAATAAGTTGAAAATTTCAGCCCCGATTTTTTCGGGGCATTTTTTTATGCTTGTCTGCATATGGATTAACCAAGGAGGAATTCATATGTCAACACCCGTAATAAAAAAGACTCTGAACCTGCATAAATACAGCGTCAGAGTCAATGATTTTGTTCTGAATTGGAAGATAGTTGTGCCTGTGACATTCTCGGTCGCCGGGCTTGTGCTCGGAGCGTTGAGCGGCAAAGGGGAGGGGAAGCTCTTTTTAAAAGTGACGGATCTGTTCTTGTCAACGCTTTCCTCGGGAGCTTCGACACCTCTTTCGTCTTTTATAAGCTCACTTCTGCCGCCGACAGTCTTTGCGGTTGTGCTGTTCTTTCTCGGGCTGAGTGCGTACGGCGGCTTTGCAGTCAATTTTATTCCGCTGTGTTATTCGTATCTTATCGGAATGATTTCTTACTTTATGTACGATCATTACACGCTCAAAGGGCTTGCTTACTGCGTTATGCTTGTGTTTCCGTACGCCGTGCTGTCGCTGACGGGGCTTGTGCTTTGCAGCTGTGAAAGCATAAGTATGTCTGAATTTATGCTCAGATGCATTTCAAAAAACGGTAAGCTTTCTGATTACAGCTTTAAAAAATTCTACAAATCCTATCTCAAATACTACATTTATATCATCGCGTCAGCCGTTATCAAAACAATGCTTGAATACTTATTTGTCGGACTTTTTGTCTTTTGATAAAGCGTTAAGCGGATTAGAAGAAACAGCATCCTTGAGCTGAGAGTCGACGATATGTGTATAAATCTCTGTTGTAGCAAGGTTTTCGTGACCGAGCAGCTCTTTTATAAGCAGGATGTCGACATTGCCTTGCTGATACATAAGCGTTGCGGCGGTATGGCGAAGCTTATGCGTGGACAAGCCCTTGCCGCCAAGACCTGCTTTGTCAAGGAAGGTTTTAACGATATACTGAACTGTTTTGGGGCTGATACGGGATTTCCTTGCGCTTAAGAACAGGGCATATTTATCCTTTACACCGTCATTCGGACGCACCTTCATATACTCATTATATGCGTTAATGCACATCTCATTGAGATAAATAATACGTTCCTTGTTGCCCTTGCCTGTAACTCGCATTGAGTTGTCGGACTTTATATCGTTATAATTCAGCCCTACAAGCTCAGCAAGACGCAGACCGCAGTTAAGAAAGAATACGATTATGCAGTAGTCACGTTCCTTAAATTTACCGTCAATACAGTTAAGAAGGTCAACACTTTCGTCAAGAGTAAGATACTTCGGCAGGGATTTCTTCGTCTTGGGCGATTCAAGCTCTTCCATGGGATTTTCATCAATCTGTTTTGTCTTGACACTAAGATATTTAAAGAAACCACGTAATGTAGAGGCTTTTCTTGAGCGTGAAGCAGCATCGTTGTGACGTTCATTCTTACAGTAAGCGAGAAAGCTGTATGCGTCGGAAATTGTAATTGTTTTTATAAAATCAAGGTCAATCGCAGAGATAGCGATATTATCAAAATCAACGTCCTTGGAAACCAATCCGCGTTCAACGTACATAAAACGAAAAAACATTCTCAGATCCGAAGCATACTCAAGAACAGTAAGCTCGGACTTGTTTTTTATTACATTCATATAGTGCAGAAAATCTCTGACACTTTCGGGAAGCTCTTTAATTTCTTCTTTTCTCATAAAATCACCATTTTTTCTGATTTTCTTTATTATAGCAGAGGACTGTAAAAAAATCAAGAGATTATATAAAAGAAATATTTTGTATAATTAAGGGGAGGAAAAATATAAAAAAAGCTCCTAAAAAACTGAATTAAAGCTTTTCGGAGCTTTCTTTATTATATACTGTATAATGGTATAATACCGCCGATATCAATCAGTTCTCCGTCAGTCAGATTGATGTACTCAACTCTGTGCTTGCTCAGAAATGATTTAATAAGTTCCGCATCAGCGTGTTTATCAATGCTGCCTGTAAATACAATTTTGTTTTTCTCAGTCAGACCGCAGCATCCGCCGATGAAACCGTAATCAAATCCTTTCAGTTTAACTGAACCCTTGCTTACCTTGATACAATCTATTCCAATTGAACTGAGCGTATTATAAACAGATGAATCATCGGTTATGGCGGCGTTATCGGACAGCTTAACAGTTGAACAAGCTGAATAGCCTTGGTTACAATGAATCAGATCACAGGTGTTGAAATGTGCAAAATCAGCAATTTCCTTGGAAATATAATTTGTATTGCAAATAATATTTTTGCCAAAACACTTGCAGTTAAGCCTGACATCATCAGGATACGGCGATTTAATACCATTTATCGGTATAATTGTTATATCCCCGTTTATCAGTTGGCCCTCGCCTTTTGTGAAATAATTAACAATATTGCTGTAATTACCCTGTTCACAGAAATACGTCTTATTATCGGGACTGAACAATGCGCAATCAGCGTGAGTTGATACCGAATCTGTTATATCATTATTCGGACGGCAAACCAGCGTATCGTATCCGAGCCGGCGCAGCTTTTCGACAACAACAGGCTCTGAATCCGAGAGAAAAAGCGTTTTTCTCATTATTTCTTACCAAAATAAGATATAACAGGAATCGGGTAAGCATCCGTTTTAGTTATTCCGGTGTCAATATATTTATAATTGTCGCTGTCGGGATAATAGCTGAAAATTACACCGTACTTAATTCCAAAAGGATTTTCAACTATACCTGAGATATAAACCTCATCATTGATACAGCTGATTTCAGTTATAAATTTATTATTTTTCTTGTCAGCAATCTCTTTAATCTCATAGGCTGATGAGTTCTTCTTAGCCATACCGTCAAGTGAAATTTCTTTCAGGGCATCCTTTTTTTCCACGCAGAACTTATCGTTTTCGTTTGACCAGTTATAGGATTTTGCAGGCAAGGCTTTAACCATTTTAACTTCCTGGCTTGCAAGGTTCAGCTCGACAATTCCTTCATTGCCCTTGAGATAAATCTTGCCGTTATTATAAAGTCCGCCCATTGCGTCCTTATAATCTGAAAGACAGCTCAGACGTTCATATTTGCCTGCGTTCTCGTATTTATAATAAACGGTGATATTCTTGCCCGTAAAATCGGTCGAAGCAACATTCCATATTCCGCCTGTGCCGTATGCAAAGAAAACCTTGCCTTGCTCAATGCAGTATACATCAAAAATTTCACAGGCTGCACTCGGGCTTTCAATTTTTATCGTTTTATCCGAAAGCACAACATATCTGTCAGAAACAACGACAGCAGCCTTGTCATATTCCTCGGGTGTGTACGATGCAAAGTTTTTGACATAAGAGAATGCACCGAAAACAATTCCGCCGATAACAGCGATAACAATTATAAAAGCTGTAATCTTCTTTTTACCTTTTGATTTTTCCATACCTATCCCCTGCCTTTTTGCACATTATACATTATATTCATCTTTTTTGCAAGAAAAAAGAGAGCCGATTTGTTCGGCTCTCTGTACTGACTATTTCTTCGGACTCACGCCTTTACTTTTACTATGAGTTAAATCTAATCAGTTCTTTGGACTCAGTCCTTTACTATAAGATATCGGTTAAATTATAAACTGTACTTTGGACTCACACCTTAAATTTATTTTGATATACAAACTATTCAGATGTACATGTCGCTCACTCTCTCTGAGTTATTTAAAAAAGCTTTTTAATAAAACATTTCAATCACTTTCTTTAATATAATGTAATCAATCTGATTTACACCACATAAGAAATCACTCTTTCAAATTTAATAATTCTCAGAAGATTTAATTGCACATTTCAACTCACTCTTTCATATTCTTTGGGAAGGGATTATGTACTAAATGTACTTGATACTCACCTTTTTCCGTAAGTTAAAAATGTTTTCGGTCTTTCGACCTCCTGCTATGTTAAGTGGGTGTTCCCACCGATGCCCCGCTTTTTCGGTGCATCCTTAAATTACTTTTCGTTCGGCTTTTTTATGCCCTCTTATCTTGCACCTGCAGCGGTCCTGATATTAAATTGTGGTTCTGTATTTTCCATCGGACTCGCCTCTTTCTTCGAATCTCTCATTCGTTATTTTTTATTTTTTCCCTTTGTTCACCTGTATAGTAGCACACATTTTATATATTGTCAATAGTTTTTTATAAAAAAGTTGAAATAATTTATAAATTATGCAATATTGCTTAAAAGTATTGACTAAAACATAATAAAGATATAAAATAAAAAGGTAGCGTATAAAAAAGTAAGGAGAAAAAATATGGAACAGCTTAAAATGTACTGGTTCCCCGGCACTCCGATTGAAGACATGGAGCTGCCCGAGGGATATTCTTTTTCAAATTATAAGAACGAAAGCGATATTGATGGCTGGGTAAAATGCTGTCAGAACGGACTTGTTTCCGACAATTACGAGGAGGCACGTCAGGCATGGTTCAATACAATAATCGGCAGACCCGATATCGACATTTATAATGACGTTTTCTTCCTCGACTATAAAGGCGAGCACGTCGGCACAATCACCTGCTATCTTCATTCCGAGGACGGTACAGGCGATATGCATATGGTCGGAATGAGAACCGATTTCAGAGGCAGGGGTCTCGGCAAGTATATGAACAATAAGGCATTAAAGCATATCGAAAAGAAAAATCCGAAATTTGTTCATCTGACAACCGACGAATGGCGCAAGGCGGCAGTTAAAAGCTATCTCAGAGCGGGCTTCCATCCTGTCAAGTACAGCATCAATATGAAAAAACGCTGGGAGGCTGAGCTTGAGGAAATCGGCGTTGACAGCGTGGATATGTATACTAACTCAGGTAAATTTTACAAAACAATCTATCGCAAGGGTCTTAAAAAATAATCGACGTAAAAGTGCTGTTCAAATGAATGGCACTTTTAATATTATAACCCGATTTTTATAATATGATTTTATGCACCTAAGCTATTGACTAAAATGCGTTTAGCGGTTAAAATATATATGTAATTTCAAGAAAAAATCAGCTTACGGAGGTAACCTTATGGCTGAAGAATATAATCCCGATTTAGTAAGCGTTGTTGATGACAACGGCGTTGAACATACATTTGAAGAGCTCGACAGAATTGAGACCGATAACGCTCGTTACGTTGCGCTTGTTCCTTATTATGAGAAGCCCGAGGATCTGCTTGAGGATGACGGCGAAGTAATAATTCTTAAGGTTGTCGAGGACGAAAACGGCGATACCTTCCTCTGCCCGATTGATGACGGCAAGGAATTTGACGAAATTCAGAAGATTTTTGAAGAAAGACTTGCGGATTTATTCGAGGAAGAAGACTAATAATAAATAATACACCCTGCCTTGTGCGATAAATTACAGCCCGTATTAACCCAACACTCTTTATATTCAGGGAGCTTAACTCCGTATATGGGTATGCAGACCTCCCGATTTATTCGGACGCTGGGAGCACAAAATATTCGGGAAGCACCCACCTGCTTTAACCGCAGGTTATTATTGGCTGTATACGGCTTGGCGGGGCATCTATGGTGATAAAAATGATAAGAATTGTTAAAGCTCAGCTGCTTGACATTGTTCCGCTTGAGATCGGCTTTATCTACGCTCAGCGTGCTAAGCTCCCCAACGGACAGGAAACAGTAGCTTTTTTCGTTTATGACCAGGACGGAGACAGAACTCTGCCCGTGAAAATAAAAATGTATCTTGAGGCGAAGTACGGACTTCAGTACCGTGAAATCGCCAAAAAGCTCGGCAACTACATAGCCTGTGATGCCGCTGTCCTTAAAAGCAACGGCGTTGTAACTCTATTTGATGACGGCAATATGAACATATTCGATTCGGACGGTAATATTGCAATGCAGGAAAAGCTTGTATATCAGAACTGCCCTATAAGAAGTCTCGCAATGGACGGCAACTGCTTCTGGTGCGTTGTTCCCGACAGAAACTCCGTTGTAAAATTTTCACCGATTGAAAAACGTGTGCTTCTTCGTATCGGCGGAGGTGCTTCAACGGCATTCAGACGTCCTGTTTCAATTTTCAAGAATGATGATAAGCTTTTTGTCTGTTGTGAATACAACAACACAGTCAGAACAATCAGTCTTGATGATTACTCTGTCAAGGACTATATGACATTCAATGAGCCTGTTAAAAAGTATTTTAAGGTCGGATTTATGGAATATGTCGTGCTTGAGTCGGGCGTTTACTGCATCGAGCCCAAGGATAAATAAAATTGTAAAAAATTAAGCGCTCCTTTCGGAGTGCTTTTTATTATGTATGGATATACTAATTACGGTGATTATTTTGAAAAATATAAGCGAAACAATAGTAGTTTTCGGTTTTGGCGGAGTTATCTACGGACTTGTCGAGGTCGTAACACGAGGCTATACTCATTGGACAATGGTTCTCACAGGCGGTGCGGTTTTCACCGCTCTGTATCTTGTTAATCTGAAATTGCAGACTGACAGCATCATTCCCAGGTGTGTTCTCGGCTGTCTTATTATAACGAGTGCAGAATTTGCGGTCGGGTGCATCGTTAATCTGACTTTTCATATGAACGTTTGGGATTACTCGGATGAAAGATACAATGTTCTCGGTCAGATTTGTCCGCTGTTCTCGCTCGGTTGGTTTTTCATCTGTATACCTGCAACTCTGATTGCGGATTCACTGAAAAAAGAACTAAGATAGAACTTTTTGAGCAACAGACGAAAGCTCAGGCGCCTTTTCACTGTCAACAAGGCTTGAATACGAGAAGAACGCAGCTCCCGAGCAGTTGTCCCCGGTTCTGATGTATTCAAGCTGTTTGCTGATGATTCCATTGCCTGCATCCCATTCCTCATCGCTTTCATTGACCTTGTATGCTCCGATACCGTAAATCATTTTGATATCGTCAAGTTTTTCAAGCGAAGACCAGGCGTCACAGGCATTGTCAAAGGGCAGAATATCGTTTTTATAGCCATAGTACAGCTGTGGAATAATCCAGTCGGCATAACCTCGACGCTTTAGCCACAGCTTGACATCAGCGTACTGTTCCTCATAATTGTTCTTGATGTTGCCTGCGGGACTTATTGAAAAAATGCAATTTCCGCTGACAGATTTTGTGGCGGCATATAGTGAGGAAACGAAGGCGGAAACTGTATTAAGCCTCCATTCTGAGAGCTTCAGCTCTCCCCCGCTCTCTTTATACTGATTGTAGAAACAGCTGTCCACGCTCTCATCCGTTGACGGATAGAAATAATCGTCAATATGAATTCCGTCAACGTCATAGTTCTCCACAATCTCACGTACTCCGTCAACAATCAGCTTTTGCGCCTCGGGCGACGCGGGCGAAAAATAGATTCCGTTTTTAAGTCTTACAACGTCGGGACTGCTTGATTCAATCCATCTCATAGCCGGATTGTTCTTGCTGAGCTTTGAAATATCATTTTTTGAAGAAATTCTGAAAGGGTTTATCCACGCATGGAGGCTTAAGCCGTTTTCGTGGGCGATTTCAACAGCGATTTTCAGTGGGTCATAGCTGACCGACTTGCCCTGCTCCCCTGTAAGATATGCAGACCATGGAAAAATTTCAGACTTATATAATGCGTCACAGTAGGGTCGAACATGGTAAAAGATTGTATTTATACCCATATTTTTGCAGTTAACAAACATCTCCCGAGTTCGGGTGCGGAAGGTTTTCTCCGAGCCTCCGTTGACGTCAGCCATTGACAGCTCGCTGTAATAAATCCAAACGGCGCAGATGTCGGATTTGACAGGCTCTTTCGGAGGTGTGTGAATCTCAGCGGTACAACCCGCAAGCAGAAAAAATATGAGTAAAAGTGAAACAATCCTTTTCATTATGACCTCACTTGACAAAAATAAGATAAATATTATAATAAACTTCGGTGATTATATGAAGTTTAAAATATTTGTTGTATACTTAATAATTATATCGCTTGCCGGCATTATTATGACCGTTAAGGATAAATCAGCCGCAGGCAAGGGTAAATGGCGCATACCCGAAAAAACGCTGATGCTGACAGGACTTTTCGGTGCGGCTTTGCCGATGCTTATAACAATGAAGCTGATACGGCATAAGACAAAGCATCTGAAATTTATGCTCGGCCTGCCGCTTGAAATCGTACTGCATATCGGACTTACAGTTTTATATTTTAAATTACGGTAAATAATATGAAATATTTCATTCCCTTAATCGTTCAGCTAAACGGAAATAACAATGAAAAAGTGATAATCCTGCTTTGCTTCGCCGCATTGATTTACTGGTTTTTCATGCTCAGACCAAAGAAAAAATAATACATAAACTAAGATGTCATTCTGAACCGAAATTCAGAATGACACTTTTTTATAATATACCTGCCGTTTTCAATGAATCCATAACGAGCATATCGGGTCTTACGTGTTCAGAATAATATTTGCGGTTATTATCCTCCATACGGTGTATTTCAGAGATATTATTAAGCAGATAATCACACTTTCCGATAAGTGATTCAGTGTCATTGTAGACAAGATAGTTTTCGTTTTCCTCAAATCCATAAGGAACCTCATAAAAAAGAGGCTCTGTAATAATAGCCTTACCTGCCGCAACATACTCGGCGAACTTCCACCCGATACTGTGGTGAAGGCCCTCACTTGTGATGCAGACATAATTTTTCTTTATCATCTGAATATAATTGTTTCTCTCAGAAACAGAATTGTCAACAAGCAGGTCAGGACATGTTTTTTCAGAAAAATCATCATGGCTTATGCCCGATATAACTCTGTCTCCGAAATGATTGCGAAGCGATTTAATATATTCTATTCTTGACCGAGTTGCGTTATCAAGTGAAAACTTCCACTTATCCGCTTCATTTTTTGCCTCTGCATCCGTAAAATAGGGATAAGTGCGTTTTATACTCTCGGCATTGATTTTACTTGAATCCCATATTCTTGCAAGAAACAGAAGTTTATATTCATCATAGCGTTTATTATTAGATTCGAACTGCTCAAAAAAATACTTATCGTTTTTATAAGTATGAAGATGTGTGGCAAAACGTCTTATTTCACTTATACCATTTTCTTTTTCTATATAAAAACGATCATACGGATTGTTTTTACAGGTACAAAGATAATTAAGACTGAGTGGTTTTATTTTACCTGCATTGATTGAGCCATCGTGAAAAGAAGAAAGAAAACTTCTCTTGAAATAAAAATCCACACGATCGAGCTGAGCATCAAATACATCTTTCCTGTGAATACTCTGATATCCGTCTGCCATGTCGTAAACAAGAATTTTTCCGTTAATTTCTACCTCGACAATACTGTTGTGTTCATAGTATCCGCTTGAACGGAATGTAGTGCAGGGGCTGACACTTTTTATCTTTAGTACTCCCCTGTCTTCAAGCATTTTATATCCCGCAAGTATCTGTGAGATATGTGTATTGCCGGGACTGTTATTAAAAAGAATGTTACAGCTGATTTTTTTATTATTCATAATCTCACCTTGAAATTTAATAAATCTATTTTATCAAAAAATAATTTATAATTCAATATCAATGTTTCTTTTAAAAAATAAATTTGACTTTGTTTTAATAAATTGTTATAATTTAAAAAAGGGGTTGAAAACAATGATTCCTAAAATTATTCATTATTGCTGGTTCGGCAACGGAGAAAAAAGTAATCTGATAAAGAAATGTATAAATAGCTGGAAAAAATTCTGTCCCGATTACAAAATAATTGAATGGAATGAATCTAATATTGATATTAGTAACAGCGTTTATGCACAACAGGCAATGGAGCAAAAAAATGGTCATTTCTATCTGATTACGTAAGATATTATATAATATATAATTACGGCGGAATATATCTTGATACTGATGTTATGCTTGTCAGATCTTTTGATGACTTATTGAACGAAAAAGCATACATGGGTTTTGATCAACCGGATTTAGTTAACACTGGTGTAGGTTTTGGCGCTGAAAAAAATAACCCGATTATCGGCGAAATACTCGATTATTTTAAGAATATAAAACTAATAAAAGATGATGGTTCGATCAACTATGAAATCCAACCGGAGATCACAACAAAAATACTCAAAAAACATAGTCTGAAACTCAACTGTTCTGATGTTCAAAGGCTTGATAATATAACAATATATCCATCCGATTTCTTTGCACCAAAAAACTATAATTCTGTTAAGACTGTATTAACTGATAACACATACAGCATTCATATGTATCTTGCATCATGGCAAACTGAGAAGCAACGAAAAAAACATAAAAAAGAAATTTATAAAGACTACATTACTCATATTCCGAACAGAATACTTTTATCTGTCTTAGGCGAAAAGAATTACAACAAACTGACAGATAAATTTAAATAAAAGTTTCGTTACTTTATGTATATTTCATTAGCATTTTCAAGTTATCTAAATAATAATATCAAAAGGGATTTAAGGCTATAAATGATTTTTATGACTTAAATCCCTTTTTGAATTTCTAATTCTATGACAGATTTACAACTCTGTAATGAATTTTTTATATAATGCCTACTGAATAACAGCAATTTTTTCAAAGCACACCCATTCAAGCAATAT